>NZ_JANHAU010000001.1:0-632209 GCF_024464185.1 Haloarchaeobius salinus
TCCTTCGTCGGCTCTTGAGCCGAGCTATCCATCAGGTGGCAGAGTAGCCACGTTATATGGGACGTTCACTGTGACCCGGAATGGTCCAGTGGACGCCTGGATTGCGCGTACACACGGTGTCATAACGTGACCCAGGAGTGTAAGCTGGGTTACGTTCGACCCTTCCCACCCGCGCTTGCACGGGGTGGTGCATCGGTTCGTTGTCCGGATTGTCGTATCGGTCTCCCACACTTAAGGGGAGCGATTCGCAACCCGGACGACATGGACCCACTGGGATTCGAACCCAGGGCATCCTCCTTGCAAAGGAGGCACTCTACCACTGAGCTATGGGCCCACCCCCTCTCGGGGGTCTGCGTTAGCCTTGGTAGTTCAAAGGTGCTCGATCGGGCAGGACGACGGCTCGGGACTCGGACGCCAAAGGTGGGCCAGACGTATCGTCTGGTCCCGATCTGTGGAGGTGATCCAGCCGCAGATTCCCCTACGGCTACCTTGTTACGACTTAAGCCCCCTTGCGAAGCCCAGATTCGACCCGTTGCCGGGCCTCATCCGGACCTCACTCGGGTGCTTTGACGGGCGGTGTGTGCAAGGAGCAGGGACGTATTCACCGCCTCCTTCTGAGAGGCGATTACTACCGAATCCAGCTTCATGTGGGCGAGTTTCAGCCCACAATCCGAACTACGACCGAGTTTCGGAGATTAGCGCCCCCTCTCGGGGTTGCATCCCACTGTCTCGGCCATTGTAGCCCGCGTGTAGCCCAGCTCATTCGGGGCATACTGACCTACCGTTGCCCGTTCCTTCCTCCAGTTTAGCACTGGCAGTCCTCCTAATGTACCCATCAGGCCGAAGGCCTATGCTGGCAATTAGGAGTGCGGGTCTCGCTCGTTGCCTGACTTAACAGGACGCCTCACGGTACGAGCTGACGGCGGCCATGCACCTCCTCTCAATGGCTCAAGTAAGCTCATCACACTGACTGTCACTGCACATTGTCGGAGCTGGTGAGATGTCCGGCGTTGAGTCCAATTAAACCGCAGGCTCCTCCGGTTGTAGTGCTCCCCCGCCAATTCCTTTAAGTTTCATCCTTGCGGACGTACTTCCCAGGCGGCTCACTTCACGGCTTCCCTACGGCACAGCACTGGCTCGTAGCCAGTGCCACACCTAGTGAGCATCGTTTACAGCTGGGACTACCCGGGTATCTAATCCGGTTCGTGACCCCAGCTTTCGTCCCTCACTGTCGGATCCGTCTTCCTGAGGCGCTTTCGCCACCGGTGGTCCGTCCAGGATTACGGGATTTCACTCCTACCCCAGACGTACCCCTCAGGTCTTCCGGTCCCAAGCCGATTGGTTTCCGCCGGACGCCTGCTCGTTGAGCGAGCAGATTTCCCGACGGACCCTCTCGGCCAGCTACGGACGCTTTAGGCCCAATAATATCGGTCATCACTCGAGCTGCCGGTGTTACCGCGGCGGCTGGCACCGGTCTTGCCCAGCTCTTATTCCTGTACCACCCTACGGTACAGAAAAGCGAGGGCTCTATGCCCTCGCACTTGGAGTTCCCTTATCGCACTGTCGTGCAGTGTAAAGTTTTCGCGCCTGCTGCGCCCCGTAGGGCCCGGAATCTTGTCTCAGATTCCGTCTCCGGGCTCTTGCTCTCACAACCCGTACCGATTATTGGCACGGTGGGCCGTTACCCCACCGTCTACCTAATCGGCCGCAGCCACATCCTATGGCGCCGTAGCGTTTCGAGCTCAACCCAGTTCCAGGGAGAGAGCCGTATGGACTATTAGCCTCAGTTTCCCGAGGTTATGGTCCTCCATAGGGTAGTTTGGCCACGTGTTACTGAGCTATCTGCCACGAGTGTGAACTCGTGCGACTAGCATGGCTAAATCGAACTCCAATAGCAATGACCTCCGGCAGGATCAACCGGAATGCTCCCGAGCGTAAGCTCGGGGGGCTTGGCGGGTACACCGTGTGAACGGTGTATCCATATCACATTGCGTGGTCCGAGTCCGGTGAGCCAATCGGCATGGCCGATCGAGCGTCACCGAACTACCAAGGCTAACATCAGATTCCATCGTGTACGGCGGACCGCAGGGGTGGAATCCTCATTTCCTTACGGACCTGAACGTTGTCGAGAAGCCCTATTAAACCCATCGGAGTCGTTCTCCGAGGACGGCCCCTCGAACGTTGGTCCGTGACTGGGACACGAGTTGAACGTGTCCCAAATCGCGTCGTCTTTCGCGTTCGTATCCGAATGCCCTGTAACGTATAAGGGCGTCGGTTCGTGCCAACGCCGACGACGATGTCGGCGGGCGGTTGCATTAGTATCGGAGACCTCGTGTAGTACATAAGGCCTTCGAACCGAGGCGAACCGTCGCCCGGAGAGCACCGGAGACGTTCCTGCCTCCGAGCCGGATCGCGGCCGGAGGGAGTGGCGCGTCGCGCCACGTCGTTTGCATTCTATCGAAGCGGGATGACACACTTAAGGCCGTCGAACCGCCGGCAGAGTGTGAACCACATGACGTGAGACTGCTTGTCGTACTCGTTGCGCGTCGCAGAACGATGTCGCGCGGGCGGAGGCCGACCGGTCATCCCTCGCGTGTGCGTCCGGTCTGGTCGGGATAGAACCGCGCACCTTCCACTCGACGCTCCGCTCACAAACGCCTTTCGAGCCTGCGGACTACTCGCTCACGATACGGACCAAATAGGATGTATTTGTTTCACACGTGCGGACGCACGTGTGAGTGAGGAAAGCGCGTCTGCTCAGTCCTCGAGGTGCTCGATACCCTTCTTCGAGACGTTCGCCTCCGTGATCTCCTCGGGCATCCAGTCGGGTTTGTCGTCGGGCGCGGTCTCGTTCCAGGCCCAGCCGTCGTAGATGTGTACCTTGTCGGTCCCTTTCTCGCGGAGCCGGATCTCGGTGCGATCCGCGTCGCCCTCGCTCGATGCGGGGTCGAGTCGGCGGGCGGCCTTCAGTGCGGCCTGCCGTGGGGTGTTGCCTGAGAAGACGCTCTCCTCACCACTGTCCTCGCGCAGCGCGAAGTTTCGCTTACCATCTTCACGTACCATGATTGTCCCTCCATGCTCATTGAGCGCATGCCCCACCATAAATATATCCCAAAAAACGGGGGACGGCGACGATGTGTTTATATATAGCCCCCCGTTCGGGGGTCCATTCTGTCGCCCGAAGGCCCGATTTCCGCCGGTTTCACCCCGCCCAAACTCTCGCCCGCGGCGCTCTCGCCCGTCGAGACGTAGAAAACACTTAAGTATATCCTATGGCGAACACACGAGATAGACTACCGCGATGGTACGGAAAAAGAAGTTGAGTCCGAGTGGTGCCAAAGACGAGAACGGCGAATACCACAACGTCCACATCAACCTCCACGAAGACGAGCTCGCAGTCGCGGGCATGGACATCGGCGACGAGGTGTTCGTTCGCGTGCGCGAGGACAAGATAATCATCCAGAAGGCGGACCAAGACGAAGTCGAACACGAGTTCTAACGCCGTACCATCCCCCACGGCTGTTTCGAGAGATTTACCCGCAGCCGCGCCGCTTCCCGACATATGGACGCGTACGACGTCGCGAGACCGTTGCTGTTTCGTCTGGACGCCGAGACCGCCCACCGGACCGTCCACCGGGGGCTGTCCGCCGTTCAGGGGACGCCGCTAGAGCGTCTCCTCGCACGTCGCTACACCGTCGCAGACGACAGGCTCGCGGTCGACGCCTTCGGCCAGTCGTTCCCGAACCCGGTCGGCGTCGCCGCGGGCTTCGACAAGAACGCGGAGGTCCCGCGCGCGGTGGCCGCGCTGGGCTTCGGCCACGTCGAGGTCGGCGGCGTCACCGCCGAGGCCCAGCCCGGGAACCCGCGCCCGCGCCTGTTCCGCCTGCCGAGCGACCGCGCGATCATCAACCGCATGGGGCTGAACAACCAGGGTGCGGACCGCGTCGGCCGCCGCCTCCGCGAGTCCGATCTCCCGGACGTCCCCGTCGGCGTCAACCTCGCGAAGTCCGAGCACACGCCCACGGAGGAGGCACCCGCGGACTACCGCTACACCTACGAGCGCGTCGGTGACGCCGCGGACTTCTGTGTCGTCAACGTCTCCTGCCCGAACTCGGAGGGCTTCCGCGACCTCCAGAACCGCGACGAGATGGCCGCCATTCTCGGCGAACTCGTCGACGCCGGCGCGGACCCCCTCCTCGTGAAGCTCTCGCCGGACCTGCCCGAGCCCGCCGTCGAGACCGCGCTCGACCTCGTCGAGGAGTTCGGCCTCGACGGCGTCGTCGCCGCGAACACCACGACAGAGCGCCCTGACTCGCTCACACACCCGAACGCGAGCGAGACGGGCGGGCTCTCCGGTGCTCCCATCGAGGCGGACGCCACCGAGATGGTCCGCTTCGTCGCCGAGCGCGTGGACGTCCCCGTCGTCGGCGTCGGCGGCGTCGCCTCGGCCGAGGACGCCTACCGGAAGATCCGCGCCGGTGCCTCCCTCGTCCAACTCTACACCGCACTGGTCTACGAGGGGCCGGGCCTCGCCCGCGACATCAACGAGGGCCTGCTCGCCCTGCTCGAACGCGACGGCTTCGACTCCGTCGAGGACGCCGTCGGTGCTGACCTCTAAACTAGCTTGCGTCGATTTCTGAGTTATCCACGTGGCGCGCGACTGGCGAGACTGCGCGAGCGGTGCGCGGTTCGGAGTGAGCGCGAGCGAGCGAGAACCGCGACTGCGAACGGGGAGCCTGCGACCGAGCGAATCGGCTGGGGAGGCACGAGGTGCGGTTCGTCGCTGTCGGGTGTCCCCGTGAGCGAGCGAGCGGAAGCCAGCGAGACGACGGAGGAGTCTCGCGCGGTCCCGGGAGTCGAGCGAGCAGGGGCGTTCTGGCTGTCGTCGTCACCAGCCGTTCCCACAACCGAAACCAGACCATCGAACCAAACGACAGAAAACCCGACAAGAGATACGAGTTAGTTCAGCGCGTCGAGTTCGAACTCGAACGCGACGACGGGCAGTTCGAGGTCGTGTTCGACCAGCACTGCCGGATGGAGCTCCCCGACGACACCGACTTCCTCACCATCTATCACGACCGACGCCGTCCGGCCGTCGATGAACGAGGGATGGTCAGTCGGCGGTGTTGCCAGCGTCACATCGAAGTCACGCGCGAGCGACTGCAGCACGGCCTTGGCGTCCTCGTAGGAGGCGTCGTGGCGGGCGAGCGCGCCGGCGACGGTGTGGCGCTCGGCGACGTAGGTGTCCTCGCCCGCGTCGTACTCGGCGGCGAAGCCGACCTCGGCGATGTCCTGCGGATACGAGCGGTGGGTGTTGTTCTCCAGCACCATCGCGAGCGACGGGAGCGCCCACGAGCGGACCATCGTGTAGTCCTCGCTGTAGGGTTCGGTGATGGTGACGGGCTCGCCCGCGCCGACGCAGTCGTGCTCGTCGGGGTGGACGCGCATCCGCTCGTAGTTCTCTTCCTCGTTGGTCATGTGGAAGTTGAGCAGGTCGGTGAAGCCGAGGCCGACGAGCTGGTCGCGCACGGCGTCCTCCAGGTTGGAGCGGTCGTGGCGGCCGCCGACGGTGCCGACCTCGGGGTACTGGGGCTCCAGCTCGTTGAAGCCGTACGCGCGGCCCACGTCGTCGACGAGGTCGAGCGGGTGGAGCACGTCGACGCGGTACGGCGGGACGTCGACCGCGTAGGCGAGGGTCCCGTTGTCGGTTTCGTCCGTCGTCGCGTCGAGCCCCGAACGTTCGAGCAGGTCGACGACCTCGTCGGGGTCGAGGTTGACGCCGAGCAGTCCCTCGATGCGGTCGTGCGTGACGTGCTTCTCGCTGGTCGAGAGGTCCGGACGCACGAGGTCGACGCCGGGGTCGACGCGCTCGATGCTGTCGTCGCTGTAGACGGGGTCGTCGGGGTAGTCGACGGTGACCTCCTCGACGGTCGCGCCGCGGGCGTCGAGCGCGTAGCAGACGATGTTCAGCATCTTGTCGATGGTCCACTGGTCGGTGCCGGTCATCTCGACGAACAGGTCCCGCGAGTCGGTGCTGACCTCGGTCCGGCGGCCGTTGATGACCGGCGGGAACGAGAACAGCCCGATGTCGTCGTAGATGGCGGGGTAGCGTCCGTAGTCGGCGACGATGTCGGCGTACTCCCGCCCGGTCTGGTGCTCGGTCAGCACCTCGCCCGGGGTGAGCTCGCGGTCGCTGTCGAGCGGAACGAACGTGTCCCCGTCGGGCTCGACGCCGACGTACTGGATGCTGTTGCCGCCCTCGTCGCTGGCGAGCTTCCCCTTCAGCATCGTCAGGTCGTGGATACCGATGGCTCCCTTGACGCGCTTGCGCCCCATCGTCGCGTGGAGCTTCTCCTGCAGCTGGATGAGCGAGTCGAGCGCGGCGTCGTCGAGGCTCACGTTCCGGACGACCGCGCCGGTGACGAACGGCCGCTCGTCGGGCACCGACGAATCCACCTCGATGGTCCAGTCGGCGTCGTTCGTGTTCGGGACGTAGACGCCGCGGTCGTCGCCGTACTGGTAGCGCAGGCTGCGCGCGACGCCCTCGACGGAGAGCCGGTCGAGCCGGTCCGGTGCGAACTCGAGTTGGAACTCGCCGTCCTCGGTCTCGCCCTCGAACTCGAGCCCGAGGCCGAACAGGTCCCGCTTCAGCTCGTCGTCGTCCTTCTCGTCGTGGCCGGTGAGCCGGCGCAGCGCGTCGGGGTCGACGTCGACGACGGGCATCAGTGCACCACCTCCTCGGAACGCAGGAAGTCGAGGTCGACGAGCGTCCCGTGCACGTCGCGGATGTCCTCGAAGCCGTGGGTGAGCATCAGCAGGCGCTCCAGCGCGAGCCCCCAGGCCATCACGTCGCAGTCGACGCCGAGCGGGCGGAGCACCTCCTCGCGGAAGATGCCCGAGTTCCCGATCTCGACGATCTCGCCCGTCTCGGGGTGCTCGCCGAACAGCTCGAAGCTCGGCTCCGTGTACGGGTTGTAGTGGGGCTTGAACTCCAGGTCGGTGATGCCGAACTGCTCGTAGAACTCCGTGAACGTGCCCATCAGGTCCCGAACGGAGAGATCCTCGGCCATCACCCAGCCCTCGATCTGGAAGAACTCCAGCAGGTGGGTCGCGTCGAGCGTGTCGTTCCGGTACACCTTCTCCACCGAGAAGTACCGCTGCGGCGGCTCCAGCTCGCCCTGGGCGTGGCCCGACAGGTAGCGCATCGACAGCGAGGTGGTGTGTCCCCGCAGGTCCACGCCGCGGGCGACGTCCTCGGTCCACGGCGAGTGGTAGCCGTCGCCGTCCTCGCCGACGCCGTTCCGGTGGGCGTCCTCGACCCGCGCGACGAGGTCCTCGGGGAGGTCCTGCATCGGCGGCACGTCCAGGGCGAACTGGTCCCAGTGCGTCCGGGCCGGGTGGTCCTGGGGCATGAACAGGCAGTCGTTGATCCAGAACTCCGCGTCGGCGTGCGGGCCCTCCATCTCCGAAAAGCCCATCCCGACGAGGGTGTCCTTCACGCGGTCCGCGGTCTGGCGCAGGATGTGCTTCTTGCCGCCGTAGCGCGTCTCCGCGTCGGCCTCGACGTTGTACTCGGCGAACTCGACGTCCTGCCACTCGCCGCTGGTGAGCAGTTCGGGCGTGAGCTGGCCGACCGTCTCGGCCGCCTCGACGCCCTCCATCAGCGCCGTCACGCCCTCGTCGGTCAGCGTGACCAGGCGTTCCGTCGACTCCGAGACGGTGACGAGGTCGCGGCTCACCAGCTGCTCGCGCACCGATGCCTCGATATCGTCGGCGTCCACGCGCCCGTCGGCGAGCGCGGCCAGCACCGTCGCCTCCGCGTCCGCGTCGGGGTCGGCGTCCGGGTCGGCGGTCAGCTCGCCCGACTCGATGGCTCCGTACCCCTTCCGGGCGTAGTTCGCCAGCGCGATGTCGACCGCGCCGCCCTCGAGCCCCGAGGCCCCGATGACCTGCCCCATCGAGACCGACCCGTCGCCGGCCCCGGCCTCGACCGCGGCCCGGTACAGCCGGACCTCCGGCAGGCCCGACTCGACGTACGCCTCGCCCTCGTCGGTGAGTGCGACTCGCTCCTCGGTTCGCTCCTCGACCGTGAGGAGGCCTCTATCCTCCAGCTCGAACACCGCGCCGACGACCGTCTCGGGTTTCGCCCCGAGCTCGTCGGCCAGCGCGGACACCGACCTCGCGTCGGTGGCGCTCGCGGCTTCGAGCACCGAAACCTGTGTCCCTGGTAGTTGCATTGGTGGTGGATGCTCGCGTCTTGCAGTTAGCTATTCCGGACGAGCGCGCGATTTCGTCGGCCGTCGGCGAGTTGTTAGCCGATTGCCGAGTCCGCCGCGCTCACGCCGACGCAAAAAAGCCGAACCCCAGGGTGTCGCGACGACCGCGCTTGCCTGCGATACCTCGATGGCGGGATTCGGCTGCCATGGGAGTTCGTTTCTGTTAGTCGGGCAAAAGCCTTCGGTCAGCGTGTGAGTCCGTGTATGTGGGCCGTTCGTCGGACAGGGGTTGGACTCTCTGATTCCGGCAACAGCCAGAAAGCCCCGTCAGGCTACGCTCCCAGGACTCGCTGCGCTCCTCATTCTTGCGGTGCTTGCGTCGTCCGGGTCCGCGTAGCCTGCCGCCCCTTTCAATCCCGCCCGCACCGCGACCGCCCTCCATCCTCCCCAGCCTCCTGCGGTGCTCGCTGGCGCTGTGCTCCTCGTCCCTCGCACGAGCGTCTGCTCGCGGTCTCGCTTCGCTCGACACGCTCGCCAGACCGCGCGCCACCCGGTTGGTCGGTCGTCGATGGCGACCGTGGGTTTACAATATTTGTAAACCTTTTCAGGTCACAGACAGCGCTGGCTACCGAACGCACCGACAAACCAGAAACACGGAAAACCGGACCTACAGCCGGTCGAGCACGGCTTCCCGGTCGTACTCGAGCGTCAGCTCCCGCGACCGGCCGCGACCCTCGACCTCGGCGTACTCCGTCTCGACGATGCCGAGGTCGTCGAGCTTGTTGACGATCTCCGAGTACCGCGTGTAGCCGAGCCCGGTGCGCTCGTGGAACGTCTCGTACACGTCGCCGGCGCGTTCGCCCTCGCACTCGGCGATGACCTCGACGAGGGCGAGCTCGGACTCGCTCAGGCCCTCCAGCGAGCGCCGGAGGTGGACGTACTTCGACTTCTCGTAGGCGGCTTTGACGTCCTGCTCCTCGACCGTGCGGGCGGCGCGCATCTCGGCGTGGAGGCCGGCCCGTCGGAGCAGGTCGATGCCGACGCGGAGATCGCCCGTCTCGGCGGTGAACTCGGCGACGAGGTCGAGTATCGGTGCCGGGATCACGTCGTCCTGGAAGCCGCGTTTGACGCGCTCGCGGAGGATCTCGACGATTTCGCCCTCGTCGTACGGCGGGAAGTAGATGTCCTCGGGGCGGAAGACGGACTGCACGCGGGAGTCCAGTTCGTCCATCACGTCGAGGTTCGGGTCCGACGAGATGACGATGACGCCGATGCGCGCGCCGGAGTGCTCCTCGTGGGCCCGGAGCAGCGAGTACAGCGTGTCGGAGGCCTCGCTCTCGTAGAACAGGTAGTTCACGTCGTCGAGCGCGACGACGAGCACCTCGTCCTCGTCGACGAGACGCTCGGTCACCTGCGAGAACAGCTTCTTGAACGAGATGCCCGACGCGGGCGGCTCGTAGTCGAACATCCCCTCGAACAGCCGGGAGAACACCGAGTAGCGCGTCGCGTTCATCTGGCAGTTCACCCGGACGGTGCGCACGTCGCTGGTCTCGGCCTGGAGCTCCGAGAAGAGCTTCTGGACGGCCGTGGTCTTCCCGGTGCCGGGCGGCCCACGGACGACGGCGTTGAGGGGCCGGGACCCCCGGACTGCGGGACGGAGGACGTACTGCAGGCTCTGGGTCTGGGTCTCGCGGTGTTTGAACGTCTCGGGGACGTAGTCGATCTCGAACACCCGCTCGTTGCGGAAGACCGACTCGTCCCAGCCCAACATTCCCTCGTCTGGAGGGTCCTCAGCCATCACTTTCACCACGCTACGCCGAGTACTTAGTCCTTCGGCAGACTCGCGTCAGACGCACGAATTCGGCCGCGGCGGCTGACGTGGGGTCGTCGCCGTCGTCAGTGCATCTCCGTCATGTTGCTCTTGATATCGCCCTCGTTCATCGACATCCCGTGGACGTTCTGGGCGTGCTCCCTGACCATCGAGACGATCTCGCCCTCGTCCTCGGAGCGTACTTCGAACGAACAGTCCGCCAGGCTACATTCGAATGCTTTCACCATGGACGGGAGGACGCGAGCCCGGCCCTTGGACATGTACCACCTAGCCGACCGGTAACGCGCGGTGACTCGGTGCGGGAGCCATAAGCCGGCGTTACCATCGTCACCGTGGCTCCCTTACTCGAACTTCTCCAGCAGCCGGTCGTAGAACGCGGCATCGGACTCGCCGGCGAGCTTCTCGACGATGAGCTCGGGCGTCGAGCGCGCGAGGTGGTCCTTCACGGGCGAGCGGTTCACGACGAGCTCGCCGTCGACCAGCCCGACGGCCTCGATGCCGTCGACGGTCACCTCGAAGTTCGCGGTCTCGCGTATCTCGCCGGCGAGGTGTGAGACGAACACCGCCGACGCGCCGTTCTCCTCGAGCGCCTCGAGGATGCCCGCGATGATCTTCGCCGACGCACCGGGCTCGGTGATGGACTCCAGCTCGTCGACGAGCACCAGCGAGTCCGCGCCGCCGCCGGCCACGTCGGCGAACTCCCGTACCGTGGACTCGAACGCGCCCGCATCCAGCGTTCCCTGTGTCTTCGCGTGGTAGTGCAGCGACGAGAACCGCTGGAGCCGCACCGAGTCCGCGGGCACGGGCAGGCCCATCTGCGCGAGGACGACGACGCTCGCCACGAGGTCGAGCGTCGACGTCTTCCCACCCGAGTTGACACCCGAGAGCAGTGCGACGCCGTCGATGCCGTAGTCCACCGGGTCGACCTCGTCGTGGGCCACGTCGAGCAGGAGCGACCGCCCGCCCTCGATGTCGATGCCCGAGCCGTCGAAGGTGGGGAGCGTGCAGTCGTAATCGGCCGCGAAGCGCGCGACCGCGAGCGCCACGTCGAGTTCGAGCGCCGCGCCCACGAGCGCCTCCGCGTCGGGACGTCGGTCCGCGAGCTCGTCGGCAAGCTCGCGCTTCAGCCGCGTCTCGCGGCGCTCCTTCGCCGCGTTCAGGTCCTCGCGAAGCCGCGAGACGACGGCCTCCTCGTGGTCGACGGGGTACGTCGGCTCGTCGCCGAACGCGCGCCGGGCGACCTCGGCCTCGCCCGTGTCGAGGTCGAGGCTCTCGACGAGGTGGTCCCGCGCCGCGTCGACCGCGTCGGCGTACTCGTCGGCGAGCTCCCGCGAGAGCAGCGAGTCGACCCCGGCCCCGCGCTCGACCAGCGAGAGCAGGTCCGCCCCCTCGATGGTCACGTCGCGCTCCTCGATGGCCTCCCGCAGCCGGTCGTTGGCGACGTTCTCGGCCATGCCGACCGCCGCGTCGAGGTCGTCGAGTGCGGTCGCGAGCCGGTCGACCTCCGTGTCGCCCGCGATGCCGCCGTCCTCGGCCAGCCCCGAGAGCCCCCTCTCCAGGTCGTCGAGGTCGCAGGGCGCGTCCAGCCCCGCCGCGCGATGCACCGCGATGGCCGCCCGGATGCGGTCCCGGTTCGTCGCGAAGAACGCCAATGCGCGCTCCGGGACGACCTCCACGGGGGTCGACAGCGCGTTCGGTTCGACCCGCACGTCGCCCTCGACCTCGACGCCGGCGAACGTCTCGTCGAGTGCGACGACCGTCGAGTACCCGCGGGCGAGGTCCGCCAGCCCCCGCGCGTCGTCGACGACCTCGACCGGGAGTTCGGGGATCGCCTCCCGAGCCCGGGCGTACGTCTCGCCGTCGGTCGTCGCCAGACAGCGGTCCCGCACGGACACGTCGTGGGGCTCCCGGAGCGGTTCGACCCCCGCAAGCGCTTCGAGCACGTCGTCGCTCACCTCGCGCTCCATCGCGCGCTCCGTGAACTCCCGTACCTCGTCGATGCGCGAGTGCGCCGCGCTCGGGTAGAACGTCTCCATCCGCTTGGCCCCGTAGTCGGTGACGGTTCGCGCTTTCAACTCGTCGAGCATCGCCCGGTACACCTCGCGGACGCGGTCCGTCGCGAGGAACCCCCCGGGGTCGTCGTGTTCGGTCCGGATGGCCGCCCGCGCGATGCGAGCGGCCCGCCCCTCGGAGACGCCCGGTGCACGCGAGAGCGTCGCCACGTCGCCTGCCCGCAGTGCCGCCTCGGGGTCGTCGAGTTCGGCCAGCGCGTCGGCCGTCTTCGCGCCGACGCCCGGTATCGCCGACAGTTCCATCGCGTTCCCCTATCCGGGGCTAGGCGAAAAAGCTCCCGACCGGTGGGGAGACACCGGGACACAGACGTTTCACCCCTCAGCACGAACCCACACCCATGCACGAGAACACGGTCCGCGAGGCGTTCCCGGAACTCGACGCCATCGCGGACGACGACCTCCGTACCGGCGTCGTCGACGCGTGGGCCACCGCGATGACGGACAACGGAGTGGAGGACCTCGCCGGGGTACCGTGGCTGCCGCCGGTCCAGCGCGACCTCGCTCTCGACGACGAGTCCCTCGTCGACCACGTCCGCGAGGTCACGGCCTGCGCGCTCGCCCTCGCGGAGACGCTCCTCGACCACCGGCAGGTCGACATCTCGCTCGACACCGTCCTCGCGGGAGCGCTCGTCCACGACGTGAGCAAGCTCGCCGAGTTCGACGGGATGGACGCGACCGCGGTGTACGACCTGCTCGGGCACCCCTACTACGGCGTCCACCTCGTCGCGCGGGCCGGGCTGCCGGTCGAACTCGCCCACGTCGCCCTCTCGCACACCCACCGGACGACCGTCGAGCCGGCGACGCTCGAAGCGACCATCGTGGCCCACGCCGACGCCGTCGCGGCGGCGGCCATCCGCTCGCGTGCGACCGACGACCTGCGGACGGTGTGAGACTGCCGTGCCCCGCCCACCCACACCTGCGGGACGGTTTTTGACTCGCCCCTGCTTTCTCGGGACATGACCGAAACCACGCACGACACCGACGCCCTCGAATCCGTCCTCGCGGCCGAACTCGACGCTGACGTCACCGGCGTCGAGACGCTCTCGGACGGGCTCAACCTCGTGCTCGCCGTCTCGACACCGGCACAGGAGTACGTCGTTCGCCGACCGAACAAGCTCCGCGACCGGGCCTACATCAACGCGCTCCACGACGAGTACGGCGTGATGGAACGGCTCCACGACACGCCCCTACCGACGCCGGAGCCGGTGCTGTACTGCGACGACCCGTCGATACTGGACGGCGCGTTCTTCGTCATCCCACGCGTGCCGGGCGAAGTCGTCCCCCTCGGCTCGGACCTGCCCGAACGGTTCCGACATCCGGCGGCGAGACGACAGCTCGCCCACACGCTCGTCGACACCCTCGCAGACGTCCACGCGCTCGACCCCGAGCAGTTCGAGGGCGTGTGCGACAGCCGAACCCCGCGCGAGCAGGTCCAGAACGGCCTCGACCGGCTCGACGAGGCCACGGCGGTGACCGGCCGCGAGTTCGCCCGGCTCCGGGCCCTCGGCGAGTGGCTCATCGGGAACGCGCCCGAAGACCCGGAGACGACGCTCGTCCACGGCGACTTCCGCCCCGGAAACATCCTGTTCGCGGGCGAGGAGACGCCGGAGATAACCAGCGTCCTCGACTGGGAGGCCGCGCTCCTTGGCGACCCCCTGGTCGAGCTCGGCTACCTCCTGCTGCGCTGGGGCGACGCGGACGACCCGACACCGTCGCTCGACGGCATCGTGGAGCGCTACCCCGAGCACGAGCAGACGGTCGCACACCTCCGCGAGCAGAACGAACGCGGGCTCGCGCCGTTCACGACCGACCCCGGAAGCCCGACCCGGCGGGAGCTGGTCGACCGGTACGAGGAGCGGACGGGTCGGACGTTCGAACACGAGCGGTTCTACCGGGTGCAGGCGGCGTTCTCGCTCGCGTCGGTCTGGGTGGATCTGCACCGCTACCGGGTCGAACACGACGAGGACTCCGATTTCGAGCCGTTCATCGACCACATGACGCTGCTCGCGGAGGGCGTCGTCGACGGCGAACGGCCGCTGTAGAAGAGTCGAACGCCCGAGAGTCAGACCGCGACGGTCGCGTTCGCGTCCGTCCCGTTCCAGCGCGCCGACCCCTCGGCCGGCCACTCGTCGTCGGTGCCCGCGAGTTCGTCGTGGTTCACCTCGTAGATGGTCACCTGGTCGTTCTCGAAGGCGACCGAGATGCCGTCGTGGTGGTGGAACTGACGGATGTCACCGCCGTACAGCTCGTTGGCGCGCGGCCCGACGTAGATGTACTGCACGTCGTGCTCGCGGAGCGCGCTGGTCGCGTTCGCCCAGGTGCCGGTGTAGATGTCGTCGACCTGCTCCATCCGATGCAGGTAGGCCTCGCCGCCGCGGTAGTTGACCTGGTGGTCCCAGCCGAGGACGGTCGGGAGCCCGGTCAGCGTCGCCGCCGGCGTTATCCAGTCGTACTCGACGTAGATTCCCTCCGGGTCGTCGGGCACCGGCGTGTCGACGGGTTCGACGATGACGGGGCGGCCCTCCCGGTCGTCGAGCCAGTGGATGGCATCCATCTGGCTGGCCTTCCAGCGCTCGTGGGTGCCGACCCCGTCGATGGTCGCGGGCGCGCCGTCGTCGTAGGGCGCTTTCACCTCGTCGGCGAACGCCAGCGCGACGAACGGCGTGCTGGTGAGGACGACGGCGATGGCGAGGACGGCGACACCGAGGGTGGCGAGCGTCGACCGGGTACGAGAGCCGCCGTCGGTCGCCGTCGTCGTGTCCGCGTGGGTGTGCGGCCCGGCGTCGTCGGTGGGTGCCGACTCGGGGCTGTCGCTGTCCGTGGGCGACTCGCTGGCGAGGACGTCCCACGCCTCCGAGAGCACGAGCGCGGTGATACCGCCGGCACCGGCGGCGGCGAGCGTCCAGCCCTGCACCGCGACCTTCAGCGTGGTGTTCCAGCGCGGCAGGCTGTACGGCGCGACGCGGGCGTGTATCACCTCGAACGAGAGCAGGAGCCCGACGCCCGCGACGACGAGGACGGCCTCGAAGCCCACGCGGTCGGTGCGGACGAGCCACCACATCCCGAGGATGATGGGGCCGACGACCGCGAACACCGCGAAGTCGACGACGTGGACGAGCACCGCGCCGATGGCGAGGAGACCGACCGCGCCGGCCAGCGAGGCCCAGCTCGGGAGCCCCTTCACTTCGGGCCAGCTGCGGTAGACGACGAAGCCGGCGAACAGCGCCATGATGCCGCCGTAGATGACGAGGAACGGCGCGAGCCCGGTTCTGGGTGGCAGGAAGCCGATGCCGTCGTTCGTCGGCACGTTCCCGAAGACGAGGAACGGGGAGGCGAGCGCGACGCCGAGGACGCCGACGAGCGCGGCGAACACGCCCGCGAGGACGACGCGCCATATTTCGGCCCCCAGGCGGCGAGCGAGCGGCGCGTCGCCGGTGGGACCCGGGTCGTAGTGGAGGCGCTCACCGAGCTCGCCGGGCAGCAGCGTCGCCGGGTGTGCGTCCGCGGCGGCCATCGCCAGCCACGCGAGCCCGACCGCGGACGGGAGCGACCAGGTGTTCATGAAGCCGAAGACGCCCGCGATGAGCCCGATACCGCCGTAGACGAGCCCGAGCCGGCGAAGCCGGTGCTCGGCGGGCGTGAGGTAGTACGCCAGCGCGAGCGCGGCGGCGACGAGGATGTAGCCGTTCGCGAGCGCGTGGCCGTGCAGGTCGGACTTGATGAACGAGTAGAGCGGGAACTCCTGGAGCGTACCGGGGACGACGTAGCGGGTGAACCACCAGCCCCAGGGCTCGAGGTGGCCCATCTCCCCTATCGCCGCCCGCATCGCCCCGTCCATCGTGTCGATGCCGTCGTCGCCCATGAAGAACCGGCTGGCGATGAAGCCGAAGGCGGGCTGGCCGTACTCGACGGCGAGGTCGATGGGGAGCGCACCGAACACCAGCCGGACGAACGTCGTGAGCGCGCCCGCGACGGCGACGAAGAACACGCCGAACGTGCCGCCGAGGCGGTACGAGCGGTCGCGCAGCGACGTGACCGTCCCGACCAGCCCGTAGGCGGCGACGACGAGCATCGCGTAGAACGCCGGGATACCGAGGTTGAACGCGTAACGGGCGGGCGTGTCGGTGAGCATCGCCATCATCGCGACCTGCATCTGGGTGCCGTAGTAGTACCGGAGCGGCTCGCCGGCGAACCAGAAGTCCTCGGGCGGGAGCGCACTCGCCCGGAGCAGCGACTTCACCAGCCCGAAGTGGAGGAACTGCTCGCCGCCGACGGGCGTGATGCCGGCGTTGTACGCGCGGAACGTGGTCAGGAACAGGAACCCGAGCGCGAAGACGACGTAGCTGCCGGCGACGCCACGCCAGTCCGGCTCGACGCCACGGTAGACGGCGAGCCCGGAGGCCAGTACGACGACCGCGAGGCTGGCGAACACGGTGAGGGATCCGAACGTCGCCTGACCGAGCCAGAAGACGAGGAGGACGGTCGGGAGCAGTGCGGCGGGAATCGCGAACGCGGCCCCGCGTCGGGGGAACTGGCGGAACACCACCGCTGCCAGGGGGGCACCGACGACGGCGAGGGCGGCGAACACGAGGAGCCACTTCGCGACGATGAACACCTCGAACATACGTACGAACCCACTGCCCATCCGGCGTAAACCTTCTGGAGTCCGCAGTCGGGTAGCCGGGTCCTACTCCCGGTAGCCGGTGTCGCCGTCGCAGACCACGACCGGGC
This sequence comes from Haloarchaeobius salinus, assembly GCF_024464185.1. Classification (NCBI taxonomy): domain Archaea; kingdom Methanobacteriati; phylum Methanobacteriota; class Halobacteria; order Halobacteriales; family Halorubellaceae; genus Haloarchaeobius; species Haloarchaeobius salinus. The sequence goes on from NZ_JANHAU010000001.1 coordinate 16,851, forward strand.
CGTCGTCGGTCAGCCGCACCTCCGACACCGCACAGTTGCCCTGATCGTGCTCCGTGAGTGCGGTGACGAGGTCCTGTCCGCGGAGGTGGCCGAGCAGGACGTACAGCGGGCCGCCGTGGGTGACCACCGCGACCGTCCCACCGTCGGGAACCCCGGCGACGAGCCGGGCCCACGCGTCCAGCACGCGTTCCCGTGCCGCGAGCAGCGACTCGCCCCCCTCGGGTTCGGTCCGTGCCGCCTCGACGCCGACCTTGTGGACCGCGAACTCCGGGTGGCCCTCGAACAGCGCCTCGTAGGAGAGCCCCTGATACACCCCGAAGCTCCGCTCGCGCCAGCCGCGGTCGTAGTCGACCGGACAGTCGACGCACCGGGCCACGTGCCGCGCCGTCTCGCGGGTCCGCCGGAGGTCCGAGGCGACCAGCCGGTCCACGTCGTAGCTGTCGGCGAGGTGGCCCCCCAGCCGTCGGGCCTGCTCGCGCCCCGCGTCGGTCAGCGAGGTCGGGGCCCAGCCCTGGATGCGTCGCTCGCGGTTCCACGTCGTCTCGCCGTGGCGTGCCAGCACCACCGTCGCGTCGTCGGCGACCGACTCCATACTGGATGGTGGTCCGGAGCGGAGAAGTGTGTACCGCCTCCAGTCGGACGGTCTCAGGCGTCGCCGTCGTCGCCCTCGCCGCTCCGCCAGCGTGCAACGAACAGCCCGATCTCGAAGAGGGCGACGAGCCCGACGACCAGCCCGCCGGCCTGGACCTCGGTCAGCGTCACCCGCTCGACGAGTTCGACCGCGCGCGGCTCCGGCGTGCCGAGGTAGCCGACGACGAGGGCACCCAGCCACACCGGGACACGGGCCGCCTGGACGAGGTCCCACACGCGCAGGCTCCCGACGTAGTTCTTGTTCACGAAGGCGGCCAGCTCGAACACGAACACGATGGCGGCCCCGAGCAGCAGCGCCGTGGCGTCACCGAGCCCGAGCGTCGCCAGCGCGTCGGTCACCGCGGGCGGGAGCTCGCCGTAGTAGCCCGTCGGGATGGGCCACGGGCCGAGCGCGTAGCCGACCAGCCCGGCCAGCACGTACACCTTCGGGCGGCTGTCACCGAGCTCCTCGGCCGTCGGCACCGGCGAGGTCTCCCGCGTCCACTTCAGCAGCAGCAGCGTCCCCTCGAACAGCCCGATCATCGACGCCGCGACGATGAAGGGCGCGACACCGGTCGGGTCCGGCGAGAACAGGAACGAGATACCCATGAACGCGCCCCAGAACAGCAGCCGGCGGTCCTGGAGCCACTGCCGGGTCGTGATGCCCATCATGATGGCGAGCATGATGAGCAGCGGGATCTGGAAGACGATGGCCTGGAACGCCATCAGCGTGATGATGAGGTTGAACGTATCGGAGAGCGCGAACGCGATGTTCGCCGAGCCCTCGGTGTAGTAGAGGAAGTACTCGAACAACGCCGGCAGCACGAGGAAGTACGCGAACGCCATCCCCGCGACCGCGAGCACGAGGCTCACCGGGACCGAGGCGAGGTAGTAGCGGCGCTCCTTGGGGTAGAGCCCGGGACGCATGAACAGGTAGGACTCGTAGACGAACAGCGGGAGCGCGACGACGATACCCGCGAGGCTCGCCACCTTGATCTTCGTCAGGATGAACTCGAGCGGCGAGTACAGGTGCGGACGGGTGATCTCCGTGGTCGCCGGGAGCAGGTCGTACCACATCGTCGTGATGATCTGCTCGGACGCCGGGATGGCGAGCGCGCTCGCCGCCGCCGCAGCGAGCAGGACGACCCCGAGCCGGCGGACCATCTCCTCGATGTGGACCGCCAGCGGCAGTTCCTCGTCGTCCGGTGGTCCCCCGAACTCCTCGTCGTCGTCGAACGGGTCGCCCGGGTCGTCTGGCGTCGTCGGGTTCTCGCCGATGGCCTCGCTCGGCCTGGTCGCACCGGCGGCGTGGCCGACCGGCACCGATTCGCCGCCGTCGGCCTCGCTCGGGGGGCCGCCGTCCTGGTCGGCGTCTCCCGCCGGGGCAGGGTCGTGCGGCCCCATGTGGATGTCATCGCCGGTCGCGGGCGACTCGACGGGGACGTCCGCCGGCTCGTCTGGAACGTCCGCCGGCGCTCCGTCGGTCGTGTCGTCGCCCGTCTCGTCCGGGGCGTCGGCCTCGTCGGTCATGGCCTCGACCGCCCGGGCGGCTGCAGCTTCCACCGACTCCCCGGTCGTGTCTCCCGTGGAGTCCTCGGCGTCGTCGTCGACGGGCTCACCGGCGGGGTCGCCACCGGGGAGGTCCGGCTCGCGTGGCGGCTGCTCGTCGTCCTTCGAGAGCCCCGAGTCGTCCGGATCCTCCGGCATCTACCAGAGGTAGAAGCCGCGCGCGTTATAGACCTTTTCTTACCCCCGGCGGGGACTCGGAGAAGAAGATTGATGTGAGAGAGGTGGAAAGCTACCCGCAACGAATGAGTTCCGTCATCGGTGAGGACACCGCCCGGACCATCAACAGCGGGCGGGAGACCGCCGGCGTGATGCTTCGTGCCCTCCAGAAGCATCTCCAGAAGGTGTTCATCGTGTTCCTCGTCGGGATGCTCGGGACCATCTACTCGCTTCGCCTGTTCATCTGGGAGTTCCTCCAGCAGAACACCCAGCAGCGGATGCCGCCCGAGATCGCCCTGCAGGTCGAGGTCATCGCCCGGACGCCGTTCGACGTCATCCTGCTCCAGTTCAAGATCGGGGTCGTCGTCGGCGCACTGCTCGCACTGCCGCTCCTGCTCTACTTCGCGAAGGACTCGCTGGCCCGGCGTGGCTTCCAGCCCGAGGTGCCGCTGTCGCGCTGGCAGATCGGCGGCATCGTCGGCGCGGTGTTCATCCTGTTCGTCCTCGGCATCATCTACGCGTACGTCGTCTTCTTCCCCTTCATGTTCGAGTTCCTGGCGACGAACGCGGTGAACGCGTCCATCAAGCCCAGCTACGACATCACGATGTGGACCGAGTTCATCGTGTTCCTCACGTTCTCGTTCGGGCTCGCGGCGCAGCTACCACTGATGATGTCGTCGCTCTCCTACGTCGAGCTCGTCTCCTACGAGTTCTGGCGCGACAACTGGCGCTACGCGTTCCTCATCATCTTCGTCTTCGGCGCGCTGTTCTCCCCGCCGGACCCGTTCACGCAGATCATGTGGGCCATCCCGCTCATCTCGCTGTACGTGCTGAGCCTTGGCTTCGCGAAGGTCGTCACGAACCTGAACCGGGCGGGCGGCTCCGGACCGAACGCCCCCGACCAGAGCCTGTTCAGGAGGCGGATGTACCAGCTCATCGCCATCGCCGTCGTCTCGGCGGCCGGCACCGCCACCTTCTTCGGTACCCGCGCGACCCGGGTCGTCTCCGAGCAGCTGTTCCCGGCCATCCCGTCGATGGTCCGGCCCGGCCCGCTCTACCCGACGAGCGACCCCGTCTCGCTGGTCGTCGTCGGGCTCCAGGGTGCGTTCGTCCTCGCCGGCTCGGTGCTGGTCATCTACACCCTCCACATGCTCCGCCAGCCGGTCGTCCCGAAGGGCGGCACCCGGCCGGGCGACCCCACGGGCATCGACGTCGGCCAGCTCGACGCCGCCGGCGTCCAGGCGGCCCCGCCCGAGGTGTTCATGGAGATGAGCGAGGAGGAGGCCGTCGGCTACGCCCGCGAGGCGATGGACGCCGACGAGCCCGACAAGGCCGAGGCCGTGCTGAACCGGTTCGACGAGGCCGAGGAAGCGCGGGAGGCGGAGGAGGCCGCCCAGGAGGAGCCGAAGTCCCTCGCCGACCCCACCAGCATGGGGATGGAGCGCAACAGTCACGAGAACCACGCCGAGGACGAGGCGGAGGAGGGTGGGTTCCTCTCGCGGACCACCGCCGGCGTGGTCGACCCGTTCACCGAGGACGAGACGACCGAGGAGGACATCGGCGGCTACTACTACGACGTGATGTTCATCTTCGAGTCGATCACCTCGAAGCTGTTCCGCGTCGTCGGCCTGTTCATGGTCGTCATGTTCGGCAGCTTCTACTGGCTGTACACGGGTGGCCTCGGCGACATCAAGCGGAACTTCATCAAGCGCATCCCGCCCGCCGTCCGTGGCGACCCCGCGGCCGTCGGCTTCGACACGGCGTTCGAGGCGGGCAAGCCGCTCATGGACGCGATGACCGTCGCACCCGGCGTCCCGCAGGCCCCGTCGAGCGGCCCCGCGAACCCGGGTGCGGTCGCCAGCGGCCAGCCCTACTCGGAGATCGTCGCCAGCATGGGCGGTCCGAGCGAGGTCGGGCTCATCGTCGCGCTCCACCCCGTCGAGGCGCTCATCTTCGAGGTGAAGGTGAGCTTCCTGCTCGGCGTCGCCGCCGCGCTGCCGGTGTTCATGTACTACGCCTGGCCCGCGATGAAGGAACGGGGCATCGTCTCGACCGGCGAGAACTCGACGTTCCTCGTCTGGGGCGTCGCGCTGTTCGTCGGTTTCGTCATCGGGAGCGTGCTCGGGTACTTCATCGTCGCGCCGACCATCATCTCGTACCTGGTCGCCGACGCCATCCAGGCGGACATGGTCATCTCCTACCGCCTGAAGAGCTTCTTCTGGCTCATCTTCTTCACCACCCTCGGTATCGGCATCTTCATTGACATCATCGTCACGATGCTGCTGTTCCACTGGGGGAACATCGTGAAGTACCGGACGTTCCGTGAGTTCTGGCGGCCCATCGTCGTGAGCATCTTCCTCGCGGCGGCGCTGTTCTCGCCATCGGGCGTCCTGACGATGCTGGTCCTCTCCATCCCCATCGCCATGGCGTACCTCCTCGGGCTCGGCCTGCTCAGCATCGCGACGATCCCCTGGCGGCTCCGAGGCGGCGGCGGTGGCGGCGGCGAGCCCGAGGAGCCGGCCGCGGAGGAGGCGGCCTGAGCGGTACTCCCCCGTTCCGTACGACCCCGGCCCGAGCGGTGCGGTTCGAAGCGACCTGTTGTCGTCCGGTACTCAACATATAAGTGTCCGATGGTGGTAGGTTGCCTGGTACATGCTACCACTTCAGTTGGGGCTCGACCTCGGGCAGTACGTCGCACCGATCATCAGCGCCATCACGACCGTCGTCATCTTCGTCGTGGTGTTCGTGGTCCTGTTCGTGCTCGGACGGGTCGTCGTGACCCGTGCGGTCGAGAAGAGCCTCCGGCAGCGTGGCTTCGAGGAGACGCTCGTCGGACTCGCCACGAGCGTGACGACCACCGTCGTCGCCGTCCTCGCCATCGCACTGGCCGCGACCGTCGCCGGCTTCGGCGTCGTCCTCGCGGCGTTCGCGACACTCGCCGGCGCGCTCGCGCTCGCGGTCGGCTTCGCCGCACAGGACCTCATCGCCAACTTCGTCGCTGGCGTGTTCATCCTGCAGGACGAGCCGTTCACGACCGGTGACTGGATCGAGTGGAACGGCAACGGCGGCGTCGTCCGCGAGATCGAGCTCCGGGTGACGAAGCTCGACACGTTCGACAACGAGCTGGTGACGGTCCCGAACAGCGAACTCGCCAACACGGCGGTCGTCAACAACGTGGCGAACGACGAGCGTCGGGTGTCCGTCGGCTTCGGCATCGGCTACGGCGACGACATCGAGGCGGCCCGCGAGGCCATCGTCGACGAGGCGTCGAAGATCGATGCCGCCTTCGACGACCCCGCGCCGTCGGCACCCGTCGTGGAGCTGGGCGACTCCGCCGTCGTGCTCTCGGGCCGGCTCTGGATCGACCCGCGCGAGGACAGCTACGGGGCGGTTCGGTCGGAGTTCCTCGAAGCTGTCAAGGAGCGCCTCGACGCCGAGGGTATCGACATGCCGTACCCGAACACGGAGCTCTCGGGCGACATCGAGGTCAGGAACGTCGACGCGGGGGTCGCGGACGACTGAGCGCGGCCACCGTCGCCGACACCACCGGTATATTTACCACAGATACACCAACCACGGCGTATGCCCAAGATCAGCGTCGAGATCCCACAGGAGCTGCTCGACGACCTCGACGACCACGTCGGCGAGGACGGCAAGTTCGTCAACCGCTCGGACGCCATCCGGTCGTCCATCCGGAAGAACCTGGACATCCTGGACGAGATCGACGCGCGACACGACCGACTGGAGGACGACGACGAGTAAGGAGAAACGGCGAGGGGGACGTGACGAGAGGGGAGCGGCTACAGCGGCTCCGCGAAGCCGAACCGGGGCTTGACCTCGCGAACCTCGACCTCGACGGTCTCACCCTCGTCGGCACCGTCGACGAACAGCGTGAAGCCCTCGACCTTGGCGATGCCGTCGCCCTCGCTGCCGACGTCCTCGATGGTCACCTCGAGGGTGTCACCGGGGCGGACGGGCGCGGTCAGGCGGTGCTTGGCGACCAGGTACACCTCGGAGGACTCGTCACGCGACGCTTCGGGGGTCGTCGTCCGGACGTACTGGAACTCCGCCTCGATGTCCTCGCGAAGGTCGTCGAGGTCCTGGCCCTGGAACACCTTCACGGCGAAGTCGCCGCCGGTGTCGAGCACGTCCAGTGCGGTCTCGAACGCCTGCCGGGCGAGGTGCACGGAGCGGGCGTGGTCGAGCTGGTACTCGCCGGTCATGTTCGGGGCCATGTCCGAGAGCACCACGTCGACCTCGTTGCCGGCCGCCTCGCGGACCTGCTCCTTCGTCTCCTCGTCGGTCATGTCGCCGCGGATGGTCTCTATCCAGTCGTCGTACTCCTCGTCGAACGCCGTGATGCGCTGGAAGTCGACGCCGATGACCGTGCCGCGGGAGCCGACCTCCTCGGCAGCGACCTGCAGCCAGCCGCCCGGGGCGGCCCCGAGGTCGACGACCGTGTTTCCGGGGCCGAACAGTCCCTCCTTCCGGTCGAGCTGTTTGAGCTTGTACGCCGCCCGCGAGCGGTACCCCTCCTGTTTCGACTTGTTGTACCAGTGGTCCTTGCGCGCCATGGGTGGTCAGTTGCCGGTTGTAGCCCGCGAGCGCGGTTATGGGCTTCGTTCCGACCGTGTCGACGACGGGCCCTCACCGGCGCGCGATGCGCGGCGAGACGAAGTACTCCACCGAGCCCGCGCCGTCGGCGAACGCGTAACCGAGAACCAGCGGCTCCTCGGTGCCGAGTTCGAGCGTCACGGCGGTTCCCGAGGGGATCTCGCGGGTCACGTCGCGCAGGTAGTCGAGGCTGAACAGTGAGCACGCGTCGCCCGGCGAGATGTCGACGAGGTCGTCGGATTCGCGGCTGAGCGACACGTCGTCGGTGTCGCCCTCCGCATCGACGTGGAACGTCTCGCTCTCGGAGTCCACGGCGAGCGCGAGGTGGTCCGAGACCATATCCGCCGCTGAAACCGCCCGGTCGAGCCCCGACTCGTCGATGACGACCTCGGCCGGGGCGTCGTATGCGAGGTCCTCCCGAGGCGGGGACGAGCGGATGCTGTCTGGGTCGACGAGCGCGAGCGTGTACTCCAGCCCGTCGACGTTGAGGTGCAGCCGGCGCGTCTCGGGGTCGAGGGCGAGGTCGACGAGGGCGTCCCGGTCGGCCATCGAGAGCACGTCGCCGAAGCGGTCGAGGTCCACACCCAGAATCTCGCCGTCCGCGTCGTACGCCTCGAACGCCTCCCGGTCGACCGAGAGCCCGACGGCGGCGACGTTGGCGGGGTCGATGGCGGTTATCTCGACGCCATCGTCGCCGAACTGGATGCGGCACTCGTCGACGAGCGCGCCGACGAGCGAGACGGTCCGCCGAAGCGTCTCTGCCGGCGCGATGGCGTGCAGGCTGTCGGATGCCGGGTCGGCTGGCGGCTGGGCGGACTGTGGGGTTTCGCTGTCGGCCATGGAGAGGAGCAGGAGCGGGAGCTCGTTAACCGTTTTGTGGGTCGACTAGTAGATAACTCGTAATGAGTTACGATTATATGTGTCGGGCATAGTGGATAACCCGTATCAAGTTATGGCTGGCGACGACGACCGCGGCCGGGGCATCCTCAGCCCGGCCGACCGTGCGTACCTCCGTGGCGAGACGGAGCTCGGCAGCGTCCAGTCCGAGCGAAACACCCGGGCTCGCATCCGGGACCGGGTCCACGACGCGCTGTTCGACTTCGAGCTACTGGTCGAGGCGCTCGACGACCGCGACCGCGACCTCGTCGCCGAGCGGCTGGCCGACGGCGAGGGGACGGAGTCGTTCGACGGGCTCGTCGCCGCCGTCGCGTTCCTGTATCGCATCACCGAGGAGACGGGGCTCGACTTCGAGACGGTGCTCCGCGAGGGCGTCAACGTCGCGGAAGCGCCCGAGGGCAGGGCGGCGACGGTCGACCTCGAGCTGACGTTCCACGGGCTCACCGTCGAGGGGTTGCGGGCGAGGCTGGAACGCGGCGAGGAGCTCTCGCTCACCGAGCTCGCCGTGTTGCACGATAGCGACGCGGTCCGACCGGACGAGCTGGCGGCGTACTTCGGGGACGACGACCCGACCGGCGGCGTCGACGACGGCCGCATCCAGTCGAAGGTGACGAACTTCTGAGCGCCGGGCGACCGGGCGATTCGCACGCGCTCGCGCGACCGAAAGGGTGTTTTTTTAGTGCCCGGTTTCGTAGCGTGATTCAACATGTTCAAGGCCATCGTGAGCGCCGAGACGCTCAAGACGACGCTCGACTCCGTGAGCGTCCTGGTGGACGAGTGCAAGGTCCACCTCGACGAAGACGGCATCGAGATACGCGCCGTCGACCCCGCCAACGTCGGCATGGTCGACCTGCGGCTCTCCGCCGAGGCGTTCGAGTCCTACGAGGCCGACGGCGGCATCATCGGCGTCAACCTCTCCCGCCTCGAGGACATCGCCGGGATGGCCGACGCCGGACAGCTCGTCGAGCTCGAACTCGACGAGGAGACGCGCAAGCTCCACATCCAGATCGACGGGCTGGAGTACACGCTCGCGCTCATCGACCCCGACAGCATCCGCCAGGAGCCCGACATCCCGGACCTGGACCTCTCCGCCGAGGTCGTCATCGAGGGCAAGGACATCAACCGCGCCGTCAAGGCCTCCGACATGGTCTCGGACCACATCGCACTCGGCGTCGACGCCGGCGACGAGCTGTTCTACGTCGACGCGGAGGGCGACACCGACGACGTCCACCTCGAACTCGACACCGAGGACCTCATCGACCTGCAGGCCGGCGATGCCCGCTCGCTGTTCAGCCTCGACTACCTGAAGGACATGAACAAGGCCATCCCCGCCGACGCCGAGGTCACCCTCGAGCTCGGCGAGGAGTTCCCCCTCAAGATCAACTTCCCCATCGCCGAGGGACAGGGCTCGGTCCTGTTCGTGCTCGCACCGCGCATCCAGAGCGACTAGCTCGCGGCTCTCGCTCTCTTCTACGCTCGCTCCCACGCCGCGTGCCCGAGCGCCGCGGCCGGCAGGCAGACCAGCGACCCGAAGGTGAACACGACCGCGGCGAGTTCGACGAGCGCGACGGCGCTCACGGCGACGACGACGGCGGTCAGCGAGCCGACCCCTAACGCGACGTTCACGTCACCACGTCCGAGCGCGATGCCGACGACGAACGCGTGGGCCGCCGCCAGCGTGGTCGCGGCCATCGCGAGCGCCAGCGTCACCTGTCCGGTGAACGTGAAGTAGGCCAGGAACGGGACGAGGACGGCGAGTGCGACCGGCCAGTGGGCCTCGGTCACGCCCGCCACCACGTCTCGGTAGCCAGACCGGTGCCGCGACTCCTCTCCCATGGACCGGGGTTCGAGTCGCGTCGGCAAAAGGACAGCGTCGTCGTCCGGGACGGGCACGGAAGCGTCAGCGTGAACGAAGTAGGGCTCGGATAGCGAGAGCCGCAGTGGACCCCCCCGTCGCGACACGACCGGTCGGCGGCGTTCCGGAACGGTTCACGAACCGTTTCCAGGGAACCTACACCTATGCCCTCGAACAGCGTATCTGGCGGTGATTCTCGACCGGGGGTTGGGGAGTCAGGGACCGTCACCTCGCACGAGAAGCAACAGCTATGGAAACACCAATCACACCCACAGACGACCGAGAGACGACAACCGGAATTTCGCGCCGCCGCGTGCTCCAGAGCACCGCACTGACGACCGGGGTCCTCGGTCTGGGACTGCCGCTGTCGAGCACGGCCGTGCTCGCGGACGAGCACACCGACGGGCGAATCGACACGTGTAACGCGACGCTCGACATCGTGCTCGCGCTGGACTACTCCGGCTCCATCGGCTCCGCGCTCTGGGGCGACATCGAGTCCGGTGCCGAGAGCTTCGTCGACGTGCTGAACGACGACAACCGGCTCGGGCTCGTCACCTTCGGCGACACCGGGAAGGCCTACGACTTCGGCACCGGCGAGTACCTGCTGCTCGCCCAGGACGGCGCGACCGACAACCGGCCCGCGATGAAGGCCGCCATCCCCGGCACCGCACCGCCGAACGAGAACGGCACCCACATGGCCGCCGCGCTCGACCTCGCCGACGACATCCTCGACGGCCAGGGCCGCGACGGCAAGGAGGTCATCGTGCTCCTGACCGATGGCGAGCCGAACTACCAGAACGGCGTCGTCGGCGACGGCTCGAACCCGCCCGAGGACGAGGCAGACGGCACCGTCGGCGGCGTGACGGGCTACGTGCCCACCGCGACGACGGCGTTCGACCCCGAGGGCGACGGTGCGAACAGCTACACGTACACCGGCGGCTCCGCCGGCACCGACGCCGTCATCACCGACGACGAGCGCGACGAGACCGAGGCGGTCGCCACGGCCGCGAAGGCCGACGGTACCCGCATCATCGCGGTCGGAATCGGCAGCGGCGTCGACGACGACTACCTCCGGAACCGCATCGCCAGCGCGCCCGAGGACTACGTGCAGGTCGACGACTCCGCCCAGATCGGCAGCGCGCTCCGCGAGCTCCTCACGGAGATCTGCGACGAGTGCACCGACTGCGAGGACGACGGCCTGCTCGCGAAGTACGAGTTCGAGGACGGCGAGTTCGTGCTCGAAACCGGTGACGCGAGCCTCGTCTCGTTCGTGGACGACACGGACAAGGACGGCGAGGAGAACGAACCCATGACCGCCACCTTCGGCACCGAGTACTGCACGGTCTACGCCGTCGTCAAGGCCGGTCGCGGGCTCGAGGTGCAGGAGCTGGTCGCCGAGGACGGCCAGGTCACCGCGGAGTACATCGCACCGCACGCCATCAGCTTCGTGGCGTTCTTCTGCACCGAAGACGCCGCGGAAGCGTTCGCCGAGAGCTTCCCGTCGAACCGGGGGAACGGCGGCCGTGGACGCGGCCGTGGTCGGACCCGGTAACACCGCCGGAAAACAGCTGCCCGGACCGCTTTCGACACGTCACCGATACCGGTCGATGACCGCCTTCGCCTCGCGCGCCGCCTGCTTCCAGCCGTAGCCCGCCTCGTAGACGTGTCGCTTCGCCTCGACGAGCTCCTCCGGGGAGTCCTCGGCGAAGCCGCCGCGCTCCCACGTGCCCGTCTCGTGCAGCCACTCGATGACCTGCTCGCGGGTCTCCGGCCACGTCAGCCCGACCATCTCGTAGTACGCGACCAGCGCGAACACGCTGTTGTCGTGACAGCCCGGCACCGAGCCGTACTCGTACACCGTCTTCACCGGCTCGTACTGCGGCGTCGTCAACAGCTCGCGGTACTCGTCGGGCGACCGCAGCTCCAGCCGGCCGTCGCGCTCCTCGACCCGCTGGACCGTCCGCAGGTGCTCCAGCGCCGCCTGCTGGAGGCTCCCCCAGTCCGCCGCGACCGACGGCAGCTCGTCCTCGTGTTTGACCCCGCCCGCCAGCGCCGCCAGCACGTCCGCGTACGCCTTCTCGACCGCGTGCCACTCGACGCCCGCGAACCGACACGCCGGGTCGTGGAGGTCGTTCGTCGACCGACAGTCCGGACAGGGATACTCGAAGTGGCGCGCCACGTCCACAGTGAGGGGAGTGCTCGTCTAAGAGTGTACCGTTCCGTTATTGGTGTGGTTCGTTCGCGAGAGCAGTCCCGACAGAGAGATTGTCGCGGGACCCGAGCCCGATACCGCCCAGAAAGCCCCGACGTGCTCGTCGGCTGCGACTCGCTGCGCTCCTCATTCTTGCGGTGCTTGCGTCGTCTCGCTCGACGAGCACGTCGCCCCTTTCAGTCCCGCCCGACGCGACCGCACCGCACCAGCCCTCCCCCTCGACAACCACGCGCCTAGCGGCGCGGGTTGTCTTGGCCGTGTGGCTGGTGACGGTGTCGTCGAACCATCCAAGGTTTACAAATATTGTAAGCTTTCCACCGTGGCGCGCGGCAGGCGAGCGTGCCGAGCGGAGCGAGGCCGTGAGCCTTTCGCGCGAGGGACGAGGAGCGTGGTTCGAGAGAGCAAGCTCTCTCGTCATCCCGAAAATCTCCGATTTTCGGGCGACAGCGCCAGCGAGCACCGCAGGAGGCTGGGGAGGTTCGAGGGCGGTTGCGGTGGGTGGGGCTGAAAGGGGCTGCCTGGTCGACGAACCCGGACGACGCAAGGACCGCAGGCACGAGGACCGCAGCGAGTCCCGGGAGTCGACCAGGTAGGGGCTTTCTGGCTGGTGCCATCGCCAGCAGTCGACACGGAATTACAGGAACCAACACCATGCGAGCACTAGCCTCATTCGGAGACTTTACACCTGCCCGAAGACACTAAACTGACAGAGTGGACCCGTCGCGAATCTTCGAGGAGTTCCCCGCGCCCTCCTACCGTGGAGCCCAGGAGCAGGCGCTGAGCGACATCCAGGGGGCGTTCGACGCGGGCAACGAGGTCGTCCTCGTCCGCGCACCCACCGGGAGCGGCAAATCCCTCCTCGCGAGGGCGATCGCGGGCTGTGCGGAGAAGGTGGACGAGGTGGCACCGAGCGACGCGAGCGGGGCGTACTACACCACCCCGCAGGTGTCGCAGCTGGACGACGTGGCCGCGGACTCGCTGCTTTCCGACCTGAGCGTCATCCGGGGGAAGTCGAACTACAACTGCATCCTCCCCGGGGAGCGGGACACGCCCGTGAACCGCGCACCGTGCGTCCGGGAGTCGGGCTACGACTGCTCGGTCCGCCATCGGTGTCCGTACTTCTCGGACCGGGCCATCGCGTCGAACCGGGAGATCGCGGCGATGACGCTGGCCTACTTCATGCAGACGGCGGGTTCGGAGGTGTTCCGGAAGCGGGACGTCGTGGTCGTCGACGAGGCGCACGGGCTGGCGGAGTGGGCGGAGATGTACGCGACCATCGAGCTGAGCCCGCAGACGCTGCCGAACTGGGACGATTTGCGAGTCCCGGAGGTGGACTCCCTCGATAGAGCTGTGGACTACGCCGACGCGCTGCTCGGGACGCTCAAACGGCGGAAGGACGAGCTCATCGGCAAGCCGGAGCTGTCGGCGGCGGAGGTGTCGCTGCGGGACCGGCTGCAGGAGCGCATCGGCGAGCTGGACTGGTTCGTGAGCGACTACCGCGACCCCGAGAGCGCGACGGAGTGGCTGGTCGACCAGGACCCCGACGACGGCTCCAACGACGGCGACGGCGGGCCGCTGACCATCAAGCCGATGAACCCCGAGAAGTACCTGAAGCACACCGTCTGGGACCGGGGGAACCGCTTTGCCCTGCTGTCGGCGACCATCCTGAACAAGGAGGCGTTCTGCCGGCAGGTCGGGCTCCAGCCGGAGCGCACCGCCCTCGTCGACGTGGAGCACACGTTCCCCGTGGAGAACCGGCCGCTGTACGACGTGACCCAGGGGAAGATGACCTACGAGCACCGGGACGAGACGCTCCCGAAGGTCGCCCGTGTCGTCACCCGGGTGATGGCGCACCATCCCGACGAGAAGGGGCTCGTCCACTGCCACTCCTACGGCATCCAGGAGCGCCTCGCCGACCTGCTCGCCGATTTCGGCGTCGGCGCGCGGGTCCGCACCCACTCGCGGGACGACCGCGACGGCGAGCTCGACAGCTGGAAGGCCACCGACGAACCCGAGGTGTTCCTCTCGGTGAAGATGGAGGAGGCGCTCGACCTGAAGGGCGACCTCTGTCGCTGGCAGGTGCTCTGCAAGGCCCCGTTCCTGAACACCGGCGACTCCCGCGTCGCCCACCGACTCGAACAGGGCCAGTGGGCGTGGTACTACCGCTCGGCGCTCCGGACGGTCATCCAGGCCTGCGGGCGGGTCGTCCGCGCGCCCGACGACTGGGGACACACCTACCTCGCGGACTCGAGCCTCGTGGACCTGTTCGACCGCGCCCGCTCCGACACGCCGCCGTGGTTCGCCGAACAGGTCACCCGGCTCTCCGAGCCCGACCTCCCCGCGTTCGACCCGAACGGCGCGCTCTCCGGCATGGACGGGGGGAGTGCCGCGGGCCGACGGTACCGGCGCGGGAGTGAGAGCAGCGGTGGCGACGGCGGCTCCAGCGGAAGCGACGGGGGGAGCGGCTACAGGAGGTCCCGCAGCAGCCGGAGCGGCCGCTCGGAGTCGTCGCGGTCACCGATGGCCGACGTGTGGGACACCGACGGCTGAGCGTCCGGTCGACCGGTGTCGGGGTCCGGTTCAGAACGCCGCGAGGACGCCGACGACCGACGAGCCGATCATCAACGCGACGAAGAATATCGCGATGATCTGCTGGCGGTTGAACTCGGGCATACCCCCGTGTTCTGTCTCCGACGGCATCAAACTCTCGGCTCCCGGCCGGTCCGTCGTGGGCTACTCGGTCGCCCGACCGACGACGTAGCCCAGCGTCAGCAACAGCCCGGTCCAGCGCACCGCCGTCGCGAGGAACCCGCCGACCGGACGCCAGTATCGGAGGTCGTCGAGGACCGGGAACTGGCCGAACCCCTGGACGAACAGGAACCAGCTGAACCACGACGCAGCGAGCGTCGCGGCGACGAGTGCCGCGACCGGTGGGAGCAGGCGAGCGATCCAGCCGAAGTCGACGTCGGTGGAGGGCATCGTTCGCAGTCCCGCGAGCCACGGCAAGTGTCTTCTCATCACACGTGTCGATGGGCGACCCAAACGGGGAGAGCCCGCCACGTGTGCGGCTCGTCCTCCGGGACGTCGTCCGGCGAAGAGCCCGGACCCGATCCAGGCACCCGCAGAGGGAGGTTTCTTAAATGGGCGGTGCGAAGGGCCGCCAACTTGACACCGAACGAGGACCGGCAGTCCGACGCCGAGACCGAGGCCGTCCGCGAGGCGGTCGAGGAGTCGCGTAGCGGCGCACCAGCCGTCGGTTCGGTCGTCCGCGACCGGTTCACCGCCGACGAGATCTTCCAGCGCATCGTCGCGGCCGCCGACGAGGAGATCACGGCGGGGGCCCGCGAGCTGTACTTCAGCGCCCTCGCCGCCGGCTTCGCCATCACCATCACGACCCTGCTGTACGTGTCGATGACCGCATCGACCGGGGGCGACCCGATACTGAGCGCGCTGCTCTACCCGCTCGGGTTCATCTACATCATCATCGGCGGCTACCAGCTCTACACGGAGAACACGCTCCCACCGGTCGCGCTGACGCTCGAACGCCTCGCCAGCATCCCCGCGCTGTTGCGCAACTGGGTCGTCGTCCTCGCGGGCAACTTCACCGGCGGGACGCTGGGGGCGGCGGCGCTGGCCTACGGTGGTGTCCTCTCCGACGACGGCGCGACGGCCGCTCTCTCCATCGCCCAGAAGGGTATCCAGGCCAGCCCCGAGAGCCTGTTCGTGAAGGCCGCCTTCGCCGGCCTCATCGTCGCGGGCGTCGTCTGGGTGGAGTACGCCGCCCGGGACACCACCTCGCGGATACTCGTCGTCTACCTCGCCTTCCTCGCCATCCCGCTCGGCGGGCTGTACCACGTCGTCGTCTCCTACACCGAGATGCTCTACCTCGTCTTCCGCGACGACCTCGCGCTGTGGGTCGGGCTCACCGATTTCGTGATCCCGGTGCTGCTCGGCAACACCGTCGGCGGGGTCGTGCTGGTGACCATCGTCAACTACTTCCAGACGACGAAGTCCCGACTCGAGTCCGCCCGGTTCGAGGGCGCGTCCCGACAGCTCTCGCTGCGCGAGTGGCTGTTCGGCGGCTTCGTCGGCCGGTCGTACGTCCCGCTCATCCACAGCACGACCGCCAGCGAGGGCCCCGTCGACTACCGCGTGCTCGTCCCGATCTCGAACCCGCGGACCGACTCCCGGCTCGTCGACCTGGCCTGCCGTATCGCCAGCGCCCACGAGAACGCCTCCGTCCACGTGGTCCACGTCGTGCAGGTTCCCGAGCGGCGCGCACGCGCCTACGACCGGACACAGCGGCGCCGCATCGTCTCCGAGTCGGACGCGCTCCTCGACGGCATGCGGGACCGCATCGGGGGGTACGACGTGATCTGTGAGACCTCGACGGTCGTCTCGCACCGGTCGTTCGACGAGATATTCGACATCGCCCGCCGGAAGGATGCCGACCTGACGCTGCTCGGCTGGGACGACCCCATCTGGCGGGCCGTCCGCACCGACCGGCCGTTGAGCGAACTGACCCGGCAGCTCCCCTCGGACCTCCTCGTGCTGAACGAGCACGAGCTGGACGAGTCGCAGATACTGGTCCCGGTCGCGGACAGCCCCCACTCGGAGCTGAGCGGCGAGGTCGCCGCCGCGCTCCGGACGACCGTCGGGGCCGAGGTGACGCTGCTGCACGTCGTCGACGGGGCAGCGGAGCACGACGCCGGCGAGACGTTCCTGACCGACTGGGCCACCGAGCACGGACTGGGCGACGCGGAGCTCGTCGTCGACGACTCCGGGGACGTCGAGGCGGCCATCGAACGCGAGGCCCAGGACAAGACAATGTTGCTGGCCGGCGCGACCGAGCACGGCCTCATCACGCGACTCGTCGCCGGGAGCCTCCGGCTCGAGGTGCTCGAAGAGCTGGACGCCTCGATACTGCTCGCCGAGCGCCCGGGCAAGCAGAGCCTGCTCGACCGGCTGTTCGGGTAGGTCGTCCCCGGCTACCCGACCCGCGCGTCGACGACGACGTGGACGACCCCCTCGCTGTGGCTCTTTACCTCCCGACGGTCGAGCACCGCCAGCGTTCGGTCGTGTCCGGCAGCGACCTCCGCCAGCCGCGCGACGGGGTGGCTCCACGGGTCGTCGGCGGGCTCGGTCGCGTGGACGTGGAGCGTGCCACCCGGGACGACCGCGTCGAACGCGGCGTCGAGGTAGCTCCGGTCGCCGTCGCCGTCCGGGTCGTCGCCGTCCGGACCGACTGGTGCCGGCTCGACGGCGTCGTAGTAGCCCATCACGACCCGGTCGGCCGTCGCCTCGACGTCGCGGCAGTCCCCGAGGACGAGCTCCATCCGGTCGAGGACCGCGTTGGTGGCGGCGTTCTCGCCGAGGTAGCGGAACGCGTCGGGGTTCTTCTCCACCGCCGTCACCGACGCCCCGGCGCGGGCCATCGGGAGTGCGAAGTAGCCGATGCCGGCGAACATGTCGAGCACGCGCTCGCCCTCGTCGGTGACCTCGCCCATGCGGACGCGCTCTCCCTGGTTGCCCGGCGAGAACATCACCTTGGAGAGGTCCAGCCCGTACCGGGTCCCGTGCTCGACGTGGACCGTCTCGGTGTCGCCGAGGCCGGCCACGACCCGGACGCTCGGCTCCCGGAGCTCGCCGTCGACGCCCTCGCGGGCGCAGACGGTGTCGGCCTCGCCGTGCAGTTCGAGCAGCGCCTCGCCGACGGCCTGCTCCTCGTCCCCGTCGAGGTCGGCGAGCGAGACGAGGACAACGGTGCCGACGACGGCCCACGACGACGGGGCGCGCTCGACGGCCTCGTCGTCCCAGCCGCGCTCGCGCAGGAGCGTCGCGAGGTCCGGCGCACGCGGCTCGGGGTCCGTCTGGCGGACGACGCGGCGGACGCCGGTCTCCGTCGGCGGCTCGGTCACCGGCAGCGCGACCTGCTCCCCCGGCACCGGCTGGACCCGTCGGTCGTCGTCGTACACGCCTTCCTCGCGCAGACTGGCGATGGCGACCTCGGCGCGCTCCCTCGCGACGACGGCGGCGAGCGGGCCGTCGGCCGTGGCGTCCTCGACTTCGGGGAGGTGGTCCGTCTCCCGCCCGGTGTCCGTTCCGTCGGCGTCCGCGTCGTCCTCGCCCGTCATCGCGTCACCACCAGTCGTCCTCGTCGTCCTCGGGCGGGAGGACGTGCAGGCCGGCGCGGCTCTTGAGCACGCGGACGGTGTCGCCGTCGTCCTCGAAGTAGTCCGGGCGGGCGATGGTCTTCGCCTGGTACGTCTCCGGGTCGAGCACCTGCACCGAGTGCTCGTCCTCGACGGCCACCAGCGAGGTCTCGACGCCGTCCTCGACGGTCCCGAGCTTGCGGGCGTCGGGGGCGTCGCCCTCCTCGTAGCTGGCCTCGTAGCGCTCGCCGGTCGTCACCCGCACGCCCTTCAGGTTGCCGCGGACGCTGCTGACGAGCACCGGCCCCTCGTCGTCGTCCTCGAGTTCGATGATGTCACCCGGGCGGTACGGCGGGAGGCGCACGGCGTAGGTGACCCGGTACACCTCGTTGCCGTCCTCGTCCTCGGTGACGAGCGTCTCGTGGTCGGTCCAGGCCCCGCCGAACTCCTCGATCACCTTCGCGGCGATCTGCTTGCCGATGTTGTTCGTCGAGACCTTCACGTCGAGGCCGTCGTCGGTCTCGCCCATCTCCGTGACGAAGGCGTTGCGGTCGCCCGTCGCCTCCATCCGGTCGACGACCATGTTCGCGATCTCCTTCGCGCGCTCGATCTCCTCGCTGTCGGGCGTCCGGTCGACCGCTCGGACCTGCACGATGGAGGCGTAGTAGTCGCCGGCGATGCGGCCACACCGGGTGCAGGTCTGCCGGGCGATCCGGACGGGGACCGTCACCTCCGATTCGCGGTACTGGCCCCGGACGATACCCGAGAACAGGCAGTGCATCCGGATGGTGTTCTGGTCGATCTGCTCGGGCTGGACCTGCCACGACACGTCCTCGGCGTCGACGTGGACCGCGAGGGCCTCCGAGACCACCTCGACGGCCACGTCGGTGTAGTCCTCCGCACCCACGTCGACCCAGCGACGGCCCCGGAAGACGGCACCGCAGGTGGCACAGACGCGCACCTCGATGCGCTCCGGTGCGTCGACGAGCTCGAACTGGTCGAAGTAGCAGTCGTCGCAGACGCCCACGTCGGACTTGCCCAGCGGGTCGCTGGCGGCCGCGTCGGACATCGGCTCCCCGCAGCGGGGGCAAAAGGAGCGCTGGTCGGTCATTGCCGGCTCGTAGGCCGGTCTACCCTATAAAGCGCGGGATTCGGCGATGGGCGGATGATTCCCATCCGGGTGACCGGTCAGGAGAACAGTAATCCAGCGGACAGTGCTACACGCCACCATGGGTCTGAAACGCCTCGTTCCGCTGGTACTCCGGTACACGCTCGTTGGCGGTGTCCTCTGCACCACGCTGGTACTCGGCGGCGCGGCCGTCGTCCTCACGGCCATGGGGACCGGAAGCGTCGTCGACGCGGTTGCGAACGTCGCCCTCGTGTCCACGCTCGTCGGGTTCGGCGTCGGTGTACTGGCGTTCTCGACGAACAACAGCGGTATCGATACCGTCGAGGCAGGCATACAGGGTGGGTTCGACGTGACAGACCCAACCTCGTTCCGGGCGGACTCGGCGGGCCTGCCGGGCCGCCTCCAGCTCGGGTTCCTCCTGCTCGGCGCCGGTCTTTTCTCTGGTGGCCTCCTCGCCGTCGTGTTGACGCTCGGCTGACCACCGGACGGCGACGAACTTTAGACCGCTCGACCCTTCCCTGCGAACATGCAATGGAAAGCGGACTGGGGGCTCCGGTTCCGAATGTTCGTCACGATGTTCCTGCTGACGGCGGTGTATCTGGTCTTCATCGGCGCACTGTCGGTGTACCTCGGGTTCGGGTTCACCGGCATCATCATGGTGTTCGCGCTGTTCTCCGGCGCGCAGTGGTTCTTCAGCGACAAGCTCACGCTGTGGAGCATGGGCGCGAAGGAGGTCAGCGAGGACGAGTACCCCGAGCTGCACGGGATGGTCCGCCGGCTCTCCCAGCAGGCGGACGTCCCCGTCCCGAAGGTCGCGGTCGTCGACTCGCAGGTGCCCAACGCGTTCGCGACCGGGCGCTCACAGAAGCACTCGGCCGTCGCCGTGACGACCGGCCTGATGCGGACGCTGAACGAAGAGGAGCTGGAGGGCGTCATCGCCCACGAGCTCGCCCACGTGAAGAACCGCGACGTGATGGTGATGACGGTCGCGTCGTTCCTCTCGACCATCGCGTTCCTCGTCGTCCGCTTCGGCTTCTTCTTCGGCGGGGGCGGGCGGAACCGCAACGGCGGCGGCGTCTTCGTCGCCATCGCCGTCTCGCTGGTCGTCTGGATCATCTCCTACCTGCTCATCCGCGCGCTGTCGCGCTACCGGGAGTTCGCCGCCGACCGCGGTGCGGCGGTCATCACCGGCAAGCCCGCGGCGCTGGCGTCCGCGCTCGCCAGCATCTCCGGCGGGATGGAGCGGGCCCCGAAGGAGGACATGCGCGAGCAGGCCGAGATGAACGCGTTCTTCATCTTCCCGGTCAGCGGCGGCACCATCACCCGTCTGTTCAGCACGCACCCCTCGATGGAACGCCGCATCGACCGGCTCCAGCAGCTCGAACGCGAGATGGAGGCGGCCTGAACCGATGGACCGGGCGCGCGCCGGGGCGGCACTGCTCGTCGTCGGCCTCCTCGTCGCGGCCCACCCCCTCTACCTCGGGCTGAACCCCGGCGACACGACCGTCGAGGTGGTCGCCGAGCCCGCGGACGGGGGCGTCGCCGAGGACGAGGTGACGAACGCCTCGGCCATCGACGACCCCGCCCGGACGACCCTGCGCGAGGCCGTCGACGGCGACCGGGCGACCCGGTGGCGCGGGGCCCAGAGCGCCGCCGTCGTCCCGCTCATCGAGGCCGACTACGTCCGCCTCGACGGCCGGGTGTACCACGTCCAGGTGTTCGCCACCCAGGGCCTGTTCGACCGCGTCGACACCGTCGTCTCGCCGCTGGTCGCGCTCGTCGGCGTCCTCGCCGCGCTCATCGGCGGCCGGACCATCTGGGACGTGGGCGCGACCGGCGGGGACGACCGGGCACCGCGATAGGGAGGCCTAAGGCGGTTCCGCTCTTCTCGCCGGACATGGGGCTGTTCGATTCTATCCGCGAGATGCTCGGTACCCGCGCCGAGGCCGACGCCGCCCGCGACGCCGACCCCGAGGACCTGTTCGGGATGAGCACGGCGTACATCACGATGGCGACCGAGCTCGGCTACGACTCCACCGGCGACGCCGCGCTCTGTTTCTCCGGCGTCGACAGCACGGACTTCGCCGATGCCGTCCGCGAGGTCGAGGACATCCTCGCGGCCGGCTCCGAGGAGACGGGCACCGACTTCGACCTGCGCGAGGACGACCACGGCTACCAGTGGGTCGTCCTCCACGACGACGACCCCGAGGACCTCGTCACCAGCATCCACTTCGCCGCCGACACGTTCATCGAGCGCGACTACGGCTCCCGGCTGCTCGCCGCCGTCTTCGGCTTCGCCAACGACGACCGCACCGCCTACTGGATCTACTCGTTCCGCCGCGGTGCGTACTACCCGTTCGCGCCACGGGGCGGCCAGGAGCGCGACGACGCCGTCGAGTTCAAGCTGGAGAGCAACTTGGACGGCGAACTCGACATCGAGACGGACAAGCAGTACTGGTACCCGCTGTGGCCGAGCAGTGGCGGGACCCATCCGTGGGAGTGAGACGCACCGGGTGACGGGTCACAGCTCTCGGCGGCCGTGACACCGACGGGACCCCGGACACTTTTTCCGCCTCGGTGTGTCACTCCACCCCACGATGCGACACAACGCCCTCCACCCCACGAACCCGTGGCGCTACCTCGTCGCCCGCCTCACGGTCGCCGCACTCGGCTTGCTCACCGCGGCGAGCGTCTGCTTCGCCGCGTTCCGGCTCGGGCCGCTCGACCCCGCGGTCGTTATCACGATGGGCTTTCCGCCGGTCGAGGAGGTACGCGAGACGCTCCACATCACCGCACCCCTGGGTGCGGAGTACGCGCTGTACGTCGAGCGACTCCTCACGTTCGACCTCGGCAACGCGTGGGTGCTCGACCGTGGCCCGGCCGGCCCGCTCCTCGCCGACGCGCTTCCGAACACCGCGCTGGTCGCCGTCGGGGCGTTCTGCCTCGTCACCGTCGTCGCCGTTCCGGTCGGTCTCGCCGCGGGCCTGCGTGACGGTCGCCTCGGGGCGGCCGTCGAGAACGGCTCGGTCCTCGGTCGGAGCAGCTCGAACCTCATATCCGCTGTCCTCGCGGTGGCACTGCTCTGGCCCGGCGGGGAACCGGCGCGGCCCCCGGTGCTCGCGCTCACCACCGTCGTCGTCGCGTCCGCGCTGGTCGGCACCCGCATCAGGGCCGTCTCGCGCGCGGTGCGCGAGGCACGACGCGACGGACACGTCGACGCCGCCCGCGCGAAGGGGCTCTCCCGCCACACCGTCTTCTGGCGGCACCTCGCGCCCGTCGCGCTGCTGACCCACCTCCGGCGGGTCGCCGACGACGCGGCGTACCTCGTCGGTGCCGTGCTCGTCGTCGAGACCATCGTCCCGACACCGACCGACAGCCAGTACGCCGGCCTCGGCGAGTTGTTCTTCCAGGCGAGCATCCAGGGCGACTTCCCGCTCGCCGCGACGCTCCTCGTGCTGTTCGTGGCTGTCGTCGTCGCGGTCCGCCTGCTCGCCGACCTCACCCTCGCGCTGGTCGACCCGCGCGTCGGCCCGCGAGCCGGCCGTCGGTAGCCCGACCTTTTTGTCCGAGGACTGTGAGGTCCTCGCACGATGCACCGCGACGCCCTCCACCCCACGAACCCGCGGCGCTACCTCGCCGCCCGCATCGCCGTCGCCGGGATGGGCCTCCTTACGGCCGTAAGCGTCTGCTTCGCGGCCACCCGGCTTGGCCCGGCCTCCCCTCTCGACGAGCTCGACATCGGGCCCGTCAACAAACAGCCGATTGCCCAGCAGCTCGGCGTCGACGCCGACCCGGTCACGGGGTACCTGACCTACGTGGACCGGCTCCTCGTGCTCGACCCCGGGAAGCCGTTCTTCCTCGCGGAGGGCCCCGCGGAAGCGCTCCTCGTCGAGGCCGCCCCGAACACCGCGGTCGTCGTCGCCGGGGCGCTCGCCCTCGTCACCGTCGTCGCCGTGCCCGTCGGCCTCGTCGTCGGGACCCGCGACGGTCGTGTCGGTGCCGCCCTGGAGACCCTTCCCCTGTTCGGGCGGACGACGCCGAACTTCCTCGTCGCGGCTCTCTTCGTTGCCGTCTTCGGGGGCGAAACACTCTCGGGCCGTGGCAGTCTGCTCGCGGTCGCCGCCGTAATCGCCGCAGGCACGCTCGTCGCCTCGCGGGTCAGGGCCGTCTCGCGTGCCGTTCGCAAGGCCCGACGGGATGGCCACGTCGACGCCGCCCGCGCGAAGGGGCTCTCCCGGCGGACGGTCTGTCTGCGCCACCTCGCACCCGTCGCGCTGCTGACGCACCTCCGGCGTGTCGCCGACGACGCGACCTACCTCGTCGGTGCCGTCGTCGTAATCGAGACCGTGCTCGCACCGTCGGACGGAGGCCTCGGCTTCCTGTTCCTCCGTGCGAGCACTCTCTGGGACTTCCCGCTCGCCGCGACGCTGGTGGTACTGTTCACCGCGGCCGTCGTCGCCGTCCGCCTGCTCGGCGATCTCGCGCTCGCGCTGGTCGACCCGCGCGTCGGCCCGCGAGCCGACCACAACTGACCGTCTCGCCCCTTCTTCCGGTTTAATCCCTCGCCCCGCCAGCGGATCCACCCCGCCGCCACGTTCCACTTTCACTTTCACTTCCCTGTTTACGGGGCTTTATCACCCATCGGGACTCACGGACTGGTATGGCAGACGCAGACCTCGAGAAACTCCCCGGCGTGGGACCGGCAACGGCAGACAAGCTCCGCGACGCAGGCTTCGACTCCTTCCAGGGCATCGCGGTCGCGGCCCCCTCCGAGCTATCGAACACGGCCGACGTCGGCGAGTCCAGCGCAGCGGACATCGTCCAGGCCGCCCGCGAGGAGGCCGACATCGGCGGCTTCGAGACCGGTTCGCAGGTGCTCGAACGACGCAACGAGATCGGCAAGCTCAGCTGGCAGATCGACGAGGTGGACGAGCTCCTCGGCGGCGGCATCGAGACCCAGTCCATCAGCGAGGTGTACGGCGAGTTCGGGGCCGGCAAGTCCCAGGTCACACACCAGCTCTCCGTGAACGTCCAGCTCCCGAAGGAGGTCGGTGGGCTGCGCGGCTCGGTCATCTTCATCGACTCCGAGGACACGTTCCGCCCGGAGCGCATCGACGACATGGTCCGTGGGCTCCCCGAGGAGGCCATCGAGGCCACCCTGGAGGACCGCGGCATCGAGGGGTCGCCCGACGACGAGGAGACGATGGACGAGCTCGTCGACGACTTCCTCGACAAGACCCACGTCGCGAAGGGGTTCAACTCCAACCACCAGATGCTGCTCGCCGAGAAGGCACAGGAGCTCGCCGGCGAACACGAGGACGGCGAGTGGCCGGTCCGCCTGCTCTGTGTCGACTCGCTGACCGCCCACTTCCGCGCCGAGTACGTCGGCCGTGGCGAACTCGCCGAGCGCCAGCAGAAGCTCAACAAGCACCTCCACGACCTCGACAAGGTCGGCAACCTGTTCAACTGCGCCGTGGTCGTGACGAACCAGGTCGCCTCGAACCCCGACTCGTTCTTCGGCGACCCGACCCAGCCCATCGGTGGCAACATCCTCGGCCACAAGTCCACCTTCCGGATGTACCTCCGCAAGTCCAAGGGTGACAAGCGCATCGTCCGCCTCGTGGACGCGCCGAACCTCGCCGACGGCGAGGCCGTGATGCGCGTACAGGACGGCGGTCTCCGGCCCGAGTAACGCGACCGACCCCGACGGTAGCTTTTCGACGCCTGCTCGCGTACCGACTGGTATGAACCCTCGACGCCTCCTCGTCGCGCTCGGCAGCGGCACGACCACGTTCCTGCTCGTCGGCGCGGCCATCCTCTCGGTGATCCCCGACATCCCGGGCGGCATCATCGGGGTGTTCGGCGGGCTGTTCGCGGGGGTCGCCGCCGCCGTCGGCGTCTGGGTCGGCCTCGGCCGTGCGAGCGCCGTCGTCGAACGCGTCGCGCTCGGCTACGCCGCCTTCGGATACGCCTTCCTCGGCATCTGGTTCCTGCGGTACGGTCACTTCCTCGACGGCGTCGGCTTCCAGGGCCAGTTCGTCGGCGGCGTCGTGCTCGCGGTGGCGGTTGTGGTCGTTGACTACTTCATGACGCCGCCGCAGAGCACTGCAGGGTAGCTGTCGGCGTCGACGGGAAGCCCGGCCTGGTCGTCCCGGCCCACGTGGCGAAGGCTGTTTCCCACAGTTTTGGAATTACACTGCAATACTATAGTCGGCGGCGGCGAAGTACCAACCGTGAAGACACCATGAACGGCTACGCGATCGTCATCGCGACGGACGAGTTCGAGAAGATCACCGCCGCCAGCATCATCGGCTCCATCGCCGCGGCCTCGGACATCCCGGTCGACGTGTTCGTGACGATGAACGGGCTGCGTCCGTTCGAACACGAGGTCGTCGAGACCCGCGACTTCACGACGGGACCGCTCGGGGAGGCGATGCTGACGAGCGAGGAGACGGAGGTTCCCCTGTTCACGGAGCAGTTCCGTGACGCCAGGGACATGGGCCCGATGAACCTCTACGCCTGCACGATGGCCATGGAGATGTGGGGCCGCGAGCTCGACGACTACGTCGACATCTTCGACGACGAGCTCGGCGTCTCAGGCTTCCTGACGAAGGCCGCCGACAAGCAGGTGATATTCGTCTGAGGCCGACCGTCGGTCAGCGCACCGCCCACCGAACACAACGCTACCCAAACCACGAGACATCCAACAATGAGCGAACAACTCACCGCCGACGTAACGATCGATGCCCGCGGTGCCGGCTGCCCCGGCCCCCTGATGGACCTCATCGGGAAGGTCAAGAAGGCAGACAGCGGCACCGTCTTCGAACTGCAGACCTCCGACCGTGGCTCGGTCACGGACGTGCCCGAGTGGGTCGAGAAGGCCGGCCACGAGCTGCTGGAGACCGTCGAGCACGACGACTACTGGAGCATCTACGTCGAGAAGGCCTGACCCATGACCCGGATCGTCATCGTCGGGGGCGGCACCGGCGGCACCGTACTGGCCAACCGGCTCGTCGAGGACCTCGACAGCGAGGTCGAAGCCGGCGAGGTCGAGGTGACGCTGGTCAACGACTCCCCCGACCACGTCTACAAGCCGACGTACCTGTACGTCCCGTTCGGGAAGAAGACCGTCGAGGACGCGGTCCGCCCGCTCGCGGACCTCGTCGACCGGCGGGTCGACCTGGAGATCAACCGCGTCGTCGGCATCGACACCGACGCGAAGACCATCGAGCTGCAGGACGGCCGCGACAGGCTGTCGTACGACCATCTGGTGCTCGCGACCGGCGCGAAGCTGGTGCCCGACGAGGTACCGGGCCTCGTCGAGGGCGGCCACCACTTCTACGGCCCCGATGGTGCCGAGGAACTCCGGGACGCGCTCGCGGAGTTCGAGGGCGGTCACCTCGTGCTCAGCGTCGTCGGCGTCCCGCACATGTGCCCGGCCGCACCGGTCGAGTTCACGCTCATGGCCGACGAGTGGTTCCGCCAGCGCGGCATCCGCGACGAGGTGGATATCACGTACACCTACCCCATCATGCGCCTGCACGGGCTCGAACCCGTCTCCGACTGGATGGAGCCCCGGTTCGCGGAGCGGGACATCCACACGGAGACCTTCTTCAACGCCGAGGAGGTCGACCCCGAAGCCGGCGTCATCAGGTCGATGGAGGGCGAGGAGCTCGACTACGACCTGCTCGTCGCCATCCCACCCCACGCGGGCGACGACCTCGTCACCGGCTCCGGCCTCGGCGACGACGGCTGGGTCGCCGTCGACAGACACACCCTCGAGGCCGAACACGCCGAGGACGTGTACGCCATGGGCGACGCCGCCGACGTGCCGACCAGCAAGGCCGGCTCCGTCGCCCACTACGAGGCCGACGTCGTCGCGGACCGCATCGCCAGCGAGGTCCGCGGTCAGCTCCCGACGGCGACGTTCGACGGCAAGACCGTCTGCTTCATCGAGGCGGGCATGGACGAGGCGACCTTCGTCGAGTTCGACTACGAGCACACCCCCGAGCTGCGCGACGAGTCCCGGCCAGTCCACTGGGCGAAGCTCGCGTACAACGAAACCTACTGGCTGACCGCCAGGGGGCTGCTCTGAGGTGACGACGATGGCAGAATCCCCACAGGAGCTCGAGGCCGAGGAACTCACCGAGGCCATCGAACGGAACCCCGAGGCCGTCGCGGAGTTCGTCGCCCGGCTCGACCGGGTGAACGAGCTGCTCGACGTGCTCGAACTCGGGACGAGCGCGCTGGACGACGAGATGGTCACCCGCCTCGCCGGCACCGGCAGCACGCTCGCCGAGTCCGCCGACGCGATGGCGACGGACGAGACCGTCCAGCTCGCCGAGGCGGTCGGCCGCGACGGCGACGACCTCGCCGACGCCATGGCCACGGTCGCCGAACTCCAGCGCAACGGGACGCTCGACGACCTCGCCGCGCTGTCGGACCTGCTGGCGCTCGCGAACGGCGCGCTGGACGACGAGATGGTGATGCGCCTCGCCAGCACCAGCAGCGGGCTCGGCGAGCTCGCCGATACCGCCGCCGAGCCGGAGACCGTCCGTGGACTGGAGCGCATACTCGAGGCGGTCGGCGACGCCAGCGCCGAGGAGCCCGAGCCGGTCGGCGCGCTCGGGCTCGTGAAGGCGACCCGCGACCCCGAGGTGAAGGAGGGACTGGGCCATCTGGTCGCCATTGCCAGGGCCCTCGGCTCCGCGTGAGAACAGCCTCGTCCGCCCCGCTTACTCGTCCTCGGTGTCCTCTTCCGTCGTCGTCCGCTCCAGATCGAGCTCGCCGCGGTAGATGTCCGCACCGTCCTGTGCCACCTTCTCCGCGAGCACCGCACACTTCACGCGCATCGGGGAGATGTCGACCCCGAGCATGTCGATCACGTCGTCGCGGTCCATCTCGTCGAGCTCGTCGAGCGTCTTCCCGCGGACCTCCTGCGAGAACATGCTCGCGGCGGCCTGCGAGATGGCACAACCGTCGCCACGGAAGGCCGCGCCCGCGATGGTCTCACCGTCGTCCTCGAGCTTCACGTCGATACGGATCTCGTCGCCGCACATCGGGTTCTCGCCGACGTGGGTGAACGTGGCGTCCTCGATCTCCCCGTAGTTCCGGGGGTTCTTGTAGTGGTCGAGGATCTGCTGCCGGTACATGTCCGAGCCAGGTCCCATTGTTATCCCGTGATAGGGGAGTTCGGTGGAAAAGGGTTCCGCAGCGGGGCAGGAGAGTCAAACGGGCCTTTGAGGTTGGGACACACACTTGTCCCGGTCCACCGTCTGAGGGCGTATGGCACCCCACCCGACAGACGACCCCTCCGACCCCACCCGTGGTGTCTGCCGCCGTGGCGTCCTCACCGGACTGGCGGGGCTCGCCACCGCGGGCGTCACCGGGACGACCGTCACCGCGGCGCGACCGACAGCACAGGAGACGCCGCTCGAACCGACCGCGGAGCTCGCCATCGAGGGCGTCTGCGAGGCCGTCGTGAGCGAGGACGGCGAGACCGTCTTCGCGGCGACCCGCGACGGCTTCGCGACCGTCGACGTGAGCGACCCCGCGAACCCCGCACTGCTGTCCGAGGAACGTGGGCTGACCCACGACGGGCAGGGGCCCATGCAGCGAATCTACGACGTGAAGTACGCCGACGACCGGCTCGTCGTCGCCGGCCCGAACGCGGGCGGGCGGAGCGAGCTCTCCGGGTTCTTCCTCTACGACGTGGAAGACCCCGCGAACCCCGAGCGGCTCGCGTTCCAGCCGACGAACCACGGCATCCACAACTGCTTCTTCGACGGTACGCACGCCTACCTCACCGGCAGCGGCGTGCCGAACGAGCCGACGATGATCTACGACGTGACCGGCGACTCGCCGGAGCAGGTCGGCGAGTGGTCCGCCGTCCACGAGGACGAGGCGTGGCGGGACGCCGGTCGGAACTCCCTCTCCTGTCACGACGTGTACGTCCAGGACGACACGCTGTACGTCGCCTACTGGGACGCCGGCACCTGGGTCGTCGACGTGAGCGACCCCGCGAACCCGAGCGCGGTGGCGAAGCTCGGCGAGCACTCCGCCGAGTATCTCGCCGACGTCGGTGACGGCTTCACGTCCGAGTTCGTCGAACTGCCCGGCAACGCACACTACGTCCAGCCCAGCGCCGACGGCTCGGCGCTGTACGTCGGCAAGGAGGCCTGGGACCGCGAGGACACGCCCGAGCACGACGGCGGCCCAGGTGGCATCGAGCTCTGGTCGATGGGCGACGACCCCACCCGCGAGACCATCCTCGCACCGCCGCCGGACAACGACGGCGCGACCGCGCACAACTTCGGCGTCGACGGCGACCGGCTCTACACCTCCTGGTACGGCGGCGGCGTCCGGGTGTACGACGTGGGCGACCCGACCGCACCGCGACTCCTCGGCGGCTGGCGCGCGGACGAGACGACGAGCTTCTGGACGGCCGAGCCCATCCACGAGGGGTTCGTCGGCGCGAGCTACCAGAACCCCGAGAACGGCCGCGAGGAGCGCCAGCAGGGGGTCGACGCGCGTCTGTTCGTGTTCCCCGAACCCGAGGGCGAGGGCGAGCCCGCGCCGACGATGGAGCCCCGGCCGGTGCCCGGTCAGGAACCGGGCGGCAACGCCGACACGCCGACCACCCGCCCGCCGGATGCCGGCGGCGGCGAGGGCGGGACGGCAGGGACGACCGACGACGGTCCCGTCACGCCGGCCTCTCACACGCCGGGAACCACCACCGACGCCAGCGACGACGGCGGCTCGCCCGGCTTCGGTGTCCTCGCGGCGCTCGCGGGCGTCGGCGCGGCCGCCGGGCTGGCGAGACGGCGACGGCGGGAAGCGGAGTAGGCGCGGCAGGAGCCGCCGACGGCCGCGGTCTCAGTGCTCGCCGGCGACCTCGCGCTCGAAACGGTCGACGAACGTCTCGAGGAAGGCGTGGCGGTCGGCGGCCATCGTGCGGCCCGCATCTGTGTACATGCGGTCCTCGATGCGGAGCAGTTTCTTGTGGACGTGGTTGAACGACGTCTCCCCGGCCGGGGAGTCGTCCGCCTCGGGCGGCAGCTCGGGGTCGTGGAGGGTGTGCCCGTGCTCCCCGGCGTAGGCGAAGGTGCGGGCGAGCCCGACCGCGCCGATGGCGTCGAGGTTGTCCGCGTCGGAGAGCAGTTCCGCCTCGTAGCTCCGGGGCTCGACGTCGTTCGAGAAGCGGTGGGCGCGGATGCAGTGGGCGACGGCGTCGACGGTTCCGGCGGGGACGTCCTGCGCGTCGAGGATGCGCCGCGCCTCCGCCGCGCCCCACTCCGCGTGGTCGGCGATCTCGCCGTCTGCCTCGCGCTTCCGACCGATGTCGTGGAGCCAGGCGGCGGCGAGCAGGGTCTCCTCGTCGACCGGGGCGTCGGTCCGGGCGGCGAGGGTCCGGGCGTTCTCGACCACGCGCTCGACGTGGTGCCAGTCGTGGGTCGGGGCGAGCCCGCCGAAGTACGTCTCGGCGCGCTCGCGGAGGGCGGGGACGTCCATGGCTTCGGGCACCGGTGCCAGTGGCAAAAACGGTCCGATGGCGGGGTGAAAGTGGTCCGGCGCTCAGGCGAACAGCTGCCGGGCGTCGTCGATGGCGTCGACGAGGGTGTCGATCTCGCTCTCGGTGTTGTAGATGTAGAACGACGCGCGGGCGGAGGCGGTGACGCCCAGCGTGTCGTGCAGCGGCTGGGTGCAGTGGTCGCCGGCGCGGATGGCGACGCCGTGGTCGTTGACGATGCTCGCGAGGTCGTGGGCGTGGACGCTCCCGACGTTGAACGCGACGAGGCCGCCCCGCCCCTGGTCCGGCGACGGGCCGTATATCTCCACGTCGTCGAACTCCGAGAGACGCTCGTAGGCGTAGCGCGCGAGGCGCTCCTCGTGGCGCTGGACGCGTTCCATGCCGATGTCGTCGAGGTAGTCGATGGCCGCGTCGAGGCCGACCGCCTGCGCGATGAGCGGCGTGCCCGCCTCGAACTTCCACGGGAGGTCGTTCCACGTCGAGTCCTCGTAGGTGACCTTCCGTATCATGTCGCCGCCGTAGAGGTACGGCTGCATGTCGTCGAGGATGGCCTCCTTCCCGTAGAGGACCCCGATACCGGTCGGCCCGGCCATCTTGTGCCCCGAGAAGGCGTAGAAGTCGGCGTCGATAGCCCCCACGTCGACCGGGCGGGTCGGCACCGCCTGCGCCCCGTCGATGAACGCGTAGGCGTCGTGCTCGTGGGCCAGGTCCGCCAGTTCCGCGACGGGGTTGACCGTCCCGAGGGTGTTCGAGACGTGGACCGCGCTGACCAGCTTCGTGTCGTCCGTGATGAGCTCGGCCGCGGCGTCCATGTCCAGCATGCCGTCCTCGTCGATGGGGATGAACTTCGCCTCCGCGCCGGTGCGCTTCGCGACCTGCTGCCAGGTGACCAGCGAGGCGTGGTGCTCCATCTCCGTGAGGACGACCTCGTCTCCGGGGCCCAGCTCCGCCATCCCCCACGCGTACGCGACCAGGTTCATCGCCTCCGTCGTGTTCTTCGTGAAGACGACCTCCTCGCGCCCGTCCGCGCCGATGAACTCCGCGACGCGGTCGTGGGCCTCCTCGTACGCGATGGACGCCTCCTGGCTCAGCTGGTGGACGCCGCGGTGGACGTTCGCGTTGTAGCCGTAGTAGTAGTCGACGATGCTCTCGACGACCTGCTCCGGCGTCTGGCTCGTCGCCCCGTTGTCGAGGTAGACCAGCGGCACGTCGTCGCCGACCGTCCGGTCGAGGATCGGGAAGTCCTCGCGGATCCGCTCGACGTCGAGTGGCTCGATGTCCTGCGTGCTCATTACGTTGATTTGGGTGCTCTGGACCCAACTGTCCTTCGGTCGCTTCGCGTTCTGCCCCTGTCTGTGACACGACTCGGTTCCGGTTCGGGCGCTCGTGGGTGTCGCCCGAACCGCCAAAGTTTATAATATTTGTAAACTTTGGTGGGCGGTAGCGAAGAATCAACCGGGTGGCGCGCGACTGGCGAACGTGCCGAGCCTTGCGAGGCCGTTCGCCGACGCTCGCGCGAGGGGCGAGAAGCGGAGGGAGCGCTAGCGACTGAGCATCGCAGTCGGTTGGGGAGGTACGAGGTGCGGTCGCGGTCGGGTGGGACTGAAAGGGGCGGCCGTCTCGACGACGGCAGACGACGAAAGGACCGCAGGTACGAGGACCGTGGTTCGAGAGAGCGAAGCTCTCTCGTCATCACGAAAGAGCGCGGAGCGCTCTTTCGAACGACAGCGAGTCTCCCGAGTCGAGACGGCCGGGGCTTTCTGGCTGTTTTCGGAGCTACCTGTTCTCGTCGATGGAGGGTCTTTCTGGCTGTTCGGGGTCGAGTCTGTTCCTACAGTTCACCCGACAGAAACGATTACAACGAACACTCGTCAGAACAGCCGAGACACACGAAAACTCCACTGCCGAAGTCTTAAACGCGTCCGCGTTCTACGCCGTTCCATGCAGCAGCACGTGAAGATTCCGCAGGACCGCATCGGCGTGCTGATCGGCGAGGGCGGTGAGACGATGCGACGGATCGAGAACCGGGCCGGTGTCAGGCTGGACATCGACTCGGAGAACGGCTCCGTCGCCATCGAGCAGGTGGGTGACCCCGTGGACGCGCTGAAGGCCCCCGACATCGTCCAGGCGATCGGCCGCGGCTTCCCCCCGGAGGACGCCCTGACGTTACTCGACGACGACATGCGGATGTTCGACCTCATCGACATCGACGCGGCGGCGCGCAACAAGCGCGACCGCAAGCGAAAGAAGGGCCGGCTCATCGGCGAGGACGGCCGAACCAGGGAGCTGATGGAGGAGCTGACGGGCGCGAGCGTCGTCATCTACGGCTCGACGCTGGGCGTCATCGGCGGGCCGGAGCAGGTCCAGATCGTCCGCGAGGCCGCGGAGCGACTGCTCGACGGCGCACCGCACGGCTCCGTCTACGCCTTCCTCGAACGGAAGCACAACGAGCTGAAGCGCAAGGGGATGGACTACCACCGGTACCCCGGTGGGACCTGAACCGCGACCGCCAGCCCTGCCGACGTTCTCTCGTCGCCCAGCCGCATCGGGAAGCGCCAGCGCCGTCCACGACGAGAGTATATAAACCACAGCCCATGACAACAAATAACAAGGACTATTGTGGCACTGTCCGGCGTTTTTCAGAACCGCCAACAAAACCTTTTTATAGAATGCCAATCAATCATTCGGACGACCATGGCTCAGCAAATGGGTAATCAGCCCCTCATCGTTCTCTCCGAGGACAGTCAGCGAACGTCCGGCAAGGACGCACAGTCGATGAACATCACGGCCGGAAAGGCCGTCGCCGAGTCCGTACGCACCACACTCGGCCCGAAAGGGATGGACAAGATGCTCGTCGACTCGACGGGCAGCGTCGTCGTCACGAACGACGGCGTGACCATCCTGAAGGAGATGGACATCGAGCACCCGGCGGCCAACATGATCGTCGAGGTCGCCCAGACCCAGGAGGACGAGGTCGGTGACGGCACCACCTCCGCCGTCGTCGTCTCCGGTGAGCTCCTGAAGAAGGCCGAGGACCTCCTCGAGCAGGACGTCCACGCGACGACCATCGCGAACGGCTACCGTCAGGCCGCAGAGAAGGCCAAGGAGCTCCTCGACGACGCCGCCATCGACGTCGACGAGGACGACCGCGAGTACCTCGAGCAGATCGCCGCGACGGCGATGACCGGCAAGGGTGCGGAGTCCTCCAAGGAGCTCCTCGCCGAGCTCGTCGTCGACGCCGTCCTCGCCGTCCAGGACGAGGAGGGAATCGACGCCGAGAACATCAAGATCGAGAAGATCGTCGGCGGCTCTGTCGACGACTCCGAGCTCGTGGACGGCGTCCTCCTCGACAAGGTCCGCGCACACGACAACATGCCGTTCTTCGTCGAGGACGCGAACGTCGCCGTCGTCGACGACGCACTCGAGGTCCGCGAGACCGAGATCGACGCCGAGGTCAACGTCACGGACCCCGACCAGCTCCAGCAGTTCCTCGACCAGGAGGAGAAGCAGCTCAAGGAGATGGTCGACACGCTCGTCGAGGCCGGCGCGGACGCCGTCTTCGTCGATGACGGCATCGACGACATGGCCCAGCACTACCTCGCACAGGAGGGCATCCTCGCGGTCCGTCGCGTGAAGGACTCCGACGCGAAGCGCATCGCCCGCGCGACCGGCGCTCGCGTCGTCGCCAACGTCGACGACGTCGAGGCCGACGACCTCGGCTTCGCCGGCCGCATCAGCCAGCAGGACGTCGGCGGCGACGAGCAGATCCTCATCGAGGACGTCGAGGACGCCAAGTCCGTCACGCTCCTCCTCCGCGGCGGCACCGAGCACGTCGTCGACGAGGTCGAGCGCGCCATCGACGACTCCCTCGGCGTGGTCCGCGCGACCATCGAGGACGGCACCGTCCTCCCCGGCGGCGGCGCACCCGAGGTCGAGATCGCACTCCAGCTCCGCGAATTCGCGGACTCCGTCGGCGGCCGCGAGCAGCTGGCCGTCGAGGCCTTCGCCGACGCGCTGGAGGTCATCCCGCGCACGCTCGCCGAGAACGCGGGTCTGGACTCCATCGACAGCCTCGTCGAACTCCGCTCCCGCCACGACGGCGGCGAGTACGCGGCCGGTCTCGACGCCTACTCCGGCGACGTCATCGACATGGAGGAGGAGGGCGTCGTCGAGCCGCTCCGCGTGAAGACCCAGGCCATCGAGAGCGCGACCGAGGCGGCCGTCATGCTCCTGCGCATCGACGACGTCATCGCCGCGGGCGACCTCTCCGGCGGTCAGGTCGACCCCGACGACGGCGGCGACGCCGGCGGCCCGCCCGCGGGCGGCATGGGCGGCGGCGGCATGGGCGGCATGGGCGGTATGGGCGGCATGGGCGGCGCGATGTGAAGCCCGTCTAGGCCACTCACACACCCAGTATCCGACCCTCGCACCGCCAGCTGATCGACGAACTTCTTTCGACGCCGACCCGAGAGCGACTGCCCCGTCCCGGCCCACGGTGACCGACCACTCCCTCCCCTGCCCACCGTGGCCGAACGCAACCTCCCTGCTCGCAGTCGATGTGGACGTCTGCAGATCCGCGAGATTATGTCGACGAACCCGGTCACCGCCGACGAGGGGGCGTCGGTGTCGACCGCGGTCGAGCTGTCCCGGTGGCACGGGGGACGCGGGGCGGAGTGCGGCGACCAGTGAACGTCTCGTCGGTTTTCGCCGGTGGTCGGGTTCCGATTTAACTAAGTACGGCGATTCAGTACCGCCAGACATGCAGACACTCCTCCTGGGCAGCGAGGACGTCGACGAGAACGCGCAGATGCCGGACGTCATCGGCGCGGTCGAGGACGCGTTCGCGGCCTACGAGCACGGGAACGCACAGATGCCGGCGAAGTCGTACATCGACCTCCCGCAGTACAACGGCGACTTCCGGTCGATGCCGGCGTACCTCAACGCCGAGACGTGGGACGCCGCGGGCATCAAGTGGGTGAACGTCCACCCCGACAACCCCGAGGACCACGACCTCCCGACGGTGATGGGGACGATGATCTACTCCGACCCCGAGACCGCGTTCCCCCTCGCCATCATGGACGGCACCGAGCTGACGATGAAGCGCACGGGTGCGGCCGCCGCCGTCGCCACCGACCACCTGGCCGTCGAGGACGCCACCAGCCTCGGCATCGTCGGCGCGGGCGTCCAGTCCTACACCCAGCTCGACGCCATCGCCGAGGTCCGCCCCATCGAGGAGGTCGTCGTCAGCGACGTGCGCGACGAGGCAGTCCAGCGGTTCGTCGACCGCTACGACGACGAGTTCGACGTCCGCGGCGGCTCCATCAGCGAGGCCGGCCACTGCGACGTGCTCTCGACGGTGACTCCGGTCGAGGACCCGCTCGTCTCCGCCGACGACCTCGGCGAGCACACCCACATCAACGCGATGGGTGCCGACGCCGAGGGCAAGCACGAGATCGGGGACGACGTGCTGCTCGCCGCGAAGCTCGTCATCGACGACTACAAGCAGTGCACCCACTCCGGCGAGATCAACGTCCCGTGGAGCCAGGGCGTCCTCGACGACGACGATATCTACGGTGAGATCGGCGAGATCGTCACCGGCGAGATCGCGGGCCGGACCGCAGACGACGGCGTCACCGTCTTCGACTCGACCGGGCTGGCCATCCAGGACGTCGCCACCGCCCACGTCGTCTTCGAGCACGCCGACGAGAACGACAACGGCACGCCGTTCGACCTCCTCGGGCTCGGGAACTGATCCTCGACCACGTACTCCGGCTCCGGTTCCGCTGTTACGACTCCGCCGCGTACTCCTTCAGCGCCTCCAGTTCGACCGTATCGAGCACCGCCTCGTTCGTCGCCGACAGGTCGACCGGCGGCGCGACGCCCTCCTCCTTCGCCTCCAGCCACCGCCCCAGACAGAGACACCAGCGGTCCCCGGGATGGAGCCCGGGGAACTCCAGTTCCGGCCGCGGCGTCACGAGGTCGTTTCCCTGCTCGCGGCTGTACTCCAGGAACTCCTGCGTGACGACCGCACAGACCTCGTGCCGGCCGAGGTCCTCCTCGACGTGGCGACAGCAGCCGTCGCGCAGGTAGCCCGTCGGTGGGCTGGAACAGCAGGGTGAGAGCGCCTCGCCGAAGACGTTCCGGTCGCCGGAGTCGTCGCTCATAGTCGGGTTTTCGGACCGCAGGAAGAAATGCCTGTTCGACGGCGACGGGAGCACGCCGTGGACTACTCGATGTGGACGGCCGGGCGGAACGGAATCGCCTGCCCCGCCTTCCCGCCGGGGTCGTCGACGTCGTCGTCGTCCTCGCGGTAGAGCTCGACGGTGGCGTCGTACTCGCGTTCGAGCGCGTCCAGCGCCTCGGCGTAGACTGCCGCCTCGTCGAGGTCGGCGAGCGTCGAGAGCGTCCCGTCGTCGCGCTCGCGGACGAACGCGACGAGGTCCTGCACGAGGTCGTTGACCGCGTCGCCCCGCTCGCGGAGGTCGGGGTCGGACATGACCTGGCCCATCACCGCACCCACGTCGGGGCCGGTGTCGACGACCTGTGCGAACACGTCGTGCTTCCAGTCGGCGGCGACGTACACCCGGACGACGTCCGGGTCGGTGTCGGTCACGTCGACGATGTCGCGAACGTCGTCGGTGAGGTCCGCGACCAGCGACTCCTCGACCTTGACCTGCGGGTCGACGAGCGCGTCGTCGACTTCGGGCCACGGGGCGTCCTCGGCGGGCTCGCCGGCGAGCTGCTCGTGGAGCTCGTTCGACATGTAGGGGACGAACGGCGCGAGCATCCGGAGGCGGGCCTCGAGCACGGTCCGGAGGGTGCGCTGTGCGGCCTCGCGGTCGGTGTCGGTACGCCGGCGGTACCAGCGCAGGTTCTCCTGGAAGTCGTAGAAGGCGGCCTGACTGGCGGTCCGGGTCTCGAAGTTCTCCATCGCCTCGGTGACGGTCCCGATGGTGTCCTGCAGCTTCGAGAGCAGCCAGCGGTCGATGCGCTGGAGGTCGTCGACGTCGCTCGCGTCGAGGGCGGGGGGCACGTCGCCGTCGCCGATGAGCTCCTCGGCGCGCCGCCAGAAGCGGTCGAGCTGGTCGCGCGTGCTCGTCACCTGGTCGGCGCGCCAGTCGAAGTCCTGCCACGGCTCCGCGGAGTTCATCAGGAAGAACCGGACGGTGTCCGCGCCGTAGCGGTCGATGGCCTCGCCGGGGAGGACGACGTGGCCCTTCGAGGAGGACATCTTCTCGCCCTCCAGCAGACCCATGCCCATGACGGTGATGCCCTGGGGCCAGTTCGGCTGGTCGAACAGCTCGGCGTGGTGGAACAGGTAGAACGTCAGGTGGTTGTTCACCAGGTCGTTCGCCGAGCAGCGGTAGTCGACGGGGTACCAGTAGTCCCACTCCTCGCGCAGGGAGAGGGCGGTCTCGTCGGGGTCGTCGACGGCCTCGGCTCCATAGAACAGCGTGTCGAAGAACTCGCGGTCCATCGCCTCCGGGTCGACCTCGTCGATACGGTGGGCGATGGTGTAGTACGACATGTACAGCGTCGAGTCCGACAGCGGCTCGATGACGAAGTCCTGGTCCCACGGCAGGCGGGTGCCCAGCCCGTAGTTCCGGATGCAGGGCCACTCGTTGAGCCAGTCGATGGTGTGGTCGTACTGCTCGCGGGTGTTCTCCGGGATGGCGTCGAGGTTCGCGACCGCCTCGTGGGTCGTCTCCTTCCAGTCGGGGTCGTTGTAGCGGAGGAACCACGTGTCCTGCTTGGCGACCTCGACGTCGCCGCCGCAGCGACAGACGACCTCCTCGGAGAACTCCTGCATCGTGCCGAAGGCGGTGCCCAGGTAGGACTGCTTGAACTCGTCGCGCACGTCCTCGACGACGCCACCGGCGAACTCGCCGTACGCCTCGAGCAGCTCGCCCGAGTGGAACTCGGCGTTGTAGAGGTCCTGTGTCACCGCCTTCAGCTCGGGGTCCTCGGAGGAGTCGATGCCGGCGGACTCGACGGCGTCCTTCGCGGGGATGTCGCCGTAGCCCTCGATGGTGAGGATGGGGACCGGCTCGATCCCACGGACCTCGTCGGGGTCGATGCCGTACTCGGCCATGTCGTCGGCCGCTTCCTTCGCCTCCTGCAGCGCGAGGTAGTCGTCGGGCGAGTGCGCCGGGACGGACATCACGACGCCCGTCGCGTTGTCGGCGTCGACGAAGCCCGCGGGCAGGACGAGCACGTCGTCGCCGGTGACGGGGTTCGTGACGCGCTTGCCGACGAGGTCGGTGCCCGCGTACTCGTAGCGCACCTCGACATCGTGGCCCTGCAGGTCGAGCTTCTCGGCCGCGCTGGCGGAGACGAACCAGAACTCGCCGTCGACCTCCGCGACCACGTAGTCGGCCTCGGGGTCGACGAACGCGTTCGTCACGCCCCGGACCGTCTCCGGACGGAGCGTCGCCATCGGCGCGACGACCTCGGCCCCGTCGACCTCGGTCTCGAACTTGACCAGCGTGTACTCCTGGAACTCGGCCTCCTCGCCCTCCAGGATGTCGTGGGTCGTCACCGGCTGGTCCTCGTTCGTGCAGTACTTGACCGGGTGCAGGCCCTTCTCCAGCAGGCCGCGCTCCTTGAGCGTCTCGTACTGCCACGTGATGAACTTCGAGTAGCGCTCGTCGTTCGTCGTGAACTCGCGTCGCCAGTCGACGGAGATGCCCAGGCGCTTCATCCCCTTCTTGTAGTGCTCCTCGATGAAGTGCCGGGCGAAGCCCATCGGCGTCTCCAGGTCCTTCAGCGTCTCCTCGGGGACGTTGTACGTGTTCTGCAGGACGTCCATCTGCTCCGGCTCGCGCTTCTTCAGGCGCTCGACCGCGCCGATGATGGGCGTGCCGGTGACGTGCCAGGCGATGGGGAAGAGGACGTTGTCGCCCTGCTGTCGTCGGTAGCGTGCGTACACGTCCGGCACGGTGTACGTCCGGGCGTGGCCGATGTGCATCCCGCCGCTTGGGTACGGGTAGGGCACCGTGACGAACGTGGGGTCCTCGTCCGCGACGGCGTCGGGGTCCGCCTCGTAGCGCCCCTCGCTCCGCCAGCGGTCCCGCCACTCCGATTCGAGTGTCTGCGGGTCGTAGGTCATGGGAATCCGTTCATCCGGAGTCGTTAAAAGGACTCTCTTTCGACAGCAGCGAGGGCAGCCC
Source organism: Haloarchaeobius salinus (assembly GCF_024464185.1). Taxonomy (NCBI): domain Archaea; kingdom Methanobacteriati; phylum Methanobacteriota; class Halobacteria; order Halobacteriales; family Halorubellaceae; genus Haloarchaeobius; species Haloarchaeobius salinus. Next base: position 56,765 of record NZ_JANHAU010000001.1, read on the forward strand.
CGTCACGGGGAACGACGTCGACGCGCTCACGATGACGGCGAGTGCGGTGGCCGAAACGGTGCCGTCGCTCCCGGTGCGTCGCTCACTCGATATCGATCCGGTGGCCCTCGTCGGCCTCGGCCTTCGGCGCGGTGACGGTGAGGGTGCCGTTCGAGTAGCTCGCGCCGATGGCCTCCTCGTCGACCGGCTCGGGGAGCCGGATGCTGCGGCTGACCGAGGACCGGCGCTCCTGGTGGACGTAGTGGCCATCGTGCTCCTCCGCCGACTCCTCCTCGCGGCTCGCGTCGATGGTGATGGTGCCTTCGGAGAACGTCAGCTCGATGTCCTCGGTGTCGTAGCCGGGGACGTCCGCGACGATCTCGTACTCGTCGCCGTGGTCCCGCATGTCGACCGGCACCGATTCCAGCGTGGGCATGCCGCGCTGCTCGAACTGGCGGCCCATGCGGTCGAACATCTCCTCGAGTTCTTCGAACGGATTGCGTCGCATTGTATCCGACATATACGACGGGCGCACACTTAAACACCGCGTGTGGATGCGTAGCTCGGTGGACGAACAGGTGGACTGACCACCGGGCAGTGTGTCTCCGCACGGCCGCGAGACGCCGTCCGTCGATGCGCAGGCCACGCCGGGTGTGGTCCCGGCTTCCGATAAAAAGAGTCAGTCCAGCACGTGCTCGACATCGTACGACCCGAGCACGCGTACCCAGCCCGCACTCGCCAGCTCCTCCACGTCCTCCAGTGCGGCCTGCGTCCGCTCCTCGAACAGCCCGGCGTCGACGTCGACGTGGAAGGCGTAGTCACCGAGGCGCTCGCCGGACGGACGGGACTCGAGCCGTGAGAGGTTGATGTCGCGGTCGGCGAAGGGCTGGAGGAGTTCGAGCAGGAGCCCGGGGTAGTTCGCGCCGGGGTAGACGACGAGGGTTGTCTTCCCGCCGGCCTCGGCGCGGTCGGCGGGCGGTGCGACGACGAAGAAGCGGGTCGCGTTCGAGGTGCGGTCCTGGATGTCCTCGGCGAGCAGCGAGACGGTGTCGTCGGCGGTGCCGGGGTGGGCGATGGCCGCGACGGTGGCGTCCCCGCGGGCCCGTTCGACCCCGCGGGCGGTGCTCGCGACGGCCTCGCGCTCGACCTCGGGGTAGTGCTCGTCGAGGAAGCCGCGGCACTGCGCGAGCGCCTGCGGGTGGCTGGCGACGGTATCGAAGGCCTCACCCTGGGCGAGCAGCGCGTGCCGGATCGGCGTGACGACCTCGCGCGTGACGGCCACGTCGAACTCGGCGAGGGCGTCCAGCGTCTCCGTGACGCTGCCCTCGATGCTGTTCTCGATGGGGACGACACCGCGGTCGGCGTCACCCTCGGCGACGGCCTCGACGATGCTCGTCACGGACTCGCGGAACTCGACCCCGTCGGCGACGGCGCTGGCGGCGCGGTGCGAGTACGTCCCGGCGGGCCCGAGCGTGACGACTGTCATGGCTGGCCGTACAGCGCTGCCGGGCAAAAGGCCGTCGGGGCGACAGGGTGGTCAGCCCCGCTCGTCGGTCCCGGCCTCCGTGGCGTCGTCACCGGGGAAGTCCTCCTCGGCGAGCACCAGCCCGAGGGTGAGGAACACGATGCCGAGCGCGAGGCACGAGCCCCACAGCGCACCGTCACCACCGACCGAGGCAGCGGCACCGATGGTCGTGAACATCACCCCGGTGACGAGGAACGCTGCCTGCATGGTGCTAGCACGACACAGTGGATTAGATACGTACCGATGGCCCGCACACGACGGATAACGGAGCAGGCGGACGCTACGCCGGATGCACGACGACCTCGCAGTCGGGACACTCCGCGAGGAGCTGCGGCCAACCGTCGGCCGGCTCGTACACCGCGAGCAGTCGCCCGGGCGGAATCGACACCTCGCAGTCCGGACAGCGACCGAGGAACCGCCGCAGCGCCGTGCTGTCGCTCCCTCCCATGCGACGGTGTTGGGACTGTTCGGGCATTGTTACGAGCCACCTATGCGACGGCGGGGACAGCCTACCGGAGCAAAACGTATCGGAGCCGTCCGTCGGTCCGGTCGTTCAGCGGTTCAGCGTGTGGATGGCGTGACCGAGCGCGTTCTCGGCGGCCTCCATCGTCGCCTCGGCGAGCGTCGGGTGCGTGTGGACCGTCGAGGCGACGTCCTCGAGCGTCGCACCCATCTCGATGGCGAGTCCGAGCTCGGCGACGAGCTCGCTGGCCTCCGGGCCGACGATCTGTGCGCCGAGCACGAAGCCACTCGGCTCGTCGGCGACGATGCGGACGAAGCCGTCGGTCTCGTTGGCGGTCATCGCACGGCCGCTGGCGTTGAACGGGAACTTGCCGGTGACCGGCTCGAAGCCCTGTTCCTCGGCCTCCGCCTCGGTCAGGCCGACGGTGCCGATCTCGGGCGAGGTGAACACCGCGGCGGGCATCGCCTGGTAGTCGATGGCCGAGGGCTCGCCGGCGATGACCTCGGCGGCGACCTGGCCCTCCGTGCTGGCCTTGTGTGCGAGCATCGGCTCGCCGGCGACGTCGCCGACCGCGAAGATGTGGTCCTTCTCGGTGCGGGCGCGGTCGTCGGTCTGGATGAAGCCGTGCTCGTCCGTCTCGATGCCGGCGGCCTCGAGCTCCATCGTGTCGGTGACGGGCTGGCGGCCGACCGCGACGAGTACCTTGTCCGCGGAGAGCTCGAGGGGCTCCTGTTCGTCGTCCTCTTCGGCCTCGGCTGCCTCGCCACCGTCGGCGGCGGCGGGCGTGGCGGTGACGACGACCCCGTCGCCCGATTCCTCCCAGTCCTCGGCGGTGTAGCCGAAGTGGAACTCGACGCCGAGCTCCTCGGCGTGCTTGCGGACGACGCGACTCACGTCGTCCTCGTACGGTGGCAGCACGTCGTCGAGCATCTCGATGACGGTCACGTCGGTGCCGAGACGGGCGTAGACCCCGGCGAGCTCCATGCCGATGTAGCCCGCGCCGACGACGACCAGCTCGTCCGGGACGGTCTGGAGGTCGAGCGCGCCCTCGGCGGAGATGACGTGCTCGCCGTCGAACTCGAAGCCCGGGATCTGGATGGGCCGCGAGCCGGTGGCGATGATGGCGTGCTCGAAGTCGATGGACTCGCTGCCCTGGCCCTCGCCGCCGTGGACGACGCGGACCGAGTTCTCGCCGGCGAACTCCGCGGTGCCCTCGACGAGGTTGACGCCGTTGGCCTTACAGAGCTTCTCGACGCCGCCGGTGAGCCCGTCGACGACCCCGTCCTTCCAGTTCATCATCTGCGAGAGGTCCACGGCGGGGTTCGCGTGGATGCCGAGGTCCTCCGCGTTGCCCGCGTCGTGGGCGAGCTTCGAGCCCGTGATGAGCGCCTTCGACGGGATGCAGCCCCGGTTGAGGCAGGCCCCGCCGTAGGCGTCGCGCTCGACGAGCGTCACGTCGAGGTCGAGCTGTCCGGCGCGGATGGCGGCCACGTAGCCCCCCGGACCCGCGCCGATGACCAGTACGTCCGTGCCAGTAGTGACGTCTCCGACGACCATACTACAACACCCAACCAGCAGCCATAAAAAGCCGCAGGAATTGCCAGCGCCGGCAGTGCCCGGAGACGAAGCCGCGGTTCGGGCCGTCGCGTGTGGGCACGTGACAGTCACCCCAGCCGGTCCGCCCGCTCCCGACACGCCTCGAAGACGCCGCGAGCCCACGCGACCGCGTCCGGATCCTCGGTCGTCGCCATCGCCGTGACCGTCCCGCTCTCGCCGTCGTAACCGGGTATCACGAGGGTGTCGTCGTAGATGGCGACGTCGAGCGGTGGGTCCTCGACGAGGTAGGTCGCGGTCGTGCCCATCGCCATGAGCTCGCCGTGTCCATCGGCGTACTGGTCGAGGACGCCCTCGAACGCCGCCCGCGTGAGGACCCACTCGACCGCGACGCCGCTCCGGATGACCTCGTACGTCCGCTCCATCACCGTCGGCGACCCGAAGGTGGTCGTGACGCCGACCATCTCCCGGCTGGTGTCCGCGACGATGCCCGCGATCTCCTGATCGATGCGGTACGGGGCCGACGGGTCCGCGGTGAGGACCGTCGCGTCGGTGAAGAGGTGGGTGTTCGAGACGAGTTCGGGGGCGTCGACCCGTGCAAGAACGGGTGCCAGCCTGCGCGCGCCGACCATCCCCTCCTCGAACGACTCGACGTGCGTGAGGACGGCACGGCCGAAGCCCGTGACCCGGTAGCCGTCAGCGCCGCGTGCCAGTAGCCCACGCTCGGTCAGCGCGTTCGTCGCCCGGTACGCCGTCGCCCGCGAGACCCCGGCACGTTCGGCGATGGTGGAACGGTCCGTCGGGCCGCCTCGACAGGCCGCGAGAACGGGTGCGCGTTGCAGCAGGGCGACGGCATCGACGACGGCATCCCGGTCCATGTAGTCGTATTCGAGGGGGGTGAGTTAACCGTTCGCAAACTGAGACTGCGTCTCACGGGTGAGACGGCGTCTCAACGGTGCCTATAACCCAGGGTCGTGCGTCCGTACAGTCGGGCAGACCGAATCGGGAAGACGGTTCGGGGGGACCGTCACGGTACTGCCGAGTGTGCGACCGTCGGGGGGCGGTCGCCACGGGGGGACGGAGCGGTACACTCGACCGGAGCAGCCGCTTCCGTGCGACAGTTCTGACGCGAGTTTCCACCCCGAAAAGATGGGGCGAAAGACCGGAACGGTGACGTGGAACCCAGCCTACTCCAGCAGGAGCAGCTTCGGGTTCTCGAGGTACTTCTTGACCTCGTTGGTGAACTGCGCACCGTCGGCCCCGTCGATGACGCGGTGGTCGAACGCCAGCGACAGCGTCAGCACGTGGCGGATCTCGATGGAGTCCTCGCCGTTCTCGTCGGTGACGACGCGGGGCTTCTTCTTGATCTCGCCGAGCGCGAGGATGGCGGTCTCGGGGTAGTTGATGATCGGCGTGGCGTACTCGCCACCGATGCCGCCGATGTTCGTGATGGTGAACGTCCCGCCGCGCATCTCCTCCAGCGCGATGGAGCGCTCGCGGGCCTTCGAGACCAGCTCGTTCATCTCCGAGGAGAGCTGGAGCAGGCCCTTCCGGTCGGCCTGCTTGACCACGGGGACCATCAGGCCCACGTCGGTCGCGGTCGCGACGCCGATGTTGTAGTAGTTCTTCTTGACGATCTCCTCGTTCTCCTCGTCGAGCGAGGAGTTGACGACGGGGAACTCCTTCAGCGCCGCCACACACGCCTTCATCACGAACGGCATGTACGTCAGCTTGATGTCCTTCTCGGCGGCGTGGGGCTTGAGCTCCTGGCGGGCCTCGACGAGCGCGGTCACGTCGACCTCGTCGTGGTGGGTGACGTGCGGGGCGGTGTACTTCGACTCCGCCATCGCGTCGCCGATGGTCTTGCGCACGCCGCGGTAGGGCTCGCGGACCTCACGTTGCTGCGGCTCGCCCAGTGACTCGCCGGCGGCCATCGCCTGCGCGTCGGCCTGCTGGGCCTGCTGCTGGGCCTGGGCGTACTCGCGGACGGCCTCGGGCGTGACGAACGCCTCGCCGTCTTTCGTCTCGTCCGTCGGCACCGCGTTCAGGTCGACGCCCTCGTCCTCGGCGAGCTTGCGCGTCGCCGGGGCGGCCAGCGTCTTCTCGCGGTCCGCGGCCTCGACGCTCGACGGCGCGGCCGTCGTCGTCGTGCTCGCGGCCGCCTGGCCGCCGGCAGCGCCTGCGTCGGCGGACTCGCTCGCGGCGGCACCGTCGTCGCCTGTGGCGGTCGCCGGTTCGGGTTCCGCCTCGTCGCCACCCTCGGCGTGGGTGCGCACGTCGGCATCGGTGACGCGGCCCGAGGGGCCGGTGCCCTCGACCGCGCCGATGTCGACGCCGAGTTCGCGGGCGAGCTTCCGGGCGCTCGGCGGCGCGAACACGCGACCCGAGGGCGTCTCGACCTCCTCGGTGTCGCCGGCGGGTTCGGCGGCTTCGGGTTCGGCATCGGCTGCCTCGCCAGCGTCGCCCTCGGCGCTCTCCTCGCTCGCGCCGGAGCCGCTGGGCGTCGTGTCGTCGAGGTCGTCCTCGCCCTCGACGTTGTACACCATGATGACGTCGCCGACGGGCACCATCTCGCCCGCCTCGGCGAGCAGTTCCTTCACCGTGCCGTTGTACGGCGAGGGGACGTCGACGGCGGCCTTGTCGGTCTCGACCTTCGCGACCGGCTGGTCCTCCGTGACGGTGTCGCCGGGCTCGACGAGCCACTCCAGCAGCTCGCCCTCGGCGACGCCCTCGCCCACGTCGGGAAGCTTGAATTCCTTGGGCATGTCAGAAGCTCACCGCGTCGCGGATACCCTTCTTGATGCGTGCGGGCTCCGGCAGGTAGTAGTCCTCGAGCGCGTACAGCGGGAACGGCGTGTCGAAGCCGGTGATGCGCTCGACCGGTGCCTCCTGGTACAGCAGCGCCTCCTCCTGGATGATAGAGGCGATCTCGCCGCCGAGGCCGCCGGACTTCGGGGCCTCGTGGACGACCGCAGCGCGGCCGGTCTTCTTGAACGACTCGACGATGGTCTCCTCGTCGAGCGGCGAGATCGAACGGATGTCGACGACCTCGACGTCGATGCCGTCCTCCTCGGCGAGCTCCTCGGCGGCCTCCATCGTCGGCCGGGACATCGCACCCCAGGTGAACACCGAGATGTCGGTGCCCTCGCGGCGCACGGCGGCCTCGCCGAGCGGGACCTCGTAGTCGTCGGTCGGGACCTCGTCGCGGAACGCGCGGTAGATGAGCTTCGGCTCGAGGAACACGACCGGGTCGGGGTCGCGGATGGCCGAGATGAGCATCCCCTTCGCGTCGTACGGCGTGCTCGGGATCTGCACCTTGAGGCCCGGCTGGTGGGCGAACATCGCCTCCGTCGACTCGGAGTGGTGCTCCGGGGCGCGGATGCCGCCGCCGTACGGTGCGCGGACGACCATCGGACACGTGAACCGGCCGCGGGAGCGCGTCCGGATGCGCGCCGCGTGGCTCACGATCTGGTCGAACGCGGGGTAGATGAAGCCCATGAACTGGATCTCGGGCACGGGCTTCAGGCCGTAGGCGGCCATCCCGATGGCCGTGCCGACGATGCCGGACTCGGCCAGCGGCGTGTCGATGACGCGGTCCCCGCCGAACTCCTCGTAGAGTCCTTCGGTCGCGCGGAACACGCCGCCGTTCTTCCCGACGTCCTCGCCCATGACGAGCACGTCTTCGTCGTTCTTCATCTCGGTGTACAGCCCGTCGCGGACGGACTGCACGAGCGTCAGGTTCTCCGTCTCGGATGCAGTGTCTTGCGTTGCCATGTGTTAGTCCTCCAGGAGTGCGTCGTCGCCGAACTCTTCGCGGACGCTGTTGAACCACTCCAGCTGTTCGTCCAGCTTCTTCGGCATGCCCGCATAAACGTGTTTGAATATCTCTTCGGGGTCGGGGCGCTCGACCGCCTCGGCGGCGGCGATGGCGTCGGCGACCTCGTCCTCGATCTCGCCCTCGATGGCGTCGACGCGCTCGTCGTCGAGCAGCCCGTGCTGGCGCAGGAACGTCTCCATGCGCGGGATGGGGTCCTTCTGCTTCCAGCGCTCGACCTCCTCGTCGTCGCGGTAGACGGAGGGGTCGTCGGCGGTGGTGTGCGCCCCGAAGCGGTACTGGACCGCCTCGATGAGCGTCGGACGCAGCTCGTCGTCGTCGGGGTTCTTCGCCTTCTCGACGGCCTCGCGTGTGACCTTGTACACCGCCAGCGGGTCCATCCCGTCGACCTGCACGCCCTCGAAGCCGTAGGCGGTGGCCTTCTGGGCGATGGTCTCGCTCGCGGTCTGCTTCTCCCGCGGGACCGAGATGGCCCACTGGTTGTTGTTGCAGAAGAACACGTTCGGCGTGTCGAAGACGCCGGCGAAGTTCAGCCCCTCGTGGAAGTCACCCTCCGAGGTCGCGCCGTCGCCGAAGTAGCAGATGAACGCCCTGTTCTCGTCCTTGAGCTTCGACGCCCAGGCCGCGCCGGTCGCGTGGGGGACCTGCGTCGCGATGGGCACCGCGGTGGTGAACATGTTCACGTCGTCCGGGATGTCGTTGCCGGACTCGTGGCCCATCCAGGTCAGCAGCGTCTTCTCCAGCGAGACGCCACGGACGAGCGCCGCGCCGTGCTCGCGGTAGGACGGGAACAGCCAGTCGTCCTCGTCCAGCGCGTGGGCGCTGCCGATCTGGGCACCCTCCTGTCCGGAGAGCGGGGGGTAGGTCCCCATGCGTCCCTGGCGCTGGAGCGAGACGGCTCGCTGGTCGAAGTGGCGGGCCAGGCGCATCTGTTTGTACATCTCGACGAGCTCGTCGTCGTCGACGTCCGGCACCTCCGCGTCGTCGAGCACCCGGCCCGCGTCGTCGAGCACCTGTACGCGCTCTCGGGGGTCGTGCTGGATCGTGCTCACGGTAGAACCCACCTTGACATGTATCGAATGTCTCCCGCTCAGGTTATATGGTTTTCGTAAAAACGTTACTATCAACCCGATTCTTGCCATACAGTCGCACAGATTTGCGATTTTCGCCCGGAAGCTGAACGGATTTCCAGTTTCTTTGGCCAATAGCCGTTCGACCTAGGTTCCTCACGGTCTTCTATCCTCAATTCTGGACGAATGGGCGGGAGTTTATTCGGTCGTACGCGTGTGGTTCTGTACCGATGATGTGGTGTGTTCCCGTGGGGCGTTTTTCGTCGGTGGAATCGGTCTCGTGAGATGTGCGATTCCGTCGGGCGACGTTCCGCGCGGGGATGCTGGAACGAACGAGGCCACGGCCACTCGCGCCGCCGCTCCACGACCGAACCCGCACCGCAGCCTCACGCCTCCCCCAGCCGGTTCCTCACGGGCACGCACCGGGCGGAAAACCGGGGACTCCCGCGAGCGGTCGGGTCAGTCCGAGGCAACCCGACGCGCCTGTTCCCTGGCCTCCTCGACGCTCTTGCCGTCCCGGAGCACGGCGTCGACGAACAGCTCGCCGGCCTTGTACGACGAGCGGACCATCGGGCCGGAGGCACAGTAGAGGAACTCGAACTCGTCCTCGGCGACGTCCCGCCAAGTGTCGAACTCGTCGGGGTGGACGTACCGCTCCACGTCGAGGTGGGTCCGCGACGGCTGGAGGTACTGCCCGAGCGTGACGATGTCGAGGTCGATCTCGGCCAGGTCCGAGAGGGTCTGCCAGATCTCGTGGTGGTACTCGCCGACGCCGAGCATCAGGCTCGTCTTCGTGTAGATGTCGGACTCGCGGGCGACCTGCTCCAGCACCGAGAGCGACTGCTCGTAGCCCGCGCGGCGGTCCCGGACCGGCCACTGGAGGCGCTCGACGGTCTCGACGTTGTGCGCGATGACGTCCGGCCCGGCGTCGATTATCTTGCGGACGAGGTCGGGTTCGCCCTGGAAGTCGGGGATGAGCACCTCCACCAGAATCCCGGGGTGGCGCTGCTTTATCTCGCGGATGGTCTCCGCGAAGTGACCAGCGCCCTGGTCGGGGAGGTCGTCGCGGTCGACCGACGTGAGGACGACGTAATCGAGCCCGATCTCGGCGATGGCCTCGGCGACGTTCGCGGGCTCGTCGGGGTCGAGCGGCTCCATCCCCCCCGTCTCGACGTCGCAGAAGTTACACCCGCGCGAACAGCGGTGGCCCATCAGCATGAACGTCGCCGTGCCGCCGTCGCTGCTCCCGTTGCGGCCGCTCCAGCACTCCCCGAGGTTCGGGCAGTTCGCCTCCTCGCAGACGGTGTTGAGGTCGTGCTCGCGCAGCGTCCGCTTGATGTCGGTGAACTCCCGGCCCGCCGGCGGCCGCATCTTCAGCCAGTCGGGCTTCCGCGAACGGCTCATACCGAGAACTCCGGTCCGGGGGCAGAAAAAGCGTCGGGGTTCCGGCGACGGCCGGTGAACCTGACACGGAGATTGCATTCTCTCCCAACAGCCGTCCATCGGTAATGGTCGACAGAGTTTTGTGCCAGTCGCGTACCAGTGCAATAACGAGCAGATGTTCGACGTGTCACCGGACGACATACGAACGGGGTCCATACCGAAGGTGCTCGTCGCGCTCGCGGCACCGCTGGTGGTCCAGAACCTCGTCCAGGTCGTCCAGCAGGTCGTCGACGCCTTCTGGCTCGGCCGCATCGGCGAGGCCGAACTCGGGGCTGTCGGTCTCGTGACGCCGCTGACCTCCATCCTCGTCGCACTCGCCGTCGTCGGGCCGATGGTCGGCTCGCACGTCGTCGTCTCACAGCGCGTCGGCGCGGACGAGGAGCGAACGGCCCGACGCGCCGCGTTCAACGGCGTCGTCCTGACATTCCTATTCGGTTCCGTTGCCGCCCTCCTCGCCTTCTTCTTCGCCGACCCGCTCGTCCGCGCGATCGCCACGGTCAACCCCGATGCCCCGGCCGTCGCCCCTGCCATCACCTACTTCACCGCCTACGCACCCGTCTTCCTGTTCATGGGTCTCTCGGACTCGCTCGAAGCGGGATTCCTCGGCTGGGGTGACACCCGGGCGACGCTGTACGTCAACGTCACCGCCGTCGCCGTCAACGTCGTCCTCGACCCGGTGCTCATCTTCGGCTACGGCGTCCCCGGCTTCGACGGGCTGGGCATCAGCGGCGCAGCCCTCGGCACCGCGGGCGGCTACGCGGCCAGCTTCCTGCTCGTGCTCGCGTTCGCGCTCGGCCTGCGCAGTTCCTTCCGGCTCACCCGCGAGGACGCCCACGTCTCGCTTGCGGACTGTCGCGAACTCCTCGACGTCGGCTGGCCCACCGCCGGCCAGCGCGTCGCCCAGGACGCCGTCCGCATCGTCGTCGTCGTCCTCGTCTTCGTCGCCGGGGGCACCGCCGGCCTCGCTGCCTACGTCATCGGTGCCCGCGTCGCCAGCGTCGCGTTCATCCCCGCCAGCGGCCTCCAGCAGGCGGCCCAGTCGATGATCGGGCAGAACCTCGGCGCGGGCCACACCGAGCGCGCCCGCTCGACCACCTGGACCGGCGTCGGTATCGCCGTCGTCGCGCTCACCCTCGCCGGGGTCGTCCAGTGGCTCGTCCCCGGTGCCCTCGCGACCGTCTTCGTCCCCGACATCGCGCCGCAGGCGCTCGCGTACACCGTCGACTACCTCCAGATCCTCGCGCTCGGCTACTGGGCCATCGGCGCGGGCTACCTGCTGCGGGGCGGCTTCAACGCCGCCCGGCGCACCAAGACCAGCATGGTCGCCTCCCTCCTGCAGTACTGGGGCGTCCGCCTCCCCATCGCCGCCGTCGGCGTCTACCTGCTCGACGGCGGCGTCCAGTCCATCTTCTGGGCCGTCACGCTCTCGAACGTCGCCGTCGCGCTCGGCCTCGCCGCCTACTACTGGTACGAGACCAGCGACGGGATGCTGGAGCGCGCCGCCGCCAAAGCGTCCGACGCTGCTGCCGAATCGGCCGGGTGAACGCCGACTATCGACCCACAGGAGTTTACACCTGTTGTAAACTTTCTACCACCAGCGCGCGCTGGCGAGCGTGTCGAGCGAAGCGAGGTCTCCGCGAACGCAGTGAGCGGAGGGCAGCGAGACGACGGAGGAGTCTCGCCAGGCCGCGAGCCATTCCGCGCGAGGGACGAGGAGCGCAGCGGAGCGAGCACCGCAGGAGGCTGGGGAGGCGTGAGGTGCGGTGCGGTCGGGTGTCCCCGTGGGCGAGCCTGCGAGCGAACGGGGGCTCGTCGGAGCTTGCTCCGACGGTGGGACTGAAAGGGGCGAGGTTCTCGGTGAACCTCGACGAAGCAAGGACCGGAACGGAGTGAGGACCGCAGCGAGTCGCGAGAGCCGAGAACCTCGGGGCTTTCTGGCTGTTCGTCACCGGACCAGAGAAACAGGAATCGAGCCAGCCACGTCACGAGATAACACGCACCAGTATCACTTTCGCTCCGCTACGGAAACGCCTTTGACCACTCGGCCCCCGGACACACACAGAATGGAGGTCGCCGAGGTCGTCCCCGATTTTGCAGACGCCTTCGCCTTCGACGAGTTCAACCGGATGCAGCGGGAGGCGCTGCCCGCGCTGCTGGACTCGGAGGCGAACGTCGTCGCCAGCGCGCCGACCGCGAGCGGGAAGACGGCGCTCGCCGAGCTCGCCATCTGCAAGACGCTGGATTCGGGCGGGACCGCGCTGTTCATCGCGCCGCTGCGCGCGCTGACCAACGAGAAGGAGGCGGACTGGGACCGCTTCGAGGAGCTGGGCTACTCGGTGTACGTCGTCACGGGCGAGCGGGACCTGAACCCGCGGCGCGCCCGCCACGCGGACATCCTCGTGATGACGCCGGAGAAGCTCGATTCGGCGACGCGCAAGCACGACACGGCGCGGTACGACTTCATCACGGACGTGGACGTCTGCATCATCGACGAGGTGCACCTGCTGGATTCGGACCGGCGGGGCGCGACGCTGGAGGTGACGGTGTCGCGGCTCCGCCGGCTCTGTGACCCCCGCGTGGTGGCGCTGTCGGCGACGATGCCGAACGTCGACGACGTGGCGGCGTGGCTGGACGCGCCGCCGGAGGCGACGTTCGAGTTCGGCGACGAGTACCGGCCGGTCGACCTGAACGCAGGCGTGAAGACGTACACCCACGGCGAGAACTCCTTCGCGGACAAGTACCGCCGGCTCTACCGGGCGCTCGACCTCGCGGAGCCGCACCTGAACGAGGACGGGCAGGCGCTCGTGTTCGTCTCCTCGCGCCAGGACACGGTGCAGGCGGCGAAGAAAGCCCGAGACGAGGTGGCCGAGCGCGACGTGGACATGGGCGCACGCGGCGACTACGACTTCCACACGGAGACCCAGCAGCTCGACAACGACACGCTGCGGAACTCCTGCATCGACGGGGTGGCGTTCCACCACGCGGGCCTCTCGAAGAACGACAAGGACCTCGTCGAGGAGTGGTTCAAGCAGGGGAAGCTCCAGCTGCTGTTCTCGACGTCGACGCTCGCATGGGGCGTGAACATGCCCGCCCGCTGTGTGGTCATCCGGGACACGAAGCTGCACGACCCCCTGGAGGGCGAGGTGGACATGAGCCCGCTCGACGTGCTCCAGATGCTCGGCCGGGCCGGGCGACCGGGCTACGACGACGTGGGCTACGGCTGGGTCGTCTGTGACGGGTCGGACGCCGGGAAGTACCGACGCCTGCTCCGCGAGGGCAAGGAGATCGAGAGCAGACTGGCGGAGAACCTCGACGCGCACCTCAACGCCGAGATCGCGATGGGGACGGTGCAGGACCTGGACGACGTGATGAGCTGGCTGGAGACGACGTTCTACTACCAGCGCGCCCGGTCGAACCCCGAGGCGTACGGCTTCGAGGACCGCCGCGAGCGCGTGCGGACCGTCCTCGAATCCCTCGTCGAACGGGGCTTCGTCGAGACGGGCGACGACCTCGCCATCGAGTCGACCGGGCTGGGCGTGCTGGCCTCGAAGTTCTACCTCAGACTCGACACCGCGGAGCGCTTCTACGACCTCGCGACGAGCGAGGGAATCGACGAGAAGGCGGTGCTCGGCGCGGTCGCGACGGCCGCCGAGTTCGACAGCGTGAGCGCGCGCCAGTCCGAGAAGGAGGCCGTCGACGACGTGCTCGTCGGCAACGACACGGGCGACATGGACGCCGGCGCGCGGAAGGTGCTCGCCATCCTCGTCGGCTCGATGAACGGGACGACGCCGGGCGACCTCCGCAGCGACGCCTGGGTCATCAAGCAGAACGCGCTGCGCCTGCTCGCGGCGTTGCAGGCGTTCCTCGACCGCTTCGCCGACCCGAACGCCGCGAACTGCGCGCGCCGCGCCGAGGCCCGCGTCGAGAACGGCGTCGCACCCGACGCGGTCGGGCTGACCGCCATCGACGGCGTCGGCGCGGGCCGTGCCTCGAAGCTGGCGAAGGAGGGGTTCGAGACGCCCGGCGACGTCGCCGACGCCGGTCCCGGCGCACTCGAGGACGCCGGGCTCTCGGCGGGCGTCGCCGAGCAGGTCCACGAGGGCGCGTCGGGACTCCCGAACGTCGCCGTCGAGTGGGGCGACTTTCCGGACACCGTCGCCCGCGGCGAGAACGAAATGTGCGAGGTGACGGTCCGGAACACCGGCGACGGCGCGAACGCCGGCGTCCGGGTGACCGTCAACGGCGTCGAGATGACCGCGACCGAGACGTACCTCGACGGCGAGGCGACGGTCCCGGTCGGCGTCTTCGGTGCGACCGACGACGTGCTCTCCTACCAGGTGTCCGTGGCGTTTCCCGACCTCCCGCTGGTGCCGGTGACGGCGACGCGGACGGTGCAGGTCGAGGACTGACGGCGAAACCCGTTAGTGAGTACCACCAGAACGGGGACGGTATGGACCCGGACGAGCGCGTCGACGTCCTGCGGTACCCCGTCGACGGTGCGGGCGACCGTGTGCTCGCGGTGCCCACCGGGAAGGGGGAGACCATCGTCCGGGAGCGCCGGGACCGTCGTTCGGAGCGGCGGGAGCGGCGAATCGTCTTCTGGATCGCGGTCCCGCTCGTCGCCGTGTTCATGACCGTCGGGCCGGCCGACATCATCGGCCTGCCGAGGTGGACGCCGGTCGTCGCTGGGCTGGCATCGCTGTCGCTGTTGTGGTGGCTGTTCACCCTGGTCGACGCACACCGTGACACGGGGGTCCCCGAACTCGTCGCCACCGACTGCTCGGTCGCGACGGCCCGGAGTCGGTGGAACGCCACGGTGGTCGACGCACGCCCGGCCCGCGAAGCGGGCGACGGCGGCGACATGTCCGCCACGTGGACGGCGCGACTGCTTCGACCGGCGGACGAGCGCGTCGAGCGCGAGTGACAGCCGGCTACGGTGCCGGCCCCGGCTCAGCCGCCCCGCCCGAGCAGTTCGTCGACGGTCGCGAGCAGGTCCGCTGGCGAGTCGACGACGTGGTCGGCGGCGGAGTGGTCGAGCGCGTCGTCCGCGCCGGAGACGTAGCCGATGCAGGTGCAGTCGGCGGCGACGGCCGACGCGATGCCGTGCTCGGAGTCCTCGACGGCGACGCAGCGTCCCGGCTCGACACCAACGACGTCGGCCGCGTGCTCGTAGATGTCGGGTTCGGGCTTGCCCGGAGCGTCGATGTCCTCGGCGCTGATGCGGGCGTCGAACGCGAGGTCGAACCGCTCGCAGACCATGGCGATCCAGTCCTGCGGCGAGGAGGAGACGACCGCGACGGGCACGTCCGCGCGGGCGGCCGGCAGCCAGTCCTCGAAGCCCGACAGCAGGGCGGCGTGGTCCGTGTATATCTCGGCGGCCGTCTCGTCGAAACGCTCGACCCAGGCCTCCTTGCCGACGGCCACGTCGTAGTGCTCCGTGAGGTAGTCGTGTATCTCGCGGTAGTTCATCCCGGTTATCTCGCTGGGTTCGACGGTCGCGTCGGGGACCGCCCACGGGAGGATGTCGCGCTCCTCGCGCTCGACCCAGTAGTGCTCGGAGTCGACGAGCACGCCGTCCATGTCGAACAGGACCGCCTCGTGGTGCATACGCTCGCTCGGACCGCGAGCCGTATCGGTCCGTCGGTCACGGCGACCGACCACGCGGTCGAGCCGCCGGGGCGACGCGTCCCACGGTTCAAGTACCGGAACGGGACCAGAGGGGGTATGTCGGATACCCTCCGCCTCTTCGTCGGCGACTGTACGGCGACGTTCGAGAACGGCGACCGCACCGAGCACCGCGGACAGGTCGCCGTCGTCGTCAAACCAGACGACACCGTCCTCGTCCACGACGCCGACGGCTACCAGCCGGTCGCGTGGCTCACCCGCGCCGACGCGGTGGCCGTCACGACCGACGACGGGCTCGACCTGACGGCCCACGACGGCGACCGGACGCTCCGTGTCCGCTCGCACACACTCCACCTCGCCGGCTCGTACCCCGTCTCCGACGCCGGCGAGCCGGTGGGGCACTGTCCCGACTGCGACGGCGCACTCGTGCGGACGACCCGCGCGGTGACGTGCCTCGGCTGCGACCGTCGCTACGGCATCCCCACCGACGCCACCTGCCACGGCGGTCGCTGTGACTGCGGCCTCCCCCGCATCCGTGTCGAGCGTGGCACGCCCATCGACTGCTGCGTCGACTACACCTGCGAGTCCCTCTACGAGGCCGTCATCGACCGCTTCGACCGCGCGTGGGACTGCCCCGACTGCGGGGACGACCTCCGCGTGTTCCGCAAGGGCGGCCTGCTCGTCGGCTGCGACGACTACCCCGACTGCGACGCGACCTACAGCTTCCCGGCGGGCAGCGTCGTCGGCGACTGCGACTGCGGCCTCCCCGTGTTCGAGACCGGCGGCGGCCGGCGGTGTCTCGACTCGGCGTGTGACGGGGTCGTCGAACCGGCGAGCGTCGACGCCGTACCATGAGTTGACGGGCCATCCCGACCGGGTCGGACCGTCACCGCTTTGCGGCGCGGGAACGCAGAACTCCCCATGAACGGACACATCGACGGCGGCGTCGTCCGCGTGGGGGGCGACGCCCGTCAGCGGTTCCACGACTCGCGGGGGTACGGCTACCCGACCGACGGGAACGCCATCGCCCTCGCGCCGGTCGAGGCCGCACACCTGCTCTACCGGGGTGACCTCGACACCGTCGACGGGATGGCGTTCCGGACGTTCGTCCGCGACGCCAGCGGCGACGGCTTCGTCCCGCGGTTCCTGGTGTACGCCGACCTGCGGGAGCGTGGGTTCTACCTCTCACCCGCTCGCGAGGCGTGGCTCCAGCGCGTCAGCGCACGGGACGCGGACCTGATCGTCTACCCACGGGGGAAGGGGCCGGGCGACGGCGAGGTCGCCTACCGCGTCAGGGTGGTCGGCGAGCGACAGTCCATCCCGGCGGCCGCCCTCGGCGACTGCGTGCTCGCGGTCGTCGACGAGGAGAGCGAGATCACGTACTTCGAGACGGCCTGTCCGGACCCCACCGGCACGGCCGACATCGACCTCCCCACAGGCGTGGACGCCGACCTGCTCGCCGACCGCGCCGTCTGCTGGGGGCCGCCGGCGACGCTGTACGAGTCGGGGTTCTACGGCACGCCGCTGGCGGGGCGGGACGCCGACCACGACGCGCTCCAGCTCTCGCTCGTCGAGGCGGCGTACCTGGCCGAGCGGGGGGCCATCGCGCTCGACGCGGCGACGGTCCGGGAGCGCGGCCGCACCGTCGAAGGCGACCGGTTCGGGCGGCGGCTCCGGACCTACAGCGACCTCCGCGAGCGGAACGTCGTGCCCAAGACCGGGTTCAAGTTCGGGGCGGACTTCCGGACCTACGCCGAGTTCGAGGACATCGACGAGTTCGGCCACTCCGAACTGCTCGTCCGCGTGCTCCCGGCGGGCCACGTGTTCTCGCCGCGCGACCTCTCGCTCGACGTGCGACTCGCCAACGGCGTCCGCAAGCAGATGGTGTTCGCGGTGGTCGACGAGGCCGACGGCGAGCCGCCGACGTGGCTCCGGGCCGGTCGGCTGACCCCCTGAGTCGGGGCGGGAGCGTCCCGGTGTCGCCGACGTTCGTGACGATACGACCGCGAACAGCCGTGCGAAGTCGCGGTCGCCGAGCGGTGACCGCACAGCAGAACGGGCGGCCGGGCCCCGAACCAACGTGGGCAGAGCGACGGTTCTGTGAGCCCCGGAGCTGATGGCTTCGCTGGGTCATTCGACGAGAGGCCGGTCGGTCGGTGGCGCATCGGCGACGCTCCCCGCGTCCGTCGACACCACGTCGACGCCTCCGTCGACGGTGAGCGAGAGCGCGTCGTCGCCCAGTGTGACGGTCACGCCGACCCGCAGCGGGTCCTCGGAGACGACCGCCGGTGCGGCCGTGAGCCACGGGAGCTGCCACGAGGGGAGCGCCCCCACGTCGAGCCCGTGCTCGTGGTAGAAGGCGACGACGGCCGGGTCGTGCACCACCGCCTCGGGCACCGTGGATAGGACCACTTCGCCGCAGCGTCCGCACTCGTACTCGACGTGGACGTCCGTCGCCTCCGCGAACTTCGCGGCCCGTGACCCCTCGTCGACGGCGGGCGCGACCCGCGCCTCCGTCGGGCCCTGACAGGCCATGCAGAAGCCGCCGGCGACGCCGGCGACCCGGGTACGGAGCCAGCGGTCGAACAGCACCGGCGCGTCGGTGCGGTCCCGGCCCTCGAACACGCCGGGTGGCACGTTCGCCGACGCGACCGCGTAGTCGCAGTCGAGACACGCGATGGTCGCCCGCTCGTCCTCGTAGGTCAGCGCGACCTCGCCGCCACAGTCGGGGCAGGGGTCGCCGGTCGAGACGGGCCCGTCGAAGCCGCCGTCCTCGTACTGCCCGGCGAGCATCGCCGCGACGACCATCCCGCCGGCCGCCCGCAGCGTGTAGCCCCCGTCGGTCTTGCGCACGAAGCGGTCGCAGAGCTTCGTGAGGTGGTAGTTGAACTGCCCCGAGTCCCGGGTGCCGACCCGTTCGCGCAGCTCCGAGAACGGGAGCGGCCCCTCCCGAGCCGCCGCCCACAGCTCGTGCAGGATGGCGACCCGTGTCTCGTTGCCCAGCGTCGCGAAGGCCTCACCCGGTCCGGACCAGTCCGCCTCGTCCCGTTCGTTCATGTCGAAGGTGACGCGGCCGACGGATATCGCGTTATCGCCGCTATCGGGTGGACTAGCCCCGCAGCCCCACCGCCCGTCGGGCACGCTCGCGCTCCGCCTCGGTCAGCCGATAGGGCGCGAGCTCGGATTCGAGGTCGCCCAGTGCCGCCCGACGGCGCTGGTGTTCGGACAGGAACTCGCCGATGCGGTCCGCGGCCAGCTCCTTCAGCTCGCCGCTGAGCAGCTCGCCTCCCCGATACGCGGACTCGATGCGGGCGAGTTCGTCGTCGTCGCGCTCGAAGAAGAACCGGAGGTACTGGAACGGGACGTCGACGCTCGGGTCGCCGCCGTGCTCGCGGTGCTCGGCGACGCTCGCGCGACCGCCGGTGAACGCGTGTCTCCGGACGATGTCGCGCACGTCGTCGGGGTCGTCGGTGAGGTCGATGGTCGGCACGTCGTCGCTGGCGGACATCTTCCCGGGGCCGTCGAGCGTCGGGAGGAACCGCCCGAGCAGCGCGCCCGGCTTCGAGACGGGGAACCGCTCCTTCGCGGCCACGTCCCGGCAGACCCGGATGTGCGGGTCCTGGTCGACCGCGACCGGCACCAGCGTCGGGTGCTCGCCGTGGATGAGCTGTGGGAGGAGCAGGTGCGCCGCCTGCACCGCCGGGTAGAAGGAGAGCCCGACGTTCTCGGGGTCGCCGTAGGTCGCGTCGACCGTCGACTGCGTGAGGTGCTTCGCGAACGCGCTCGCGACCGGGTACATCACGTCCGCGTCCTCCGTGTCGACGACGATGGTCGTCCGCTCGGGGTCGAAGCCGACCGCGAGCAGGTCGCGCAGGTTCTCGTCGCGGTACGCCGAGATCTCCCCGTAGGTGAGGTCCTTCGAGTAGTACTTCTCGTCGTCCGAGAGCGGGATGAGCACCTCCGCCCCGGTCGCGTCCTGCAGCTCTTTCGCGAGGTAGAACACGAGCGCGTGGCCGAGGTGCATCGGTCCCGAGGACCCGACGCCGGTGACGATGGAGTGCGTCTCGCCCGCCTCGGCAGCGTCCAGATACCGGTCGACGCTCCGGCCGGCGTAGTAGATGCGCCGCCGGAGCATCGGGTGGTCGGGGAACCGGCGAATCTGCTCGTCGGTGAGCCGGTCCGCCCCGAACCGTTCGAGCAGGCGGTCGTAGTCGACCGTGCCCGAGACGTCGTAGGGCGTGACGGTGAAGTCGTCCCCGTCGTCGTTGGCTGCGTTCGTGTCGTCGGCCGGTGTGTTCGAATCGTGCTGTGCCGTCGTGGTGTCGTCTGTCGTCATGCTGTGGATGGTGGAACCGCTGGCTGGCGAGCGATGCGCGAGAGAACGAGTGAGCACCGCGCCGCCGGCGACCCGGTTACGCCGTGTCGACGCCGAGCGCGATACTGTCCGCTCCCGAGAACCCGTGCCAGCGCCAGGCGGGAGCGGACTCCATACCCATACGTAGTCGGGCACGAGGTTTCACCGTTTCGGAGTCTGTCGGACCCAGCACGAGACTTATACCCACCGAGCGAGCAGTCCTGTGATATGTCACGCCCTCCGCAGTTCGTGACGGCCATCACCGTACTGGTCGTCACGGCGACGCTCCTCCCGGCCGTCGGCGCGGGTGCGCCGACGGGTGGGACCGGTGGCCCGGTCGAACCCACGACATCGGCGGCGGTCGTCGAGCCGAACACGGGCACGACGACGGTCGAGAACGACACGGCGGTTAGCCTCTGGGCCGGCCCACCGGGGCTCGCCGAACGAGTCGACGACGCCGACGACCTGCCGGACCACATCGGCAACGTGTCCCGACGGTCGAACGTCGTTCCGACCAACGCGTCGCTCGTCGTCCAGGTCCAGCTTCCGGGACTCGACGGGCAGGTCCGGAACGCCACCGGCGCGAACCTCACCACGCGGTTCCTCTCCGTCGCGGACGACCCCGAACTTGGCCTCACGGTCAGAGCCTGGCAGAACGGGCCGATTGAGCCACGGTTCGCCGCGCTGAACCCGACGAACACGACGGTCGTCCGTGGTGACTCCCCGGACACGTACCACCTCGTCATCGAGCCGCGCGAGCTGTCCGCAGTCCGGGTCACCGGGGACGCCGAACTGGACTACGTCGGCAACGGAACCGGCGGGCCGCTCACGTTCGCTCCGGCCCCCGACGAACTCGAACCTGTCGAGATGGGGTCCGGCCAGCTCTACTTCGACGTGAGCTTCGCGCACGACGGCGGCGCGCCGGAACAGACACGCCTCCCCCGAACACCGGCCACGCTGACCGTCGCGCCCCGCGAACCCGGCATCGCGCTCGCCGACCGGGCGAACGCGACGGTCCACGGGACGACCTCGCTCCCGCCCGGCACCAGCGTCGACGTGCGCGTCGAGACCGCCGACGGGGCGACCGTCGCAACGACCACCGCGACGGTCCACGCGAACAGCTCGGGGCCGGACATCTGGCCGGGGAGGCCGAACGGCTGGTCCACCACCATCGACGCCGCCTCACTCCCGGAGGACGCTGACCTCTCCGTCGTCGCGAGTGCGGACTGGGGCGAGCACCCGGTGACCGAGCGCGTCGACGCCGCGGTCGTGCCGAACGAGTCGCTCGCCGAGCCGCGCCTCCGGATTCAGCGCGTCTCGAACGACACCGACCCGACGGACCTCCCGGAGTACGTCGGTCTCGACGGTCCGAGCACGCCGACGGTGCTGGTGGGGGACGACCTCGTCGTCACCGTCCAGTCGGCCGTCATCGCCGCCGAGGTCGAGGATGCACCCGGCGACAACCTGACCGAGCGGTTCGCGGCGGCGTGGGAAGGTGACACGAGACTCCTCGTTGGCTACGACTACCGACCCGGCCACGCACCACCCCGGGTGTTCGACCTCGCCGACGCGGCGAACGTCACCGTCGTCGCTGGCGACGCACCGGCGACGTACCACGTCGTCCCGGACCGCTCGACGGCCGACATCTTCCGGGGGGAACCCGGCCCCGACGTCAGGGAGCCACGCCTGGAGTACGTCTACGAGGGGTCGACGTACCTCGTCGGGTTCAACCTGTTCGACGAGTTCGCCCCGGAGCCGACTGGGCTGCCGCCGAACAGGACGGCCGTGGTCGAAACGACCGCGGCAACCATCACGGACGGCACCGCCGGGACGATACTGATCCCGCCGTCCGGAAACGTCACCGTCACCGGCCGGACGTCGCTCCCGCTCTCGGGCCCGATAACCGTCGAGCTCCTCGACGCGAACTCGTCGACGGTGCTCGAACGGGAACGGACGAATCCGAGCCCTCCCTTCGATTCACGGGCGGAATTGACGTCCCAGTTCGCCGTGACGTTCGACCACGACATCGAACGGGGAACCGACTACGTCGTCCGGGCCACGTTCGACGGACGGACCCTCACCGAACCGGTGCCACTCGAAGTCGTCCCCCGCGAGGCGAGCCTGGGGTTCGAAAACCAGACTACGCAGTGGGGTGTCTCGCTGAACGAGACCGATCTCACCCACGGTGGCCTCGTCGTCCTCCGGGAGGGGAGCGCCGACGGTCCGGTCCTCGGAACGGAGTTCATCTATCCCGGGAACGCCCGCGTCGGCATCCAGTTCGACGACGCCATCGACGAGCCGACGACCGTCGTCGCGGTCGCCTACCGCGACGTGAACCGCAACTTCGAGTTCGACACCGCCGACGAGCCGTACCGCGAGGGCGGCGAGCCCGTGACCGCGACGGCTGTCGTCCGACCGCCCGAGGAGACGGCAACACACACGCCGACCGCGACGACACCGGCCGACACGGCCACGACGGAGCCGACGCCCACCGCCACGACGCCGACGCTCGGGCTGTCGGACCCCGCGGACACCGACGACGACGCGGTCCCCGGCTTCGGCGTCGGCGGGACGGTCGCCGCGCTCGTCGCACTGTGCTCGCTCCTCGCGCTCCGTCGCCGATAATCAGAACCGCTCGTCGTCCTCGACGACGAACTCGTAGAGCTCGTCGCCGGTCACGTCGATGCCCTGCCGGGAGAAGAACGCGGCGACGTTCCGGCAGTCCCGTTCGAGGAACTCCCCTGCGTTGGGATGGTGGACCGTCACGGCCTGCCCGAGGTCGATGACCACCAGCTCGCCGTCGTGGATGACCATGTTGTACTCCGAGAGGTCGCCGTGGACCAGCCCGGCGGTGTGGAGCCGGCGCATGTACTCGCGGACGACCTCGTAGGCCGTCTGTGGGTTCTCGACGTTCACCTCGGCGAGGCGCTTCGCCCGGCCCGCCTCCGCGCCGATGTACTCCATCACGAGCACGTTCCGCTCGACGGCGAGGGGGTGCGGGACGCGGACGCCGGCACGGCGGGCACGCTGGAGGTTCGCGTACTCCTTGCGGACCCAGGCGATGACGACCTGTGACTTCTTCCCGCCGATACCCTCGAAGCGGGGGTCGCCGACGAGGTAGTCGCGCATGTCGCGGAAGTCCGAGGCGTTGATGCGGTACACCTTGATGGCGACCTCGGGGGCCTCCGCACCGAGCACGTCGGCCGCGCCGTCGCCGCCGAGGGCGGAGTAGACGTTGGCCTCCTTCCCGGTCGAGATGGGGCCGCCCAGCGCGTCGACCCAGCCGTCCTGGACGAGCTTGTAGAGCGCGGCGTAGGTCGCGTCGTCGAACACCGACGCCTCGACCTTCAGCGACTCGTTGTCCTTGATGCGCTTTCTGAACTGGTCGAACTTCCGGTCGCGCTTGCGGGCGATGCGGTCGGCCTCGGTGTCGCTCACGTCGATGGCCTCCCACTCGTCGCCCGGTTCGTCGACCGCCTCCGGTTCCACCAGTCCGTACTCGTCGCTCATCTACGGCAGGATAACGTGACGAACGCGTAAAAGCGTGGGTATCCCGGTACGGGTGCTCAGATGTGCCCCTCGTCGCGGAGCTGGTCGGCGTCCTGCTTGTCGTAGCGCCACGTGATGTCCGCCTTCTCGTCCTGCCAGTCCCAGGGCTCGACGAGCACGACGTCCTCCTCCCGTATCCAGACGCGTTTCTGCATCTTGCCCGGAATCCGGGCCGTGCGCTCGACACCGTCGGCACAGCGGACACGGACCCGGTTCGCACCGAGCATGTTCGTCACCGTCGCGAACACCTCGTCGTCCTCCGGCATACGCAGGTTGCGTCGGCCGCCGTCGTTGTCGCTCATGTGTCCCCGTATGGATGCCGACACTTTTAAACGGTCTGGAAATCCCCTCTGTCACTCCGAACCACGGCGTTTAATCGGCTCGGGGGTGGACTGGCGGACATGGCTGCCGACATGAGTCCGGGCGGAGGCTCGTCCGGTCCGATGAAGTACGCGCAGATGCTCGGGATCTCCGGCGCGATCGGGTTCCTGTTCGTCCTCGCAGGTATCGGGATCATCGCAATCGAGGGGTCGCTCGTCCTCGCCGCCGGCTTCGCGCTCGTCATCGCGGGGCTCGGACTCCTGCTGAAGGCGCTCGTGAGCAACGCGCTCGGGATGCTCGGGATGGGCGGGATGTTCTAGAAGGCGTTGCTCCCGGCCTCGTCGGCGCGGTGCTCGCTGATGAGCCGGTCGACCATCTCCGATTTCTGGTCCTTCTTGCGCTCCTCGGCGCGGCCCTCCCAGTCCTCGATGACGGCCTCGACGTCGTCCTCGCGGGCGACGGCGAGCTCGTCGACCTCCTGCATCGCCACGTCGGCGGCGGGTCCGACCGGGATCTCGTGCTCGAACAGCACCTCGTCGGCGACGTCGGAGAGCCCACCCTCCTTGAGGACGACGCGGGGCTCGTGTGCGACGAGCTTCTCGGCGGTGGATCGGCCGGCACCGGAGGCGTCGCGCAGGTAGACCACGTCGTCGGGGGCGAGCCCGTAGCTGTCGTGGGCGTCGTCGATGGCGTCCCTGGTGAACTTGTCGACGGGCTTGACCGGGACGAGCCCCCGTTTCTTCTCCTCGACGTCGGCGAAGTTGGAGTGGTCGAGCTTCCAGAGCTCCTTCAGCCGGGCGAGCTTGCCCTCCAGCGCCTCGATGGTCTCCTCGCGGTCCGTGACGTCGCGTTCGAGCGCGTCGTTCCGACGTTCGAGCCGGGTGACGGTGCGACGTTCGCGGGCCTCGCGGCGCTCCTCGCGACGGGCCTCCGAGAGCTCGGATTCGAGCTCGCTGATGCGGTCGTCCTTCTCCGAGACGGTGTCCTGCAGCTCGTCGACGTGGGACTGGAGTCGCTCGACCTGGCGTTCGAGGTCGCGGATGCGCTTCTCCTCGGCGGTCAGCTCCCGCGCGTCGTGCTCGTGCTCGTTCTCGGCCGGCTCCTCGTCCTCCTCGACGATGTCGGCGACGACGGCCTCGACGCTCCCGTTCCCGGCGAGCACGCGCTCGATGACGGTCCCACGGTCGAGATGGGGCGGGGTCTTCCGGGCGATGCGGGCGAACTGGTCCTCGTGGTCGTCGAAGGCGAACAGCGCGGCGGCGAGGGCGTCGCGCTCGTGGTCGTTGTCGTAGCCCGTCTCCCGGGTCCGATGTTGCTTCTCGTCGACCGGGAGGTCGGAAGTGGGGATCCAGGGCGCGGCGTCGAAGCTCCGGCGGACCTTCTCGACGGTCTCGGGCATGGGCTCCACGTCGGCGGCGACGACGACGGGCCGCCCGCGCTCGATGATCCACTCGATGACGGCGGCGGTGTCGGCGGTGCGCGTCGAGAGCACGTCGTGAACCTGGCCGTCGAGGGAGACGACGGCGACTGCCGTTGTGGTGCCGGGGTCCATCCCGACGATGACGTGGTCCCGGCGCTTCGCGAGAGGTTCGAACTCGATACCGTCGCGACGTTCCCGTTCGATCTCCACCCGCGTGTCGCCCGAGCGACCGCGCGAGACGGGGATGTCGGCGGGGTGTGCGTCGACGGTGAAGACGGCGTTGGCGAAGCCCCCGTACTTCTCGGTCGGGTCCATCTCGTAGTCCAGCCCGGCGTCGTCGAGCGCCGAGGCGACCTCGCGGGCGCGGGTCCTGACGTTGCCGTGGATTCGTCGGGTGTAGCGGTCCTGGCTCCAGCCGCCGCTGCCGGTCGAGCGACCGCGGGAGACCTTCACCGTCGTCGTGTCGGTGAAGGCGCTGACCTCGTAGCCGACGTTCGCGGCGGCCAGTCGGGCGGCGGCTTCGGCCTCCTGCATCGGGTCCTTGCCGTAGGGGACGCCGTGGCGGGAGGCGACGCGGGAGAGGGGTTCGGGCTGTTCGTCGCCTGTCACCTGCACGAGCCGTGTCTCGTCCGGCAGGCTGCCGAGGAAGCGCACGAGGGCGTCCTTGTCCTCGGCGAGTTCGTACATGTTGTCGGTGGCGACGATGGTCGGCGCCTCGTCGTCGATGCGGCGGCGCAGCTTCCGGTAGGTGACGACGTCGCGCTCGACGGACTCGCCGTCGAACACGACGAGCGCGTAGGATGGGGCGTCCCCCCTGACGTCCCCGCTCTGGATGTCCACGCCGAACACAACCGCGTCGAGGGCCGTGGTACGAGCGCTCACAGGCGGGGGTTGGGGAGGTATCTGTATAAATTTCGCGGGCACCGCACCGTCGACGGGACGGTCGTTCGTCGCGTGTATCGCTTCCGGACTCAGTACAGCTCGCCGCGTGCGACCGGGACGACCCGACCGCCGACCTGCACCTCGATCTCACCGTCTCCGTCGCTCCCGTCTCGCTCCCCGGCGACGAGGTGGAGCAGCGACGGCCGGCCCATCTCGTAGCCCTGCTCGACGACCACGTCGAGCGGTGCGTCGCGATGCCGTACCAGATACCCAGCCAGGCAGCCGTTCGAGGAGCCCGTCGCCGGGTCCTCCGTCACGCCGTAGAACGGCGCGAACACGCGGTCGGCGTAGTCGTGGGCCGAGTCGCGCGGCTCCGGACAGAACGCGAGGACGTTCTTCCCGTCGTGGTCGCCCGTCAGCGCCGCGTAGCCGTCGGGGTCGACCTCGGCACGTTCGAGCGCGTTCCGGTCGCGCAGCGGGACGACGACCGTCGGTAGCCCGGTCGACACCCACTGGACCGGCAGGTCGTCGCGGACGTCGTCCACCGAGAGCCCGAGCGCGGCGGCGGCCGTCCCGCGGTCGAACGTCCGTCCGAACTCGGGCGGCCGCTGGGTCATCCAGTACAGCGGGTCCTCGTCGTCGCCCTCCACGCGGACCGGCACGTCGCCGACCCCCAGATGGAGGGTGATCGGGTCCGGTTCGGCGGCGGCGAGGTGTTCGCGAATCACGGCCGCGGTCCCGAGGGTCGGGTGGCCCGCGAACGGGATCTCGCTGTTGGGCGTGAAGATGCGCACGTCCCAGCCGTCGTCGTCCCGGCCGGTGACGAACGTCGACTCGGAGTAGTTCATCTCGTTCGCGACCGCCTGCATCTCGTCGGTCGAGAGGTCGCCCGCGTCCGTCACGACCGCGAGCTGATTCCCGGCGTAGCGTTCCGTGGCGAACACGTCACAGAGGTGGAACTCGTGGGACACGGCACAGTGTGCGGGCGGCATCGTGAAAAACGAACGCGTTCCGTGTGAGAGGCCCCCACAGCCGCTGGTCACTCACTCCCCGTCCGGGTACGGGACCTCGACGGTGTCGCCGTCGTCCGGGATCAGCAGTTCGCCGTCGAACGCCTCCCGGGCCTCGGTCCGGTGCATCTCCACGTCGTTCGCGTATCGCGAGGAGACGTGCGTGAGCGCCAGCCGCTTCGCGCCGGCGCGCCGGGCGACCTCGCCGGCCTGCTTCGCCGTCGAGTGGCCGGTCTGTCCGGCGCGGTCGCGGCGGTCCTCGGCGAACGTCGCGTCGTGGACCAGCAGGTCGGCGTCCGTGGCTACCTCGACGGTCGCGTCGACGGGCTGGGTGTCGCCCGTGTAGACGAACCGCCGGCCGGGGCGGGGCTCGCCGACGACCTGGTCCGGGGTGACGACCGTGCCATCGTCGAGTTCGACCGCGTTCCCCTCGTGGAGTGCCGAGAACTTCGGCCCGACCGGCACGCCCAGTTCCTCGGCGTGCTGGCGGTCGAACCGCCCCTTCCGGTCGTCCTCGACGAGCGCGTAGCCGAGCGCCGTCGTCCGGTGCTCGACGTCGAACGCGCGGACCTCGTAGTCGTCACGGCGGAGCGCCACGTCGCCGGCACTCACCTCGTTGATGCGGACCGGGAACAAGGGGCGTGCGCCGGTTGCGCTCACGAGGCGCTCGATGAGTGGCTTCTCGCCCGGTGGGCAGTGGATGGCGAGCGCCGCGTCGCGCTCGTTGAAGTCCATCG
The DNA here is from genome assembly GCF_024464185.1 of Haloarchaeobius salinus. Taxonomy (NCBI): domain Archaea; kingdom Methanobacteriati; phylum Methanobacteriota; class Halobacteria; order Halobacteriales; family Halorubellaceae; genus Haloarchaeobius; species Haloarchaeobius salinus. Next base: position 84,532 of record NZ_JANHAU010000001.1, read on the forward strand.
TCTGGACCAGCCCCGGGATGCCGAGGACGTGGTCGCCGTGGGTGTGCGTGACGAAGATGTGGTCCACCGAGAAGCCGGTCCCGAAGCGCATCATCTGGCGCTGGGTCCCCTCGCCGCAGTCGAAGAGGAAGCCGTCACCCTCGCGCTGGCAGTAGATGGCGGTGGGGTTGCGCTGGGTGGTCGGCACGGCCCCGCTGGTCCCGAGGAAGGTCACGCGCATCGACATGGTACACCGTCCGCCTGGGACCGGTAAACCGGTGTCGAAACGGTCGACCCACAGTCGAAACCGTTCACGACCGTTCAGAACCGCCGGTTCCGTTGAATCGGAGGAAATCGTCCGCAACCGAGTTCCCGGTTTATGGCCCCCGAGCCGTCATGGACGACCACGATGTCACGACCCACTGCACTGCTCGCAATCGCATTGGCCGCCCTCCTCGTGACCGCCGGCTGTCTCGGCGGCGTGACCGGCAACGGGGACGACGCGAACACCGACGGCGACGACGCCAGCGTGTCGTTCTACGTGAGCGACCGCCCGGGTGCCATCGACCAGTTCGAACACCTGAACGTCACGATCACCTCGGTCGGCTTCCACCAGGTCGACGACGGTGACGACTCGGACGGGAACGAAACCGAGAACCCCGACAGCGACGACGGCGACGACGTCGAGAACGAGACCTCCGACACCGAGTCGCTCGAGGACGCGAACGAGACGACCACCCAGACCGAGACGAACGCGACCAGCGAGGCCCCGGAGACGGAGGACGACGACTCGGGCGAGAACGACACCGAGGGTGACGACTCCGACGAGCGCGACGACGACTCCGACAGCGAGGAAGACGACGCAGCGGACGACGAGCCCGGCAGCGAGTCGGATGGCTGGGTCACGCACGAGGTCGACAACCGCACCGTCGACCTGACCGAGCTGCAGGGCGCGAACGCCTCCCGGCTCGTCGACTTCAACATCAGCGCCGGCGAGTACGACCGGGTGTTCGTCCACGTCGGCGAGGTCCAGGGCACCCTGAATAACGGCGAACAGGTCGACGTCAAGCTCCCGAGCGACAAGCTCCAGATAAACAAGCGATTCACCGCCGAGTCCGGGTCGAGCCTGGACTTCGTGTTCGACATCATGGTCCACGAGGCCGGCAACTCCGGGAAGTACATCCTCCGCCCCGTCGTGAGCGAGTCCGGCACCGGTGACCAGGTCGAGATCGACGACGTCGACGCAGACGACGAGGACGAGCGTGGCCCGCCCGAGGACGCGGGTCCCGAGAGCGACGACAGCGACGACGCCGACGACAGCGGCCTCGAACTCGCGGTCGACGGGCAGGTCCGTGCCGGCGAGACGGTGACGCTGACCGTCACCGGGGACGACGCCGCCGTCGCCAACGCCACCGTGACCGTCGACGGCGAGACGGTCGGCACCACCGACGGTGACGGCACCGTCGAACTCACCGTGCCCGACGACGCCGAGGAGTTCGAGGTGACCGTCACGACGGGCGACGCCGAGGCAGAACAGTCGTGGCCGGTCCGCAGTAACGGCGGACAAGGCCGCGTGGCGCTCCCCGCGTGACCAGCTGGCCCCCACCCTCTATTTACTCCCGGTACTCCTGCAACGAGTGTCGTGGGCCTCCGTTTTCGTAGTCGTTAACGGGTTGATTAACGCGACCGAGAGCGCGCCAACACTCCTGATCGTCGGTTCTCAGTCAATGGAAATGGCCATTAGAAAGTTCACGAGTGTCGTCCCCACACGCTCCGTGTGACCACCACTCGTGAAACCGGAGCGGCGATGGACAGAAACGACCATCTGTGAACCGACATGTCGGCTGCCTCTCCTGCCTTCAGTTGGTTACCAGTTATCTGGAAATTAACTTTGGAGGCGTAGAAATGAGGGGGAGGTACTGCGGGAACGGTTCTCGCAGGGGGAAAGGATGAATCGGAAACTCCTAGCACTACTGCTCGCCAGTCTGATGGTATTCGGCTTTACGACTCCGTACGTTGCGGCCGGAGCACCAGCCGCCCAGCAGGCAGGCACTTCGACAGATATCGCACAGGTAGGCGTCGGCGACGACGTCGCAGCAAGCACAGCCGCTGAAGAGACGTCCGCGCCCGAGACCGCGTGGATCCAGCCTGCACTCGAACATCAGTTCGAGCAGCAGGAAGTCACACAGGTGGTCGTCCGGCTCGGAACGCCGGACCTGAGTCAGTCACTCAGCCGTGAGGCGACCATCGATGGCCTCAAGACCCACGCGGAGCGGACCCAGGAACCGATCCTCGACTGGGCCAGCGAACGTGAGAACGTCGCAGTCGAGAACCGGTTCTGGCTCGCCAACGCCGTCGTCCTGACGGTGCGCTCGGGCGGTGACAGCGGCGTGAACCTCGACGAGATCGCGCGCCTCGACGGTGTCGACGAGCTCCACGCCAACTTCGAAGTTACGTCCCCGGAACCCGTGGACAGCGATGAGGTTCGCAGCTCCTCCGACCACCCGGCGACATACGGGCTGAACCAGATCAACGCGACCGAGACCTGGGACCAGTTCGGCACCATGGGCGATGGCGCGAAGGTCGCCATCCTCGACACCGGTATCGACCCGACCCACCCGGACATCGACCTCTACACCGAGAACGCGTCGGACCCGACCTACCCCGGCGGGTGGGCGGAGTTCGACGGTGACGGTAACCAGGTCCCGGGTAGCGAGCCCTACGACTCCGACGGTCACGGCACGCACACCTCCGGGACGGCCACCGGTGGCAACGCCAGCGGTGAGTTCATCGGCGTCGCCCCCGAGGCCAGCCTGATCCACGGCGGCGTCCTCACGCCCGAGGGCGGTACCTTCGCAGCCATCATCGGTGGCATGGAGTGGGCCGTCGAGGAGGATGCCGACGTCATGTCGATGAGTCTCGGCTGCACCAACGCACCGTGTTACGAAGCGGGGATGATCGAGCCGACGCTGAACGCAGAGGCCGCGGGGACCGTCGTCGTCGCGTCCTCCGGTAACGACGGCGAAGGGATGAGCAGTTCGCCCGGTAACGTCTGGGACGTCGTCGCCGTCGGCGCGTCCAACGAGAACGCCAACATCGCCAGCTTCTCCAGCGGCATGGAGGTCGACACGGACAGTGCCTGGGGTGACGACGCACCCTCGCACTGGCCCGACACGTACATCGTACCCGACGTGTCCGCACCCGGGGTGGACGTGAAGAGCTCCGTCCCCGGCGGTAGCTACGCCGAGTACTCCGGCACGTCCATGTCCTCGCCGCACACCGCGGGCGCGGTCGCACTGATGCGCTCCGCCTCCGGTGGCGACGCGAGCGTCTCGATGATCAAGGACGCACTCCGTGAGACCGCGTGGAAGCCCGACGGCGAACCGTCCGGCAACGACACGCGCTACGGTGCGGGTATCATCAACGCCCTCGAGGCGACCGAGCAGGTCGCGCTCGAACAGGGCGTCGAGGGTACCGTCACCGACGCTGACGGCAACCCAATCGAGGGTGCCGAGGTCAGCCTCGACGGCGGTGGATCCGGTGCGACCGACGCCGCAGGCAACTACAGCGTCATCGCACAGAACGGCACCTACGACGTGACCGCGGACTCCTTCGGCTACGAGGCGTCCACAGAGACCGTCACGGTCGACGGCGACTGGGTCACGCAGGACTTCTCGCTGAACGCAGCACTCGACGTGGAAGTCCTCGAGGGGCAGCCCGGAGGTATCGAGGGCGGTGAGAACGTCAGCGTGACGGTCAACGCTGCCAACCTCGATTCCTACACCGCCTCGCTCGCGGACGGGTACAGCGAGGAGAACGCGACGCTGTACGTCAACGGCGACGAGGCCTCCTTCGGCGAGGCCATCGAGTTCGACGAGCCGTACACCGGTGAAGTCACCGTCACCGTCGAGACGACCGCCGACACGAGCGGCGAACTCGCAATCGAGCACACGTTCGAGGGCATGGGTGACTCCATCGGAGTGACCACCGGCCCGACGAACGTCTTCGAGGAGTTCACGCAGGTCGGTGTCGTTGACGACGACAGCAACTACGGCGCAGACGTTGCAGACACGCTCGAGGAGTGGCTGCCGGCACACTACTCCGTGTCGGTCCTCACCTCCGACGAGGCGATCGACAACGTCGACTCGTACGACAGCTTCGTCGTGCAGTACCTCGACTCGGACAACGCCGAAGCCTTCGCGGAGGCCACGAACGGCTACCAGGCTGGCGTCGTCTACCTCGACCAGTGGGGTACGAGCAGCAACGGTATCGAGGAGCGCTCGAACGCCATCGGTGACCCCGCCGAGACCGGTGAAAGCGACTTCAACGATGCTCCGGAGTATGTGAACGTCGCGGACCATCCGATATTCGAGGGTGTCGGTGAGGGACCGATCACTCTCCACACTGCGACGTTCGCCGACATGACGTACTTCTCTGGGACCGACGCAACGGTGCTTGCCGAGGTCACGGACGGTACCGAACAAGATAGCGGCGTCGCAGTCGACGAGGACCGCTGGGACGTCCTCGGAGCCACGCTCGGCTACTCGACGTTCGTCGGCCAGGGCGACTACACCGACGACGCGGACCTCATCCTGGCCAACATGGTCCAGTTCGCATCCAACCCGCCGGAGCCCGTCGGCACGGTCGACGTCACCGAGACTGAGACCCAGCCCGGCGAGTCCGCCGAGGTGAGCGTCTGGACCGGTGACATCGACAACGTCTCCGGCTACCAGGCCAAGCTGAACTTCGACCCGAACAAGCTCCAGGTCTCCAGTACCGACGGGCAGGACTTCGCTGACCCTGTCGTCAACATCGACAACGAGAACGGTGTTGTCACCCTGGCACAGGCACAGGCGAGCGGTGTCGACGATCCCACGATGGTCGACATCGAGTTCGACGTGCTCATGGAGGACTTCAACCAGACGGCTGAAGTCACCTGGAACACGAGCGCGTCGATGGTGACCTACGAGAACGGCACCGCGCCGCTCGTGGAGTACACGCCCGGTGCGGTCTCCACCGAGGACTGCATGCTCGGTGACGTCAACCAGGACGGCGCAATCACCGTCCAGGACGCGACGCTCACCCAGCAGTACATCGTCGGTGAGGACCCCGACAACTTCAACCCGAGCTGCGCCGACATGAACGGCGACGGTGAGGTCACTTCCGCTGACGTGACCCTCATCCTCGAGGAGATCGTCGGCAGCAGCATCTCGGCACCGCAGCCGATGACGGTCTCCGACCTGGTCGACTCGCAGCTTCAGGCTGAAGCCTGATCGGGTCACCACACCCTGTCGCATCGCACGCCAACCGACCTCGCATCCGTGCGAGGCCTTTCGAGACGACGCGACGCGGATTTGCGTACTGCCCGCTCGACGGGCATCCAGGGCGGCCGGGGACACCCGGTCGCCGATTTCAACCACACGACCCATGACCACGAACCGCCTTCCCGACGGAACGACGCTGCTGCTGGTAGCCCTCTGTCTCGCACTCGTGGCCGTCCCCATGGCGGCCGCCCAGGAGAGCGCGACGCTCTCGCTGACCGAGACGGAGGTCGAGTCGACAGACGGCACCGCAACGGTAACACTCGCCGCCGAGGGCTCCGATGTCGCCGGCTATCAGGCGAACGTCTCGTTCGACCCCGACGTCGTCCGGGTCCAGAGCGTCTCCGGCGCGGACTACTCCGACCCGGTGCAGAACGTGAACAACGAGGACGGCTGGGTGTTCCTCACGCAGTCACAGTCGGACGGGATGGACGACCCCGAGCTCGCGACCATCACCTTCGAGGTGGTCGGTGACGAGGGCGACCGTTCCACTCTCTCGTTCGTCGAGTCGGATACCCGCATCAACGACGGAGCCGGTGAGCACGTCGACGTCCAGCTCGACAGCGGGACCGTCACGGTCGGGAGCGGCGACGTGCAGTCGATGGGCGAGGGGTCCGCCGCGACCGACGGTGGCGGCGAGGACCCGGCCGCCAACGAGAACCAGCAGTCGGACCCGGACACGGCCGCGAACGATGCCGACAGCGATGGTGACGGCGGCGACGACACGACCGGAGACGGGACCGGCGTCTCGACGCCGATACTGGTCGGCGGCGCAGCGGCGCTCCTCGCCGGTGGCGTGTTGCTCGGCCGGCGCGCGTCCTGAGAACCGACCGATTCTTACCGGGCGCTCGCCTACCGGCGCGTGATGGACGCGCCGCTGTGGACCGACGCCCACGCCCCGTCGCTCGAGGAGCTCCCACAGCCGGACGCACGGGAGTACCTGCAGAAGGCGGTCGACGAGCCGCTGAACCTGCTGCTGCACGGCCCGCCCGGCGTCGGCAAGACCGCCGGGGTCAGGGCACTCGGTCGCGCGGCCCACGACGACCCCGACAACGACCTCGTGGAGATCAACGTCGCCGACTTCTTCGGCCGGACGAAGACGGAGATCAAGAACGACCCCCGGTTCGCCTCGTTCCTCGACGGGAAGTCGCGGCTCTCGAAGCGCGACATGATCAACCACGTGCTGAAGGAGTCAGCGAGCTACGCGCCGGTGTCGGGGAGCTACAAGACGGTCGTGCTGGACAACGCCGAGGACGTGCGCGTCGACTTCCAGCAGGCGCTCCGCCGGGTGATGGAGCGCTACCACCGGACGACGCAGTTCGTCATCTGCACCCGACAGCCGACGAAGCTCATCCCGCCGATCCGCTCGCGCTGCTTCCAGGTGCCGATGCGGGCGGCGACGAACGACGAGCTGGTGACCGTGCTCCGCCGCATCGTCGAGGCCGAGGACGTTGCCTTCGACGACGACGGGCTGGAGTACGTCGCTGGCTACGCCGACGGCGACGTCCGCGAGGCGATTCTCGCCGCACAGACCACGGTCTCCCGGGCCGACGAGCTGACGATGCAGACCGCCTACGAGACGCTGGGCGACGTGGGCACGCTCGACGAGGTCGGCGAGATGCTCGACGACGCCGAGTCCGGCGAGTTCACCGACGCACGCTCGGCGCTCGACGATCTGCTCGTCGACGAGGGCTACAGCGGCACCGAGGTGCTTTCGGAGATCCTCACCGTGGGTCGCAAGCGCTACGACGGCGAGCGGCTGGCCCGGCTCCACCGGCTCGCGGGCGAGGTCGACCACGACATGAGCCAGGGGACGAGCGACCGGGTCCACCTCGGGCACCTGCTGGCGGAGCTCGGGCGGGCGTCGACGGCGCAGTGACTACACGGGCGATCGGGGCACCGGTTTTCTGGCGAACAGGCGACGCGTGAGCGTTCGGTCCGGGGCGCGTCGCACTCCAGCCTCGACCGCCGGACCGCGTGGGTCAGACCACGCCGCGGTTGCGGCGGTATCCCTGAAGAACCCTCGCCCTCTTTTGCGGCAGGGCGCGACGGTCCGGGTATGCAGGCAGTCTCCGAGACGCGAATCACGAACCGCCAGCGGGTCCAGCCGAACCACGCGAACAACTACGAGGCGGTCCACGGCGGCAACCTCATGAAGTGGATGGACGAGGTCGGCGCGATGGCGGCGATGCGCTTCGCGGGCGAGACCTGCGTCACGGCCGCGGTCGACGAGTTCTCCTTCGAGCGGCCGATTCCGGTCGGGGAGACGGCGCTCATCGACGCGTACGTCTTCGACGCGGGGCGGACGAGCGTCCGGGTGTTCCTGCGCGCCTACCGGGAGGAACCCCGTAGCGGCGACACCGAGCAGACGACGGCGGCGTGTTTCACCTTCGTCGCGGTCGGGGACGACGGGAAGCCGGTCGCGGTGCCGTCGGTCCGGGTCGAGACCGACGAGGACGAACGGCTGCAGGCGACGGCACGCGCTGCCGTCGACGGTGACGACTAGTCGAGGACCAGCACGTACCGGGTCAGCGAGCGGTGGACGCGTCGCTCGAAGGAGTGCTCGACCGTCCAGCCTGCACGTCTGGCGGCACCGGTCCAGTCGCGGTCGGCGACGACGACGGCCCGGTCGGCGACGCGGCGGGACTCCGTGAGTGCGCCGGCGACGAGGTCGTCGAGCTCGTGGGTCTCGATCTTCGACTGACGGCCGTACGGGGCGTCGAAGACGACGGCGTCGACAGCGTCGTCGACGAGCGGGAGCCGTGTGGCGTCGCCGCGGCAGACGTGCCAGTCTCCAGGGTCGGTGACCGCGTGGTCGTCCTCGCCGTCGAGGAAGTGGCCGAGGTTCTCCGTCGCCCCACCGACCATCTTCGCCTGGGCGTCGACACCCACGACGTCCGCGCCGACGAGCCCGGCCTCGACGAGGACGCCGCCGGTGCCACACATCGGGTCGAGAACGCGGCGGCCAGGGGCCGCACCGGCGACGTTGGCGACGGCACGGGCGAGCAGCGGGTCCATGCTGCCGGGCTGGAAGAACGGCTTGTCGGTCGGCCTGCGGTCGCCGAAGTCGCGGACGGACTCGACGGCGAGCCAGCCGAGGGCGCAGACGCCGGCCTCACCGGCCGCACCGTCGGGTTCGCCGGCAGTATCGGCCCGATCGTCGCTGGTCGGCGCGAACAGCACCCGGAGCTCGTGGTCGGGGTCGTCGAGATCGACCGTGAACCCACGGTCGACGAGCACCTGTCCGAGTACCCGTTCGGCGTCGCTGGTGGAGACACCGGTCTCGCCGCGGACGTCCCGGGCACGGACGGCGACGGTGCCCTCGCGGTCGACGGGTGCGGCCGAAAGCAGGGCGACGGCGCTGTCGACGCTCGCGTCGGTCCGGCCGACGAACTCGCTCGCGCGGTGGGTGTAGGCGAGTCCACGGACGCGCCCGGTGGCGACGCTGCGTGCGGTGGCGAGACCGCCACCGATGCGCTCGACGTCGGTGGCCGCGCTCGCGGCCTCGCAGGCGGCGAAGGCGTCGTCCTCGCCGCCGAGTTCCAGCAGGTACACGTCCAACCGTGAGCGAGGGCGTGCAATCAGCGTGTCGACTGCCGGCCGAGCGCGCGTCAGCGCGGACGCCCGGCTTCGGCGGGGCAGCGACCGTTCGAGCCCCCCGTCTATCGGCAGAATTCACCGATTCCGTCGCACCGCCAGTCGTTCGGTCTGGCGCCGTGCGGGCACGTGGCACCAACCTTTATAAGCCTTAAATACGACTTTTAAGTCGAGTTATGACCGACCCCAAGGAGACTATAAATATCGAGAACGTCGTCGCCTCGACCGGTATCGGCCAGGAGCTCGACCTCCAGAGCGTCGCCATGGACCTCGAGGGGGCCGACTACGACCCCGAGCAGTTCCCCGGCCTCGTCTACCGCACGCAGGAGCCGAAGTCCGCCGCGCTCATCTTCCGGTCCGGCAAGATCGTCTGCACCGGTGCCAAGAGCACCGACGACGTCCACGAGAGCCTCCGCATCGTCTTCGACAAGCTCCGCGACCTCAACATCCAGGTGAACGAGGACCCGGAGATCGTCGTCCAGAACATCGTCACGTCTGCCGACCTCGGCCGCAATCTCAACCTCAACGCCATCGCCATCGGCCTCGGGCTGGAGAACATCGAGTACGAGCCCGAGCAGTTCCCCGGCCTCGTCTACCGCCTCGACGAGCCGGAGGTCGTCGCGCTCCTGTTCGGCTCCGGGAAGCTCGTCATCACCGGCGGGAAGAAGCCCGAGGACGCCGAACACGCCGTCGACAAGATCGTCTCGCGCCTCGAAGACCTCGGCCTGCTGGAGTAGCTCGACGGTTCTCTCCGCTCTTGTTTCTCGACGACACATATCCCCAGAAGAGACATTGCCGTCGAACCCCAGAGAACGTGTATGTCAGCGGAGCCGGCGGCGATGACAGTCCTCCACGTCGACGACGACGGGGAGTTCGCCGCCCTCACCACCGAGCTGCTCGAGCGGCAGAGCGACCGCATCGGCGTCGTCTCGGCCGCGACGGGTGACGAGGCGCTCGACCTGCTCGAACGCGAGTCCATCGACTGCGTCGTCTCCGACTACGAGATGGGCGAGACCGACGGGCTGGAACTGCTCGCTGCCATCCGTGAGCGCCACGACGGACTCCCCTTCATCCTCTTCACAGGTCGGGGGAGCGAGGAGATCGCCAGCGAGGCGATCTCCGCCGGCGTCACCGACTACATCCGCAAGGGCCGCGGGACCGACCAGTTCGCCCTCCTCGCCAACCGCATCGAGAACGCCGTCGAACAGGCCCGTTCGCGGGTGAGCTACCGGGCGGTGTTCGAGAACACGGACGTCGGGCTCACCATCCGCGACGTCGAGACGGGCAGGGTCGTCGACGTGAACCAGCAGTACTGCGACCTGCTCGGCTACGACCGCGAGACCCTCGGCGAGCTCGGCATCGCGGAGATAACCGCCGACGTACCGGGGTACGACGCCGAGCGTGGCGTCGAACTCCTCGAGCGAGCACTCGCGGAGCCGGCGTTCACCTTCGAATGGCCCGACAGACGCAGCGACGGCTCGACGAACTGGGTCGAGGTGGACGCCACGCTCGTCGAGATCGAGGGCCGGGAGCGCTCGCTCGTCACCGTCCACGACGTCCACGAACGCCACGAACGGGAGGCGGTGCTGGCGACGCTGCACCAGGCCGCGACGGATATACAGGAGTGCAAGACCATAGAGGCCGCCTGCGACCGGACCGTCGCCGCCGCCGAGTCCATCCTGGAGTTCGAGATGTGCAGTGTCATGGTCGCCGAGGACGGCTGGCTGGTCCCGAAGGCGGTCTCCAGCGGCGCGCCGGCCGACGGTGCCCGGCGGATGCGTCCGGACCAGGGGCTGGCCGGCGAGACCTACCGGACCGGCGAGTCCGCACTCGTCGAGGACGTGCTGACCGACGACGTCTCCGAGCCGGCCAACGAGAGCTACCGGTCCGGCATCAGCGTCCCCATCGGCGAGACGGGGGTGTTCCAGGCCGTCGCGGCGGAGCCGAACGCCTTCTCGCAGGAGGACCTCGAACTGGCGGAGCTGCTCGTCTCACACACCGCACGGGCGCTCGACCGTCTCCGGTTCGAGGCGGAGCTACGACGGCAGAACGACCGGCTCGAGGAGTTCGCGAGCGTCGTCAGCCACGACCTCCGGAACCCCCTCACCGTCGCCCAGGGGGAGCTCGAACTCGCCCGCGAGAACCACGACAGCGAGCACCTCGCGCACCTCGGCGACGCCCTGGACCGCATGGCGAACATCACCGAGGACACGCTCCGGCTCGCCAGACACGGCGGGAGCGTCGAGGACCCCCGACGCGTCGACCTCGGGACGTTCGCCGACCGCTGCTGGAGCGTCGTCTCGACGGACGACGCGACCCTGACCGTCGAGAACGTCGTCATCCGGGCCGACGACGGGCGGCTCCAGCACGTCCTTGAGAACCTGTTCCGGAACGCCGTGGAACACGGTTCCACGAGCCCTCGTTCGACTTCGTCTCACGAGGACGGCGCTATCGCCGTCCGTATCGGTGGACTCCCCGATGGGTTCTACGTCGAGGACGACGGCGTCGGCATCCCCGAGGCCGAGCGCGACCGGGTGTTCGAGCCCGGCCACACGACCACCGAGACGGGCACGGGCTTCGGGCTCGCCATCGTCGAGGAGTTCGCCACCGCCCACGGCTGGGACGTGCAGGTGACCGAGAGCGAGGCGGGCGGCGCGCGCTTCGAGTTCACCGGCGTCGAACGCCTCGACTGAGGCCGTCACGCGGCGGACGTGACACGGGAAAGCGGCAGGCACATGACAGCCCGGCCGCTAGTCGGGGACATGGTCGGTCTCACGCCGCTGCAACTGGACCCGTCGGCCGGCACGCCCGTCGCCTACGTCGGGACGTTCGTCGTCGCCACCCTCTTCTACTCGGTGACGCTGCACATCGCGGCGCGGAACGTCCTCGGCGACGTGCCGGTCAAGCTCGCGTTCGTCGTCGGCCCGGTGCTCGCACTCGTCTCGCTCCTGCTCCAGCAGTACGGCCCCGCGGTGGTCCTGCCCGTGACGCTGGTCGCCGACGCGGTCGCCATCGGCCTCGTCTACCGCCTCGACGCGAAGCTCACCGTGCTCGTCTCCGTCATCCACTACACCGTCGCGGTCATCCTCGGGTTCACGCTGTTCAACCTCGTCGCGCTGCTGTCGACCGCGCCGGCCTGAGGTGGGGACGGCCGAGGCGCGCATGACCGCCTTTTTGTCGTCGCTCCGCCGAGGGGGCGTATGGACGCATCGAGCCGTACTCGGGTCGCCCGGGGCGGACTGTCGCTGTTGCTCGCCGGTGCCATCGTCGGCATCGTCGCCGCGAGCGGGGTCCAGAACACGACCGGGCTCGCAGTCACCCTCGTCGTGTCCGGGGTCGTCGCGCTCGTCGTCGGGAAGGCCGTCGAACAGCAGGTGCTGCTCGGAATCTGGCTCGCGCCGGTCGTCGCCGGCGTCATCGTCTACGTGTTCGAGCCGGACGCGCTGCTGACACAGTCGTTCCTGCTCGGGGTCATCGGGGTCGCACAGCTGCTGTTCTCGCAGGCGGGGAAGTAGAGACGGTCGGCCGGCCGCTACTCGACGAGACGCTCGATCTCGGTGACGAGGATGTCGCTCGCGCCCTCGCCCTTGACCTCGTTGATGGTCTCGAACACGTCGCGCTCGTCGACGACGGCGTGGACGGCCAGCTTGTCGGAGCCCGCGATGTCCATCACCGTCGGACCGCCCATGCCGGGGATTACCTCGCGGACGGCGTCGAGGTTCGACTCGGGCACGTTCATCATCAGGTAGCGCTTGCCCTCGGCGGCGATGACGGAGTCGAACGCCATCCGGATCTGCTCGGTCTTCTCGTCGTCGGCCACGTCCGGGCGGGCGATGAGCCGAACCGACGACTTCAGCACCTCGTCGATGATGGCGAGCCGGTTCACCTTCAGCGTCGTCCCCGTCGAGGTGATGTCGACGATGGCGTCGGCCATGTCGACGTGGGGCGTGAGCTCGGTCGCGCCGGTGACCTCGACGATGTCGGCGTCGATGTTGCGCTCGTCGAAGTAGTTCCGCGTGATGGTCGGGAACTCGGTGGCGACGGTCCGCCCGTCGAGGTCGAACGGAGTCTCGATGTCGCCGTCCTCCGGCGCGGCGAGGACGAGCCGACAGGAGCCGTATCCCAGGTCGAGCAGGTCGGCCACGTCGACGCCGGCCTCGCAGACCTGGTCGTAGCCCGTCACACCGAGGTCTGCCGCGCCGTCGGCGACGTACTCGGGGATGTCGGCGGCGCGAGCGAACAGCAACGTGACGTCGGGGTCGACGGTGTCGGCGTACAGCTTCCGGTCGGCCCCGTCGACGACGTGGAGTCCGGCCCGTTCCAGCAGGTCGATGGTCGGGTCGTGCAGTCGGCCCTTGTTCGGTACCGCGATGCGCATTTGCCAGTCCTTCGCGTCCGGGCGGGAACTGCCTTTCCATCCGCCCGGAGCTTGCCGGTTCGGCGAGGGCGGGGTGGTCAGGCCCCGGCCGTCCCGTACACCTGGTCCAGCAGCCACGTCGTCACGTGCATCTCGACGACTGCGGCGACGGCGAGCGTGACCACCGAGACGCCGACGAGCAGCCCCGTCCGCTTCACCTCACCGCGGGTGTAGAAGTGGTCGCGGCGGTCGAAGACGTAGAGCACAATGTTCCCCAGGAACCGGTACGCGATAGCGGCCCCGACGAACAGCGCCGGCAGCTCGAGGACGCCGTGGGGGAGCAACGCGAGCAGCACGAAGCCGAAGCCCTCCTGGGCGGCGGCTGGCGTCACGACGTAGCCGACCAGCACCCCGTTGAACACCAGCCCGAACGTCGTCAGGATACCCCCGGTCAACGCCCCGAGGATGAACACGAAGAAGGCGCGGGTGTTGTTCAGGAAGATGAACAGCGCGGTGATGTCGTCGGGGAACATCTCGCTCGGCGAGTCGAACCCCATCGCGCCGAACAGGTCGAAGCCGACCTCCCAGAGCGCGACGCCGAGCGGGATGCTCAGCAGGAACAGCACCGCCGAGAACGCGGTGTAGCGGCGGTGCTCCCGCCAGGCGAGCGCGAAGCCGTCCCACGAGAGCGTCGGCGGGTCGTCCTGCCCGGGTGGAGTCGTCTCGGGCGGCTCGGCGGGTTCTGACTGTGGTTCCGCGGGCTCGTCGCCGTCGAACGACCAGCCGACGCCGTCGTCGGTGTCGGCCGGCTCCGTCGCTGACTCCCCGTCTGGAGGGTCGTCGGGGCGGTCGGTCATGGGTTGCGCTACGGTCGCCACCGGAAAAAAGCGTCCGTCGGTCGGCGGAACCCCTCGACCGCCTCAATCGACCCTCACGACACGAACCGTACCCGATGGAGTCTTGACCCGTCCACCGAAAACACGCCCAACATGGAACTCGCAGTCACCGGTGGACGGGTACTCTTGCCGGACCTCACAGTGACGGAGGCGGACGTGCTGGTCGACGCCGACGATGGCGTCGTCCGCGAGGTCGGCCATGACCTCACCGGCGACGAGGAACTGGACGCGTCGGGCGGGCTGGTGATGCCCGGCCTTGTGAACGCCCACACGCACGTCGCGATGACGCTGCTCCGGGGGTACGCCGACGACAAGCCGCTCGAGGCGTGGCTCCAGGAGGACATCTGGCCGGCGGAGGGCGAGCTGACCCCCGAGGACGTGCGCGTCGGCGCGGAGCTGGGGATGCTGGAGATGATAAAGTCCGGGACGACCGCGTTCGCGGACATGTACTTCCACGTCCCGGAGATCGTCGACGCGGTGGCGGACGCTGGCCTCCGGGCGCGGCTCGGCCACGGCGTCGTCACCGTGGCGAAGGGGACGGAGACGGCCCACGACGACGCCGAGGAGAGCATCGAAGTGGCGCGGGAGTTCGACGGCGCGGCCGACGGCCGGGTCCGCACCGCGTTCATGCCGCACTCGCTGACGACCGTCGGGAGCGACTTCCTCGACGAGTACGTGCCGCAGGCCCGCGAGGCGGGCGTCCCGGTGCACATCCACGCGAACGAGACGGCCGACGAGGTCGACCCCATCGTCGCAGAGCACGGGATGCGGCCGCTGGCGTACGCCCGGGAGCACGGGCTGCTCGAACCCGAGGACTTCGTCGCCCACGGCGTCCACACCACGCCCGAAGAGCACGCCATCCTCGCCGAAACCGGCGCGGGCGTCGTCCACTGCCCGGCATCGAACATGAAGCTCGCGAGCGGGATGGCCCCCGTGCAGGCGATGCGGGACGCGGGCGTCTCGGTCGGCCTCGGAACGGACGGCGCGGCGTCGAACAACGACCTCTCGCTGTTCGACGAGATGCGCGACGCGGCGATGCTCGGCAAGCTCGCGGCCGACGACGCGAGCGCGGTGCCCGCCGAGACCGTCGTCGAGATGGCGACCCAGGGCGGTGCGGACGTGGCGGGGCTCCCCGGTGGGCGCATCGAGGCCGGCGCGGCGGCGGACCTCGTCGTCGTCGACCTCGACGCACCGCACCTCACGCCGGGCCACGACCTCGTGAGCCACCTCACCTACGCCGCGACGGGCAGCGACGTGCGCCACACGATCTGCGACGGCGCGGTGCTCATGCGCGACCGCGAGGTGCTGACGATGGACGAGGACGCGGTGCTGGAGCGGGCGGAGACGGCGGCGGCGGAGCTGGTCGAGCGGGTCTGAGGCGGGAAACCGGAGTGGAACGCGTTCAGGTAACCGAAGCCGGTGCGAGCGAGGCGGAGCTATCGTTCTCGTAGATCCTAACGTTGCGGAACCGGGAGTTCGGTGGGTCCTCACGGTCGGGAGTACAGCCGGAGTTCGTGTCGCAGTCGGTGATGAATACGATGTACTCCGTGTTGCCGTCGTAGCCGTTCGCCTCGTAGTGCTCCCCGATGGGCACCTCGTAGCGGACCCAGCCGTCGCTCTGCTGGTAACGCTCCAGCCCGTCGAAGTTGGCCACGTCGTGGCCCCAGTACTGGTCGCCGTACACCTCGATGACCCGGCCCCCGGTCTGGTCCTGATCGTCCTCCAGCCCGATACCGTGTATCTCACCCATCGAGGTGCTCCTGAACTCGAAGACGAGCGTCGTGTTCTCGGTCACGGTGTAGTCGCGGTCGACGAACTTCCACTGGTTGCCCGACTGCTGGACGGTCGCCCCACCGTCCTCGACGGTCGTATCGCCGGTGCCGTCCTGGTTGTCCTCGAACGACTGCGTCGGCGCGCTGCTCTCGAAGTCGACGACCGACGGACTGCTGTCGGACGGGATCGTGACGCGCTGCTCGTCGACGACGGCGTCCGTCGGCCGGTGTATCAGCTGGACCGTCGCCGGGCCGGAGAGGAGCTGCGTCGTCCGCAGTTCGTCCCCCGCGTCGACGACACCGTCGCTGATGCCGGACCGGTTCTCGAACGCCGACAGGGTCAGTCGTGAGACCCCGTCCCCGTCGCGCACGACCACGTCGAACGCGTCGACGCGCAGGTCGTCACCACCCCGATGCCGGATGGCGAGCGTCTGTGCGTCCGGGCCGTTCGTCTCGACGCTGACGTCGATGCTCGCCGACGGCGCGTTGCCGAGCAGGTCCGGCGACAGGTCGAAGATGACGACCCCGGCCGCGCCCGCCGCGACGAGCACCAGCGCGACCATCAACAGCGTCCCGATCGGTGCCGACTGTCCTCGTTCCCCTCCCCTTCGCATATCGGTCCGTGGGTGAGCGACGACCATCAAATCATCGGCCTGTTGACAGAGGTACGGGGGGGATGGTATCTGTTCGAACATGCGAGAATTGAACGTCCAGAGCTGTTTTTAAACGTTGAAGCGCTATCTAAGCCCGCCTCATTCGAACGACAAACGGAATGAACCAGATGAACGTGCTCACGGGTTTATCCCCCTCTCCGGCACAGGATTGGGTGTGATGAGCACAAAGACGACGTTCGCACTGTTCGGTGCACTGCTGCTCGTGGTCGGTGCCGTCGCTCCGGCGGCCGCCGCCACGGGTGCGACGCCTGTACAGACCGCAGACGATCCGGCGACGGAGCTGACGCCGGACAACAACACGTCCGACGACGAGACGGAACTGCCCGACAACGAGTCCGACGACAACGAGACCGACGCCGACGACAACGAGACTGACGTCGACGACAACGAGACCGACGTCGACAGCAACCAGAGCTCCGCGGACGCCCACAACGAGTTCGCGCAGCTGCTCAACGAGTACGTCCAGAACGTGACGAACAACCCGAACGTCACGGCACCCGGCCTCCACATCGCGGAGTGGGTCATCGAGCACAACCCGGGTAACGCGCCGGAGCACGCCGGGCCGCCGGCCCACGCAGGCCCCGGTGACGACGCGGCCGACAACGAGACGGACAACGAGTCCACCGGGCCGCCCGAACACGCCGGTTCCGGTGACGACGAGGCCGACGCCGACAACGAGACGGACGGCGGCCAGGGTCCCCCGGACCACGCCGGTACCGACGACGGGCAAGAAGATGACGAGGAGGACGACGGCGGGAACGGTAACGGCCCGCCGGCCGGCATCCTCGCGTTCCTGCCCTTCTTCTGAGACCCGGGGCTGACGCCTCGCGCTGCTTCCCCCACCGCGTCGGCGGGACCGGCCGTGGTTCCCTCGTAACGGACCGGGACCGCTGACCGCGTTCCCCGTACTACGGCGGGTCGAGGACCGCCACTCCCCCCTTACTTCGATGCGACGACGCCGAGACAGCGGTCCACGGCGTCAGCGACGTGCAACGCGGTCGTATCGAACAGCGGCGTGTCGGGCACGTCCGACTGCGCGACGAGCATCTCGATCTCGGTGCAGCCGAGCACGACGCCCTCGGAACCCGCGTCGACGAGTTCCTCGATGGCCGCGACGTAGGCTACACGGGACTCGTCCGTGACGATGCCCTTCGTCAGCTCGTCGAAGATGACGTCGTGGACCTGCTGCCGGCGCTCGGCGTCGGGGACGACCACGTCGATACCGTGGTCGGCGAACCGGCCTGCGTAGAACTCCCCCTCCATCACCGGCCGGGTGCCGAGGACGCCGACCGTATCGAGCCCGGCGTCGGCGATGGCCGCCGCCGTCGGGTCGACGATGTGGACGAACGGCACCGAGAGCGCGTCCTCGATGGCGGGCGTGACCCGGTGCATCGTGTTCGTCGCCATGACGACGAAGTCCGCCCCGCCGGCGTCGAGGTCGCCCGCGGCGTCCGCGAGGTAGTCGCCGGCCGCGTCCCACCGCTCGTCGGCGATGAACCCCTCGATGTCGGCGAAGTTCACGCTCCTGATGAGCACCTGTCCGGCGGCGTGGCCGCCCCGTTCCTCGTTGATGCCCGCGTCGATACCGCGGTAGTACTGGACCGTCGATTCGCTGCTCATGCCGCCGAGGATGCCGACCGTCCGGAGGTCGCCGTCTGCGGAGTCCATACTTCGCCGTCGACCGGCGACGAGAAAAAACGGGCCGTTCCTACGGGCGCGGCAGCCCGACGGTGAACGCCGCCCCGCCAGCCTCCCGGTTCGTCGCCTCGACGCGTCCCCCGTACGAGTCAACGATCTCGTGGACGAGGTAGAGCCCGAAGCCGGTGCCGGGGCTCTCGAACCCCTTCTGTCCCTTCTCGAAGACGTGCGCCATCACCGACTCGTCGATGCCCGGCCCGTCGTCGAGCACCCGGACGACCACCTCGTCGTCCGTCACCTCGGTCTCGACGCGGACCCGTGCCGTCGGCCCCTCGTTGTGCTGGACCGCGTTCGTCAGCAGGTTCTCGAACACCTCCGGGAGCAGGTCGTCCGCGAGCACCGGAACCTCGGGGAGCGCGTCGTGTTCGAACGTCGCGTCGTCGTAGGCACGGTCTGCCTTCGCCAGCTCGTCTTCGAGCACGCCGTCGAGCGCCATCGGCTCCGCCTCGTGCTCCTCCCCCTCGACGATGGCCTTCATGAACGTCCGCATCGTCTCGATGAGGTCGGTCATGTCCTCGACGCGCTCCTGGATGGTGGCGAGGTGCGGCGCGACCTCGTCGTCGACGTGGCCCTCGAGGATGTTCGCCCGGGCCTCGACCACGTTCATCCCGTTGAGGAGGTTGTGCCGGATGATGCGGTTGACGAACTCCAGCCGCTCGCGCTCGTGCTCCAGCTGTTTCTCGCGGGCGCGCCGCTCCGTCATGTCGCGGGTCACCTTCAGGAACCCCAGGAGCTCGCCGTCGTCGTCGTGCAGCGCCGTGATGACGGCGTTCACCCAGATGCGCGAGCCGTCGGCCCGGACGCGCCAGCCCGTGTCGACCGCCCGACCTCGCTCCCGGGCACGGTCGAGGAGCTCGTCCGCGTAGTCGATCTCGCGGTCGGCCTCGGTGTGGAACGTGCGGACGTGCTCGCCGATGATCTCCTCGCTCTCGTAACCCTTGATCTCCTCCGCGCCGCGGTTCCAGCTCTCGACGTGGCCGTCGGTGTCCAGCCGGAAGATGGCGTAGTCCTCGACGTCCTGCACCAGCGACTCGAACTCGCGTCGTGCCTGCAGGAGCTGCTCCTCGGCCCGGTCCTCGCGGATGCTGTTGGCGAGTTCGTGGCCGAGCGAGTTCGCGGTGATGTCGAGCAGCGTCAGCTCCCAGTCGAGCCCCCCCTGCTTCGGGGCGGCACCGGCGAACGACAGCACGCCGTACTGCTCGCCCTCGACGGCGACCGGGACGCCGACGTAGTAGTCGAGTCCCGTGTTCCCGGCGACCCCGACCGGGTGACGGTCGGGCCACCGGTCGGTCGCGTCGTCGGCGTGGACGAGACCGTCCCGTTCCGAGACGACACCCGCGATGGTCTCTGACGTGTCGATGGCGTGGCCGGGCGCGACGGCCGCGTCGAGACCGGATGTGACGTTCTCGACGAGCACGCGCCCGTCGCCGAACCGGGCGAACGCCGCGTGGTCCGCTCCGAGCATCCGGCCGGTCACGTCGAGCAGCTCGTCGAGACGGTCGTCGAGGTCGCGCGACCGGTCGAGCAGGACGTCGTGGACGGCGCGGAGGGTCCGTTCGCGCCGGTCGAGTCGGTCGAGTGCGTGCTTCTGGTCGCTGACGTCGACGTAGCACTCTACCCGACCGCCCGCGTACTCCCCGTCCTCTATCGGGTGGGTGCGACGTTCGAGCCACCGGTCCTCGGGGCCATCGACGACGTGGATCTCCCGGTCGGGGGCGTCGACGCCGCCCTCGGTCACTGCCGCGACGAACGCGGCGCCATCGGCGAGCCGGGAGGCGGCCCGCTCGGCGAACGCCTCCGCGGACAGCCCGCGGACGGCCGCGCCGTCGACACCGAGGTACCGCGTCGCCGCATCGTTCGACCAGACCACCCGTCCGTCCCCGTCGAGGACGACGACACCCGTATCCGCGGCGGCGAGCAGTGCCGCACCCGCCGGCGGCTCCTCCTCCCGGACGGACGCGTCGCCCCCGCCGCTCACGCGAGCGACACCTCGCTCGGTCCGCAGCGTCGAGTCATGGGCGGGGCTAGTGGACCCGGGCCTAAAGTCGTGGACCCTACACACGTCGTCGTCGGCCGCGCGACGACAGCAGCGCCAGCCGACTCCGGTAGGGTTTTCCACCCGCTACCCCTCCCAGAGACTATGAGTCAGTACCCGCCGATCAGCGAGCAACTCGACGACATCGAGGCCGCTCGCGACGAGGGACGACGGAAGATGGACTGGGCGCGCCAGCACATGCCCATCCTGAACGCACTGCGAGAGGAGTTCGAGCGCGACCAGCCGTTCGCCGACCAGCGCATCGGCATGGCGATGCACGTCGAGGCGAAGACCGCGAACCTCGTCGAACTGCTCGCCGACGGCGGTGCCGAGGTCGCCATCACCGGCTGCAACCCGCTGTCGACACACGACGACGTGAGCGCGGCGCTCGACACCCACGAGAACATCACGAGCTACGCGAAACGGGGCGTCGACGACGACGGGTACTACGACGCCATCGAGGCCGTCATCGACATCGAGCCGACCATCACCGTCGACGACGGGATGGACATGGTCGCCGCCATCCACGAGGACCACCCCGAGCTCATCGACTCCATCGTCGGCGGTGCCGAGGAGACGACGACCGGCGTCCACCGCCTCCGCGCGATGGACGCCGACGGCGCGCTCGACTACCCCGTCTTCGCCGTCAACGACACGCCGATGAAACGACTGTTCGACAACGTCCACGGCACCGGCGAGTCCTCGCTGGCCACCATCGCGATGACGACGAACCTCTCCTACGCCGGCAAGAACGTCGTCGTCGCGGGCTACGGCGACTGCGGCCGCGGCGTCGCCAAGAAGGCCAGCGGCCAGAACGCGGACGTCATCGTCACCGAGGTCGAGCCCCGTCGCGCCCTCGAAGCACACATGGAGGGCTACGACGTCATGCCGATGGCCGAGGCCGCCGAGGTCGGCGACGTGTTCCTCACCGTCACCGGCAACCGCGACGTCATCACCGCCGAGCACTTCGAGCGGATGAAGGACGGCGTCCTGCTCGCGAACGCCGGCCACTTCGACATCGAGGTCGACCTCGACGCGCTCTCGGACATGGCGGTCGACCGCTACGAGGCCCGCGACGGCGTCGAGGCCTACGAGATGGACGACGGCCGCCGGCTGAACGTGCTCGCCGAGGGCCGTCTGGTCAACCTCGCCTCGCCCATCGCGCTCGGCCACCCCGTCGAGGTCATGGACCAGTCCTTCGGCGTCCAGGCCGTCTGCGTGCGCGAACTCGTCGAGAACGGCGACGCCTACGACGCCGGCGTCCACGAGGTCCCCGACCGACTCGACCGCGAGGTCGCCGAGATCAAACTCGACGCAGAGGGCGTCGACTACGACTCGCTGACGGACGCCCAGACCGAGTACATGGGCTCCTGGCAGCACGGCACCTAGGCCGGTCGCCGGTTTTCCCGGTGTACGCCTCGGATTGCATCAGTTTTCCCCGTTGAACTCTTAATTTCCATGAAACCTTCCGATAGGATGAAATGGGTCGGGGATGTTGATGCACCAACGTGAGCGAGGAACACGAACTATCGACGGACGAGGAATCGGTCGACTGGCCACCAGCGGACGGTGACGCCGTGGTGGTCGCCGAGGGGGGCGTCCGGGTTCGGAAGTGGGTGACTGACCGAGGGGCTGCGGTGCCAGTCGTGACGTACGACATCGCGTCGATGCGGGACGAACCGGTGACGCTGGAGCTCCGCGACTCGACACCGGACTCGCTGGAGCCCGACGAGTTCGGCTTCCACGACGACTACGAGGCCGAGAACTGGCGACGGACCGGACCACACGACATCGCGTACCGTCGCCGACTCGACCCGGACGAGTCGGTGACGACGGTGTACGGCGTCCGGCGCTCGTCGCTGGACGACCCCGCGCCGTTCCTGAACGAGCCGACCATCGGCGTCACCGTCGACGCGGACGAGGCCGCCGAGGCCGCCGGCGAGGCCGTCTCCACGCTGGACGTCGACGGCGAGGAGATGAGCGTGACCGAACCCGCGGAGAGCGACGACGCCCCCGGCGAGGCGGACGACGACGCCGAACCGGTCGAGACGCTCTCGCTCGACGACCCGGGCGAGGAACCGGAGACGGCCGTGGTCGCCCCACCGGCGGACGATGACGCCGACGCTGAGGCCGACACAGCGGCCGACGAACCGGAGACGGAGCCCGCGCCGACACACCGCGAGGGCGAGCCGATCGGTTCCGTCCTCGCCGCCGAACTCCGTGAGGACCGCATCCCCGAGGGCGACCGCGACGCCATCGCGTCGGCGCTGAACCTCGAACTGTCCGAATCGACCGCCGCATTCCTGGACCGGCTCCGCGACCGCGTCCAGCAGCGCCGCGACCAGCTCGAAGACGAGATCGAGGAGCTCGACGAGAGCATCGCCGAGCTGTACGGGCTGAAGGCCGACGCGGCCGACGTCCAGCAGACCCGCGCCGACCTGCGCGACCTCGAGGACCGCGCCGCCGCGGAGAGCGACCTCGAGACCGTGCGAGACGCCGTCGAGACGCTCGACCAGGCGAAGGCCGAGGTCGACAGGCTCGCGGCGCTGGAGTCGCGACTCGACGACCTCTCGCAGGAGGCCGCCCGTGCCGAGACGGTCGAACAGCTCGACGAACGTGTCGACGAACTGGACGCGGCGGCCGCCCGCGCCGACGACCTCGACGAGCTCGTGGAGACGGTCGACGACGTCGAGGACCGGATGGCGACCGCCGAGTCGCTGCGCGAGACGGACGAACAGCTGGCCGAACTCGACGACGCCGCAGCCCGTGCCGACGACCTCGACGCGCTCGTCGACCGCGTCGGGCAGCACGAGACCGCGACGGACGAGGAGTTCGAGGCGGTCCGCGGCGAGCTCGACAGCGCCGTCGCGTCGGCCCGCTCCGAGCTCGACGCCGAGATCGAGTCGGTCCGGACGGACCTCGTGGCCGACCTCGAGGCGCTCCGTGCCGAGCGCGAAGCCGCGACCGCCGCGCTCCGAGAGGACCTGACCGGTCGCGTCGGCGACCTCCGCGCGGACACGGAGGCCGACATCGCGACCATCGAGCGGACGCTCCAGGACGAGTACGTCACGCAGGCCGACGTGGACGCCGTCATCGAGGAGCGCATCGAGCGGAGCCTCCGGGCGACGATGCTGCTGGCGCTCGGTGCCGGCGGCGTGCTCCTCTCGCTGGTGCTCGCCGCGACCGGCGCGGCGTCCATCGCGCTCAGCGCATTCCTCGTGGGGGCGCTGCTGCTCGGCGGCTGGTGGTACCTCCAGCCCGGCGACATCCTGCCGGGCGGCGACGCGGCGGCCGACGCCGGCGTCCCCGGAGCCGACGCGGTCGCCTCCGGTGGCGGCGTCAGTGAACCGGACGACGGCGACGACGGTGCCGCCACCGAGGCGACGGAGGCAGACGCGACGACTGCCGAGGAACCCGAGCCGTCCCCCACTACCGACGAGGGAGCACCGGATGTCGCTGACGAAGCCGACGACGAACCCGACGCCGAGACCGTCACCGAGGAAGACGAGCCTGTGGTCGAGGCAGACGACGAACCCGACGCCGAGGCCGGGGTCGAAGCCGACGACGACACCGTCTCCGAGGCTGTCACCGACGACGGGAGCGACGACGAGTTCGGTGCCCACGCGGACCTCGAGGTCGGCGACATCGACCTCGGGAGTGACGAGGAAGCAGACACTCTCGAGGGTGACGAGGAAGTCGCCGAGATGGCGGACGTCGCCAGCGTGGAGCCGACGCCCGTCGACGAGGTCGAAGCGGTCGACGGGGACGACGACGAGCACGAACCGTCGCAGACCGGGGACGAAGAGACGCCGTTTGACGACGGATCGGACGACGTCGAACGCGACACGGACGAGGAAGCAGTCGACGATGCGGGCGAAGATGCCGACGACGAGGCAGCGGACGCGTCCGACGACGACGAGACAGCCGGGTTCGACGCCGACACGACCGACGTCGCAGACGACGACGCCGGTGCGGAGACCGACGACGTGGCCGCCGCTGCCGCCGCGGCTATCGAGGCCGTCGACGACGACGAGGAGTAGGACGACCGCGCGACCGACGACGGGCCATTTTTATCCGACGCTCGCCGAGGAGTCCCCATGAGTTCCAACCGCAAGGGCGACAGGCGGGAGCGCGAGCTCGTCAACCGCCTCGACGAGGCCGGCTTCGCGGTGATGCGAGCGCCGGCGAGCGGGAGCGCGACGGAGCGGGAGCTACCGGACGTCCTCGCGGGCGACGGCGAGCGGTTCTACGCCATCGAGGCGAAGTCCTCCTCGGGGCGACCCATCTACCTCGACGGGGAGGAGATCGAGGCGTTGCTGTACTTCTCGCAGAACTTCGGTGCGAAGGCGAGGGTCGGGGTGCGCTTCGACCGGGAGGACTGGTACTTCTTCCACCCGGCCGACCTGCACACGACGGACGGGGGGAACTACCGGGTGAAGAAGGAGACGGCGCTGTCCGACGGCACCGACTTCGAGGAGTTCGTCGGTGGCACGCGAAAGCGCGACCTCGGGGAGTACGAGTAGGCGAACAGGCGGTGCTGGGGAGCGTCCGGCGACACACCGCGCGACCGCGTCCCGCCGGACGGTGGCTGGTCAGGACACGCCCCGGTTGGCCGCCCCCTGGTATTTGAACCTCCGCCCCTCCACTCAGTTCCCTTCGGGGTCGACGCGCCGGAGCCGCGACGCCGGGAATGAGTACACCCGGAGCGAGTCCGGCGTCGTGTCGTCGTCGACCGCAGCGCCGGCCGGGAAGACGGCGGTCACGACCGGGTCGTCGGCGGGGTACGCACGGTTGGTCTCGTACTCGGCGACGGTGCAGTCGTGGCTCTCGATGCGGACCTCGTCCGCCCGGCGGGGGGTGACACCGACGACGATGACCGTCGCGCCCGTCTCGCGGTCCGTGGCGAGGTCGCCGCGACGGAGCGCGTGCGGGTCGCAGAAGTGCGGTTCGGGTGCGTCCCGGTGGACGAACGTCGTGGTGCCACAGACGGCACAGCCGACTGCGACGTGGCTCGGCGGGGGCACCGCACCCTCGGTGATCTCGATGGCGACGCGACGGAGGTGCTTGCAGCGCTCGCCGCGGAACGTGTGATCGGGGCAGGTACAGCGGTGCTCGCGTGCGTCGACGAGGTACGAGCCGTGTTCGGTCGCGACGGCGTAGCGGCCGCTCCCGAGGGGGGCGACGGCCATCGGTTCGGTCCGTGCTCGCCGCGACCGGGGGTCGAGGTGGGCGTCGGCGGGGACGGGACGGGTGTAACGTGACATGGTTCCGGTCGGCGGTTGGACCGACGGACCGGACCGCTCTGACGCGGGTGTGATTCTGGTGTGCGTCATGCGTATGCTCCATCGAACCGTGCGATTCGTGCCGGTTCTTATTCGAGTAGAAATAGGGGTTGGAGCACCGTAAGTCTTCCACCGAATCGAACGGTTAAGGTGGCGCGGGACCCTACACCGGCCAAATGGAGTTCCTGTCGGGGGGCGTTCCGCTCCACGCGCAGACGACGATCGTCGACCCGGTGCTGCTCGCGGTCATCGGACTGGCCGCGCTCGGGTCGGCGGTGCTGCTCGGGCTCGGGCTCGCGGCCTACGTCCGGCGAGGATCGCGGCCCTACCTCCTCGTCGTACTCGCGCTGGCGGCCATCGCCGCGCGGTCGGCCGTCGCGTGGGTCACGATGCTGGGGATGCTCCCGGACGCGACCCACCACCTCGTCGAGCACAGCCTCGACGTGGTGATGACGGCGCTCGTCGTCGGTGCGGTGTGGTACGCGCGGTCGCTCCGACAGGGGACAGGGGTGAACCAATGACGGACACGAGAGCACTCATCGCGACCGAGATCGAGGGAACGCCGGGGATCCACTTCAACGAGCTCGTCAGGGAGCTGCCCGTCGCGCCGGGACAGGTCCAGTACCACGTGCGCGACCTCGTCGGCGCTGGCGAGGTGGTCCGCGAGGAGCTGTTCGGGCGGACCCACTACTACCCGCCCGGCTACGACGAGTTCGACCGGGCGGCACTCGCCCTCGTCCGTCGCGAGACGACGCGGGAGGTACTGCTGACGCTCATCGAGGCCGGGCCGCAGGGGCCGAGGACGGTCGCCGACGAGGTGGGCATCGCCCGGTCGACGCTCGAGCACCACGTCGACAACCTGGTCGAGGCTGGACTCGTGGAGAAGCGTCGCGACGCCCGGAACCGGGTAACACTTGTGCTCGCTGCACCAGCGCGGACCGGCGAGTTGCTCTCGGACGTGACGCCGACGCTTCCCGAGCGCCTCGTCGACCGGTTCACGCTGCTGGTCGACGAACTGCTCGCCGAGTAGTTCTTGTACGATGCCGGCACCAGCCCCGGCGTGTCCTGACCGACGCGCGCCGGCGGCCTGGGCGGGTGTGCGACGAACCCCGGCGCGACAGCGGCCCGTCGCCTGTTCGCCCTTTCGACTCGTGCACCACGCCGTTTTTTGCCGGCCAGTGCCAACCGCAACGCAATGAGCCCCAGCGACAGCCGCGGAATCGACCGCCGCGAGTTCGTCAAGTCGGCGGTCGCCATCGGCGGCATGAGCGCCCTCTCCGCCTGCCTCGGACGGTTCGGTGACGGTGACGGGGAGTCCATCCCGACGGGTGTCGACGACCCGACCAGCCTGCCGGACCGACAGCACGCCTGGAACGACGCCATCCCGACCGACGACCACGGCAACCACGTCCTCGCCCGCCACCACGTCCTGCTGTACGCCGACTACGCGGGCGACGGGACGCCGACGGCCGACGAGCGCGAGACCGTCGAGGCCGCGTTCCGGAGCCTCGAACGCGCCTTCGAGTGGTCGAACGAGGGGCTGCTGTTCACGGTCGGCTACTCGCCGCGCTACTTCGACCGGTTCGAGGAGCCCCTGCCCGACTCGGTCGACCTGCCCGAGCCGGCGGCGCTCACGTCGTTCGAGGACCCCGAGCTGGACAGCCACGACGTGGTCCTCCACCTCGCAAGCGACAGCGGGACGGCCCTGCTCGAGGCCGAGGAGGCGCTGAAGGGCAACAGCGACACCGCCAACGGCGTCGAGCTGTCGGCCCACCTCGGCGACGTGCTCGACCTCCCCGACGAGTTCCCCGGTCGGCGGACCGGCTTCGTCGGGGCAGGCCTGCCGGCGGAGAACAGCGACGTCTCGGGCATTCCCGACGGTGCGGAGATCGACGAGGACGCACCGCTGTACATGGGGTTCAAGTCCGGCTTCGAGAAGAACCAGGCGACGGAGGACGGCGTCACCATCTCGGAGGGGCCGTTCGCCGGCGCGACGACCCAGCACATCTCCCGCATCCGGCTCCGCCTCGACGACTGGTACGTCGAACAGGACCAGGAGGACCGCGTCGCGGAGATGTTCTGCCCGGCCCACGCGGAGAACGGGACCGTGGAGGGCGTCGGGGAGAACCTCGGCGACGACGCCGGCGTCGACGGCTGCGCCGAGACCATCGAGGAGGACGCCCGCTCGGCCGGCCGCGTCGGGCACTCCCAGAAGCTCGCCAGGGCCCGGACGGACGGCCGGCCGATCATCCTCAGACGTGACTTCGATTCGACGGACCGCGGCGAGGCCGGCCTGCACTTCCTCGCGGTCCAGGAGGGTATCGGCGACTTCGTCGAGACGAAGACCGCGATGGCTGGCGAGGACCTCACCGACACCCCGACGATCCGCCAGCGCGTCAACAACGGCATCCAGGAGTACACGTTCGTGAAGCGTCGCGGGAACTTCCTGCTGCCGCCGCGGGCCCACCGTGCGCTCCCGACGCCGCGGCCGGAGTAGGCGACGACTCCGCCGTGGGTGAGCGGTGACACGGCCCGTTTCGACGGCTAAACCAGAAGCCGTTTTTCCGTCAGTCCCCGAGGCTGCACCATGAACAGACGCACGTTCCTCGGGGCCACGGCGGGGGCCGCGAGCGCCGGGCTGGCCGGCTGTTTCGGGCTGCTCGAGACGCAGACGGCCGGCCAGCCGCCTGTCCTCTCCGACCGCCCGGACGCGGTCTACTACCCGACACACGTCGAGGGGATGAAGATGACCGACATGGCCACGTCGGGGGACTACGCCGCCGCGGTGATGTACAGCTACCCGCACCGGTTCTGGACGGTGACAGGCGACGAGGCGAGCAAACACGCCATCCGCGACCGCGACGACGCGCACGTCATGGTGAGCATCTGGGACCCCGAGACCGGGACGGTCGTCCCCGACGCCGGCGTCAGCATCGCGGTGACGAACGACGGCGAGACCGTCACCGAGGAGGTCATCTACCCCATGCTCTCACAGCCGATGGGCTTCCACTACGGCGCGAACTTTGCGCTCGACGGCACCGCGAACTACACCGTCGGGGTCGGTATCGGCGGTCTCAGCGGCGTCGAGACTGTCGGCGCGTTCGACGGCCGGTTCGCGGAGTCGACGACCATCGACCTCGAGCTCTCCTACAGCGAGGCGGGGAAACAGGAGATCCGTTACGAGAACACGCCCGACAGGGCGGGCGACCTGGCGGCCGTCGAGCCGATGTCGACGATGGAGATGCCGCTGGGCATCGCTCCGACGGCCGACGAGCTGCCGGGCCAGACGGTCGGGACCGCGAGTTCGGGCGACGCGCAGTTCGTCGTGCAGGCGGTCGAGGCCGACCGGTTCGGCTCCGGCACGCACCTCGCGGTCTCGCCGCGGACGCCGTACAACGGGATGCTGATACCGCGCCTCGGTCTCGAGGCGTCCGTCGACCGCGACGGCCGGACCGTCCTCGACGACGCGCTCGGTGCGTTCCTCGACCCCGAGCTGGGCTACCACTACGGCGCGACGGTCGATGGACTCGAATCCGGCGACGAGCTGACACTCCGGGTGACGACCCCCCCGCAGGTGGCCCGCCACGAGGGCTACGAGACGGCGTTCCTGTCGTTCGAGCCGATGACGCTGTCTGTGGCGTAAGTACGACACGCTTTTGTCCCGGCCACTGAAACGCCGACACGAGATGGACGCTGATACCGTCAAGGAGGTCGTGGTCGCCGGCGCCTCTGTCCTGGCCGTCATCGCTGCCATGGCCTACGTCGGGATGGCCTACGGGAGCGACACGGGCGTGTTGTCCACCCAGGGCGGCCGGATGCTCGCCTACGCCATCGCCGGCTTCGTCGTCCTGATGACCATCGTCGGCTACACCCGCAGCTACTGGCTCGATCTCGAAGACGAGGAGTGATCAGTCGTCGGCCGCGAGACGCGTCTCGTAGTACGACAGCGGGTGCACGATGGTCTCGCAGGTCTCGTCCTTGTTCACGCAGTCGCCGTAGGTCTGCATCGTCGCACACGACACCGGCGGGTACGCGATCTCGCCCTCCGACGTGGCGACGCGTTCGACGCCGTAGCGGATGCGCTCGGCGACCGTCTCGTCGTCCGGGTCGACGATGGCGACGACCTCCTCGGCGTGCATCCCGACCGTCGCACAGAACGACAGCAGGACGAACCACGAGTGGTCGGGCAACTCCTCGCCGTCGCGGGCCCGCTCCAGCAGCGCGTCCACACAGGGCGGGAACGCCGCCGGCTCGACGTCGTCGAACGTGGTCGGAACCGCCGGGTCGGAGAGCACGTCCTCGACGGCCACGACGGCGTGGTCCAGGTGCTCGCCGATGGCATCGGGGACGGCGAACGGCAGGCCCGCGGCGACGCGCTCCTCGATGGCCGCCCGGAGCAGTTCGAGCAGCTCGTCTCGGGTGACCGGCACCTCGCCGTCGGCGAGGCTCCGGCGCGGGAGCCGCCAGTCGAGGTCGTCGAGGTCGCCCGCGAGCTGCAGGTACCGGGTGACCGCGACCTCGTAGCCGTCGTCGGTCGGGGTCACCTCGCCGTCGAGGTCGAACTCCGTCAGGAGCCGCTCGACGGTGAGATCCGTGTCGTTGCTTGTGAAGTTGAGTCCGTCCCCCCCGTCGAGGTCCGCGAGCACCCGCTCGTGGGCGGTCGCGGCCTCCGCCTTCGCGTACGTCCGGGTGACCACCGGGTCGTCCACCAGCGAGACGACGACGCGCGCGACCGGGTACGACAGCAGCTCGATGCGGTCGTCGCCGTGGGGCTCGCCGATGGTGTGGTCGGTGAGCGCCGACACCACCCGGTCGATAGCACGCTCGACCGCCGGCTCGTCGGGCCGGGCGACCAGCTCGCCGAGGTCGACGGCCGCCGCGTCGACCGCCTCGCGGGCGGCCGCGAAGAACGGGTACCGGGCGTGGAGACGCTCCATCGGCGTCACGTTCCCGCTGTGCCCGGATAAACGCGACGGTCGGTCTCAACAGGATGTTTCGAGTGGTTTTCAGCTGCCCTTCGAGCCGCTCTTTACACCTCGAAAGCCCCGAGTCGCGGGAGTCGGAGGCCTCGCCGCGCTCCTCGTTCCTGCGGTGCTTGCGTCGGCCACCTTCCTCCTGCGACTCGCCCCTTTCAGTCCCGCCCGACAGCACCGCAACCGTACCTCACACCTCCCCAGCCTCCTGCGATGCTCGGTCGCAGGCTCCCTGCGCTTCTCGTCCCTCGCACGGTGCTGGCTTGACGCGCTCGCTTCGCTCGCGCAGTCTTGCCAGCGCGCGCCAGCCAGCTGGTCGAGAATCGAAGAATCGCCAGAACAGACTCAGTCCGCACCGGCTTCGGCCTCACAGCTGCCCTCGGCGGGCTCGTGCGCGAGCGAGAGGACGGTGGCCTCGCCGCCGAGGACGGTCGTGTCGTCGACGGTGGCGGTGGTCCGGACCCGGAGCTGGCCGTCGCCGAGGTCCTCGACGACCTCGACCGTGGCCGCGACGGTGTCGCCGGGACGGACCGGGGCACGGAACTCGAGGTCCTGCGAGACGTACACCACGTCGCCAGGGAGGTCGGCGAGTGCGGCGCTGACGAGGCCGGCGGGGAGCATCCCGTGGGCGATACGGCCCTCGAACATCGTCTCGGCGGCGTAGCCGTCGTCGACGTGGAGTGGGTTGTCGTCGCCGACGAGCGCGGCGTAGTCCTCGATTGCGTCGGTCGATACCGTCATGCGTGCCGTGGCGGAGTCCCCCACCGTCGCGACTGTCATGTCGGAACGGGAGCCGCGTACCGGATTCAAGTTAGGGGTTAACATGTGAAACGGGGTCTTTTCTATCCCGACAAGCGTTGCCACAGATATGCCGACCGTGGACAACGATGGAGTGACTATCTCCTACGACGTGGACGGACCGCAGGACGCGCCGGTGGTGGCCTTCTGCGAGGGACTGGGCTACGCGCGCTGGATGTGGCGGTTCCAGCGCGAGCGACTGGACGACTACCGGACCCTCGTGTTCGACAACAGGGGGACGGGGGAGTCCGAGGTGCCCGAGGACCCGGAGGCGTACAGCATCGCGGCGTTCGCGAGCGACCTCGAGGCGGTTCTGGCCGCCGAGGATATCGAGGCGGCGCACGTCGTCGGCGCGAGCATGGGCGGGATGACCGCCCAGCGGTACGCCCGCGACTACGACCGGGCCGTCTCGCTGACACTGCTCTGTACCTCGCACGGGGGCGAGGACGCCGTCGAGACCCCGCCGGAGACACAGGAGTACATGTTCGACGTACCCGAGGAGTACGACGAACGCGAGGCAATCCGGTACAAGATGACGCCCGCGATGACGGAGCCGTTCGCCGAGGAGAACGAGGAACTGGTCGAGCGGATCGTCGACTGGCGGCTGGATTCGGATGCGCCGGCGGCCGCGCGGAACGCCCAGGCCGGCGCGGTCGCCGCCTTCGACAGCACGCCGTGGCTGGACGAGCTGACGCTCCCGACGCTGGTGCTCCACGGCACCGACGACCGCGTGCTCCCCGTCGCAAACGGCGAGCGACTGGCCGCGGCGCTGCCGAACGCCGAACTCGAGCTGTACGAGGGGGGCTCGCACCTGTTCTTCATCGAGGACGCCGACGACGTGACGGCGAACATCCGGGGGCACGTGACGGTACACGCCGCCAACGCGCACGCGGGCGTGGAGGCACACGATGGGTAGTTCCGGGGACGACGGCACAGCCGGCGGGACCGACGGCCGGGACGGAACGGGGTCGACCGCTGGCCCGCACGCCGGTGGCTGGGTCGGTGCCTGGTCCGAGCGCCGGGCGTCGCTCTCGCCGGACCGGGTGGGACTCCGGGACGCGACGACGGGCGAGGCGTACACCTACGCGGAGCTCGACCGGCGGGCGAACCGTGTCGCACGGCTCCTCCGGGAGCACGGCGTCGACGTCACGGACGCAGCGACGATGCCGAACGTCGGCGGGGCCGGACGGGCGACCCCGGGTGGGGACGACCCCGGAGACGTGA
Organism: Haloarchaeobius salinus; assembly: GCF_024464185.1. Classification (NCBI taxonomy): domain Archaea; kingdom Methanobacteriati; phylum Methanobacteriota; class Halobacteria; order Halobacteriales; family Halorubellaceae; genus Haloarchaeobius; species Haloarchaeobius salinus. The sequence continues at coordinate 117,138 of NZ_JANHAU010000001.1, forward strand.
CGGTCGGCGGCCGTGTCGCCGTCGTCTCCCGGAACCGACCCGAGCTGGTCGACCTGTTCTTCGCCACGGGGAAGACCGGCGGCGTGCTCGCGCCGCTGTCGCACCGGCTCGCGCCGCGCGAGCTGGGTGAACTGCTCTCGAACGTGGCCCCGTCGCTGCTGGTCGTCGAGGAGCCGTTCGAGGCGGTGGTCGGCGACGCGCTCGACCACGACGCCTGCGACTACGATGGCCCGGTCCTCGGGCTGGGCGAGACTGCCCACGAGTCCTTCGACGCTGCCGTGCCCGACGACGGCTCGCCGGTCGCGCCGGCGGGCGTCGACGAGGACCACGCACACCTGTTCCTGCACACCGGTGGCTCGACGGGGACGCCGAAGGAGACGGTGCTTACGCACGGCACCATCGCCTGGAACTCGGTCAACACCATCACGGCGTGGGGCCTGCGCCCGGCGGACGTGACGCCGATGGTGTTCCCGATGTTCCACACCGGCGGCTGGAACGTCCTCACCGTCCCGATGTTCCACCTCGGTGCGGAGGTCGTCATCGCCCGCGAGTTCGACGAAAGGGAGGTGCTCTCCATCGTCGACGAGCGCGACGCGACGCTGCTCGTGGCGGTACCGGCCGTCCTGCGCATGATGACGCAGGCCGACGGCTGGGACGACGCCGACCTCTCGACGCTCCGGTTCGTGAAGTCCGGCGGCGGTCCCTGTCGCGCCTCGGTCATGCAGGCGTGGTGGGACCGCGGCGTCGACCTCTCGCAGGGGTACGGCCTCACCGAGTGCGGCCCGAACAACTTCACGATGCCGACGAACTGGCCCCACGAGAAGGCGGACAGCGTCGGCGTCCCCGCGATGCACGTCGACGTGCGTATCGTCGACGACGACGGGAGTCCCGTCGCGCCCGGGCGCGTCGGCGAGCTCGAACTCGCCAGCCCGCACGCCGCCGCCGGCTACTGGCACGCGCCCGAGGAGACCGAGGCGACGTTCGGGCATGGGTGGGTGTCGACCGGCGACCTCGCCCGGCGGGACGACGCGGGCTACGTCTACATCGAGGGGCGCAAGAAGAACATGTACGTCTCCGGCGGCGAGAACGTCTATCCCGCCGAGATCGAGGACGTTATCTCGGGCCACCCGAAGGTCGACGAGGTCGTCGTCGTCCCCGTCCCCGACGACCAATGGGGGCAGGTCGGCAGGGCCGTCGTCGAGGGCGACGAGTCCCTGTCCCTGGAGGAGCTGACCGCCTTCCTCGACGGGAAACTCGCCCGCTTCAAGCGACCGCGCCACCTCGCGTTCGTCGACGAGATGCCCACCTCCGGCCCGTCGAAGATCGACCGCGAGACCATCGCACGGGAGTTCGGCGCGGCGTAGGCTGCGCCGGGTGGCGACCCCTGGAGGTTCTCCTCGTGGTTCCGGTGACGGTGCGTGGTCGGCCGCGTCACCCACGCCACTCGGTACCACACATAAATTCGCCTTGTATACAATGGCGAAGATTGTTTTAATTCGGCGAGCTACGTTCGAGTAACTATACCAGATAGCCCGTGGAGCGGGCCGCTGTCGGTGGTGGGGGCCATCGACCGCTCGAGGGTGTAGTTGGGGGTAGGAATGGCGATACGATACCGGAAGAGCGGGGGGAGCGTGGGGCGCTCGAGACTGTGGCTCGTCTGTCTCGTCGTCCTGGCAGTGCTCGCCGCACCGTTCGTCGGCGCGACGATGGACGACGGAGCCACCAGCGACACCGGTCAGGAGAGCGCCGGCCCCGACGAACCGCCGGACCCGGCGAGCACCGGTGCGAGCGGACCGGCCGTGCTGGCGGGCAACGGGTCCGTCGCGGCGACCACGACCGTCGGGGCCGTCGACGTCGGCACCGACGAGACGGCGACGGTCCACGAGGCCAACGTCGTCTCGACGAACGGCTCGCTCGCCGACGGGTTGGCTGTCCGGGTCGACCGCGCCGGGAGCTTCCAGCTGCCGATCCAGACCCACGACGGCGATGGACTGCAACTCTCGTCGGGCCATCGCGCGCTGGGCGGGCTCTCCGTCGGCGACGACTGGGTGCCTGTGAGCCGGTCCACCCTGACGGGCACAGACAACGTCACCCCGGCGGAGGTTTCGATGGGCGAGAGCGGCACCGTCGCGGTCGACACCGGGCCCGCGAACGTACCCGCGACGACGGCGGCGGACCCGGCACAGCCAGCGGAGCCCGGGGCGCGGCCACCGTCGGACGAGGACGATGGCCTGTGGCCCTCCATCGAGGCGGTCATCCGGGTCGCGGCGATGGTGCTACTCTGCTTCGCGGTCGCCGCCCGCTTCGTTCGTGAGTGACAGCGGGGTCGTGAGCCGGTGCTTCTCGCCGGTTTCGGCGGGAGAGCGGGGTGTGGGAAAGAAACGCTTATGAACCGATGTACCGATGTGTGAACACTGGACACGAACGATTATGATAGACCTCTCGATGGACATGCAGCAGTACGACTGCCCGTTCATCGACACCACCGCGGACCACGACGTGGCGTTCGCGGCGGCGCACTGGGAGTTCCATCCGGTCGCCGAGGAACTCGAATGTCGCATGGTGGTCGAAGGAGCGGACAGGGGGGCACTCGACAACGGGCTGCACACGCTGCAGGAGCACGACCACATGCACGACATCGACCTGCTGGCCAAGCGCGACGACGTGGCCCACCTGAAGACCGTGATGGGTCAGACCGACGCCATGGAGACGATCCGCCGCAACGACGGCTACATCACCGGCCCGTTCTACATCGAGGACGGCAGCGAGATGTGGCACGTCGGCTTCGACGACGAGGGGCGGGCCGACGGCACGCTCTCGGAGCTGGAGAAGGCCAACGAGTTCGACGTCGTCGAGCGCGAGACGGTCACGCTGCCGTCGATGAACGACATCGTGCAGAACGCGGGCGCGGCGATGACGCTCATCGGCGGCTGTCGCGACCTCTCGGACGTGGAGCGCACCACGCTGGAGACCGCGGCGAACGAGGGCTACTTCGAGAGCCCGCGGGAGACGACGCTCGGCGACCTCGCCGACGAGTTCGGCGTCTCGAAGCCCGCCGTCTCGAAGAACCTGCGGCGCGGGCAGCAGAAGATGGTCGACCGCGTCGTCGACGCGCTCTCCGAGCTCGACGACTGACGGTTTAACATGTTAACCTCGTAATTCTTGCCGGTCTTGAGTCGATAGTATCGAGTATGTCGCGCGTGAGCATCTCACGAAGACGAATGATGGCTACGTTGGGCGCACTCAGTTCCGGCGCGCTGGCCGGCTGTACGAGTGGTGGAGACGGCAACGGTACGGACACACAAACGAACACGGCCACGGATGGGGGAACCACCAGTGGTGGTGGACAGCAGACCACGACCCAGGCGGACGTGTCGGCCTCGGGGACGATCAAGGTCGGGCTCATGCAGCCGATGTCCGGCGACCTCCAGTACTACGGGATGCAGTCCATCTGGGGCTTCCTCTCGGGGCTGGCCTACCGGACGGACTCCGACCCGCTGACGGACGTCCAGACCGGGACCCGCACCATCGAGGACGGCGACGTGACCTGGGAGCTCATCTTCAAGGACACGCAGTTCTCGGCGGACGTCGCACAGACGGCAGCCACCGACCTCGTCCAGCAGGACGACGTCGACGTGCTCTTTGGCTGCTCGTCCTCCGGTGCGGCCGAGCGGGTCGCCCAGACCGTCGTGAACACCTCGGGGGTCGACATCCCGTACATCGCCGGTCCGGCGGCGTCGGCGAACCTGACCTCGAACGGCGAGACCTGCTCGGACCAGATCTTCCGTGCCAACGAGAACACCGCGATGGACGCGCGCTCGGGCGGCACGTACGTCGCCCAGGAGACCGACGTCGAGCGCGTCTTCCTCATGGGCGCGGACTACTCGTTCGGGCAGGCCGTCGTCGGCAACTACCGGACGGTACTGGAGAACAACGGCATCGAGATCGTCGGCGAGCGCTTCGTCCCGCAGGGCTACTCCGAGTTCGAGGGGCTGTTCGAGGCCGCGGTGGACGCGAACGCCGACGCCGTCGTCGGCGGGTTCACCGTCGCCACGCTGCCGAACTTCATGACGACGGCGGCGAACTACGACATCCGCATCTTCGGCGGCTTCGCCACGGAGATCACGAACGCGGTCGTCGGCCAGGTGCTGACGAACCTGCTCGGCGAGCCGCTGACCGCCGAGAAGATCGAGGACGCCGAGGTCGGCCCGTTCACGACCCGGTACCACTGGAACCAGTACGACAACGAGATCAACAGCTCGTTCGTCGACATGTACACGAGCGCCTACGGCAAGGTGCCCGACCTGTTCACGTCGGGGACGTTCACCGCCGCCTCCTCCGTCCACCAGGCGGTGCAGGCGTCCGGTTCGACCGAAGGTATCGATATCGCGGGCGCGATGAAGGGGATGACCGTCACGGACACCCCGAAGGGGACGGACGCGTACACCTACCAGGGGTACAACAACCAGGCGCGCTCCGAGATGACCGTCGCCTACCCCGTCCCGACCACGGACGAGTTCGCGGACAGCTGGGGGGCCGGCATCATGCCGGGCGAGCCCGTCGCCCGCGTCGGCAAGGACCAGACGACCATCCCGGCCGACGACGACGGGATGGGGTGCTCCCTGTAGGCGATGGCGGACCAGGTGTTACGCACCGACGGGCTGACGAAGCACTTCGGCGGCATCACCGCCGTCGACGGTGTGTCGTTCGGCCTCGACAGCGACGAGTGCTGCGCGCTCATCGGCCCGAACGGGGCGGGGAAGACGACGTTCTTCAACCTGCTCACCGGCGAACTCGAACCCAGCGAGGGCAGCGTCGAGTTCCGGGCCGACGGCGAGTGGCACGACCTGACCGGCCTCGCACCGCACGAGACGGCGAGCGCCGGCCTCCACCGGTCGTACCAGATAACCAACCTGTTCCCGACGACGACAGTGCGGGAGAACGTCCGCGTCGCGGCACAGGCCCACGGGGACGCGACGACGCGCTTCTGGCGCAACGTCGGCGCGTTCCCGGAGTACGTCGACGAGGCAGAGGCCATCCTCGAACGGGTGGGTCTCGCCGGGAAGGCCGACGACATCGCCCAGAACCTCAGTCACGGCGAGAAGCGCCAGCTCGAGCTGGCCGTCGCGCTCGCGGGCGACCCCGACGTGCTGTTGCTCGACGAGCCGGCCGCGGGCGTCTCCTCCGAGAGCGTCGACGAGGTCGTCGAGCTCATCCGGAACGTGGCGTCCGACCACGCCGTCCTGCTCGTCGAGCACAACATGGACGTCGTGATGGACCTCGCGGACCGCATCGCCGTGTTGCACCAGGGCGAGCTCATCGCCGACGGCCCGCCGACCGAGGTCCGCGACGACGAGGCGGTGCAGGAGGCGTACCTCGGCGGCTACGACCCCGAGGAGCCGACCGTCGAGGGCGGTGACGACGGCGGCGCGACCGGCGACGGAGGTGGCCTCGCGTGAGCCACCTGCTCGAACTCGACGACGTCCACACGTTCTACGGCGAGAGCCACATCCTCGAGGGTGTCTCGCTGCACGTCGACCCGGGCGAGACCGTCGCGCTCGTCGGCCGCAACGGCGTCGGCAAGACGACGACGCTGCGGACCGCGCTCCAGCTGACCCCGCCGCGTGACGGGACGGTCACCTACGACGGCGAGGACGTGACCGGCCGGCAGACCCACGAGGTCGCCCAGTCCGGCATGGGCTGGATCCCCGAGGACCGCCGCATGTTCTCCCAGCTCACCGTCGAGGAGAACATCGAGGTCGCGGTGAAAGACGGCGAGGGCGTCGACCGGCACCTCGACCGCGCGTTCGAGGCGTTCCCCGACCTCCGCGAGTTCCGGAACCGCAAGGCCGGCAACCTCTCGGGCGGCCAGCAGCAGATGGTCGCCATCGCCCGCGGCCTCGTCGGGGAGAACGACCTGTTGCTCGTCGACGAGCCCAGCGAGGGGCTCGCCCCGCAGATCGTCGAGGACGTGGCGAACGCGCTGCGGGCGGTCGCCAGCGACGCCTCGCTGCTGCTCGTCGAGCAGAACTTCCCGCTCGCGATGGACCTGGCGGACCGGTTCTACCTGATGGACCACGGCGAGGTCGTCCACTCGGACACGACCGAGGGCGTCAGCGCCGACGACGAGGAGATACGGAGGTACCTGACGTGATACCGCTCGTCTCGCTCGTCGACGCTGTCACGCACTTCCTCGACCCGTCGGTGCTCGGTCGGGTGCTGTTCGACGGGCTCGCGAAGGCCTCCATCTACGTGATGATCGCCGCCGGGCTGACGCTCATCTTCGGGCTGATGGGCGTGTTGAACTTCGCCCACGGCTCGCTGACCGCCATCGGGGCGTACCTCGGCGGGCTCGTGATGGTGACCTTCGCCGCGAGTGCGTCCGGCAACGTCGGGCGCATCGCGCTCTTCTTCGTCGCCATCGTCGTCGTGTTCGCGCTGCTGACGGCGTTCGGTGGGGCGATGGAGGTGTCGCTCATCCGACCGCTGTACGACCGGCCGCCGCTGTACCAGATACTGCTCACCTTCGGCATCACGCTGGTGCTGGAGGAGCTGTTGCGGATGGTGCTGCTGTTCTACGACATCCAGCCGTCGACGGACTGGCTGGCGGCCCAGGGCACCCGTCCGGAGATAATCTCGAAGACCCACGACGTGGTCGGCCTGGGGGTCGAGGGGCTGGAGGTGTTCCAGATACTGCTCGGCCTCGCCATCACGGCAGGCGTCTGGGTGTTCCTCACCCGGACCCGGTACGGGCTCTACATCCGTGCCGGCAGCGAGGACGGCGAGATGGCCCAGGCCCTCGGCGTGAACGTCCACCAGGCGTTCACCGTCGTCTTCGGCGTCGGGGTCGGCATCACCGGCGTCGCCGGCGCGCTCCTGATGTGGGACAGCGCGTGGGCGGCGAGCATCAACCTCGGTGCGGAGGTGCTGCTGCCCGCGTTCGTCGTCGTCATCGTCGGTGGCCTCGGCACGTTCCGGGGCACCGTCGTCGCCGGCGTGCTGGTCGGCTTCGTGGACGCGTTCACCACCGAGCTGTTCACCAGCGACATCGTCGGCTTCTCCGCGCTGCCGGAGCTGTTCATCTTCCTCATCCTCGTGGGGACGCTCATCCTGCGCCCCCAGGGGCTGTTCGGCGTCGAGGAGGTGGGTGGCCATTAGCGACCCCACCGACGTGCCCGACGACGGCGCGACCGAGACCGACGGCGGCGCGACCGGCACGGCAGACTCCACCGACGTGGCGAGCGAGACGGCCACCGACGACCACTACCTCGTCGAGTACCTCCGCGAACACGTCGCCCACGCGTTCGTGGTCGCCTTCTTCGGGCTCTACCCGTTCGTCCACGCCTTCGCCATCGGCTCGCCGCTCGGCGCTGAGATGGAGATGTTCCTGCCGCGCGTGCAGACGATGATCACGGTGTTCTACTTCGGCCTGTTCGCGATGAGCTTCGACTTCATCAGCGGCTACACCGGGTACCTCTCCTTCGGCCACTCGGCGTTCTACGGCCTCGGCGCGTACTTCGTCATCCTCGTGGCGAACGGGAAGGTACCGCTGCTGGGCAACGGCACGCCGTTCATGATGCTGTTGCTCCTCGCGGGACTGCTCGCCGTGGTCATGGCGCTGCTGATGGGTGCCGTCGCGTTCCGTCTCACCGGCGTCTACTTCGCGATGATCACGCTCGGGTTCGCCCAGATCCTCTACGTGTTCTTCTCCAACTGGGACTACGTCGGCTCGAACCCGCGTGACGGCATCGCCGTCCTCGGCAGACAGGACGGGTTCTCGATCGGCGTTCCGTACGTCGACTCGCTGAACATGAGCATCGGCCAGCTCCAGGGCGACACGTTCACCTGGGGGATGGACTTCGCGGCGATGACCGGCATCGATGCGCTCTCACCCATCAGCCACACCATCGTCTTCGGCCCGGGCGAGGTGTCGTACTACATGATCGGTCTGGTCGTGCTGGTCTGTTACCTCGCGATGCAGCGCATCATCCACTCGCCGTTCGGGCGGGCGATGATCGCCATCCGCGAGAACGAGGAGCGCGCCCGTGCCGTGGGCTACGACACGTTCCGCGTGAAGATGGGCGCGTTCGCCATCTCGGGCTTCTTCGGGGCGGTCGCCGGCGGCCTGTTCACGGGCTACCGGACCTCCGTCGCACCCGAGAACTCCTTCTACTTCCTCACCGCCGGGGACGCCCTGCTGGCCTCCATCATCGGAGGCTTCGGCACCGTGGCCGGACCGCTGTTCGGCCGGCTGTTCCACGAGGGGCTGCACGAGTTCCTCACGAAGGAGGGCGGCGGCCTGCTGCCGTACCTTCGCCAGCAGCTCGGCGAGGGGACGCTGAACACCGTCATCCTCGACGGCTTCACCGTCGCCGAGGGCATCGAGGTGTTCCTCAACGGCCGCGCCGGCCTCTACATCGGCCTGCTGTTCGTCCTGTTCGTGCTGTACGTGCCCAACGGGCTGCTCGGGACGCTCCGGGCGTACCTCGGCGGGACCGTCGCCGGACAGGTCGCGGCGGCCGTCGAGCGTCGCGTCCGGGGGTGGAAGCTGTGAGCGGTCCGGCGGGTGCGACGGTCGCACTCACCGGCTACGGCACCTACGTCCCCGACGGGACAGTTTCGGGCGAGGAGATCGCCGAGGAGAGCGGCATCCCCGAGGACGTCGTCGTCGAGAAGATGGGCCTGCGCGAGAAGCACGTCTGTCCGCCCGACGACGACCACGCGACCGACATGGCCGTCGAGGCGGGCCGCGAGGCGCTCGCCGACGCCGGCCTCGCCGCCGACGACCTCGACCTCGTGCTGTACCACGGCAGCGAGTACAAGGACCACGTCGTCTGGTCCGCCGCGGCCGCCATCGCCGAGGAGCTGGGGGCGGAGAACGCCTACGCGAACGAGTCGTACGCGCTGTGTGCCGGCGCGCCCCTCGCGATTCGGCAGACGAAGGCGCAGCTGCTCGCCGACCACGTCGACCGCGCGCTGCTCGTCACGGCGAGCCGCGAGGAGGACCTCGTCGACTACGGCAACGAGCGCTCGTCGTTCATGTTCAACTTCGGCTCCGGCGCGAGCGCGATGGTGCTCGAATCGGACCCCGACGAGGAGTGGGTTCGCGCGACCGTCGGCGAGAGCGCGGCCGTCACCGACGGCTCGTTCGCCGACGACGTGGTGATGCCCGCCGGGGGGTCGAAGCGCCCGCCGAGCCACGACACCGTCGAGTCGGGGCTGCACACGCTCGACGTGCCGAACCAGGAGTCGATGAAGGAACGGCTCGCCGAGGTGAGCCTGCCGAACTTCCGCGAGGTCGCCGAGACCGCCATGGAGCGCTCCGGCGTCGGGTCGGTCGACTTCCTCGCGGTGACCCACATGAAGCGCTCGTTCCACGAGTACCTCTGCGACGACCTCGGCTGCGACCCCGCATCGGACGCCTACTACCTCGACGACTACGGCCACGTCCAGTCCGCCGACCAGATTCTCGCGCTGGACGAGGGACTGTCTCGGGGGCGGGTCGAACCCGGCGACGACGTGCTGTTCCTCGCCGCCGGCACGGGCTACACCTGGGCCGCGACCTGTCTGCGCTGGCGGGGGTAGCGGTCCGGGAGCCGCCCGAGGACGGGCACAAGCGAAGCTTTTTGCGCGCGCCACCGCCACCTACCGATATCAGAATGACGCGCGATACGGACACCTTGCCCGACGAGCTGTTGCCGGACGGCGGCGACACCGTCGCGGAGGGAGCCGACGACGTGGCGCTGGACCCGTGGGGCTCCTCGACGGTCGCGGACTACCGGAAGCTGTTCGAGGAGTTCGGCATCGAGGAGTTCGACGAGCTGCTGCCCGAGATCCCCAGGCCGCACTACCTGATGCGACGCGGGGTCATCTTCGGCCACCGCGACTACCGCCCGGTGGCGGCCGCGATGCGGGACGACGAGCCGTTCGCCGTCCTGTCGGGGTTCATGCCGACGGGCGACCCGCACATCGGCCACAAGCTGGTGTTCGACGAGATAATCTGGCACCAGGAGCGCGGCGGCGACGCATACGGGCTCATCGCCGACCTCGAGGCGCACAGCGCCCGCGGGCTGACGTGGGACGAGATCGACGAGCACGCCCGGGACTACCTCCTGAGCCTGCTCGCGCTCGGTTTCGACCCCGAGGCGGGCGAGCTCTACCGGCAGTCCGACAACCGCGAGCTGCAGGACCTCGCGTTCGAGCTCGGCATCGAGGCGAACTACTCCGAGCTGCAGGCCATCTACGGCTTCGACGGCGAGACGGACGTGAGCCACATGCAGTCGGTCGTCACCCAGATGGCGGACATCCTCTATCCCCAACTGGACGAGCCCAAGCCCACGGTCATCCCGGTCGGCCCGGACCAGGACCCACACATCCGCCTCGCACGGGACCTCGCGACCCGGATGCGCTTCTTCAAGGTGACCGAGGCGTACGCGAGCTTCGAGGCCGACGACGCCGAGCGCGAACTGCTTCGGGGGGCGTGGGACAGGCTCCCCGAACTCGCCGCCGACCACGACGACGAGACGACGGTCCGTTGCGTCCACGCCGCCCAGTACCTCGCTCACGGCGAGGCGGCGGTCGACTTCGAGTCCGACCGCCCGGGCGTCGAGGTGCCCGAACTCGAGGAGTCGGCGCGGGCGAGCGTCGTGCAGAAGCTCCAGTCCGCCGGCATGGAGCCGTTCCGCCCCCGCACCCGCTTCTTCGACCGGCAGGCGACGGACGAGGCGTTCGAGGCCCTCATCGACGCCGTCGAGGGCGAGAAGCGCGTCTACGAGGGTCACGTCGACTCGTTCGAGCTCGCACCGGAGGAAGCCGAGGAGCTCGCCCGGCAGGTCGAGGTCGACCACGACGGCTACGGCTTCATCCCGCCCTCCTCGATCTACCACCGGTTCATGACCGGGCTCACCGGCGGGAAGATGTCCTCCTCGGTGCCGGCGAGCCACATCAGCCTCCTCGACGACCCGGAGGACGGCTACGACAAGGTGAAGTCGGCGACGACCGGCGGCCGCGAGACCGCCGAGGAGCAGCGCGAACTCGGTGGCGAGGCCGACGACTGCCCCGTCTACGAGCTGTACGCCTATCTGCTGGCGAACGACGACGACGACCTCGCGACGGAGGTGTACGAGGAGTGCGTCGGGGGCGAGCGGCTCTGTGGCGGCTGCAAGGAGCAGGCCGCCGAACTGATGCGCGAGTTCCTCGAGGACCACCAGGAGAAACGCGAGGAGGCGAAGGAGCTGCTCGCGGAGCTGGACATCGACCTCGACAGCGGCCGCGCCTGACCGAGACGACCTGTTTTCTTCAATAGCTAGCAAGAAATATTTAACCGCGTGCTCGGCCAACTCGGGACGATGACCTCCCGGTCTCGACGCGAGGACGAGCACGACGCGGTCGTCTGTGCCGACGTGCTCGGCTCGTTCGGCGTCTCGGTCGCGGACGTACGCGCCCGGACGGACGTGCCGGACGCGTCGCTCGAGACCGCCCTCGCGAGCGCGCTCGAGACGGCCGGCCACCCGACGGAGTTCCTGCGCGACGTCGTCGTGGCGTCGGCCCGCGGCGTCGACGCGCCCGCGCGCTACTGGAGCCACGCGCCGGCCACCCAGCTCGCCGACGTCTTCGACGCCATCGACTGGTCGTTCTCGATGCGGGACGCCCGCGGACAGCCGGTCTCCGCCGACGGCGAGTCGCCCGGTCCCTACACCCTCTCGGTGACCGACGCGAACGGCATCACCCGCGAGGCACCGTTCGAGTACCCCGACACCGCACTCGACGACTACAACCTCCCCGCGCTGGTCGACGCGGTGAACGTCCGGCTGCTGTACGGGCTCGGCTGTGAGTTCGTCCAGCTCTCCGACGGCACCGACCGCTGGCGGTTCGCCCTCGTCGAGACCGACGAGCGTGCACGCCTCGACGAGTCCTACGGTCCCCGGATCGTGGTGTTCGACCGACCGCTGCTCGCGAAGTACCAGCCCGGCGCGTACGTCCCCGACGACGGCGACGACGTCCCCCTTCCGGACTGGGTCACCGAGACCGACGACCCCTCGCTCGCGGCCCGTGCCCCCGACCGGGCGACCGGCGTCGCCGACCTCGACGGGCCCGTCGAAGCTGACCCGGACGCCGTGTTGGACGCCGAGGGCGGGCTCGTGGACGACGACGCGGAGCCGGCCGTCGACGAGTCCAGCGACACCGCCGACCTCATCGACTTCGTCGGCGACGCTGGTGAGCGGACTGCCGACGGGACCGACGACGAACCCGAGGTGGACGACTCCGACGAGACGACACCGTTCTGGGATGACGACGACTGGGTGCTCGACCCCGACGGCGACAGCGCGAGTGATGGCGGTGACGGCGAGGACGACGGCGGCGAAGTCGACGTGAGCGTCGCCGACGACGGCTGGACCGACGGCTTCGTGACGGACGTCGGAGCGGACGACGGCGACGGTTGGACCGGTGACGAGGCTGTTGCAGACGTCGAGTCAGCAGCAGCCGCGGTCGACAGCGGGGCCGAGCAGCGTCGAGGGTCCAGCGCAACGGTCGACATCGGCGACGACACCGGTATCGAGGATGACAACACCGCCAGCACCGCCGACTCGTCCACAGGCGGACCGAGCGACACCGGCACCGGTCGCTCGAGCACCGACGGATTCGAGCTCCGTGGCGGCGGCCCCGCCGTCTCGCGGGCGGCCGACGACGCGCTCGGGGAGGTGTTCGACGAACTGGAGGCGGCGGCGGCGACCGAGTCCGTCGGCGACCCGGCCGACGAGGGCGCTGCAGACGACAGCTTCGACGTGGCCGACCTCGCGGGCGGGGGAGCGAACCGCACGGAGGCCCGCATCACCGACGACGACTTCGGCGTCGACGTCGAGTCCAGCGAGGACGACCGGCTCGCGGCCTACGGCGCGGCCATCCACGTCGGCGGCGGCATCTCCGTGGAGGGACTGCTGGACGACGACGACTTCGTCCCGGAGTTCCCCGCAGCCGAGCGCGACGAGGTCCGCATCGAGTTCGAGGAGTCCTTCGATCCGTCGACGCCCTCGCCGGCGGAGCGCCGCGAGACGGACGATGGCTTCGTCTGGGTCAACGAGGGGGAACTGGCCGAGAACCGGTTCTGAGGGCTACGCTGGTTTGTGGACGTACACCGCGGGACTCGACCGGCGGGCGTAGTCCGCATCGCTCGCGCCGACCGCCGACCAGTAGCTCAGTGGGGTGCGGTCGAGCAGTTCACCGATGCGCTCGTAGGACAGCAGATTCTCGCCGCGACCGACGAGTTCGAACGCCTCCCGCCGCTGGTCCTCGGTGTCCTCGTTCACCCACGCCTTCGTGTATCGGTTCGGGTAGTTGCAGACCAGCGTTCCCCCGGGGGCGACCATCCCGTAGAGTTCGGTGACGGCGCGCTCTGCATCCGCGACGAAGTACAGCGTCGCCATGCAGTAGACGAGGTCGAACTGTCTGTCGACGCCGAGGTAAGGGAGCCCCGCCACCGAGAAGTGGAGGTTGTCGAGGTCCTCATCGGCCGCCCGTTCGCGGTTCGCCTCGACGACCGACGGTGCCACGTCGTAGCAGTGGAACTCGGTGTCCGGGTGCCCGGGCGCGAGCTCGAACGGAACCAGCGCGGGGCCACAGCCCACGTCCGCGACCGATTCGGGGACACCGACGCGCTCGAAGAACGTCTCCAGGTGGCCGGGCATCGCCTCGCCGCCGAGGTACGCACCGCGGTCCCAGTCCGTGGCCGCGTAGAAGTCCCGCTCCCAGTCGAACGACATACCCGCGAGTGGCCGCCGTCGGCGGAAGTGCGTTCCGGTCGCACCCGTCCAGCGGCCGTGACACGAGTTGACGATTCGACAGGTTTCTGTTCGTGCCAGGTTGGGAAAGAATTAACTGGAGCTGTTCCAGTATGAGGTGTATGACCGTGGGCAGGTCCGATGGGCAGTCGACCGGCATCGGCGTCGTCAGTGCCGGACTCTCCGCCGTCTACGACGCACTCGGGGTCGGAGGCGACGACAGCGAGGAGGGGTCGACCGACGACGACCACGCCTCCTACATCGACGAATCCATCACCGACACCGGTGACGAACAGACCGACGACTCGGCCGCCGACCCCTTCGGGGACATCGACCCTGACGAGCTCTCGCTGCCGGCCGAGACGGACGCCGACCCGTCCGAGGACGCTGTCGCTGACGACGGCGACGGCATCTTCTGGGACGACGACGAGGGGCTGGCGTGGTCCGGGGACGATGACGACGACTGGGGGTTCGACGAGGACGGCGAGGAGACGTTCACGTTCGAGGGCCAGAGCGAACCCGAGACCGTCCGCGTCGACAACGACTCCTTCGGGCTCGACGACGTGCGCTGTGACGACCCGACCGAGCACTACGAGACCGCCCACGACGAGTTCAAGGCCGTCGCCGAGGAGCTTTCGTTCTCCGGCACCGTCGACGACCTCGAACTCGACGCGCTCACCCTCGGCGACGCCACGGACCTGCCGGAGCTCGACGACGACGACATGGAGACGGTCGATCTCGACGACCTCACCCGCGAGGAGCCCGACGAACCCGCGACCGACGACCCCGACTGGGACCCCGGATTCGACGGCGACGGTCCCGACATGGAGGGGTTCAACTTCGGCGTCGAGGAGTCCGACGGCTGGAACTGAGGTCTTCTTCCGTCTCCGTTACCCCTGTGTCGACCAGAACCGGTCCAGCCCCAGGTCCAGCATGTCCGGGCTGACCGGCTGGAACTCCGCGCGCTCGGTCTCGGGGAAGTACTCTCGGACTGAGTCCCAGGAGTCCCGGGCGTAGCGCGCGTCGACGAACACCCGGACGCCGACCTCCTCCGGGCCGCGGATGACCCGCCCGATGGCCTGTCTGGCCTTCCGGACCGCCGGCACCGTCAGCGCGTACTCGAAGCCGTCCCCGAACGTCTCGTCGTAGGCGCGCTTCAGCGCACGTGTTCGGGGCGAGGCGGTGTTGATGAGGGGGACACCGCAGACCACCGCCGCCGAGAGCCGGTCGCCGCGGTAGTCCACCCCCTCGGTGAGCGTGCCCCGCAGACTCGTCACGAGCACCTTCCCGTCGCCGGAGAAGAACTCGTCCTTCAGCGACTCCGTGGTGCTGTCGGCGCTCGATTCGTCCAGCAGGACGGGCTTGTCCAGTCGGTCGTCGCAGACGCCGGCGATCCACTCGGCCT
Organism: Haloarchaeobius salinus; assembly: GCF_024464185.1. Taxonomy (NCBI): domain Archaea; kingdom Methanobacteriati; phylum Methanobacteriota; class Halobacteria; order Halobacteriales; family Halorubellaceae; genus Haloarchaeobius; species Haloarchaeobius salinus. Next base: position 132,321 of record NZ_JANHAU010000001.1, read on the forward strand.
CCCGGTAGTTCGGCATCCCGACGAGCACGTTGCCCGGTCGGCTCGCGACGGCACAGACCGCGTCGGCGTGCATCCGTCGCGTCCGGTTGTCGTCGCCGGGGTCGCCGCGGTTGTCGTAGGTGAACTTCGGCGCGTCGACCGCGAAGGATTCGCGGTTCGCCTCGGGGAAGTGCAACCCGTACGTTCGCGTCTCGACCGGCCTACCCTCGTTCTGGAGGTGTTTCAGGCCCGTGACCTCCGCGAAGGCGTCGAGCGGCTCGAGCGTCGCGCTCATCAGCACGCCGCCGCCGAACTCGCCGAGGTGCTCCCCGATGACGCCGGAGGGCACGCAGTTCTGGATGGCGAGCCGGGCGTTGTACGCGCGCCGCCAGGAGTCCGCGGGCTCGGTGTCGTCCCACGTCCGTTCCAGCTCGATCTCGCGGAAGTACTCGGTGTGGCCGCGGTGGTACCACGAGGCGAGCGTGCGGGCAGCCCCTTCGACGGCGCGGGACTTCTCCTCGTCCTCGGCGTCGTTGAGGACTCGGGCGACCACGGCCGCGACGCTCGGGAGGTTCGTCCAGTCCTTCGGACCGTAGCCCGCCCGTTCGGCCCACCCGGTCAGCTCGTCGGGCTGTGGCGTGTCGGGGTCCCGGAGCGGGATCTCGTCGTCGTGCAGTTCGGTCAGGTCCGCGCGCCAGGAGCGATGCTCGCGGTCGAGGTGTTCGGTGACGCGACGGTCCAGTTCGTCGCGGACGTCGGTGACGAACGAGCGCGCGGCCTTCAGCTCGTCGAGGCCGACCTCGGCGTCGGAGAGTTCGGCCCGCACGAGCTCGGCGTCGGCGGTGGTGTGCCGGCTCGCCTCACCGCCCCCCTCGTCGAACTCGACCGGCTGGATGACCCGGGTGAGTTCGGCCTCGGCGTCGCGCAGCGTCGCGTCGGCCACGCGGTCGCTGACGAGGTCCCGAACCCGGGGCTCGAGCATGTGCGCCTCGTCGCAGACGACGAACGTCGAGTCGTCGAGGAGCGCCCCGGTGAACGAGCTCGTCGTCCGCGGGTCGAACGCGTGGTAGTAGTTGCCGACGACGACCTCGGCGTGGCCGAGCAGCACGCCCATCAACGAGTGCGGGCAGGAGCCGTACTCCATCCCCTTCGCGACGAGGTCGTCGGGGCGCAGGAGGCCGGTCTCGGTCAGGTCGAACGGGACGGCCTCGACCGGGTCGCCATCGTCGGGCAGGTCGGCGAGGAACCGCGCGTAGAACGGGCAGAACTCCACGTCCGCGCCGCCGGTGTCGTACTCGGGCATCGTCGGCGGATAGGGCGACATCTCGCCCGCGCTCTCGAGGTAGGAGGCCGCGGCTCCGCCAGCGCCCGAGCCCGCGAGGTCTATCTGCTGGCTCCTCGCTTCGGCGGCAAGTGCCTCCGCGGTCGTCGCGCCACCCTCACCCGCGAGGTCGCGGGTCCGTTCCCGCAGGGAATCGCAGCGGTCGTAGACGTTCTCGTCGTCGATGCCGCCCTTGTTCTCGCGGTTGTACGGACACACGTCGGACTTGCCGACGAGCGTCAGCGCCGAGACTGGGTCCCAGTCGTCCGGCAGGTTCCCGTTGATCGTCTCGAGGTCCTGTTCGAACTGGCGGAGCTGCTGCTTCACGCTCGTGAGCACGAGGACGCGCTCGTAGTCGCTGTCGGGGTCGCGGACGAGGTGGATGCCCGCGGTCAGCGCGAGCATCGTCTTGCCAGTCCCGCAGGCCCCCTCGACGACCGTGAACCCGCCGTCCCGGGCGGTGTCGATGGCCGTCTCGATGCCGTCGACCTGCTCGTCGTACGGCGTCTCGTGTCCGAACACGTCCCGCCAGTCGTCCATCTGGATTGCGCTCATCGTCCCCCGTGCATAGGCTTGTCGGAGGGTGGGTCGGCATCGTTCAAGAAGGGTGAGATTCGGGGGCGGGTTCGTACGCCCATCCCGGAGCGCAACATCTACCCACCTCCACACGAAATCAAGGGGTATGACCGACAGCGACGGCGACGAGACGGGGGACGATGCCGGGACGGCTGCCGACTTCGACGTCGACGCCTGGCGCGAGGAGCTGACGGCGAAGCGGGCGGAGAAGGACGAGTTCTTCGCGAGCCACCCGCACTCGCCGGTGCCCGAGGACGAACGCGACGCGTTCGACGGACTCTCCTACTTCGACCCGGACCCCGACTACCGCGTGGCGGCGACGCTCCACGTCGTCGACGACGACGACGACGAGATCGCCCGGATGGAGACGACGACCGGCGGCGAGCAGCGCTACCGGAAGGTCGGCGAGCTGACGTTCGAACTCGGCGGCGAGACGCACGCGCTGGCTGCGTACCGGCCGACCGGCGAGGACCGCGAGACGCTGTTCGTCCCGTTCCGCGACAAGACGACCGGGCAGCAGACGTACGGTGCGGGCCGCTACATGGACCTCGAAGCCGAACAGGAACTGGTCGACGGCGAGACGGTCGTCGTCGACTTCAACCTCGCGTACACGCCGTTCTGTGGCTTCAGCGACGCCTACGCCTGCCCGCTGCCGCCCGAGGAGAACTGGCTGGAGACCGTCGTCGAGGCCGGCGAGCAGAAGCCCGGGTTCGGCGAGGACTGACGGGGCACTGTTCTCGAGACCGCGTTACGGCGCGACGCCGACCGTCAGCAGCGTCCCGTAGGTGCGGTAGCGCTCGACCATGTCCTGGCGCGTCTCCCAGTCGTCGGTCGGGAACGCGTCGGCCCCGGGGATGTCGATGTCCTGGTCGGGGATGTTGTCCTGCTCCGCCACGTGGAGGCCGGCGTCGCGGAACTTCTCGCGGTACTCCGGGGCGCTCCAGCGGGTCATCTCGACCTCGATGAACTCCTGCCACCCGTGGGAGTGGACGTTCTCCTCGTAGTAGTTCACGGCGCAGTAGAAGGTGCCACCGGGGCGGAGGATGCGGGCGACCTCCTCGAGCGTGTGTGCGGGGTCGGCGGCGTAGTAGAACGCCTCCATCGACCAGACGTGGTCGACCGAGTCGGTCGCGAACGGGAGGGCGTCGAAGTCGCCGACGAGGTAGTCCACCGCGTCGTCGTCGGTGTACGACCGGGCGTTGTGGGCCATCTCCGGCGAGCCGTCGAGCCCCCAGACCCGGCCCGCGTCCTTCGTGTCCCGGAGTGCGCGGCCGGCGTAGCCCGAGCCACAGCCGAGGTCGACAATCGTGTCGCCGGCCTCGACGGGCATCCGCGCCAGCGCGTGCTTCGCGGTGTGCCAGTGGCGCTCCTCCATGCCGCGGTCGCGGCCGTCCTTCGCCCAGGCGTCGAACTCTGCTCTGACGCTCATGGCTCCCGGTTCGGTCGCCCCGACCAAAACGGGTTCGACACGGGCCGAGGGGGAGGTGCTTCGGGTCCGAACGCAACCATTTAACCGTCACCCCGAGTCAGACGCGGGTATGGTCGGCTCACGACGGCGCTTCCAGCTCGCCGACAGCGCCCAGCAGATCGTCGGCGGCTTCCTGCTCGCGGGGCCGTTCGTCGTCACCGAGGAGGTGTGGGTGCTCGCGGCGAGCATGAGCACCGCCCACGCCGTCGTCGTCGTCGCCATCGTCTTCGCCATCGGCTACGGCGCGCTGTACAAGGCCGACGACGACCGCAACCCCGAACGCGAGGCAGAATTCGGCGGTGTCCCGCTCCGCTTCGTCTCGCTGATGGTCGTCTCGTTCGGCTCCGTCGTCATCCTCGCGCTGGCGTTCGACGCGCCGAATACGTTCCTCGTCGACAACGAGATACTCACCGATCCGACGACCATGGACGTGGCCGAGACGACGCTCAAGGCCACCGCCGTCGGGGCAATCTTCAGCGTCGTCGGCGCGGCGACAGCCGACTCCCTGCTGTAGTGCGTCGGTCCGTTCCTGCTGTCCGGGGACGACTCCACCAGGACTCAGCCGAGTGGCCCCCGCTACCGTACCGCAATCGGCCACCCGCACGCTTAAGTTCACGCCACCGGTTCCCGCGTGTATGGACTACACGCTCGGTATCGATGGGAGCGACCGGACCGTCGCGGGTGGAACGAGCATCCTGCTGGTCCATCCCTCAACAGGGGAGACCGATCGCATCGACACCAACTTCCTGCGCGACGACACCGACCACTTCCTCGTCATCTCGACACGGACCACGGCCCGCGAGGTGCGCCAGAAGCTCGACTACTACGACGTCGACGACTCCAGAGCGGTCATCCTCGACACGCTGAGCGTCGAACGGGGCTACTCGCGCCGCTCGAGCGACAGCGTCCACTACGTCTCCGCCCCCGACGACGTCGCCGGCATCGTCGAGCAGGCCGAACGCTTCTTCGACGAGTACGACGGCAAACTCCGGGTCAGCTTCGACTCCATCACCGAACTCGCCTACTACGCCGGCGAGGACGAGGCCCGCGAGGCCGTCGAACGGCTCGTCGACCTCATCGAGGAACACGACGCCGTCGCGCTGTTCCACCTCTCCGACGAGGTCCACGACGAGGACACCGAGACCGGCTACCGCGACCTGTTCGACGTGGTGGTCGACCTCGACGTCGACGGCAACGTCGAGATACGGGACTGACCGCGGACCGAGATGCGAGAGTACGACAAGCTCGTCCGCGACCGCATCCCCGAGGTGATCCGAGAGAACGACGAGACCCCCGTCACGCACACCGTCGAGGGCGAGGCGTACCGGGAGCGTCTGCGCGAGAAGCTCGTCGAGGAGGCCACGGAGTTCCGGGCCGACCCGAGCGCCGCCGAGCTCGGCGACGTGCTCGACGTGGTCGCGGCGATACGTGAGGCCGAGACTATCGACGAGGGGAAGATCCAGCGGAAACGACGGGCGAAGCTGGATGAACACGGCGGGTTCGAAGACGGCGTCGTGCTCGACCGGGTCGAGGAGTAGGCGGCGGCCGGGCGGCCGAACGGGTCAGTTCCCGTCGAGTTTCTCGAACGTCTTCTCCGCCCAGCGTACCGCGTACGGTGCGCCGCGGTCGCGGTAGGCATCGGCGTCCAGCGCGCCGAACGGTGCCGGGAGTTCGAGCGCGTGCTTGATCGCGCTGCAGGCGAGTTCGGTGGCGTCGGCGAAGTCGGTCTCGCCGAGCGCGACCTCGCGCGAGAGGCCGTCGAGTCGGCCCTCGAGCCGGTTCCCGGCGTCCTGCCACGCGTCGCCGAGCGCGGGTTCCGTCTCGAGCCAGCCGGCGAAGACGTCCCGGGTGTGCAGGCCGAGCCAGCCGTCGTACAGCGCGGCGGCTATCTGGTAGGTGGCGTTCGGGCCGAGCGGGACGACGGCGGCGAGCTCGCGGTAGTGCTCCTCGAAGAAGCCGAGAAAGTGCTCGGGGACGTCGAGGCCGGTCTCGACCAGTGCCTCCGCGACGAGGAAGTCGACGAACTCCGTCGGCGAGCCCTGCACGCGCGCTTTGACGATGACGACCGGTGGGTCGGTCTGGTGTGTCCACGCGACGCTGCCGTCGCCCGGCGCGCCGATGGTGAACGTGGAGCCGGCGAGCCGGTCGAGCACCGCCGGGGCGTCCCCGGGGAGCCACTCCCGCGGGTACGTCTTCGGGTCGAGTGAGTCCACGAGCAGCCCGAGGTCCTCCGCCTGCGCCGGTGGGAGCGTCTCGAAATCGTTCGCGGCGTCGAGGACGAGCGCGTCCGGAGCGTGTCGCTCGCGGACGGCGGCGACCTGCGGAGAAAGCTCCCGTTCCGTGAACATCAGATACCGAGGCTGACGGCGACCAGCGCGACCGACAGTGCTCCGGCGATTCCGACCGTCGCGAGTACGATCTTCGTGGCTTCGCTCATGTTCGTGACGAACGGGTGGGAGTGCTTAAAACTATCAGTTCCGGCGGGCGCGGGCATCCCCTGTTTCAATTGGACGCCAATCATCTCCCTCAGAGATGTATATGTCCTACTGTGAGGGTTTCGGAGTGGAAACAGAGGGGTGTGGAGTCGGTCGTCGGCGTCGACGGAGCGCTGGCGGCCACCCCAGCCAGCGCCGAGAACGAAGGTGTGGGACTGGACTCGGTCGTCTGTGAGTCGGGTCAGTCGTCGCCGCGCCAGGAGTCCGGCACGTCGATGACGTACCGACCGTCCTCGCGCAGTGAGATGATGTACTCCTCGCGGTCGTACAGCTCCATCAGGTTCAGCTCGTACTGCCCGGGGTTGAGGATCTTGATGCTCTCGAACTGCTGGTTGAGCTCCTCGCGCAGCTCGTCGAGGTCCGGCCGGTCCTCGATCTGCGTGTCGGCCGGGTCCGCGACCTCGTGGCGGTCGTCTGCGGTATCGGGCGACGTCCCGGGGACGTCGGGTGCACCCGGGCGCTCCGTCGCACTCCCCCGACCGCCGGCTGCCGCCTCCGGTTCGGGTGCGCTCCCGGAGTCGCTCGCGGGAGCGTCGGTCGTCCCCGGTTCGTCCGCCGGCGGTGTGGCGGTCCCCTCCGGAAGTTCGTCCGGCGAGACGACGTCCGACCGGGCGCTCGCCTGCGCGTTGTCCTCGTCGCCCGCGGTCCGGGCCTGGATGGTCCCATCGTCGCTGGCCGGGTCGGTGTGCGTCGTGGACGCCGCCTCCGACTGGGCGTCGGCGGTCGACGAGGCGGTGGTCGAGGCATCGCCGGTGGCGTCGGCAGTCGAAGCGTCCGCAGTGGCGTCGACTGTCGCCGACGTGTCGCCGCTCGCCCCGGCTTCGTCGTCGCCTCGGGCGGCCGCCTTCTCGGCGGGCGTGTCGTAGTCCTCGGTGGCGGACTTCGGCCACTCCCCCGACGGCCGGTCACTGGTCGGCCGGTCACCGGACGGCCGCTCGCGGTCCGACGGCCGGTCGGCGTCGTCGCTGCCGCCGCCGACCCAGTCGCGGACCGTGGTGGCCGCCTTGCTCACCGCGCCTGCCGAGGAGCTGCGGCTCGGGGGCTCACCCGGCGAGTTCGCCTCGACGGACTCGTCGACGGCGTCGGCCGGGATGAACTGGAACTTGTTGCCGCCACAGTCCGGACAGCCCGACAGCATCTCCTTCGAGCCGTCCTCGAACGTCCGCCCACAGTCGGTACACTGGTGGGGCATTATTTCCGGGAGACGAGGGCGCTGATGAGCGTTTCGTCCTTGTGCAGCGTCTCGATCTGGTTCGCCGGACCGATGACGGTGAGCTTCGCCGTCTCCTCTTTCCCCATGATGCGGTCGAGGATGGAGGCGTCGTTGGTCTGGGAGCGTGGATAGGTCTCGATCTCGATGCCGTTGAACTCGTCCGGGCTGATCTCCGTCATCGTCACCTCGATGAGCTTCGACTCCTCGTCGGGCGAGAGGCCCTCCTCGAGGATGACGATGTTCCCGTCACGAACCCCGTCGAGGATGATGCGGATCTTCTCCATGCTCGCGAGGTTCTCCATGCGCTGCCCACTGATGAGGTCGATCTGGACCCCGCCGTCGTCTGAGGTTTTTGCTTCCGGCATCTGTCTCACCCAAAGTACTCCGCTATCTTGTCGTACACTTCGTCCATGTTCTCGCCCTCGAGCGCCGAGAGCGGCACCGTCTCGTGCTGGGGGAACGCGTCCTCGATGCGCTTGATGCTCGAATCGTCGAGGTCGATCTTGTTCGCGAAGATGAGCACGGGGAGATCACGCGACTCGATGATGCCGATGAGCATCGTGTTCACCTGCGTGAAGGGGTCCGTCGTGCTGTCGAGCACGTAGATGACGCCGTCGACGTCCTCGCGAAGCCAGTGCATGGCCTCGGCGACACCCTCCGTCGCCTCGCGAGACCGGCGGACGGCCTCGTCCTGGTCGAACTCCTCGTAGTCGAGGAACTCCTCGTAGTCGACCTTCGTCGTCACACCGGGCGTGTCGACGATGTCGATGTTGACCGAGCTGCCGTTGCGCTCGATCTCGACGTTCTCCTTCCGGCGAGCCCGTCGTGTCTCGTGTGGCACGTGACTTTCGGGGCCGACGGCGTCGCCGGTCCAGTCACGGGCGATCCGGTTCGCCAGTGTGGTCTTCCCCGCGTTGGGTGGCCCGTAGATGCCGATCCGCTTCTGTTCTTCCTCCGTGAACAAGCTCTCTCGTACCTGCTGCAGACTGCTTTTGAGTCCTGAAATGAGTCCCATCCTATTCTGTCCTCCCACACGCGTCTCGGGGGGCCGATTGGCGTGCGTCTGGCAGTAGTACCGCACTCGATTCACTTAAGCGTACGTCAGACATGGGGTTTCGGGCCCCTCGCTGTGACCGTCTTCCAGTCGAAATGCGGGGGTGTGGTCAGGATGGTCTACCCGCGCTATTGTAGATTCCGGCCGTCGAGAGCCCCCGTCCATTCACTGTGACGTGACTGTCGAACCGTTTCACGTGGAGGTGGCTGGCGGGGGAGAATCGCCGGCACGGTGACGGGAACCGCGGTGAACGACCCCCCCACGGCGGACCGGATGACGGGGACCACTCGGTTCGGTGACCGAGAGCCGAGTCGAAGGGAAGCCAACAGGAGAGACGGTGCGTCGAGATCCGAGACTCGGGGGTGCTCCGAGACAGGGCGAGTGGTCGGACAGTGGCTCGGAGGTACGTGGGAGTCCAAAGGTGCAAGACGTGTGGGGCAGTCAAACGTCCGCCCCGTCGGTATGTAGAACGTACATCCCGTACGAGTGTGGAGCTGACGGACCAGATGGGGACGTCGATAGGGACACTTCGGTCGGTCCACTGCTGCTCGCCCGACTGACCGTGACTGGACTCGAACTCTTCTCGGTCCCTCGCATCGCGTGTCGGCTGTTCCGACCGTCGCGTTCGTGTTCCATGCTAGCACGATATCCCGGTGGCCGGAGCCCCCCACCCCTTCGTTTCAACTGGAACGGGCGGTGATAGTGGGTGGGTCGGTGGACGAACTGATGGTTTCGTTCTAGAAGGCGGACAGGAATGGACGAACATCTAGTGTACAATATAGCTAGTAACTAGTAGAAGTTGGTTTTTCTCTGGTTCGCGGATACTGTTTCAGTAGTAGTGTATTAAAGATTCCCCTCGCTAGACGACCCCCTCCCCCCACCCCACCGTCAGCCGTTCCACCCGAAACAAAGGGGTGGGGGGGTCTGCACCTTCGTGTTAACACACGTCAATACCTTCCTCGAATCCAGTCGTCGGCTCCCGTGTCCCTCCCTATCAGGACCCATCCACGACCTCTCCCTCGGAACCCCCCTCCCGTTCAGGTCGAGCACGAACTCCGCAACGTCTCACCCCGTCGCCGTCTTCCACTTCCTGTCGCCGTCCGTCGCCCGCCCGCCCCCACCGTTTCCGGTCGACCCGGTCGTGGATCGGGGTTGATGTCTGTCCGAACCCTGCCATCGACGGGTCCCCGCGAAGCTGAGCCAGCTCGCGACCGGGGGACGTCCCGAGAACCCGTCGTTTTCGCCCCAACAGAGAATGGTCGTGAACGAACGCCTGCGTCGGCGACGCGCACGTTGGACAGAGTCCGCTAGGTCAGAGCGTCCGCTTGACCAGAGCACGTGTGTCCGAGGTGGAACCCGTACGCTGGAGACGGTACGGCCGTCCTCGACAGCTGTCCCGAAGATGGGTGTCGAACTGCTCCGGTGTCGGGGTGTCGTCGACGGCGTACCGGACTCGTGTCGGATCGAGGGTATCGAGGTGAAACGACCCTGTTCCACTCGTCTCGCCCGCGGATCTCCGTTCGAGAGGCGGGAGGAACTCCACGGAACGGTCGTCTCCCACTACCACGCGCGATGTAGTACTATTGACTCCTATTGCTGAAGGGCAACTATTATTACCCTCCTGTTCATCTGCTTCGTTTGCATCAACTGGACGGCGTATCGCTGGGTCGTTCGTCTCACGTCCGACGTACGGCGGGTACACGTCCGCTTTCACGGGACCTCGTCTCGAGTTCCAATCGAAACGAGGGGGTGAACCATAGGGATGACAGACAACGACGACGACGCGGATACGGACGTAACTGGGGGCACGGAGCAGACGCCTCCGAACACCTCGCGGGACTTCGAGGTCGACCTCGACGACGTCGTACTCGACGAATCGGACGAGGAGGGTGCATCACAGGGACTGTTCGACGACCTCCTGAGCGGGGAGCCGATCTTCGAGAACAAGGAAGTCCTGCGACCGTCCTACACGCCGCACGAACTGCCGCATCGGAAGGAACAGATCAACAAGATGGCGACCATCCTGGTCGCCGCGTTACGCGGTGAGACGCCGTCGAACATCCTCATCTACGGGAAGACGGGGACCGGCAAGACCGCGAGCGCGAAGTTCGTCTCGAACGAGCTCGAGAGCACCTCGAAGAAGTACGAGGTGCCATGCTCCGTCGAGTACATCAACTGCGAGGTGACGGACACCCAGTACCGCGTGCTCGCCCAGCTCGCGAACAAGTTCATCGACGAGAACGAGGCGTACATCGAGGACCGCGTCGCCGAACTCGAGGGTCTCCTCGACGAGGTCGACGCGGCCGACGCACCCGAAACCGACCCCCTCGCGGACACCGAGTTCGACTCGCGTGCGGCGGTCCACGAGCGAATCGACGAGCTCGAGGCCGACGCCGAGGAGTTCGAGGACGTACCGATGACCGGCTGGCCGACCGACCGGGTCTACAGCGTCTTCTTCGACGCGGTCGACTACGAGGAACGGGTCGTCGTCATCATGCTCGACGAGATCGACAAGCTCGTCGAGAAGTCGGGCGACGACACCCTGTACAACCTCTCGCGGATGAACTCCGAACTGGAGAACTCCCGCGTGAGCATCATGGGCATCTCGAACGACCTGAAGTTCACCGACTTCCTCGACCCCCGCGTCAAGTCCAGTCTCGGCGAGGAGGAGATCGTCTTCCCGCCGTACGACGCGAACCAGCTCCGGGACATCCTCCAGCACCGCTCCGACGTCGCGTTCGAGCCCGGGGCGCTCACCGAGGACGTCATCCCGCTGTGTGCAGCCTTCGCGGCCCAGGAGCACGGCGACGCCCGGCGTGCGCTCGACTTGCTCCGAACTGCGGGCGAACTCGCGGAGCGTTCGCAGTCCGAGGTCGTCGACGAGGAGCACGTCCGCAAGGCCCAGGACAAGATCGAACTCGACCGCGTCGTCGAGGTCGTCCGCACGCTCCCGACCCAGAGCAAACTCGTCCTGTTCGCCATCATCCTGCTGGAGAAGAACGGCGTGCACAACATCAACACCGGCGAGGTGTTCAACATCTACAAGCGTCTCTGCGAGGAGATCGACGCCGACGTGCTCACCCAGCGTCGCGTCACCGACCTCATCTCCGAGCTCGACATGCTCGGCATCGTCAACGCGGTCGTCGTCTCGAAGGGCCGCTACGGCCGGACGAAGGAAATCTCGCTGTCGGTCCCCATCGAGGAGACCGAGGCCGTCCTCCTCAGCGACTCCAGGCTCGGCGACATCGAGGAGGTCCAGCCGTTCGTGCAGGCCCGGTTCAACAACTGAACCCGGCGCTGCAGCTCACCTGTTCGTTCTACGAACGTCGACTCGCTTTCGACGTGAAACGACGGCCTACAGCACGCCACGCCGGCGCGCGACGACCGTTCCCACGCCGGCGCACACGACGCCGAGCTGCAGTCGGAGCATCCCGAGTGCGGTGGGGCCGGTCCCGCCGAACGCGGTCGCGAGCTGTGCGAACTGGAGCCGAATCCAGCCGAGCAGGGGGATCCGGACCTTCGCCTTCCCGCGGACCCACTCGGACCGAACCGTCGAACTCTGGCCGCCGATCTGGTCGTACACCGCGTTGTCGTCTCCCTTCGTGACGAAGCCGCTGTAGTCGGCGGGACAGGCGGTGATGTCCTCGCAGTCGAAGGACCGATCCGCCGATTCGTCCCGGCTGAGGTGCTGCGGATCCGCCTTTCCGGTGCCACCTTCCGCCTCGCTGTCGACCCAGTTCTCGCCCTCGTCGACCCAGAAGCGGGCGCGATGGATGATCGGGGTCCGTCTGTCGCTCCCGTCGGGCTGGTAGACGATGACGTTGCCGTAGTCGCCGAAGCTCCAGTAGCCGTCGTTCTGCTGGGCTGCCCGGTGTGTCACGACGCCGGTGCCGGGCTGGGCGCTGTCGCCGGCGAACCGGCCCTCCTCGACGATGAACACGAGGTCGTTCCGGTGCATGTGCGGCTCCATGCTGCCGCTCTCGACGGCGACGAGCGGCGGCCAGATGCCGCTGACCCCGAAGAGCACGATCCCGATGAACGCGACGGTGAGGAGGCTGCTGCTGACGTCACGCACCGTCATGACGAACGAATCGTCGGTGTGGAGGAACCAGTCGACGGGGCCGTCGAACTCCTCCCGTCTCTCGTCCTCGCCGGGGATCGGCGGCCTATCGCGCTCGCTGGTCGGGTCCCTGTCGCGTTCGGAACCCGGTTCCGGTCGTCTCGTCGTGTCTTCCGGTGGCTCTCTCGTGTCTTCCGGTGGCCCCCCCGCTTCGACTGGACCGTCCCCGTCGCTGTCCGGATCGCCGGGAGGAGACGGGTCGGTGTCGCCAGCCGCCTCTCGACCCGAACTGGTGTCCACCCACTCCCAGGTCTCCCTGTCGACCGTCTCGTCGACAGTATCGTCGCCGGTAGCGGGGTCACCGTCGTCACGGTCGGGTGCGTCATCGGCACCGGCCCGGTCGCGGTCGGTGTCGTGACGGGGGTCGGGCCCCTCGTCCCGGTGGGCGTCGGACTCGTCGTCGCTGCCGGGTCCGGTCATCTGGGCGTCGGTTGGACGGCCCCACCAATCAACTTTCTGATGCCGGGGGCGGACCCGACGGGTCGACGCAGTCCGCCGGTTCCGGCCCGGAATCGTCGGTCGTTTCGGCACCCTTTTGCCCTGTCGAGTGCTGTGGAGTGATGTGCCACAGGAGGCGACCGCACGCATCGTCGGCGAACTCGCGAGGCGTGGCTACAACGCCGAGCGGGAGGCGGTGACGCTCATCGCCGGTGCCGAGGACCCGGACGCGACGCTCGCGGCGGTCGTCGACGCGACCGCGGCTGACGCGCTGAAGGTGACCGCCGCCGACGTGCGTGCGGTGCAGGACGAGACCGCTCCGCGCGGGGCGTCGGCTCTCCGGAACGGGGACGACGAGCAACCTCCCTCGTCGGCCGACGCTCGCTCGAGGACGGACGGAGTCGAATCGCAGGAGGGTGCGCCGAACTCACCCGACCAACACCCCTCTGTTTCCGGTGGAAACCGGGATTCCCAGACGACTACGACTGGTCCGGATTCCGGCGGCGAATCTCCAGCTGAAACGGAGGGGTCTGACTCGGCGGGGGGCGACGCCGTCGGCGACTCTCCGGCCGATACCGGACCCTCCGACCCTGCCGACGGCGACACCGGGACCGTTGCTGGAACAGGCACCGGAACCGATGCCGGGGGTGAGCCCGCTGCCGGAAGTGAGCCCGCTACCGGAACCGACACCGGAGCTGACGCTGGCACCGACACCGGGACGGTGCAGCGCTCCCGTGACCGGGCTGCGGACCGGTCGACCGACCAGCGCTCGGTGAGCGTCGAGAACGACATGACCGGCCGGAGCACGGGGACCGGCGAGTACAGCGACTTCGTCTCGGTGTTCCGCGACCGCTACGACAAGCTCGCCTCGAAGCTCCGGGGTCGCGTGAACCACCGGCCGACCGACGCCATCGAGTCGATGGCCGGGGGGAGCGAGGTCGCGCTGGTCGGCATGGTCAACGACATCCGCTCGACCGCCTCGGGGCACTGGCTCGTCGAGCTGGAGGACACGAAGGGGACGTTCCCCTGTCTGGTGATGAAGGACCGGAACATCGCCGAGCTCGTCGACGAGCTGCTGTACGACGAGGTCATCGCCATCGAGGGGACGCTCGCCGACGACGCGGGGATCGTCTTCGTCGACTCGATGCACTTCCCCGACGTGCCCCGGACCCACCAGCCGAGCTACGCGGACCGCCACGTGCAGGCGGCGCTCATCTCCGACGTCCACGTCGGCAGCCAGGAGTTCATGCACGACGAGTGGGACGCGTTCGCGGACTGGCTCTACACCGAGGAGGCCGAGCACATCGAGTACCTGCTCATCGCGGGCGACATGGTCGAGGGCGTCGGCGTCTACCCCAACCAGGACGAGGAGCTCGACGTGGTCGACATCTACGACCAGTACGAGACGTTCAACGAGAAGCTCAAGCAGATTCCGGGCGACATCGACGTGACCATGATCCCGGGCAACCACGACGCGGTCCGGCTCGCCGAGCCACAGCCGGGCTTCGACGAGGAGCTCCGGAACATCATGACGGCGCACGACCCTCGCATCGTGAGCAACCCCTCGACGGTGACCGTCGAGGGGGTCTCGGTGCTGATGTACCACGGCGTCTCGCTCGACGAGGTCATCGCGGAGACGCCCGAGCACACCGCGAGCTACGACGAGCCGCACAAGGCGATGTACCAGCTGCTGAAGAAGCGCCACGTCGCCCCGCAGTACGGCGGCCACACCCGGCTCGCACCCGAGGAGAAGGACTACCTCGTCATCGAGGACGTGCCGGACATCTTCCACACGGGCCACGTCCACAAGCTCGGCTTCGGGAAGTACCACAACGTACTCGCCATCAACTCGGGCTGCTGGCAGCGCCAGACCGACTTCCAGAAGTCCGTGAACATCCAGCCCGACGCGGGCTACGCGCCCGTCGTCGACCTCGACACGCTCGACGTGACGGTCAGAAAGTTCTCCTGAGACGACGCCGCGGTCGCCGCGACAGCGCGGCTCAGTCGCTCGTCGCGTAGCGGTACCGGACCGTCCGCTGGCGGTCGAACCGCGGCCCGGGGCCGGTCTGCTCGAAGCCGACGCGTTCGGCGGCCACACCCGCCGGCTCGCCGGGGTCGGTGACGAGCAGTTCCACGTCCATCGACTCGCTGCGGGCGAAGCGCAGCGGCTCGGCGAGCAGGCGCTCGCAGGCGTCGGGCGTGCCGTCGAGCTGTGTTACGTACACCACGTCCGTCGCGGCGTCGAAGCTGACGAACCCGAGCAGCTCGGGCGTCTCGGGCTCCTCGACGTCGACGTTCGGGTCGTTGGTCCGGGCGGCCTCGGCCTCGGCGACACGGACCGTCCGGTCGTGGACGAGGTTGCGCATCACGTCGACCGGCCCGTCGGCGATGGCGGCCATCGCGTCGGCGTCGGCCTCGACCGCCTCACGCACGTGCATCGGGCCATCATTGGCTCTCCGTAGGTATAAATCCAGCCCGCAGGCGGACACAGCGGTCGGTGTCCGTCGTCACAGGTGTCGGGTCGCCGTCGTTCGTGCCGTGCCACCGACCCCGAAGCCCGGCAGGTATTTCCACTGGGGGACATAGTTATGGCCCCGAGTCGGCTACGAGGGTGTATGAGTGACGTCAGTATCGACGCGACGAGCGCGCACGGGACCGACGCGGTGGTAGGATGCGCGTAGTCGCCAAGTTCGGGGGGACCAGCCTCGGCAGCGGCGACCGCATCAACCGGGCCGCCGACTCGGTCGCGAGCGCGGTACGCGAGGGCCACGAGATAGCCGTCGTGGCGAGTGCGATGGGGAACACGACCGACGAACTGCTCGACGACATCACCTTCGAAGCGGACGACTCCGACCGGGCCGAGATCGTCAGCATGGGCGAGCGAACGTCGGTGCGGATGCTGAAGGCCGCACTGACAGCCCGGGGAATCGACGCGGTGTTCCTCGAGCCCGGTCACCCCGACTGGCCGGTCGTCACGGACGAACACGGGGAGGTCGACGTCGAGGAGACGACGAAGCGCGCGGCCAAGCTGGCAGACCAGCTCGACGGTGTCGTCCCGGTCATCACGGGCTTCCTGGCCGAGACACCCGACGGCTCCATCGCGACGCTCGGCCGCGGCGGCAGCGACACGACCGCGGTGATGCTCGGCAAGTACCTGGACGCCGACGAGGTCGTCATCGTCACCGACGTCGAGGGCGTCATGACCGGCGACCCGCACGTCGTCGAAGGTGCCCGGAACGTCGGCCAGATCTCGGTCGACGAGCTCCGCAACCTCTCCTTCCGTGGGGCCGAAGTCGTCGCGCCCTCCGCCCTGTCGTACAAGGACGACGAGCTGGCGGTCCGCGTCGTCCACTACCAGCACGGCGACCTGCTCTCGGGCGGGACGAGCATCACCGGCGAGTTCAGACATCTGGTCGACCTCCGCGAGGAGCCGCTGGCCTGTGTCACCGTCGCCGGCCGGGCAATCCGCAACCAGTCCGGCGTGTTCCACCAGCTCGCGTCGTCGCTGGCGGAGTCGGGCATCAACGTCGACGCCGTCGCCAGCGGGATGGACACCGTCACGTTCTACGTCGACGAGAGGGAGTCCGAACGCGCCGAGAACATCCTCCACCGCGAGGTCATCGACGACGAGATGCTCTCCTCGGTCACCGTCGAGGACGGCCTCGCCGTGGTGCGTATCACCGGCGGCGAGCTCCCGAACGAGCCCGGCGTCATCAACACCATCGTCTCGCCGATGGCCGAGGCGGGTATCAACATCCACGAGCTCATCACCTCCGCGACGAGCGTCGCCGTCGTCGTCGCCTGGGACGACCGCGAGGAGACACTGGAGATACTGCAGGAGCTGTACTGACTGCTCCCGAACCCGCCACGAACCGGCGCGGTACGACAGTTCTGTCTCACGGTCACCGCATCCGTACACTCGCCCGGCGTTCTGTCCGACGACTCGCAGACAGCGCCACCTAGGACTTTCACGCTCTCGCCCCTTCCTGTACGTATGACGACGTACAAGTCGAAGATGGTGGAGCGCATCCACCTGCCGGCACGCGAGGAGCGAGCGGCCAACCTGGAGGACGCGGGCTACAACCTGTTCAACCTGGACGCCGACGACGTGTTCGTCGACCTGCTCACCGACTCCGGCACCGGGACGATGACCGACGAGCAGTGGGCGGCGATGTTCCGCGGCGACGAGTCCTACGCCGGGAGCTCGAGCTTCCGGAAGCTCGAGGACGCCGTCGCCGACGTGATGGGCTTCGAGCACGTCGTCCCCGCCCACCAGGGTCGCGGCGCGGAGAACGTGCTCTACGGCACCATCCTCGAGGAGGGCGACGTGGTGCTGAACAACACCCACTTCGACACGACCCGGGCGCACGTCGCCAACCAGGGAGCCGACGCCGTCGACTGTCCCGTCCCCGAGGCCAGCGAGTTCGACAGCGGGGGCGACTTCAAGGGCAACTTCTCGGTGGACGAGGCCCGGCGCGTCGTCGAGGAGGTCGGCGCGGAGAACGTCCCGGCGATCATCCTGACCATCACGAACAACTCCGCCGCCGGCCAGCCGGTCTCCGTCGCGAACACCCGCGAGGTGCGCGAGTTCTGCGACGAGATCGACGCGACGTTCGTCGTCGACGCCTGCCGGTTCGCCGAGAACGCCTACTTCGTCACCCAGCGCGAGCCCGAGTTCGCGGACGCGACCGTCGCCGAGGTCGCCCGCGAGCAGCTCTCCTACGCCGACGCAGCCGTCATGTCCGGCAAGAAGGACGGCCTCGTCAACATCGGCGGCTTCGTGGCCTGCAACGACGAGACGCTGTTCGAGCACGCCAAGCAGCGCGGCATCCTCTACGAGGGCTTCTCCACCTACGGCGGCATGTCCGGCCGCGACATCGAGGCGATGGCGGTCGGCCTGCGCGAGGCCGTCGAGGAGGCGTACATCGCCGACCGCGTCGAGCAGGTCCGCTTCCTGGGCGAGCGCATCGCCGAGCACGGCGTCCCCGTCTTCCAGCCCGTCGGTGGCCACGCGGTCTACCTCGACGCCGGGGAGTTCCTGCCCCAGATTCCGGCGGAGGAGTTCCCCGGACAGGCCCTCGCCGTCGAGATCTACCGTGAGGGTGGCGTCCGCTGTGTCGAACTCGGGAGCTTCGCGTTCCCCGACAGCGACCGCCCCGAACTCGTCCGGATGGCGGTCCCGCGCCGGATGTACCACAAGGAGCACATCGAGCACGTCGTCGACACCGTCGCCGCGGTCTGGGACCGCCGCGAGGAGATCTCCGGCTACGAGGTCGTCCACGAGCCGCCGATGAAGGAGATCCGGCACTTCTCGGCCGAGCTGGCACCCCTGTAGGCCGGGATCGGACACCACCCACGGTCCTCGGGCGAGCCGGTGTTGGTTAACTTTACGGGTCGATAGCCGGCTGTGTTGGTTAAGATGACGTGGTGCCCGCCCCGACGCTGCGGAACGCGGCGTTACCGACCGTCCGCCAGCCGACTCCCGATGCGTTCCGGGAGACCCGCCTCCCGCACCTGCTCCTGTACCCGCTCGATGTCGTACTCGACCCGTCGCTCCTCGACAGTGCCGTCGTCCATGTCGAGCACGGCGTAGGCGGCGCGGGGGTCGCTGTCCCGCGGCTGGCCGACGCTCCCGGGGTTCATCACGATACCCTCGTCGTGGCGCTCGTGGTGCTGGACGTGCGTGTGGCCCATGACGAGGACGGCCTCGCCGCGGAGCAGGTCGGGGGAGAACTCGTGGGGCCGGGTGTAGTGGTCCGGGTCGTCGGGGTGGCCGTGGACGAGCTTGACGTAGCCGTCGTGCTCCCGGCGCTCGGTCGGGAGGTCGGCGAGCCAGGAAAGCTGGGCGTCGGTGAGCTGCTCGCGGGCGTACTCAACCCCGGCACGGGCCATGTCGTTGAAGCGGAACGCGGTGTCGGTGACGACCGCACGGTCGTGGTTGCCCGACACGCACGCCACGTCACGGCCGGCGAGCTCGTCGACGCACTCGCCCGGGGAGGGGCCGTAGCCGACGACGTCCCCGGCACAGAGCAGGCCGTCGACGCGGGGCATGTCGTCGAGGACGGCGCGCAGGGCGACCGCGTTGGCGTGCACGTCGGAGATGACGCCGAAGCGCATGTCACGAGGGGAGTACCTCGTGGCCGTTCAATCCTGCGGTGGTGTGAGAAGCGTGGTGGAGACGGCGCTCAGGCGTCCAGACTCGCCAGCGAGAACCCGTCGCCGTCGCGGACCACGCCGGCGGCACAGACCGCGTGCTCGAACTCGGCCTCGAGCACCTCGCGGGCGGCCGCCTCGGCGTCGGTCGCGTCGAAGTCGTACGCCTCGGGGGTGTCCTTCTCGTACGTCGCGACGAGCGTCGGCTCGGTGACCTCGTGGACGAGGAGGGCGTCGCGGCGCACGATGCCGACGAACGCGGAGTCCCCTCCGATGACCCCGGCGATGCGGGGCGTGTCGTAGTCGTCCTTCTCGTAGTCCAGCGAGAGCAGCGCGGTCGCGAGGGCGTCGCGGGCCGGGTAGCCCATCGCCAGCTTCTCCGCGACGGGGTCGACGTGCGAGCCGTTGCCCAGCACCGCGCCGGCGTCGGTGACGCGGACGCAGTTGTACGCCACGTACGGGTTGTCCGTCTCCGGAGCGTCCGCCGTGGGACCGACGGTCAGCGTGTCGTCGTCGCGCCGCGAGACCGTCCGGTTCGGGAACGAGCGCGAGGAGACGCGGTACGCGCCGACGTCGGGACCGACCACCAGGAATCGTCCGATGTACATACACGGACGTGTGTAATTCGCCGGTAAGAAGGCGTCGATATATGCACGAACCGTGCTATCCCACGCCGCGAAGGGGACCGCGTGCCGACTAAGCCGGTCTTACCTGACACGTCTGTTCGAAGCTGTCACGTAACGTCCGAGTACTATTCTCGCGCGTTGTCGATGCCACGACCGCTCCACCTATGCCCACCCCGTCCTCCCACGACGACGATTCCGACGCTGCCGGACTCTCCCGTCGCCGACTGCTCCAGCTCTCGAGCGGGGCGGTCGCCGTGACGGGCGTCGGCACCGCGACCACCGCCGCCGCCACTCCAGCGACCGACACCCGTGACACGGTCCGCTGTCCCCACGCCACGTACCGACCGAAGATGGTCCACTACGACGACTCGCTCCACCGGACCTGCGGCGACTCCGAGGCGACGCGGCTGTTCCAGCGCGACGTCCGCCGGTCGTTCGAGCGGAACCTCCCGACGGTCGGGACGCTCCTCGACGCCGGCTTCATCCCGTACTTCGACTTCTTCGCCGACGACGGGACGTCCCACTGGATAAACCCTCGGTGGATCGGCAACGGTGGCATCATGGACGCCAGCCGCCCCGAGTCCGTCATCGTCGACCACGAGTACTGGCGTCCCATCGGCGCGATGTTCATCGCGGCGCGGAACGGCGACCGCATCGACCCGCCGCCGTCGGTGTACGACGACGACGGCAGGGAGTGCCGCCCGTGGCACACCCACGTCGGCTTTCCCGGTCGCTACGCCTGGTGGAAGTACCGGCTCGTCTACGACGACTACATCCGGTTCCCGTGTGACACGCCGTGGATGATGCACGTCTGGCGCTACGGCGACCCCGCCCGGGCCTACGACCACGCCCCGCCCGCCGACGGTGGCCCGCCAGCCGAGCCCGCCGGCTTCGACACCGACG
This sequence comes from Haloarchaeobius salinus, assembly GCF_024464185.1. Lineage (NCBI taxonomy): Archaea > Methanobacteriati > Methanobacteriota > Halobacteria > Halobacteriales > Halorubellaceae > Haloarchaeobius > Haloarchaeobius salinus. The sequence continues at coordinate 152,667 of NZ_JANHAU010000001.1, forward strand.
CCGACCCGCGCGAGGAGACGCTCGCCCCCGAGCACCTGCCAGACGCGCTCCGGGAGCAGGTCGAGCGACTCTGGTGACCGGCACCCCCTGGGATCAACTGGTCTCGTCGGTTACTCCTCCGGTTCGCCCTCGACGACCTCGGTGCGGACCACCTCGAGGTCGCCGTCGAGCGACACCAGACAGGTGTCGCCGTCGGCGTGGAATCGCACCCTGACGCGCCACGGGTCGCGGGAAACGTACTCGACGTGTTCGTCGGTGACGTACTGGTTCACCTCCCAGTAGGGCCGGTCGCGGAGCGAGGCGTCGCGGTCCCGGTGGAACCGTTCGACCGCCGGATGGCGGTACGCCAGCGCACCGAAGGAGGTCGTCGTCCGGCGACCGCAGACCGTGCAGTCGAAGACGGCGAGGGCGTCGTACCGGATGGAGCCGGGCGCCTCGTCGGTGACCGACGGTTCGACGACGCCCCCGCAGTCCGCACAGAGTCCCTGGGCCGCCTGCTCGGTGCCGAGGCGTGACCAGCGGTCGAAGGCGTCGACGACCTGCTCGGGGTCGCGCCCCCGGACGACCGTCGGCGGGACCCGAACCGCGAGCACGGTCGCGTCGCAGTCGCCGCAGGTGACGGTGAACCGTTCGTCCTCGTAGGCCGCCGACAGCACCTCGGCACCGCAGTCGATGCACTCGCCGTCGATGTCGAACGGCTCGAGGCGCTGTTCGTCGGTGTAGGTCCCGGCGGTGACCGCGCGGGCGAGCCGTCGGCCCGCCGCGGTGAGCTCGTACCCGTCGTCACCCTTCGCGACGAACCGCGGCCGGAGCTGCTTGAGGTGGTAGTTGAACTTCGCGCTGTCGCGCACGTCGACCCGTCGGTGCAGCTCGGCGAACGCGAGCGGCGTCCCGCGTGCCTCGTGGAGCGCATCGAGGATCGCCAGTCGGCTCGCGTCGCCGAGCAGCGAGAACGCTGCGGCGGCGTCTCGTGTGTCGTCCAGGTCGTCAGCTGCCATCGTTCGAGATAGTCGTGGCGTCCACAAAAAACTGGGCCAGCGCCGCCTGCGTCGGGGGACGTCGTCTTGTCCGGGGCCGCTACAGCCCGGCCGTCTCGCGCTCGCCGATGGCCTCGACGACGAGCTCGGCCACGTCGACGATCTCGATGTCGTCCTCGAAGCCGCCGGTCTTCCGGCCGTCCTCGTACATCGTCATGCACATCGGGCAGGCGACGACGAACTTCTCGATCTCCGAGCCCGCAGCGGTGTCCTCGAGCGCCTCGCGGAGTCGCTCCTCGCTGGGCTTCTCCTCCTCCTCCAGTTCCATCCAGAGACCACCGCCGCCGCCACCGCAGCAGAACGAGTCGGCGCGGTTGCGCGGCATCTCGTGGAGCTCGCAGCCGGTGGCCTTCACGAGTTCGCGCGGGGCCTCGTACTCGTCGTTGTACCGGCCGAGGTGACACGGGTCGTGGTAGGTGACGGTGTAGTCGAGCTCGTCCCCGGAGAGCCCGAGCCGGGGGACGAGTTCCTCGACGACCTGCGTCCAGTGGTAGACGTCGATCTCGCCGTCCGCGTTCCACGTGCCCTCGTAGTCGAACGGCATCACGGGGTCGTCGGCGAACTCCTCGAAGTCGACCTCGGGGTACTCGTTCTTGATGGTGTTGTAGGAGTGCGGGTCCGTGCAGACGATCTTCTCGAACTCGCAGTCCTCGAAGGACTCGACGTGGTGGCCCGCCAGCTCGATGTAGAGGAACTCCTCGCCGACGCGGCGGATGTCGTTGCCGTCGTACTTCTCGTCGTCGAACAGGATACCGAAGCTCACGTCGGCCGCGTCGAGGATGGTCGCCAGCGAGCGGGCGACCTTCTTGTTTCGGTCGTCGAAGCTCGGGTAGTCGCCGACGTACCAGAGGTACTCGACCTCCTGCTCGCGGGCGTCGGCCACGTCGACGTCGACGTCGTCGGCCCAGTCGCCGCGCTTCCGGTTGGGGTCGCCGAAGGTGTTGCCCTTCTGCATCACGTTCTGGAACACCTCCTGCATCGAGGGCTGTATCTCCCCGGCGTCGGTCAGTTCGCGGTTCATCCGGGTGAAGCTCTTCAGGTGCTCGATCTCGACGGGGCAGGCGTCCATGCAGGCCATGCAGGACATGCAGGACTCCATCGTGTCGGCGTCGATGACCGACGTGCCGCCGTCGGCGACGATGGCCTTCTCGTCACCGCCGGCCTCGAGGTTCTCGCGGTACTGCTTCAGGTCGAGGATGACGTCGCGCGGGTCGAGCGGGCGACCGGAGGCCTTCGCCGGACAGACCGAGGAACAGCGGCCGCACTTCGTGCAGGCGTCCTGGTCGAGGATCTCCTTCCAGCTGAAGTGGTCGATGCTCGCGGCACCCGTCTCGGCGTCGAGGTCGGCCGGGACCGAGGGGAGCCGCTTGCCCGCCTTCTCGTCGCGGGTGACGACGTTCGCGAACGAGGAGAGCATGTGGAACGGCTTCGCGAACGGGATGAGCGCGATGAACCCGAACGCGAGCAGGGCGTGGCTCCACCACACCGCGACGTAGACGTCGGCGGCGAGAGTCGGCGTGACGCCGACAGCCTGGAACGACCGGGCGGTGAACCAGCCGACGAAGCTGACGATCTCGTACTCCGGCATCGAGGTGCTGCCCGCACCCTCGCCGAGGATGCGCAGGCCCTCGACGACGTAGCCGCCGACCCCGAGCAGGAACAGCGTCCAGACGAACAGGGTGTCCTCGGTGCTGGTGTGCTTGCCCCAGAGGCGCTCGTTGCGCACCCAGTAGCGCCGGTAGATGGCCATGCCGACGCCGACGACGAACAGCAGCCCCATCGCGTCCATCACGAGCGAGTAGGAGAGGTAGAACGCGCCCTGCAGGAACGGCTCGTTGCCCAGCGCCTTCTGCCAGAGGTCGATGTCGATGCCGATGATGACGGTCCCGATGAACAGCGTGAGAAAGCCCCACATGATGAACGTGTGCATCAGGCCCCCGTACAGGTCGCGGTTGAACTGCTTCTCGTTGGTGGCGACGATCTTCGTCGCCTCGACGACACGCGAGACGATGTCGTCGGTCCGGTCGAACCAGTCATCCGCGCCGCGCGTGTACCGCATGAACCGCCGGTAGACGCCCCAGCCGAACGTCAGCAGCGCCATCGCAGCGAAGAAGTAGAACACGATCTCCTGGACGTGGCCTATCTGCCAGAACGTCTCCCGTCCGGGGGTCTGTAACGGCGGAACTGTCATAGTCTACCACCCGGACGACGGCGGCTTAAATCTTGCCACACCTCTCGGACGGGACCCCGGCTACGTCTTGCGGGAATCTCGAACCGGTTTCCAGTTTACCGCGGGCTGGTTCCCCTCCGGCGATTCCGGACGAGCAACGTGCCGACCGGTGGAAGCCCAACCAGTTCACCGCAGTCTTTTATACCTCGTCCGCGTTATCGTCCTGTCACGATGGACAGAAAGACGGAGGAACTGCGCGACATCTTCATGTCCGTGGCCGAAGAGGAGACGGTCACGGAGACACAGGAGGAGTCGCGCGGCTCGCTCGCCGACAGGGGTGACGTCGGCCAGCGCCTGTCCGACGTCGTCGAGCGGATGCGCGAGCGGTACGCGTTCCGGACCGACCTCGACGACGACGAGCTGTGTGCGCTGGTCCGCGGCTTCTACGACGGCGAGACCGACGCCGACCTCGCGCGCGAGCTCGACGTCTCCCGACACACCGTGTTCAGGGCGCGGATGGACCTGCACCTGCTCCGCGAGAGCGACCTCGACGCACCGTTCGACCTCGACGTCCTGCGCGACTGGCTCGACGACGAGGACCCGCTGACGGACGTCGCCGACGACCTCGACGTGAGCGCGTCGACCGTGCGTCGCTACCGCGACGCGCTCGCCGCCCGCAACGAGTCCCGCGCCGCGAACGACCGCTACCGCGACGAGTTCGACAGCATCCTCGCCGACAGCGACCTGACCGGCGGGCTCACGGACGACGTGAAGGACGACGGGCTGGAGGACGCGACGGAGGACGCGGAAGTCGACGTCTCGTTTTAAGTAGGAAGCCGGGGCCAGAGGGGGCGTGCTCGCGTTCAGCGACCTCCGCGAGGCGACCTACTGCCCGCGCAAGTTGTACTACGTCCGCCGCGCCGACCGGTCGGTCCCCGACGAGGTCGAGGCGGTCCGTGAGCTGGCCCACCGGTACGACGCCATCCTCGCCGGCGGCTGCGACGAGGAGCTCGCGGAGCTGGCAGCAGTCCCACCCCCGGCGTACCGCGAGCAGCTCCGCCACACCGTCGAGCGTTGTCCCCGGTTCGACGCCCTCCGTGAGCCCGCCGCACGGGACGTGCTGGTGACCGGACGCGACTGCCGCGGTATCGCGGGGAAGGTGCTCGCGGACCCGCCCGCCCCGTCGCTCGTCTCGCCCGGGAGGCCGCCCGAGAACGGCGTCTGGGAGCCACACTCGGTGTGGGCCGTCGCGGCCGCGAAGGCGCTCGCGTGGGAGAACGGGACGTCGGTCGAGCGGGCGTTCGTCGAGTACCCCGCATACGGGACGGTCCGCACCGTCGAGGTCACAGCACGACGGACGGCGGCCTACCGGCGGGCGATGCGCACCGTCGAGGGGATCGACGGGCCGCCGCCGCGGCTCAGGAACAGCGCGAAGTGCGAGTCCTGCGAGTTCGCCGACACCTGCGGGGTGAAGACGCGGACGCTGCGCTCGCTGCTCGGGCTGTAGCCCTCGCCACGATACCGGTCGCTCAGTCGGCGACCGGGACGTACACGTCCAGCGTCGCATCGCCGTCGCGGGGGTCGAAGTCGGGACCGTAGTACTCGAACTCGGGGTCGTCGGTGCGCTCGAACTCCACCGACGGGAACCACTCGTCGTACACGTAGTCCATCAGCGTCTCGACCTCGTCGAGCCCGACGGTGAACACCGCGTAGTTCCCGCCGGGTACCTCGACCCGGTCGAGCGTCGGCGGGATCTCCGTCCCGTTCGACGGTTCGACGCCGACGAGGTACGTGAAGGAGCCGGTCCCGTCGTCGAAGTCGAACAGGACGCCGAACGCCTCGTCGGAGTCGATGCGGTCGGTGTAGGAACTGTGGCGGCTGTCGAACTCGCTCCAGTGTGCGCCGAGGTCGGTCTGGTCGGTCGCGCGTGTCGAGAGCCCGACGACGGTGAACCCGTCACGGTGGACCATTCGCGGGTCGTCGATGCTGGTCATGCGGTGGCTACGAGTTCAGTCGCCTTGACGGTTGCTGGCCTCGCCCGGTCATCGCCGGTGGCTCGCCGTCACTCCTCGGCCAGCCAGTCCTCGATGCGGTCGGCGAGCGCGCCGCGGCGGTGGATCTCGCCGGTCTCGACGTCGACGACGGTGCTCTCGGTGCCGTCGGTCGGGCCGTCGTCGACGACGTGGTCCACCCGCTCCAGGAACTCCTCGTCGAGGTCTGCGGGGTCGGTGACGCTCGGTCGCCCGCTCAGGTTCGCGCTCGTCGCCGTGACCGGCGTCCCGGCGGCCCGGTACAGCGCCAGCGCCGTCGCGTGGTCCGGCACACGGACGCCGACCTGCTCGCGACCGGCGGTCAGCACGTCCGGGACGTGTTCGCGGCGCTGGCAGAGCACCGTCACCGGGCCGGGCAGGAACTCGTCCATGAACGACTCCTCGCGCCCGGTCGCCAGCACGTGCTCCGTCGCGGTCTCGACGTCGGGGACGCCGAGGGAGACGGGCTTGTCGCGGGCCCGTCCCTTCGCCTCGAACACGCGCTCGACGGCGTCGGGGTCGAGCGCGTCGGCACCGAGTCCGTACACCGTCTCGGTCGGGTAGACGACGAGGCCGCCCTCGCGGACCACCTCGCCGGCGTGTGCCACGTCGGTCATGGCGGGAGCTACTCCGGGGGAGCCTAAAAGCGTGTCAGAATCCCCGAACCGGCCTACAGCTCGTCGAGCGCGGTCTCGACCGCGTCGTAGTCGGGGAAGTCGGGCCACTCGCGGGCGACCCAGGCGTACTGGACCGTGCGGTCCCCGTCGACGAGGAAGACCGCGGGCCGGAACTCCGCGACGCCGGCCATCCCGTCGAGGTCGTTCTCGATGCCGTACTCGGCGGCGACGCCGGCGGCGGGGTCCGAGAACAGGGCGTGGTCGATGCCGCGCTCCTCGATGAGCCGCTTGTGAGCGTACGGGTCCGAGACCGAGATGCCGACGACCTGCGCGTCGAAGCGCTCGCCCCACTCGCGGTCGCGGATCTCGTTCCAGACGTACGTCGCCGGGAACGCCCCGTCCATCGAGTGGGCGACGAGCAGCACCGGCCCCTCGTCGGTCAGGTCCGAGAGCGAGACGTCCTCCCAGTACTCCTCGTTCACCAGCGGACGGGTGAAGTCGGGTGCCGTCTCGTCGACCGCGACGTGCTCCGTCTCGGGCAGGTCGACCACGTCGAACTCGAGCTCCATCAGGCCTCACCCCCGTAGGTCGCGTGGAGGTAGTCGACGATGTTCGCGCTCTCGGACATCGTGACGCCGGTGTTCTCGTCGACGATGGCCGGCACGGTTCGCTTGCCGGAGACGCGCTTGACGACGTTCCGTCGGGAGTGCAACGGCTCGACGAATCGCGAGCGGTAGTCGAGGTCGTACTCGTCGAGTACGCGGACGACACGCTCGCAGAACGGGCACGCCTGGAGCCGGTAGAGTGTGATGGGTGGTGCCTCGGACATACACACAGGTAGGCGCGTCGGCTCCGAAAGGGCTTCGCTCGCGGCAGCGGCCTCGATTCCGTCGAACCGGTCAGGAAACAAGAAAAGAGTTAATCCCGGGGGCTACCAAGCCTCAGTGTCGAATGGGTTCATTGCCTAGTCTCGCGTCCGTGGAGCCCCCCGCACTGTACGAGGTTCCGATAATCGGCGTCAATCTCTCGGAGCCCGTCATCACGGTGCTCGGTGTCGTGACCATCGGGATTCTCATCGGTCTCTCGGCGTTCTTCTCCTCGTCGGAGATCGCGATGTTCTCGCTCGCGAAGCACCGGATCGAGTCGATGCGCGAGGAGGGGAAGCCGGGCTCGGCGACCGTCGCCGAGCTGAAGGACGACCCGCACCGCCTGCTGGTCACCATCCTCGTCGGGAACAACCTCGTCAACATCGCGATGTCGTCCATCGCGACGGGGCTGTTCGCCATCTACCTCGACCAGGGGCCGGCGGTCGCGGTCGCGACGCTCACCATCACCGCCCTCGTCCTGTTGTTCGGCGAGAGCGCACCCAAGAGCTACGCGGTCGAGAACACCGAGTCGTGGGCGCTGCGCATCGCCCGCCCGCTGAAGTGGTCCGAGTACGTCCTGCTCCCGCTCATCCTCATCTTCGACTACCTCACCCGCATCGTCAACAAGGTCACCGGCGGCCGGTCGGCCATCGAGAGCTCCTACGTGACCCGCGACGAGATTCAGAACATGATCGAGACCGGCGAGCGCGAGGGCGTCATCGAGGAGGAGGAGCGCGAGATGCTCCAGCGCATCTTCCGGTTCAACAACACCATCGCCAAGGAGGTGATGACGCCGCGGCTGGACATGACCGGCGTCCCGAAGGACGCCGCCATCGACGAGGCCATCGAGACGGCCATCCACTCCGGCCACGCCCGCGTCCCGGTGTACGAGGGCAGCCTCGACAACGTCATCGGGGTCGTCCACATCCGCGACCTCGTCCGCGACAACAACTACGGCGAGACCGAGCCCGACGACATCGAGCTCGAGGACCTCATCCAGCCGACGCTGCACGTCCCCGAGTCGAAGAACGTCGACGAGCTGATGGCCGAGATGCGCGAGAACCGCATGCACATGGTCATCGTCATCGACGAGTTCGGCACCACCGAGGGCCTCGTGACGATGGAGGACATGATAGAGGAGATCGTCGGCGAGATCCTCGAAGGCGAGGAGGAGGAGCCCATCGAGGAGGTCGACGACGACACGTTCATCGTCAAGGGCGAGCTCAACATCGAGGACGTCAACGAGGCGATGGGCATCGACCTCCCCGAGGGCGAGGAGTTCGAGACCATCGCCGGCTTCATCTTCAACCGTGCGGGCCGGCTCGTCGAGGAGGGCGAGCAGATCACCTACGACGGGATCGAGATCACCGTCGAGCAGGTCGAGAACACCCGCATCATGAAGGCGCTCCTCACCCGCATCGACGACGGCGGCGGGGAGTCCGGCGACGGCGACGACGTCGACGCCGAGCCGGACGAGCTCCAGCCGGAGTAGTCGACTCGACGTTCTTCGTGTCCCCGTCGCTCAGAGCAACAGCGCATCGACGGCGAGGAAGCCGACGTAGGCGACGACGAACGACAGCACGAGCGAGCCGACCCACGCGAGCACCGTATTCACCATCTTCTCCCGGCTCACGCCGCCCCCGCCGGCCGCGTAGCCGCTGCCGATGATGGCGCTGACGATGATCTCGTTGAACGAGACGGGGATGCCGAAGAAGATGGCGACCTGTGCGATGGCGAAGCTCGGGATGAGCGCGGCGATGGAGCGACGCGGCCCGAGCGAGGAGTAGTCCTGCGAGAGCGCCTTGATCATCCGCGGCGCACCCGTCCACGAGCCGACGAGCAGGCCGACCCCGCCGCCGACGAGCACCGCCACGAGCGGCACGTCGAACTCCGACAGCAGCGGCGCGAGCGGGCCGACCGCGAGCCCGACCTGGCTCCCGCCCGCGGAGAAGGCGACGAGCCCGCCGAGCACGAGGAGGAAGCGCCGCTGTGCACCCGCCTGGTCCCGGGCCACGTCGCGGGCGAGGACCAGCGCGACGGCCAGCGCGATGCCGAGGGTGACCAGCACTGTCGCGGCGAGGCCGGGCAGCGGGAGGACGGGCGCGAGCGTCGCCGCGATGGACGCGCTCCCGTCGGGCGGGCCGAGCAGGGCGAACTCCACGTTCGCGAGGATAGCACCGACGAGCCCGGCGAGCCCGGGCACGAGCCAGCCCTCGTTCAGCGCGTTGCCCCGCAACGCCCGCGCGGTGGCGTACGCCGTTCCCCCGCCGAGAAACGGCGTCAGCACCCATAGCGTCGTTATCTCGACGTACTTGGCGAACTGCGGGGTACCGCCCATCGCGAGGCCGACGCCGACGACCGCGCCGGTGACGGTGAACGCGGTGGCGATGGGGTAGCCCGCGAAGATGCCGATGGCGACCAGTACCGCGGCGACGAGCAGTCCCACGGTGGCGGCCTCGGCCGACAGCGTCACGCCGCCGACGAGTTCCTTGCCCACCGCCTCCGTGACGCCCTGGCCCTGCAGTACGGCCCCGGCGAACCCGAGGATACCGACGAAGAAGCCCGCCCGCATCACCGAGATGGCGTTCGCCCCGACCGCCGGCGCGAACGGCGTCGACCCGGAGGAGCCCGCGCCGATGGACCACGCCATGAACAGACTCGCCAGTCCCGCGACGACGAACGTCGCGACCGTCGCGGCACCTACCATTGCTCGGAGCCTCGGCTGGCGGCTATAAGTGGGTGTCGCCTCCAGGGTGTCGGTGCTGGTTCGAGTGATGCGGTCGGACGGCGCGAACTCGCCGTGAAGATAGGGGTATCGACGCTCCGTTCAGTTCGTCGAGGGTTTCGACCGGTCCTCGGACGGTGGCGGCTCGACGCCCTCGGCGGCCTCGACGTGTGTGGTGTCCTTCTCGACGTCGACGTGCCACCGGTCGACGGTGTCCTCGTACTCGTAGAGGCGGTCGCCGACCTCGCCCTTGAGGTCCTCGTCGTTGACGTTCACCTCGAAGATGAACTCGTCGTCCTCGCCGGCGGACTGCTGGAGGTTCGCGCTGACGAGCTCGTTGTCGAAGTAGTAGGGCGCGAGCTGGGTCATCACGCGCTGGTAGACGGTGTCCTCGACCTTGCGGAGGGCCTTCCGGCCGGCCGAGTCGGCGGCGCGCGCGACGTACCCGATGGACTCGTTCCACTTGTCCACCGCCGAGTCGGCGTCGCCGTCCTCGAGCTTCTCGTAGGACTGCGAGAGCTTCTCGCCGGCGGTCTGGACGTCCTCGTTGGGTTGCTTGCCTGCTTTCTCTCCCTGCCCCTCGCCGACGCTGGCCTGCTCTGCGGTCTTCTCGCTGACGTCCTCGTCGATGTCCTCGGTGGCCTTCGGTCGCCACTCGTTCCACTCGGCGAACGCGTCGGCGTGCTCGCCGTCGTTCACGTCGAGGTCGCGCAGGGCGCGGGTGATGCGCTCGCCGTGTTCGACGACCTCGGGCCAGGTTCCGCGGATCTTGAACCCGGAGATGCTCTCTTCCATCGGCTTGCACCGGCATATGGCCCCGTTCGTGATAAACTTTCCAGGGAGTCACGGAGTAGCAGGGCGCGAATCGAACGATTTTACAGGTTCGCCCGCGCTGTTGGGTGTATGACTATCGAAGACCGCGGCGACGCGTACCTCGTCACCCACGCACTGGCGACGGACACGCTCACGAAGCTCCGCAGCGTCGAGACGGAACAGGTCGCGTTCCGGAAGGGCCTGGTCAAGCTCGGCCGCATCTGTGGCTACGAGATCATCGACGGTCGGATGGAGACACAGTACGTCGAGGTGCAGACGCCGCTCGAGAAGACGATGGGCGAGCGCGTGAAGGGACTCGACGACGTGGTCATCATCAACGTCCTGCGTGCCGCGACGCCGTTCGTCGAGGGGCTGTTGAAGGCGTTCCCGCGCGCCCGACAGGGCGTCATCTCGGCCTCGCGCGACGAGGAGGCGGGCCGCAACGAGGCGGGCGAGTTCCCCATCACCATCGACTACGTGAAGCTGCCCGAGATCAACGAGGAGGACACCGTCATCGTCGCCGACCCGATGCTCGCGACGGGCTCGACGATGAACGCGGTCCTCGACCACGTCACCGAGCAGGCACCGGACCCGGAGCACCTCATCGTGCTCTCGGCTGTGAGCGCGCCCGACGGACTCATCCGCGTCGGCGAGCAGTTCCCCGAGGCCGACCTGCTCACCGTCGCCATCGACGACCACCTCGACGACAACGGCTTCATCGTCCCCGGGCTGGGCGACGCGGGCGACCGCGCGTTCCGCACGACGTGAGGACCTGAACGCCTTTAACCGCCGAGTGTGACGACCAGAGCATGACCGAGGACCCGTGTGACGACTGCGGCGAGCCAGTCAGCGACGCGCTCTCGCGGACCGTCCAGCTGGCGGTCGACCGTACGCAGATCGACGCACAGCGACTCTGCCCCGACTGCTTCGCGGACTGGATCGACCGCTACCAGCACGAGATGGGGACCGACGACGGTTCGTCGGTCGACATCGACGACGACGACATCATCGTCGACTAGAACCCCCTCGCTTCGCCTCGAACCCGCACGCAGGCGACGGCAACGCCGTGGAGATGCTCCGGACGAAACGACCCGACCGAGGGCTCCGGAGACGACCGGACCGCTCCGGAGCAGTCGTGGACCGTGCGTGCGACCGCCGAGCCGAACCCCTTCGTTTCGGCTCCGAACCGCACGACTGGGGCCGGGTAGCGCGGCTGATTCTCCGGTCGAAACGTACCTCTGTTCGGCGACGGTACGCGGGGTGCTTCCCGGCCGGTCGATCCCGCAGCCAGGGGGGGACGATGGCACCTGAGCGCCGGGGCCGGCGGGTACCTCTTTACACTAGCCGCCCCCAGATACGGCACGGAACCACTGGTCCACATGACAGGTACAGGCGAGACCATCGACGTCCTCCACGTCGACGACGACCCGGCGTTCGCCGAACTCGTCGCGACGTTCCTCCGTAGCGAGGACGAGCGGATGACCGTCAGGACGGCCGCGAGCGCCGCGGAGGGACTGGCGCTGCTCGAGGACGCCGACGTGGACTGCGTCGTCTCGGACTACGACATGCCCGGGCAGAACGGCATCGAGTTCCTCGAAACCGTCCGCGAGCACCATCCGGAGCTCCCGTTCATCCTCTACACCGGCAAGGGTTCGGAGGAGGTCGCCAGCGAGGCCATCTCGGCCGGCGTCACCGACTACCTCCAGAAGGGGACCGGCAGCGACCAGTACGCCATCCTCGCGAACCGCATCGGGAACGCCGTGGCGGCCCGCCGGTCGGCCAGCGAGGCCGAGCGACGGCGGCGACGGCTCGAGGAGACCACCGCTCGGCTCGAGGTGCTGTTCGAGGACTCCCCCGACATGGTCAACGTCCACGACGCCTCGGGCTCCATCATCGACCCGAACGCGAAGCTGTGCGAGGCGACGGGCTACGAGCACGACGAGCTCACCGAGATGAAGGTCTGGGAGCTCGACCGGGCACTTTCGCCCGCGGAGGCCGCCGATCTCTGGGACGGGATGGCCGTCGGCGACAGCCGCCGACTGGACGGCGTCTACGAGCGGCGCGACGGCTCGACGTTCCCGGTCGAGGTCCACGTGAAGCGGCTCGACCTCGAGGGGGCGGACCGGTTCGTCGCCATCAGCCGCGACGTCTCGGAGCGCGTCGAACGCGAGCGGAAGCTGGAGCAGCTCCGCGAGCGCACCCAGGAGCTGATGTACACCGAGACGATCGAGGAGAGCACCTGCCACGCGGTCGCGGCCGCCGACGAGATAATCGGTGCCCCGCTGAGCGGCGTGCACCTGGTGAACGACGACGGGAGCGCGCTCGAGCCGAGCGCGGTCGCGGAGTCCATCCCCGACGTGTTCGAGGACCTGCCGCGGTTCGAGCGGGACGGCGTCCCCGGTTCGCGGGAGGCACTCGCCTGGGACGTCTACCACAGCGGCGAGCCGGTGTACATCGGGTCGCTCTCGGCCTCGGACCGGGTGACCGAGGAGAGTCCCGCCGAGAGCGTCGCCATCCACCCGCTCGGCGAGCACGGCGTGTTCATCATCTCCTCGCGGGAGCGCGATGCGTTCACCGACACGGACCGCCTGCTCGCCGAGATCCTGGCGAACAACCTCGAGGCGACGCTCGACCGTGTCGCCCGCGAGCAGACGCTCCGGACCCGGCAGAACCGCCTCAGACTGCTCCACGAGGCCACGCGCGACCTGATCCGTGCCGACTCGACCCGGGAGGTAACAGAGCGCATCGCCGAGGCCGCCGAGGAGATACTCGGCTTCTCGCTCACCGTCGTGCGGCTGTACGACCCCGACGAGGGGGGGCTGGTGCCGGTCGCGCAGACGGAGGCGGTCGGGGACATCTTCCCGGAGCGGGAGGTGTTCACGCCGGCGGACGGGAGCCTCAACTGGGAGGTCTACGAGTCCGGCGCGGTACGGATCATCGACGACATCGAGTCGCTCGACGACTCGGTGGACCGTGGCACGGGGCTGCGCAGTCTCATGCTGCTCCCGATGGGCGAGTTCGGCACCATCTCCGTCGGCGAGACCGTCCCGCGGGCGCTCGGCGACACGGACGAGTTCCTGGCACGCATCCTGGCCACGGCGGGGGAGACGGCACTCCAGTCCCAGGAGCAGCGGGCCGACCTCGAGGCACGCCAGACCGAACTCGAGCGCCAGAACGAACGGCTGGAGGAGTTCGCGAGCGTCATCAGCCACGACCTCCGCAACCCGCTGAACGTGGCGAGCCTGAACCTCGCACTGGTCGCCGAGGAGTGCGACAGCGAGTACCTCGACGGGGTCGAGCGCGCCCACGACCGGATGGAGGCGCTCATCGAGGACCTCCTCACGCTCGCACGCGAGGGCGAGACGCCGACTGACCTCACGGCGGTCGACCTCGACGCGCTGGTCGAGAGCTGTTGGCAGACCGTCGACACCCGGGACGGACGGCTCGTCGTCGAGACCGAAGCGACGGTCCGCGCCGACGAAGGACGCCTCCGGCAGCTGTTCGAGAACCTGTTCCGGAACTGTGTGGAACACGCCTCGACGACTGGCCGACGGGAGTCGGCCGACGGTGCCACGAACGGCGGGACGGAGCCGAGCGACGGGGGCGGCGTGACGGTGACCGTCGGCGACGTCGAGGGCGGCTTCTACGTCGCCGACGACGGATCGGGTATCCCACCCGACGACCGCGAACAGGTGTTCGAGGCGGGCTACACCACCAGGGAGGACGGCACGGGCTTCGGCCTCCGCATCGTCCAGCAGGTCGCGGAGTCACACGGCTGGTCGGTCCAGGCGACCGAGAGCGAGGACGGCGGTGCACGGTTCGAGGTCACCGGTGTCGACTTCGCGGGCGAGTAGCCACGCTGGCGCGAGCGTCGACGTCGGCCGGCCGGCGGTACGGTCGCCGGGGACTCACCCGTGTCCTGCCTCCCCGCCGACCATCGCCTTCGCCTTCATCTCCGTCTCGTCGGTCCCCGAGTCGTCGTCGGACGCTGGTCGCTCCTTCGACCGTGCATTCTTCCCCATCGCGACCGCCATGACGAGGGCGGCGAGGCCGAAGAGGCCGGCGGAGAGGGACGCCGGCGCACCGAGGACGAGGCTGCCGACGCTGCCGAGGACACACGCGACGGCGAGCTTGCCGTACGCGTTGAGGCGGGGACGCTCGGAATCAGGGTCCGTCATACGTCGACGTACGGTGGAGGGGCGGGAAAGTGGGTGGCCTGACATCGAAAGCGCCCCGCGCACTCGTGGTGGGGTCCGCGCGGACCTCAGGCGTCCCCGTCGCCGTCGGCGTCACCCGCCGACAGCCCCGCACCGGGTTCGCGCTCCAGCGCCGGGGGGACATCGCGGTGGTCGCTGTAGCCGTCGAACCAGCGGCGGATGCGCTCGATGCGGTCGACGACGTGGCCGGGCTCGCCGGAGCGGGAGAGCTCGTGGCCCTCGCGCGGGTAGCGCACGAACCGGGCGTCGGTGTCGGTCTTCCTGAGCGCACGGAAGAGGAACTCCGCGCCGTCGACGGGCACCCGGAAGTCGTTCTCCGAGTGGAGCACGAGCGTCGGCGCGTCGATGTCGTCGGCGTGGGCGACCGGCGAGTGCTCCCAGAGGAACGCGGGGTCGTCCCACGGGTCGGTACCGAAGTCGCCCTCGACGAGGTGGTACGCGACGTCGGTCGAGCCGTAGAACCCGAGCAGGTCGTAGACGCCGCGCTGGGCGACCGTCGCGTCGAACCGGTCGCTGGTCGCGGCGAGCCACGCGGAGAGGTAGCCGCCGAAGGAGCCGCCGGTGAGGAAGACGTTCCCGCCGTCGACATCGTCGCGCCCGGTCACGTGCTCGACGCCGGCGAGCACGTCCGCGCCGGTCACGTCGCCCCAGTCGCGCTCGATGGCCTGCATGAACGCCTCGCCGTAGCCCGCCGACCCGCGGGGGTTGCAGAAGAAGACGGCGTAGCCCGCCGACGCGAGGGACTGGAACTCGTGCCACATCGTCCCCGACTCCGACCACATGATGTGCGGGCCGCCGTGGACGTTCACGACGAGCGGGCTCTCGCCGTCGGCGTCGGGCGGCGTCAGCAGCCAGCCCTGTATCTCGTCGCCCTCGCCGTTCCCGAACCGCAACTCCTCTGGCTGTGGCACCGCCACGCCGTCCAGCACGTCGGCGTTGACCCGGGTGAGCCGCGCTCCCTCGCCGCCGCCCGGCGTGGAGACGAACACGTCGCCGGGGTGGTCCCACTCGCTGGCCGTGTAGGCGAGCACGTCCCGGCCGACGTGGGCCGCGTCGACGTCCATCCCCTCGCCCGCGACGACGGTCGACGGGTCCGGCGCGTCGTCACCGTCGTCGGCATCCCAGGGGAGCCGCCGGAGCACCACCGACCCCTCGTCGGGCGTGGTGACGTACAGCCGCTCCTCGTCGGCCCCCCACTCCAGCACCGCGTGGTAGGCCATCGTCCGGTCCATGCCCGCGGTCGGCGTGTGCGTCTCGTCGCTCGCCGGGTCGTACACGCGGACCTCGGTCTGCTGCAGGGTGGAGCGCTCCTCGGGCGACTGGAAGTACGCCACCCGCCCGTCGCTCGCCGCCCGGACGAGCCCGCCCCAGCCCTCGTCGCGCGTGAGCAGATCGTCGCCGTCCGGCTCGTCAGGGTCGCACGTCCGGAGCTCGAGCCGGATGGCGTCGTCGGCGTCCGTCTCGCCCTCGCGGGGAACCCGCCGACCGAAGTACAGTGTCTCGTCGTCGACCCACGTCGGCGAGAAGTGGTCCGCGTCGGCGTCGGTGAGTCGCGTGATGGCGTCGCCCGCGCTCTCGCCGTCGCTCCCGACGTCGTCCACCGCGTCCACGTCCACGACGTACACCTGCGGCCGCTTCCCGTCGAAGTAGCGTCCGTCGGCCCGGTACACCGTCCGGTCGATGACGCGGGGGTCCGGCTCCCCGGGCTCGTACTCCCCGTCGACCCACCGGTCCCGGTCCGCCTCGCGATCCTCCGGCGACACCTGCTGGACGAACGCGACCCGGCTCCCGTCCGGGCTCCAGGTCGGCGACGCGACCCCGCCCGCGACCGACGTGACCTGCCGCGCCTCGCCGCCGTCCGTCGGCACGACCCAGAGCTGGCTCCGGTCGTCCTCGCCACGGGTGCTCGTGAACGCCAGCCGGTCACCCGACGGCGACCAGCGCGGCGCGGCGTCGACGCCCTCGCTGACGGTGAACCGTCGCGGCTCGTCGCCCCCGACCGGTGCGACGTACACCGTCGCCTCGTACTCCTCGTCGTCCCTGGGGACGTTGCGGACGTACGCCACCCGCTCGCCCCCCGGCGCGACCCGCGGCTCGGAGACGCTCGCGAGCCCGTGGAAGTCGCTCGCATCGATTGAATCCATGGGCGCGACTTTGGCTGGGGGTGGGTTAGGCGTTCGGTTCGGAGAAACACGTCGGCCTACGACAGCTCCACGCGCCCGCTCGTCGCGCTGCGGAGTCGGTCACGGAGCGCCGCGGCCTCGGCGACGGGCACCCGCACGTCGAAGCTGACGCGTTCGGCGTATTCGGCGTCGAACTCGCAGTCGGCGCTCTCGAGGATGCCCCGCACGGTGCCGGAGTCGTCGTACTCGACGGTGACAGCGACGGCCTCGTGGGGGCGCTCCTCGACGACGCCCGCGGCGTCGAGCGCGTCCTTCACCGACTGGCCGTAGGCGCTGACGAGGCCGCCGACGCCGAGGTTCGTCCCGCCGTAGTAGCGCGTGACGACGACGACCACGTTCTCGACGTCCTGCCCCTGGAGCACGTTGAGCGCCGGTTTCCCCGCGCTGCCGGAGGGCTCGCCGTCGTCGCTCGACCACTCGCGGAACGGGTCGGTGCGGACGCGGTAGGCCGGGACGTTGTGCGTCGCGTCGGCGTACTCCGTGCGGATGTCGTCGATGAACTCCTCCGCGGCGGCGACGCTCTCGACGGGACTGACGTGGCCGATGAACTCCGAGCCCTGGACGGTGAAGGAGGTGCGGGCGGGTTCGGCGACGGTCAGGTAGGTGTCCCCGGTCACGGGGCCGCCTCCGCGTCGGCGTCGCGGGCGTCGTCGTCGGTCGCGCCGTCGGCCGCGTCGTCGCCGAAGCGTTCGTGGTACAGCAGCACCGAGAGGATGCCGAGCAGCAGGGCCTCGATGGTCTTGGTCGTCACGAGCCGCCAGTCGCCGAGCAGGTGCTCGACGAGCGTGGTGAGGGGTGTACCGTGGCTGTGCCCGGTGGACTCCCAGGCGTAGGCGATGACCTCGTTGCCCTCGGCGTGGCCGCCGAGCAGCAGCCAGCCGACGAGATACGAGAGCGCGAGGACGATGCCCAGACCGTAGACGTAGTCCCGGCGGAGGCCGTAGGCGGCCAGCCCGATACCGACGAGCACCGCGAGCGAGGAGAGCACGAACAGCGTCTGTCGCGGGTCGGTGAACGGCGTCCCGGCCTGCAGGTAGAGGTACTGCCGGGGGAGGCCGATCCAGAGGTGGATACCCGCGGTCGCGGCCGCGAGCTGCGCCGCGGTGAAGCGCAGGGCGACCTCGACGTTCTCGTCCATACCGGCACTCCGGTCGCCGAGCCCAATAGCGCGTCGGTTCGGCGCTACTGGAGCTCTATCTTCCGGACGAACGGGAGCGCGCGGATCTCGTTGATGAGGTCGCCCGGGAGGGGTTCGTCGGTGACGAGGTGGAGCTTCGGGTCGTCGGTGAACTCGGGGTCCTCGCTGATGGTCTGTCGGATGGAGATGTCGTGTTCGGCGAGCAGGCCGGTCACCTGCGAGACGATGCCCTTCTGCTCGGCGTCGGACACCTCGACGGTGAGGACGGTCAGGTCGAGCACGGGCGCGAGGTCCATCAGACTGGGCACCTGCGAGATGTTCTGGAAGATGCGCCGCAGCTCCTCGTCGTCGAGGATGGCGTCCGTCGTGGAGTCGACGACGCGCCGGTCGACGCCGATCTCGCGGGCGATGCCCGTGTTGGGGATCTCGATGCCGCCGGAGACCACCCGCCCCTCGTCGTTCACGGAGAAGCCGCGCTCGAGCAGCAGTCGGATGACCGCCTGCTGGCTCGGGGAGCCCTCGAACTTCTCCATGATCTCGTCGAACATACCTGTCCGGACCGACGACAGGCGACGCGAAAGAACTGTCGACTCGGCCTACAGCTCGCCCTTCGTGCTCGGCGTGTCGCTCCGGCGCTCGTCCACCCGCGTCGCGTCGTCCAGCGAGCGCGCCAGCGCCTTGAACAGCGCCTCGACCTCGTGGTGGGCGTTGTCGCCGTCGACCTCGCAGTGCAGCGTCAGGTCGGCGTTCATCGCCAGCGACATCGCGAAGTGCTCGGCCATGTGGCTGGTGAACTCGCCGACGCGCTCCTGCGAGAACTCGCCGTCGAACGCGAAGTAGGGGCGGCCCGAGACGTCGACGACGACGCCCGCGACCGCCTCGTCGAGCGGGACTTTCCGGTCTGCGTAGCGGACGATGCCGCGCTTGTCGCCCAGCGCCTCCGCGAACGCCTCGCCGAGGACGATGGCGACGTCCTCGACGGTGTGGTGGTCGTCGATCTCCGTGTCGCCGTCGCAGTGGACGGTCAGGTCGAACAGCCCGTGCTTGGCGAACGACGCGAGCATGTGGTCGAAGAAGCCGACGCCGGTGTCGACCTCGCTGTCGCCGTCGCCGTCGACGACGAGGGTCAGGTCGATCTCCGTCTCGGCAGTCTCCCGCGAGACGGCCGCGCTTCGGTCGCTCATACCGCAACCCAACCGTCGGGTGGCCAAAGCAGTTGCGCTCGCCGCAGGCCGACCTCCGCCCGTCGCTCGACGACGCCCGCGACGGTTGGTTGTGCGTACCACCCCGGATGGCCCGCCCTGCTGACGCTTCGAACGCCCGTGGACCCGGGGAACCGAGGAGGGATTCACGACCTCGAGTTACGACCTCAGGAGCGGTTGTAAAACGTCAAAACGCCTCTCGACGCTTCGAAAAACGTCGCCAGTCGCGATGAAACGGGTCGAAATAGCCGAAAGGCTCGGCCCGTTATATGGTGGTCCCGGTTGTAGGAGTGGATGCGAACCAGGTGTCCCCGATATGGCCCCCGCAACTCCAAACCAACTCCCTTCGATTCCGAGCCCCGTCAGCGAGCGACTGAGCGTGAGCGCGTTCGTTGCGCAGCTCCGGATGGCGTGCTTCTGGCTCGCCGTCGTGCTGCCCTTCGCGCACCTCTCGCTGCTCGTGTCGGGTATCAGTTCGCCCGCGGAGACGCAGGCGTTCCTCGTACTGCTCGGGCTGAACCTCGGGACGCTCGTCGTCGGTCACGGTCACCGCAGCGACCGGAGCGACGACTGACCGCGCATCCGTCCCGGGGCCGCCCTGAACCAACCGCCCTCCTCCCACACCAACACCACACCACGTTTCCACCGCCCGACAGCGGTGGTTCCCCGACTCCTGCGGTTCGACTACGACGACTCGACCGCGGCCATCGCCTCGCGCAACGTGAACCGGCCCTCGTACAGCGCGCTGCCGACGACGACGGCCGCCGCACCAGCGTCACGTAGCGCGCGCACGTCGCCGAGCGTGGCGACGCCGCCGCTGGCGACGACCGGGATGTCGACCGCGTCGACCAGCCGACGGACGGGTTCGGTCTGGACGCCGTCGAGTCGCCCCTCGACGTCGACGTCGGTGAACAGGATGCCGGCCGCGCCCAGCTCCTCGTACCGGCCGACGGCCTCGGCGGGGTCGAGCCCGGTGCCCTCGGTCCAGCCGGAGACGACGACCTCCCCGCCCTTCGCGTCGAGGCTCACGAGCACGCCGTCGGGGTACTGCTCGCTGATCTCGGCGACGATGTCGGGGTTCTCGACGGCCGCCGTGCCGAGGATGACCCGGTCGACGCCGCGCTCGAGCAGGGCGACTGCGTCCGCGGCGGTGCGGATGCCGCCGCCGAGCTGGACGGTCACGTCGACCGCGTCGAGGATGGCGTCGATGGCCGGCGCGTTCGCGCGCTCGCCCTCGAACGCGCCGTCGAGGTCGACCAGGTGGAGGGTGGCCGCCCCCTGGTCGACCCACCGCTCGGCCGCCTCGACGGGGTCACCGTAGGTCTTCTCGGTGCCGCGCTCGCCCTGGACCAGCTGGACCACCTCGCCGTCCTGTACGTCGACTGCGGGGACGACCTCGAACTCCGGGAACATACCTCGGACTGGGCGACCCCGGGAGGTAAGTACCGCGGTTGGCGCTCCGTCACAGCGGTTCGGGCGTCGGTCCCGAAGGAATCCGTTAAGTGGCATCGAGCCTCACAACCCTCTGTGGTCGAAACACTCCTCCTCGTTGGTCTCGTCGTCGCGGCGTTCGTCGGGTTCAACATCGGTGGCTCCTCGACCGGCGTCGCCTTCGGCCCGGCGGTCGGTAGCGGCGTCGTCTCGAAGGCCGGTGCCGCCGGCCTGATGACGGCGTTCGCCCTGCTCGGCGGGCTCACGGTCGGGCGGAACGTCGTCGACACGATGGGCGGTCGCATCGTCCCGTCGTCGGCGTTCACGCTGGAGGCGAGCATCGCCGTCCTCTTCTTCATCGGCTTCGCCCTGTTCCTCTCGAACCTCGTCGGCGTGCCGGCGTCGACGTCGATGACCGGGGTGGGAGCCATCGCCGGCCTCGGGCTGGCACAGGGCAACCTCGACTGGGACGTGATGGTGACCATCGTGGGCTACTGGGTGGTCGCCCCGGTCGCCGCGTTCTGGGTCAGCGCGGTCGTCGGTCGCTACCTCTACCCCAGTCTCGTCAAACGGTTCGCCGTCGGCCAGACCGAGGGGGCGCTCGTCGGACTCGACCGCTCGGGGTCGATCCCCCGGCCGGTCATGGGGCCCGGCACGACCCGCCGGGAGCTCGTCGGGACCCTCCTCGTCATCGTCATCGGCTGTTACATGGCGTTCTCCGCGGGCGCGTCGAACGTCGCCAACGCCATCGCGCCGCTGGTCGGGAGCGGCTACCTCGGCATGACGCCCGGTATCCTGCTCGCGGGGGCCGCCATCGGCGTCGGCGCGTTCACCATCGCCCGTCGCACCCTCGACACGATGGGCAGCGACCTCACCGACCTCCCGCTGCTGGCGGCGCTGATCGTCGAGGTCGTGAGCGCGAGCATCATCACGGCCCTGTCGGTCATCGGCATCCCCGCGAGCTTCGTCGTCGTCGCGACGATGAGCATCGTCGGTCTCGGCTGGGGCAGGGCGACACGGACCGTCCGTCTCGCGGACACCGTCGAGGGGAAGCGGCCCAAGCGGCCCCAGCGACCCAGCGTCGGCGCGCTCGCCGCCGAGGCGGAGGACGAGACCGTCCCGACGGTCTCCAACCCGCACCCGAAGGGCGTCGAGGAGGGCAAGACCGCCGACATCCCGGCGATCGGCGACGAGGATCCGGACGACCTGCCGGCCACGAGCGACCTGTTCGAGCCCCGCGAGACCGCCCGCGTCATCGCCATGCAGAACCTCGTCCCGGTGCTGGCGACCGTCGCCGCGTTCCTGCTGTTCCGGTTCGTCCCGTCGCTCTGAGCCACGGGACGCTGTCGGTGTCCGCCACGCCGTACCCGGTGTGTTCCATCGTCGACCCACCGACGCCGGACTGTCAGGATTATTCTACACCGTCGGAGAAACCCAGAACAGCAAGTTCTTAGGGTAGGGGGAACCAACCCTCGGGTGATGCCCACGGTAGAATACCTCAACTACGAAGTGCTGGACGACAACGGCTGGGACATGGACGACGACGACCTCTTCGAGAAGGCGGCCGACGCCGGCCTCGGCGACGAGGACTACGGCTCCCTCGAGGTCAACCAGGGCGAGTACATCCTCGAGGCCGCAGAGGCCCAGGGCTACGACTGGCCCTTCTCCTGCCGCGCTGGCGCGTGTGCGAACTGCGCCGCCATCGTCATGGAGGGCGACATCGAGATGGACATGCAGCAGATCCTCTCCGACGAGGAGGTCGAGGAGAAGAACGTCCGCCTGACATGCATCGGTTCCCCGACCGCCGACGAGGTCAAGATCGTCTACAACGCGAAGCACCTCGACTACCTCCAGAACCGCGTCATCTGAGGTCGAAACCGACGTTCGACCGTCGATTCGTTCTCGAGCGTCGTCCCGGCCGCTTCTCTCTCCTCGACTGCTCGAACCCCGGCCCGTCACGGGACGGACCGCGTTAGACCGTTCGAACCCCCGAGCGGTAGCTATACGGTCCGTGCCGCTCGACCACAGCGCAATGAGTGCCGAACCGGAGCCGCTCCGGGTGACGCTGTCGGTCTGGCACCCGGACTGCTGGACCATCGAGACGACGGAACGGACCGACGTCGGCGTCCTCGGGCGCGTCGTCGCGACGACGACCGGTGACCGGACCACGTCGCTCGTCACGCTCTACGCCGACCGCCGGCGCGAGCTCGACGACGGCGAGGAGACGATACGGTCGTTCCCCCAGGTCGACAGCGTGCTGCCGGTCCCCGCCACGACGCTCGGGTCGGCGGCACGGACCGCGGAGCCGGGGAACGCGACCCGCGACCTGCTCATCGACCACGACGCGAGCGCCCAGATCAGCGGTGCGTTCCTCTCCCGGGAGTTCGTCACCGCGCGCCCGGTCGACACGCACGACGGTCGGGAGCGCTGGACGCTCCTGACGACGCGGGACCGCGAGGCGGTCCACGACGCGCTGGCGCGCATCGCCGACGAACAGGACGCCGACATCAGCGTCGAGGGGCTCACGCGCACGAGCGACGCGGCGGGCGAGGCACCGTTCTCGCTCACGTCGCTCTCGGCCCGCCAGCGGGAGGTGTTCGAGCTCGCCCGCGCCAGGGGCTACTACGAGTGGCCGAAGGCGGTCACCGGCACGGAACTCGCCGAGGAGCTCGGGATCGCGACCGCGACGCTCCACGAGCACCTCCACAAGGCCGAGGCGAAGCTACTGGGACGCTGAGTCGCCGTCGCCGTGGCCGACTGTCAGAAGCTCGCGCGCCGCCCGTTCGAGCACCGCCAGTCCCGTCTCGGCCTCCTCGAGGTCGATGTACTCGTCGACGCTGTGGGCCTGGTCCAGGCTCCCGGGACCCCAGGTGATGGCCGGCACGTCGAACCGTTCGACGAACTCGCGGACGTCCGTCGAGGCGCGGATACCCCACGGCTCAGTCGGAGCGTCGGCGAGCGCGGCGGTGTGGTCGCGCACTACCTCCGCCAGCTCGTGGTCGACGGGAATCTCGGCGGAGGCGTACGTCTCGTGGCGTTCCCACGTCGCCTCGATGCCGTGGTCGCGTTCGAGTTCGGCGACCAGCGCGTCGACCTCTCCATCGACGTCCTCGATTTGCTCGTCGGGGAGGATGCGGCGGTCGAGCGTCACGAACGCGCGCTCGGGCAGCACCGCCTTGTTCGAGTCTGCCCCCGAGACGACCTGTGTGACGGTGCCGTACGCCCGGCCACAGAGGGGGTCGGTCCGTCCGCGGAGTTCGGCGTCGTAGTCGGCCAGCGCGGCGAGCACCGTCGGAACGTGTTCGTTCGGGTTCACCCCGTTGTCGGGACGGCTCGCGTGCGTGGGCTCGCCCGGCCAGGAGAGTTCGTACCAGGCCATCCCCTTCTCGCTCGTCGCGACGCGCAGTTCGGTCGGTTCGAGGACGATGCCGTAGTCGCCGGTGAAGCCGGCTTCGAGGAGGGCACGAGTGCCGGGCTCGGCGGTCTCCTCGCCCATCGCGGCGTGGACGACGACCGCGCCGTCGAGTGTCCCGTCCACGATGTCGGGTCGCAGCCGGAGCGCGGTGAGCATCGCGACGGCGACGCCCGTCTTCATGTCGACGCTGCCGCGACCGTAGAGCCGGCCGTCCTCGACGGTGCCCTCGTAGGGTGGGTGCGTCCACTCGTCGTGGTCGCCGGCGGGGACGACGTCGAGGTGGCCGTTCAGCACGAGGGTGGGGCCGCTGCCGTCGTCACTGTCGTCACTGCCGCCGCCACCGACGCGAGCACCGACCTGTGGACGCTCCGGGTCCGGTTCGTCGAGGAGCGTCGCGTCGATATCGTGGTGGGCGAACCAGTCGTGGACGTACTCGGCGCAGGCCCGTTCGTTCCCCGGCGGGTTCTCGGACTCGATGCCGACCAGCACGGCCGCGAGCTCGGCGAGCTCGGTCGGGTACTGGTCTGAGCCGTCCTCGAAGGGACTCATGCGCCCCGCCCCGTGAGCGAGGACTCGTCTCCGTCACCGTCGTCGCTCGCGCCGTAGAGCGCGGCCACGTCGTCCAGCGACGGCGCGACCTCGGTCACGTCGCCGATGGCCTGCTTCGCGCCCTGGGTGTCCTTCAGCCCGAAGCCGGTGACGACCGCGACGACCGACTCGTCGGGTTCGATGATGCCCTGTTCGCGCGCCTTCCGGATGCCGGCGACGGGGGCCGCGCCCGACGGCTCGGCGTAGATGCCCTCGGTCCGGCCGAGCAGCGTCTCGGCGTCGAGGATGGCATCGTCGGTGACGGTGACGGCGGTGCCGCCGCTCTCCTCGAGCGCGCGGCAGGCCTTCACCGTGTTCCGGGGCCGTCCCACGGCGACCGCGTCGGCGAGCGTCTCCGCGACCATCTCGTGGTCCTCCGCGCCGTGGAACGCGTCGTGGATCGCGCTCGCGCCCTCGGGCTGCACCCCGAGCATCTTCGGCGTGTCGTCCACGTAGCCCAGCTCGGCGAACTCGCGGAGGCCCTTCCAGCAGCCCGCGATGGTGCAGCCGTCTCCCATCGAGAACACGACCCAGTCCGGGATCTCGTCGCGGGTCTGCTCGGCGAGCTCGTGGCCGACGGTGCGCTTGCCCTCGATCTGGAACGGGTTGATGGCGGCGTTCCGGTTGTACCAGCCGTAGGCGTCGGTCACCTCCAGGCTCAGGTCGTACGCCTCGTCGTAGCTGCCGTCGACGGCGAGCACGTCCGCGCCGTACACCCGGGGCTGGACGAGTTTGCCCTCCGGAGCAGCGGCCGGCACGAAGATGCGGCAGTCCAGGCCGGCACGCGCCGCGTAGCCCGCGAGCGAGGCCGCCGCGTTGCCCGTCGACGCGCAGGTGACGACGTCCTGTCCCGCGAACCGTGCCTTCGTCGCGGCGATGCTCGTCGCGCGGTCCTTGAAGCAGCCGGTCGGGTTCAGCCCGTCGTTCTTCACCCGGAGGTCGACGCCGAGTTCGTCGCCGAGGCGCGGGGCGTCGAGCAGGTCGGTGCCGCCCTCGTCGAGCGTTACCGCCTCGGCGTCCGTGTCGACCGGCAGGAACGCGCGGTACTTCCACTGGTTCGGGATGTGTCCGTCGAGGTCGGCGTCGAACCGCTCCTCGATGACGTCGTAGTCGTAGACGACCTCAAGGATGCCCGCCACTCCCTCGTGGTTCGGGCAGGTGTAGACGACCTGTTCGGGGTCGTACGTCGCGCCGCAGAGCGTGCATTCGAGCGTCTCGACGTGGTCGAGGGTCATGCTTCGACGGTGGACGTGCTGGGTCAAGGTGGTGCCCCCGGCTATTGTCGGGGGTGGGCGCAAATCGGCCTCGAAAGTTCACCATATCTGTAAACCTCCGGCGACGACGAGAGCAACTCAGCCGGGTGGCGCGCGGCTGGCGAGACCGCGGCCGAAGGGAGCGTGTCGAGCCATCCGCGCGAGGGACGAGAAGCGCAGGGAGCTTGCGACCGAGCATCGCAGGAGGCTGGGGAGGTGTGAGGTGCGGTGCGGTTGCGGGCGGGGATGAAAGGGGCGAGTCGCTGGAGGAAGGCGGCCGACGCAAGGACCGCAGGAACGAGGACCGCAGCGAGGCCCCCGACACCAGCGACTCGGGGCTTTCTGGCCGTTCGTAGCCCCTCTATCGTCTACCAAGACGCGTTGGTTACCCCGCGCCGCTTTCCTCACCGGAACCTCTAATTGCCTCGGCGCGGGGTAGCAATCTGTGGTAGACGTTGGCCCCATCTCCGGGACGCTGCCCGACCTGTTGCGACTGGCGACGGTGCCCGTCTTCGGCGTCCTCGCGTATCGGGACATCCGGACGCGACGTATCGACAGCATCACCTGGGTCCCGTTGACCCTGCTCGGCGTGCTCCTGCTCGGCGTCGAGTGGCAGCGCGCGGCCGCCGCCGGGGGCACGGACCTCCGCGTGTTCGTCCTCACCACCGCCATCAGCGTGGGCTTCGTCGTGTCGCTGGCGTACGTGTTCCACTTCCTCGGGGCGTTCGGCGGGGCGGACGCCCGGGCGCTGATGACCATCGCGGTGCTGTACCCGAGCTATCCGGGCTACGTGGGCGGCGAGGTGCTGTCGGTCGCGGGCGTGACCATCCCCGTCGGCGACCCCGCGCCGGTCGCGGTGCTCTCCTTCACCATCCTGACCAACGCGGTCGCCTGGGGCATCGCGTACCCGCTGTTGCTGGCGGCGCGCAACGGGGCGATGGGCCACGTCTCGAAGCGGATGTTCGTCGGGGTTCCGGTGCGCTGGGATGCGGTGCCGGAGACCCACGGCAAGCTCCTCGACTCGGGGAGCAGGGGCATCGGCGAGCGGCTCCGGGCGCTCGTCTATCCGCGCGGGACGGGACTCGACCTCGACGCGGTCAGGATGTACCTGCGCTGGCGGGGGGCGACGCTCGCCGAACTCCGGGACGACCCCGATCGGTTCCGGGACCCCGACTCGCTCCCGGACGAACCGAACGACCCGACCGACGGCGCGGTCGACCTCGACGTGGCGACCGACGGCGGGGAGCCGGTGGACGACGTGGACGGTGTCGAGGAGGCGGTCGCCGCCGAGCCTGCAGCCGCCGATACCGACCACGACGAGTCCGACATCGACCCCTGGGGTGCGGCGGCGTTCCTCGACGACATCGAGGGTGACGCCTACGGCACGTCGCCGGCACGCCTCCGGGAGGGGCTGGACCGGCTGACGACCGAAGAATGGCTGTGGGTCACGCCGGGCATCCCGTTCCTCGTGCCGGTGTTCCTCGGACTGGTCGCCGCGTTCGTCTACGGCGACCTGCTCGTCGGGCTGCTCCGGGTGCTCGGGCTGGTCTAGGCGATGAACTCGTCGTAGAGCGGGTAGCAGACGTTCCAGAGGACGGTGACGGCGACGCCGACGGCGATGACGGCGAGCCACAGCGGTCGCGTCCCGTCGGTGTAGCCGAGCGCGAGCAGCGCCATCGTCCCGAAGAAGAGGCCGACGCAGGCGACGAGGCTGCCGAGCGAGAGCGAGACGAGGACGGGGGCCGCCCTGAACTGGTCGGCGAGACTGGCCATGTGCGGTGGTCCGTCGCCGCCGATATAACCGTGTCGCCGGTGACTGGGCCGCCGACACCGCCCGCTAAATCGCCCGCGGGCCACAACGTTCATCACTAACCTTTCAATCGGCCGAAACTACCTTTAGTCGACGAGTCATTCCACCAACAACGACAGGGGGTGGGGCCTCTGTGACCGACCATGACCGACCGAGACACCATCGGGGACACCGGGAACGTCCTCGTGACCACCGCGGCGACGGACCACGGCCACTGCAGCGACCTGCTGGAGACGGGCGACCCGAACACACGAGCCGAACTGACCGTCTCGCTGCCGGAGGCACAGTCCGAACAGACCGGATTCGGGAGCGCCTCGAGCACGCAGCCGGCGCGCAAGGGGCTCATCTCGGTCGGCGACGTGCTCCGGTCGGCGGCGGAAGGTGGGCCGGACTTCGGTGCACCGGTCGTGATGGACGCCGTAGAGGAACCCACCGACCTCCAGGGCATCGGCACCGCCATCAGCCGCTACTGCCAGCGCTGGGACGAAGAGGACTACGACATCGTCGTCTGCTTCGACTCGCTGACCGAGCTGCTCGACC
This sequence comes from Haloarchaeobius salinus, assembly GCF_024464185.1. Taxonomy (NCBI): domain Archaea; kingdom Methanobacteriati; phylum Methanobacteriota; class Halobacteria; order Halobacteriales; family Halorubellaceae; genus Haloarchaeobius; species Haloarchaeobius salinus. The sequence continues at coordinate 180,702 of NZ_JANHAU010000001.1, forward strand.
ACGCCAGCCCGGAGGTCGTCTTCCAGTTCTGCCACGTCCTCACGAGCCGCCTCTCCTCCGTCGACGCGCTCGCACACTTCCACCTCGACCCCGAGGCGCACAGCGACGAGACGGTCGCCACCTTCCAGTCCATCTTCGACGAGACCGTCGGCGAGACGACCGAGGCCGACGCCATCGAGGCGTTCGCGGAGGCGACCGACGACGACATCGCGGCGCTCACCGAGAGCTGGAGCGCCGAGGCGAACTACTCCATCGTCGGCGACGACGACTACGCCCGCCCCGACGAGGTCAGCGAGGCCTCCGACGACGACATCGCCGACTCCCTGCCGGTTGAGTAACCCGAAGTGATTTACGTGGTGGTCCGATAACATGTTCACGATTCCGGGGGTTTGGGGTGGATTCGCATGAGTGAACACGGCACGGACGGCAACCCGAGAACAGTCCTCCTCCTCGACGAGATGGCCGAGGACGAGGTCGGCGAGCACTGCGACGGCCTGATGGGGGGACCGCCCGCGGACCGGCGCGCCGAACTCGTCGTCTCGTTCCCGGAGGACGTCACCGACAGGCTCGACTTCGGCTCGCTCTCCGGCGGGCGACAGCCGACGAAACGGGGTATCGTCACCGTCGGCGAGACGATGCAGGCCGCCGGTGCCGGACGACCGGACTTCAGCGAGCCCATCGTCGAACAGACCGTCGCGGACCCGACCGACCTCCAGCGACTCGGCGAGGTAATCAGCCAGTTCTGTGGCGTCTGGGACGACGCCGGCTACGACATCGTCGTCTGCTTCGACTCGCTGACCGAGCTGCTCGACGCGAACGACCCCGAGGTCGTCTTCCAGTTCTGTCACGTGCTCTCGGGCCGGCTCGAATCGGTCGGCGCGGTCGCGCACTTCCACCTCGACCCGAACGCACACAGCCAGCAGCTCCAGCTCACCTTCGAGCAGATACTCGACGAGACGCTCGTCGAGGAGATCGATGTCGAACACCTCGTCCCCGGCGGGAGCAGCCGGGCCAGCGACGCCGACGTCGCCCGCGAGACCGAGACCGTCGACCTCGACGACCCGAACGAGGTCGCGGCCGCGAACGAGTCGCCGTCCGAGTCGTCCGTGCCCGCCGGCCGCTCCGGCGAAGCGTCCGACGACGATATCGCCGACGCACTGCCGGACTGAGACGGCACCTCCACCGCCGGGGTGCTGTCCGCAGTCCGTAGCCTTTTCTTCCGGGCTGCCGTCTTGCGACGCTGTGGCCGCGCTCACACCCGAGATACTGCTGGTCTTCGCGCTCGTCACCGTCGTGCTCGTCCTGTTCGCGACGGAGCCGGTGCCCGTCGACATCACCGCACTCGGCCTGATGGTCGCGCTCATGGTCGGCGGACCGCTCTCCCAGCAGCTCGCGGCGGCCGGGCTCATCGGCGGACCGGTGGAACTCCTGCCGGACTATCCGTCCGACGGGCTCGCGGGCTTCGCGTCGACGGCGACCATCACCGTGCTGGCGATGTTCATCCTCTCCGACGGCGTCCAGCGCACGGGCATCGTCCAGATACTCGGCCGGAAGCTCGCCGCGCTCACCGGCGACTCGGAGACGCGGCAGCTCGGGGCGACGATGGGGGTCGTCGCCCCGCTCTCGGGCTTCATCAACAACACCGCGGCCGTCGCCATCCTGCTGCCGATGGTCACCGACATCGCCCACGAGGGCAACACCTCGCCATCGAAGCTGCTCATCCCGCTGTCGTACGCCTCGATGTTCGGCGGGACGCTCACGCTCATCGGCACGTCGACGAACATCCTCGCGAGCGAGGTCGCCGCCGACATCGCCAGCGACGTGGCCGACCCCAGCCCGGCCGTCGTCGAGTTGCAGGACGGCTTCTCGATGTTCGAGTTCACCGCGCTCGGTGCCATCGTCACGGTCGTCGGCTTCGCGTACTTCCTGGTCGTCGGGCGTTACCTGCTGCCGTCCCGCATCGAACCCGAGGACGACCTCGCCGCCGAGTTCCGTCTTTCGGAGTACCTCACCGAGGTCGTCGTCCGCGAGGACTCGCCGCTCGTCGGCCAGACCGTCCGCGACGCCCTCGTCGAGACCGAGTTCGACGTCGACCTCGTCCAGCTGCACCGCGGCGACCGGGTGTTCCTCGAACCGCTCGGCCCCAAGACGATCCAGGCCGGCGACCTGTTCACCGTCCGCACCGACCGCGAGACGCTCGTCTCCCTGCTCGACGCGGAGGGGCTGGAGGTCGTCCCCGGGATGCAGGTGTCCGACGAGGAACTCGAACGGGCCGAGGCCGTCGAGAACCTCGTCGAGGTCGTCGTCGCCCCCGGCTCGCACGTCGTCGGCGAGTCGCTCTCCTCCGTGAACTTCCGGCAGCGCTACGACGCGACCGTGCTCGCGCTCCGACGCGGCGGCGAACTCATCAGAAAACGCATGGACGACATCCGTCTCCGCGTCGGGGACACCCTGCTCGTCCAGGCGACCGCCGACAGCATCCAGCGCCTCGATACCAACCGCGACTTCATCGTCGCCCAGGAGATCGAGCGCCACGACTACCGCGAGGAGCGGATCCCCGTCGCCATCGGCATCATCCTCGCCGTCGTCGGCCTCGCCGCCGTCGACCTCCTCCCCATCGTCGTCTCCGCACTCGGCGGGGCCGTCGCCATGGTCCTCACGGGCTGTCTCAAACCCGGCGAGGTGTACGACGCCGTCCAGTGGGACGTCATCATCCTCCTCGCGGGCGTCATCCCCCTCGGCACCGCGATGCAGCACACCGGCGCGGCGCTCTACCTCGCCGACCTGCTCGTCCAGACCGAAACGTACCTGCCGGTCGTCGCCGTCCTCGGGCTGTTCTACGTGCTGACGGCGGCACTGACGAACGTCGTCTCCAACAACGCCAGCGTCGTGCTCATGATCCCCGTCGCGTTCGACACCGCCGCACGGCTCGGCGCATCGCCGTACGCGTTCGTCCTCGCGGTCACCTTCGCCGCCTCGACCGCGTTCATGACCCCCGTCGGCTACCAGACCAACCTGTTCGTCTACGGCCCCGGCGGCTACAAGTTCACGGACTACGCCGTGGTGGGGACGCCGCTCCAGCTCATCTTCGCCGTGGTGACGACGCTCGGTATCGCGATGCTGTGGCCACTGTGAATCGGGCGGGGTGGAACGAAACGTTTTACCCGTAATGGGACTGATTTATATGCGCGGGCCGGTGGGGTAGCTTGGTAACCTTCAGCGTTTGGGACGCTGTACCCCCGGTTCAAATCCGGGCCGGCCCATATCCTTCGCGTTCGAAAGCCAGAGCCTCTTCTGAGTTCGTGACTCCCTTCCCCGGACCCAGTCTCACCGCTGTCGCCCACGCCGTGAGGACTCTCGGCGGGGATGTCGGCATCTAAACCGCATCGGGAACCAGAGAAGGTGATGGAGCCACATCGGAAGGGTGACCTGACGGAAGCGGTCGTTCTGGCAGCGCTGCAACGACGAGGAATCGCGGTCTGCCGGCCGTTCGGTGACAACGAGCGATACGACCTCGTCGCGGAACGCCGGGACGGTTCGCTCGTCACGGTTCAGGTCAAGACGGGATGGGTCGCGGACGGTCGTATCCAGTTCAGCACCCAGTCCACCCACACGAACTCGAAGGGAAACGTTCGGAAGCGCTACGATGGCGACGTCGACGTGTTCGTCGTCTACTGCTACGAGACGGAGACGATGTACCTCGTCGGCGAGCAGGAGTTCGACAGGAGCATCTCACTGCGAGTCGAGGAACCCGAAATCCGCCACACGAACATCAACTGGGCCGACGAGTTCGAATTCGATGAGCGCTGGCCACTCGATACTGACACCGACGAACACTCGCTCGGGACGACCGACCCAACTACGGTCGCGTGTGTCGATGCACTCGAAGCAGTCGGCCTGCCGGTGTGGCGGCCGGTTCGGGGCCAGAGCGAGCGAAACGTCGTCGCCGAGATAGAGGGGAGGCTGTACCGTGTCCGGGTCGAAACCGGGTTTCTCCGGAACGGACGGATAAAGGTCAATCCAGACGAGACGGAGACCGACTGCTATCTCGTCTACTGTGACGACCTCGACACCGTCTATGCAGTCGATGCAAACGGGGTCGCAGACTCGTTCTCTCTCAGAGTGAGCGACCCGGAACGAGTACGGCCGAACACGAAATTCGCAACCGACTACGAGATAGAGCGCAACTGGCCACCGGTCTGATTCGCACACCCCACCGACTCGCCCTCGGTACAGAGCCACTCCACCAGCGCCGCGACCACCCGTTCGTGCGCGGTCGCCGTCGAGATGGTCGCCTCGTCGTCGCCGTCCTGTGCTCCGTAGTCCCCGAACTGGGCGTGGTTCATGCCCTCGACCGAGACGAACGTCGCGTCCGCGGGGAGGAACCGGCGGTTGGACTCGAAGCGGTCGCGGTTCAGCACGCCGTCGCGGGTGCCGGTGATGGCGACGGTCGCCAGTCCCGACCCGCTGACGTCCACGTCGCAGTACGACGCCGCCAGCACCAGCCCGTCGACCCGTCCGGCGTTTCCGTTCGCGTACCGGCAGGCCATCGCGCCGCCCAGCGAGTGGCCGCCGACGTACCACGAGTCGATACCGTCCTCGTTCGAGATGACGGGACTGGCGGCGTCGTTGTCCAGTACGGCGAGGTTGAGCGGGACGCCGGGGACGACGACGGTGACGCCGCGTTCGGCCAGTGGCGCGAGCGTGTGGACGTACGCGCCGGGCTCGACGCGGCCGCCGGGGTAGAACACGAGACCGACGCGCCCGGCGACCGCCGGCTGGTCGTCGGGGCGGACGACGTAGCCGCCGTAGCCCGACTCGACGGTCACGTCGTACTCGGATTCCACGGCAGCGGGTGACTCGTTCGGCCCGTAGGCGAGGTAGTCGAAGTACACCCACGCGCCCACGCCGACCAGGAGGACCACGAGGACGACCAGCCCGACGGCGTAGGGGGTGAGTCGGCGGGCCCAGTCCCGGTATCGTTCGTCGTCGGCCGGCGTGAGCCAGCGCAGGCGGTCGCGCATACCGACACCTCCGGCGGGGGGCGAGTAACACTTTCGCCTCGCTTTGCCAAGCTACTTACCCGATGGTGGCCTTAGTCCGTGCCGATGGACGCAGGGGACAACGCCGAGCTCGTCGACGCCTTTCTGGAGTTCTACAGGAACTACTACCGCGACGAGATCGGGAGGCTCGCACAGGAGTACCCCAGCGAACGCAAGTCGCTGTACGTCGACTGGGACGACCTGTTCACGTTCGACCGCGACCTGGCCGACGACTACCGCAACCAGCCCGAACAGCTCCAGGAGTACGCCGAGGAGGCGCTCCGCCTGTACGACCTGCCCGTCGACGTCAGCCTCGGGCAGGCCCACGTCCGCATCGAGCCGCTCCCCGATGCGACCGAGATCCGGGCGATCCGCTCCCGACACGTCAACACGCTCGTCACCGTGCGGGGCATCGTCCGCAAGGCGACCGACGTCAAGTCGAAGATGCAGGTCGCCGCCTTCGAGTGCCAGCGCTGTGGCACGCTCACGCGCATCCCGCAGTCGACCGGCACCTTCCAGGAGCCCCACGAGTGCCAGGGCTGTGAGCGACAGGGTCCCTTCGTGCTGAACCACGACCAGAGCGAGTTCGTCGACGCCCAGAAGATCCGCGTGCAGGAGTCGCCCGAGGGGCTTCGCGGCGGCGAGACGCCACAGGCCATCGACATCCACATCGAGGACGACATCACCGGCGAGGTGACCCCGGGCGACCACGTCGCCGCCACCGGCATCCTCCGGCTCGAACAGCAGGGCAACCAGCAGGAGAAGTCGCCGCTGTTCGACCACTACCTCGAGGGCGTCTCGGTGCGCATCGACCAGGAGCAGTTCGAGGACATGGAGATCTCCGAGGCCGACAAGGAGGAGATCGTCGCGCTCTCGAACGAGCCCGACATCTACGAGCAGATGGTCGGCTCCATCGCGCCCTCCATCTTCGGCTACGACCAGGAGAAGCTCGCGATGATCCTCCAGCTGTTCTCCGGCGTCACGAAGTTCCTCCCCGACGAGTCACGGATCCGTGGCGACCTGCACATGCTGCTGATCGGGGACCCGGGTACGGGTAAGTGCGTAAGAGGAGACACCAGAGTCACGCTGGGCGACGGCACGGAAGTGGAGATTCGCGAACTCGTCGAGTCGAATCTTGGCGACCCGAAAGAGATCGACGACGGCTGGTGGGACGAGGTCAGTATCGGGGTTCCCTCCCTGCAACCCGACGGGAAGATAGGGACGGAGCAGGCGACGAAGGTTTGGAAGCGCGAAGCCCCCGAGACGATGTACCGGATTCGGACGGATACCGGGAAGGAAATCGAGGTGACACCGTCGCACCCGCTGTTCGTTCCCGCTGGCGCAGGGTTCCGTGCGGTCGAGTCACGGGAGCTGAGCGAGGGTGATTTCGTCGGGGCTCCGTCCAGTCTCGACCACGACTACGACGACACGCTCGCTGTCGACCACCGCCGAGCAATCTCACACAACGCGATTCCGCTCGACCTTCCCGAGGAGTGGACGCCGTCGCTGGCCCGATTGGTCGGTTACATCGTCGCCGAGGGATACGTCGAGCAGCGTTCGGACAACACCGGGTTCGTCAGCATCACGAACGACGACCGCGAGATTCTAGAAGATAGCATCGACGCGCTGGAGGCACTCGGGCTGAACTGGACCGAGCGGGGAGCACACGAGGGGAAATCTGCACGCGAAATCATGTGCTCCGCCGGTGAGTTCGTTAGCTTCCTCGAATCCCTTGAACCGGCGATGCTCGGACGGTCGGCCGAGCAGCGCGTCCCTGAACCGATATTCCGTAGCTCGCCGGAGATTCAGCGTGCGTTCCTGAAGGCGTACATCGACGGGGAATGCCACATCTCCACATCGCAGCGCGAAATCTCGGTTGCCTCGATGAGCCGCGAGTTGCTCGACGGTGTTCGAAGTCTGCTGCTCTCGTTCGGTATCACGGCACAACTCCGGGAGAAGGCTGGCGGGAGCTACAGACTCAGAATCAGCGGTGATGCCTTCGCGAGCTACGTCGAGCGGATTGGATTCGTGACCGGGCGGAAAGCAGCGTCGGCAGCAAAACACGAGGGAGTGAACTCCAACACCAACACGGATGTTGTCCCTGCTGTCGGCGACTCGCTGCGTCGGATTCGTGAGTCTCTCGGGCTGACGCAGTCCGACTGTGGTCTTCCCCGGTCGACGTACCAACACTACGAACGAGGTGACCGTAACCCGAGTCGGGAGAGCCTCGATGCGGTCGTGCGGACGTTCGAGGACAGTCTGCCGGCCAACGAGTACCACGATGCGTCCGAAGTCGTCGCCGACGGTGGGTCGATAGCACACGAAGTCGCTGCACTCCGGCGTCTCTGCGATAGTGACCTACAGTGGGAACGCATCGAATCCATCGAGCCCGTCACGCCCGACTACGACTGGGTGTACGACCTCGAAGTCGCGGGAACCCACAACTACCTCTCGAACAATCTGGTCTCGCACAACTCCCAGATGCTCAGCTACATCCGTCACATAGCACCACGCTCCGTCTACACCTCCGGGAAGGGCAGCTCCAGCGCAGGGCTCACGGCAGCCGCGGTCCGCGACGACTTCGGCGACGGCCAGCAGTGGACGCTCGAGGCCGGCGCGCTCGTGCTGGCGGACCAGGGCATCGCGGCCGTCGACGAGCTCGACAAGATGGCCGCGGACGACCGCTCTGCGATGCACCAGGCGCTCGAACAGCAGGAGATTTCGGTGTCGAAGGCGGGCATCAACGCGACGCTGAAGTCGCGCTGTTCGCTGCTGGGCGCGGCGAACCCGAAGTACGGTCGGTTCGACCAGTACGAGCCGATCAGCGAGCAGATCGACCTGGAGCCGGCGCTCATCTCGCGGTTCGACCTCATCTTCACGGTGACGGACCAGCCGGACGAGGAGCACGACCGCGACCTCGCCCAGCACATCCTGACGACGAACTACGCGGGGGAGCTGAACACGCAGAAGACAGAGCTGACGAACGTCGGCGTCGACCAGGCAGAGATCGACGAGATGACGGAGACGGTGGACCCGGTCATCGACCCGGAGCTGATGCGGAAGTACATCGCGTACTCGAAGCAGAACTGCTATCCCCGGATGACCGAGGACGCGCGGGACGCCATCGAGCAGTTCTACGTGGACCTGCGCTCGAAGGGGATGGAGGAGGACGCGCCGGTGCCGGTGACGGCACGCCAGCTGGAGGCGCTGGTGCGGCTGGCGGAGGCGTCCGCGCGGGTGCGGCTCTCCGACACGGTCGAGGAGTCCGACGCGGACCGCGCCATCACCATCGTGCGTGACTGCCTGAAGGACATCGGCGTGGACCCGGAGACGGGCGAGTTCGACGCCGACGTGGTCGAGACGGGGACGTCGAAGACCCAGCGCGACCGCATCAAGAACCTGAAACAGCTCATCGGCGACATCGAGGAGGACTACGACGAGGGTGCGCCGGTCGACGTGGTGCTCGACCGGGCCGACGAGATCGGGATGGACCCCTCGAAGGCCGAGCACGAGATCGAGAAGCTCAAACAGAAGGGCGAGGTGTACGAGCCCCGCACCGACCACCTGCGGACGACCTGATGGACCGAATCTCAGCACTCAGAAACGTCGAGGACGCCCTGGCGTCGTTCGAGGACGGCGACTGCGACCTGGCGGAGCTCGAACGGCGCGTCCAGGCGGTCCTGCGGACGTACGTCAGCGAGTTCGACGTGGGGGAGTCGCTCGCGGTGTACCGGGTCGCGCCGGCGGGCGGCGGCGGCGGCGACGAAATCTCGGCCGACGGCACCAGCGGACTCGTTCTCGTCGCGTCGGGGCCGACCGAGGCCCGGGCGCAGGCCCGCGAGCTCGCTGCCGACCTCCCGGAGTCGCTGTCGGTCGAGCGCGTCTCGGACTGACCGGTGACTTTTTTACACACAGATTCGAACGAAACCGCGTGTTCCTCGTCATCACGTACTCGACGGCGGCGCGGGAGACGCTCCGGAACGTCTGTCGGACGCACGAGGACGTGGTCGTGCGGCGGTTCGGGCGGGCGGCGCTGTTCGACCGGACCGAGTTCGGCGCGTTCTGTGCGCTGCGACTCCGGGCGAAACACGGCGGCGACGTGCAGGTCGAGCGGACCCGCCCCCTGAACGAGTTCGAGCCGGCGTTCGAGCGGGTGCGGGCGGCGGTCGAGGCGTACGAGGCGCGGGACTCGCCGTACACGCCGTACGAGCGGTTCGCGACCGGGACCGACCATCCATCGCCGGGCGAGATGCGGGCGCGGGAGCTGTGAAGGTCGTCTACGGCGCGTGGTCGGCGACGGGGGCGGCGGTCGACCTCCGGAAGCGTGGCCTCACCGCCGAGACGGTGCTGCGTGCGGTCCGGTGCGACGGCGCTGTCGGGACCGGGAGCAGCACGCAGGACGGAGGGCCGACGCTCCGGGTCGACTGTCCGGCACCGGGGCCGGTCCACGAGGCTATCGGCGTCGTCGGGACGGACCGTTCGGTCCCCACGCGACGGGTGCTGGCCGCCGTGGCGCGCCAGCGAGGACTCACATCGCCGCAGGCGGACCGCATCGAGCAGCTGGAGCGGGAGCTGTCGGCAGCCGGGACGGCCGACGGGGACGCGACCGCACGCCGACGGGCACGCAGGCGTCTGTCGGAGGCGGGAGCCAGAGAGACCGAACTGAGAGAGCGCGTCGCGGCGCTCCGGGGGGCGCTGCGCGAGCGCCGGCGGCTCGACGAGCCGACCGAGGAGCTGGCTGCCGAGCTGCGCGAGGCGGCACGCGAGCTGACCGACGTGGAGACCGACCGCATGGCGGCGGAGGAGGCGCTGGCGACGGCACGCCGTGGAGCCAGGGACGCCCGAGACGCGCGGGAGCGACGGCTCGCCGTCGAGGACGACCTGGCGAACGCCCGGCGGGCGGCGCGTGCGTGGCTCGTGGAGCGGGTCGCGGACGAGTTCGCGGACGCACTGGCGGCGATGCCGGGGACGGCGGGGCCGGGCGAGACGGCGGGGACGTACGAGGGTGACGACGTGACGGCGGCACTGGCGGTCGTCAGGGTCGCCGACGTGACCGCGCCGGTCGTCCTGTCGTGCGACCGGTTCGCGTCGGCGGGCTCCGCTGCGACGGCGCTCGACGCCCCCGTTCTCACGGTTTAAGCCCGAACACGCGGCCAGAGGGGGTATGGTCGAACTCGACGTGGAGACGGAACGACGCGACTGCGTGACGTTCGTCGCGGCGACGGTCCAGAACGCGAGCGACGTGGCGCGACGCGTGACGCTCCGGACGGACTGTCGACCGCTGTGGCCGCCGCGGCGACAGGGCGTGCCGGCGGCGGGCTGGGACGAGGGCGGGGTCACCCTGACGGTGCCAGCGGGTCGGACGACGGGGGTCGGCTTCGCGACGCCCGTTGCACCCGACGAGCCGGTGCTGGCGGTCCAGGAGACGGTGCCGGTGGCCGGTGAGGAGGCGCACACGGAGCCGACGCCCGAGCACGTCGTCCGTGCGCTCGGCGACCCGACGCCGCCGGCCGATGCGGTGCCGGTCGCGGCCGAGAACGAGACGGCGACGGCCGAGGGGGGGCGGCGATGAGGGTCGCGGTGACGGGCGGGAAGGGCGGGGTCGGCAAGTCGACCGTCGCGTACAACCTCGGCGCGGTGGCCGACGCGGTCGTCGTCGACGGCGACCTCGGGATGGCGGACCTCCCCGGCGGCACGGGTCCGGACCTCCACGACGTGCTCGCGGGGCGGGCGAACGCCGTCGAGGCCGTCCGGGAGGGCGGTCCGGTCGATCTGCTCCCGTGTGGGCGGTCGCTCGCCGGTGCGCGGGCGGCCGACGTGCGGGGGCTCGTCGACGCGGTGCGGGCGGTCGAGCGCGCCTACGGCGACGTGGTCGTGGACTGCCCGGCCGGTCTCGCTGCCGATGCGGGGATGCCGCTGCTCGCCGCCGACCGGACGGTGCTGGTCGCGCTGCCGGACGCGTTCGCGTTGCCGGACGCGCTGCGGACGCGGGCGCTGGCCAGGGAGCTCGACGCGGGGCTGGCACAGGTCGTGCTGAACCGGACTGGGACGAACCCGCCCCGGGCGGCCGTCGAGCGGGCGCTCGGTGCGCCGGTGACGACGGTTCCGGAATCGGCGGCGCTCGCCCGGGCCACCGCGGCGGGCCAGCCGGTGACGGCGACGATGCCCGATTCGGCCGCTGCCGAGTCGTTCCACGCGCTCGCGGCCGCCATCACGCCGCCCCGTCGCGGAGCGCGTAGAACCCGGCGCGGACGGTGACCGAGGACACGTCGGCGACGTCGGCAGCATCGGCCTGCGTGAGGTCGCGGTCGTGTTCCCGTGCGGCGAGGTAGAGACACGCCGCGGCGAAGCCGCCCGGATTGCGCCCCGACGCGGTGCCGTCCTCGACCGCCTCGCCGGCCAGCTCGCGGGCACGGGACTCGACCGCCGTCGGGAGCCCGAGCTCGGTCGCGTAGCGCGCGAGGTACTCGCGGGGGTCGATCGGCCCGGTCGGCAGGCCGAGTTCGCGGTTGAGCGCGTCGTAGGCGGCCTTCAACTCGTTCGTGGTCGCGCGGGCGGGTTCGACGACCTCCTCGATGGTTCGCGAGATGTTCTGCACCCGGCAGACGGCGTACACCGTCGCGGCGGCGAACCCCTCCAGCGACCGGCCCTGGAGGAGGTCCTCGTTCTGGGCTGACTCGAACAGTGCACACGCCTGCTCGCGGACGTGCGCCGGGAGCGACAGCGCGCCGACGACCCGGCGGACCTCGGTGAAGGCGTACACCTTGTTGCGCTCGCGCTTTGAGCCGGTGCGGGCGCGGTTGTGCTGCCGGCGCATCCGGGCGACCGAGCGGCGCTTTCGCCCCGTGAGCCGTGTCGTCTCGCCGCGCCCGTAGCCGATCTCGGTCGAGAGCCCGCGGTCGTGCCGGGAGCGCGTGAGCGGCGCGCCGGTCCGCTTGCCCGAGGCCTCGCCGTCGGTGCTCGAACGCCACTCCGGCCCGCGGTCGATGCGGTCGGCACCGACGACCAGGCCGCACTCGTTACAGACCGTCTCGTCGCGCTCGCGCTGGAGGTGACCGCTGCATTCGGGACAGCTCGTCTGAGCCTTGCTCATACCTGAAGGTTCGTCCCGACAGGTTATTTAAACGGGTGTGGTCGGTGGATGGAACCGGACGAGACGGGGGCTCGAACCCACCGGTGACCGGTAGGTACCGGCACGCACCGGCGGTTCCCGACGGCGGTCGACCCGCACCCTTTTATTCAGGCACGCACGAACCGATAGCTATGGGGCTGGCGGACATCGCCGATGGACTGTGCGTGACGACCGAGCAGCGCGACCGCGGCGTCGCCGTCGCCGACGACACCGGGAGCGATCTGCCCGGGCGGCTGGCCGAATACGCCGACGACCTGCCGTGCTCGGTCGAGGCTGCCGCGGCCGTCGTCGACGCCTACGTCGGCGGCAGCGCGGTCGACACGGCCGGCCACGAGGCGGGTGTCGCGCCGACGACGGCCGCGAAGGTGCTCCACCTGCTCGGGCTCGAGGGCGTCTCGCCCGTCTCGCCGCAGGGTCGCGCGCTGGTGCGCGACTGGCTTTCGGGCGAGCTCTCGCGCACCGACGCCCGGGCGCTCAGCGGCGCGAGCGAGCGCGAGTTCGCACTGGCGGCGTTCGTCGAGAGCCACGAGCCGCTCCCGGGTGCAGAGGACGTGGTCGCGGACGTTTTTTCGCGGTCGGACGACGCGTCGGTCGCGAAACGGGACGTGCTCGCGGAGACGATGAGCGGCGCGGACGACTTCCTCTGAGTCAGGTCGTCACCGGTGTCTCGACGCGCTCGTCCTCGAACACCCGGTACATCACCGCCTGCGAGCTGTAGTTGAGCGCGGTGAACAGCCCGCCGACGACGGAGTAGCCGAGCAGGAACTCGGGGCTCGGGATGGTCGCCGAGACGGTCGAGGAGCCGACGGCGGTGTACCGGAGCACCATCGCGGACTGTGAGACCAGCTCCCGGCTCTCGGCCGAGGAGCCGAACACGCTCCCGGTCTCGACGGTGCCGGGGAACGGGATGCCGAAGGCGTACGCGATGAGGAGCGCGCCGACCGCCGAGAGGAGGCCGGTGACGATCTGCACACCGAGCACCGTCACGACGTTGCCCCCGGCCCGCTCCCAGCTCTGGCGCACCGCGTCGGTGGCGGTCTCACCGTCGATGAACGCGGCGGGGAGCGCGAGGTGGAGGCGCAGCGCGACGTACAGCACCGGGAGGATGACGCCGACGATGCCGACGAGGACTGCGAGCACCAGCAACGGCGGGAAGACGAAGCCGACGAGCGCGACGACTCCGACGACCATGAAGCCGGCGAGGACGACCGAGACGGCGATGATGGCGATGATGACGGTCGCGCCGATGGCCGAGAGGGTGCGCCGGAGGTAGCTCCGGTCCGTCACGGGCGTGTCGACGAGTGCCTGGTGGGTCAACACCACCGCGAGCCCGCCGACGACAGGGGTGGTGACGTTCGAGACGTAGGGGACGAACCCCAGCGCCACCACTGCGACGCCGGCGAGGAGGATGCGGGGGTCGGCCGAGAGGGCGTCGGCCGCACGGGAGAGCACGCCGACGGTCCCGACGTCGGACGTGCGGGCGGATTCTACTGCCATACGGGAACAGATATGTAACTTCCCGTAAAATTTTTTCGTCTCTCAGAAGCGTGATGAGAGGCGCGTGCGCAGCCCGCCCTTCGGGAACGTCACGTCGAGTTGCGTATCGAACACCGCCTCCGCCGTGGTCGCGAGCTGGCGGGCGAACGGACCGGTCGCGCCGTCGACACAGACCGGCGCGCCCGCGACCTCGCGCACCTCGCTCTCGGGGACGGCCACGTCGGCGGACTCGACGGGGGTCGATCCGGGGTCGGTCGGCCCGGCTGTGCGGTTGACGACGACCCGATGCGGTTCGACACCGACGTCGGCCAGCCGGTCCCGGACGCGGGCGAGTGTGTCCACGCCCCGCTTCGACGACGGGACGACGCACGCGACGTTGTCGGTCGCGTTGACCGCCGCGATGGAGGGGTTGTCCGCCACCGGCGGTGTGTCCACGAGCACGTGGTCGTAGGCGACCGTCGCGTCGCGGATCTCCTGGCCGAACCGCTCGGCCGCCTCCCCGGACTTCGCGCGGGCGATGCGCTCGAACGGCGCGTAGGTCGGGCAGACGCTCACGTCGCCCGGCGTGTCCACGCGCAGGTCGACCATCGCCCCCTCCGGCGTCACGTCCTCGTCGGTGAGCAGTCGCGTCAGATCCGCGTCGATGCGCCCGTGGACGTACTGACTCAGCCCCTGTGTGGCGAACGCGGCGTCGAACACCGCCACGTCGCGCCCGTCGCGCGCCAGCGTCGTCGCCAGCTCGACCGTCAGTCGCGTCGCGCCCGCGCCGCCGGCGACGCCCACCACGGCTGCCGACCGGTCCTGTTCGAACATACAAATTACTCGGCCGTTACCTCTTAAAAAATGTCCGGGTCGCTCCGGTCAGTCGAGTACCGTCCCGATGTCCTCGGCGATGTCGTCGAGTTCGTCGTCGCTCACGTCCGTCGGCCCGTCGAACAGCGCGTGGATGGGGCCGTAGCCGTCGCCCTCGTACCGCGGCACGACGTGGTAGTGGACGTGGGGCACCTCCTGACCCGCCGCCTCGCCGTTGTTGCACGCCACCGTCGTCGCGTCCGCGTCCATCGCCGCCTCGACCGCCGGCGCGACCTCGTGGACCGCCGCCGCCAGCGCCGCGCTCTCCTCGTCGGGCAGGTCGCCCAGCGTCTCGTGGTGTGCCTTCGGGATGACCAGCGTGTGCCCCGGCGCGAGCGGGTTCACGTCGAGGAACGCGAACGCGTGCTCGTCCTCGTAGACGGTGCGGCTCGGGATGTCGCCCGCAACGATCTGACAGAAGATGCAGTCCTCCATACCTGTGGAGTCCGCTGGATTCGTGAAGAACTTTTCCCGGGAGTCAGCTCTGTGCGGGGTGGGGGGGACTGAAAGGGGCTTTCTGGCTGTTGTGAGTCGCCGAAAGTCCCACGGCAACCGAGTCACCATCAGGGTCTCCGAACCAATCCCGAACGACCCACAGGAAAAGACCCATATCCGCGACGGCCGAGGCTCCGACAATGACAGACGCGCTGTCCGAACTCGACTTCGGCGACGACGGCCTGGTCCCGGTCGTCGCGCAGGACGTCGATTCCGAGGAGGTGTTGATGCTCGCGTACGCGAACGACGAGGCGGTCGAGCGGACCGTCGAGACGGGGCGAGCGCACTACTACTCGCGGTCGCGCGACGAGCTGTGGGAGAAGGGCGCGACGAGCGGGCACACGCAGGCCGTCGAGTCGGTCCGGATGGACTGCGACGGCGACGCGCTCCTGTATCGTGTCCGGCAGACGGGCGGCGCGTGCCACACGGGGTATCGGTCGTGCTTCTACCGGACCGTCGAGGGGGAGACGGTCGGCGAGCAGGTGTTCGACCCCGACGACGTGTATGAGTGAGGCAGTCGAGCGCCTGCAGCGGGCGCGCGAGGCGGTCGAGTCGGCGGAGGCGGCGGTCGAGCGCCACGGTCGGGACGAGCTGGAGACGGTCGAATCGGCGTACGATTCGGCGACGAAGCTGCTCGATCGGTACGAGGACACCGCGACGGGGACGGGCGACTTCCAGTCGTTCGTGCGGTTCCAGGACGAGTTCGCGACGACGGTCGAGGAGCTGGACGACGACCTGCCACGCCGGGCGGCGTTCGAGGAGGCACTCGACGCGGTGGATCAGCGCCGGCTCTCCGAGTCGGACTTCGCGGCGGCTCGGGAGGCGCTCGAGCCGGCGCGGGAGCTGGTCGAGATCCGCCAGCAGGAGCGTGATGCCCGCACGGAGCTGCGGGAGGCCGAGCGTGGGGCCAAGCGCCGGCTACAGGAACTGGCCGATGCCATCGCGGAGCACGAACGACTGCTCGAACTCGGCGAGGCGGACCTCGACGCGCCGGTCGAGCGGTTGCGCGGGCCCGTCGAGGAGTACGACGAGGCGGTCGTCGCGGCCTTCACCGACTACCGGACCGACGTGTCCGCGCGCGAGCTGCTGGAGTTCGCGGCGAGTGCGGCGCACTACCCGCTCGTGGGCGTGCAGGAGCCGCCGGCGGACCTCGTGGAGTACGTCGAGTCCCACGAGGCCGGCACCGAGACGGTGCCGCGGCTGCTCGAGCTGGCGGACTACTCGCCGTCGAAGCTGGACCACTACGTCGACGACTCGACCGCGCTGAAGCGGGCGGTCGCGACCCGGCAGACGTACCTCGACCGGCTCGACGGCTCGGCGCTCCAGCTCGACTGGCCGCCCGGCCCCGCCGCCGAACTGCGCCGGCGCTGCGAGGAGCGGATCACGCTGGTCTCCCGGGTCGCCGACGAGGACGTCGTCGCGACGCTGCGGACGGTACGCGAGCTGACCTGGGACGACGAGTACGACCGACTGCGGACGGCGGCGGTCGCGCTCGA
Source organism: Haloarchaeobius salinus (assembly GCF_024464185.1). Lineage (NCBI taxonomy): Archaea > Methanobacteriati > Methanobacteriota > Halobacteria > Halobacteriales > Halorubellaceae > Haloarchaeobius > Haloarchaeobius salinus. Next base: position 197,216 of record NZ_JANHAU010000001.1, read on the forward strand.
CGAGCTCGACGCCGAGGGACGCGAGCGACTGGCCTCGGGCTCGGTCGCGGACGAGCTGGCGGCGCTGCGCGGCGAGCGGGAGACGCTGCAGGACGCGCTCGACGACCGGTAGTGCCGGGGCACGACCCCGTCTCCGGCCCGTCCATTCCTGGGCCTTGACTGGTAATAATCGTCTCATATCGGTCCCGCGTAGCCCCGACTATGCGACGCAGAACAGCACTCGAAATCGTCGGTGCGGCCGGTGCGCTCGGGCTCGGCGCGGGAACCGTCACGGGAGACCGACGGAACCGGAACACGGACGAGCAACGACTCGTCATCGAGAACCGCACCGACGAGGTGTGTCGGACCGAGGTTCGGGTCGACGGCGACGTGAGCCTCGACGACGGCCGGAGCTACGCCGGACGGGACTCGGCCGTCGACGGGCGCATCGTCAGCATCACGGACCCACACGGGAGCGACAAGTTCCGCATCGACGGGGAGATCCGACGCATCCGGTGGGACTGCGACGAGCCACCGCGCATCACGATCGACGGCCGGCGTATCGACCCGCGGGACTACGACGGGGACGACGACGACGATGACGACGATGACGACGACCGCGACGACCACCGCCCCAGCCGACTCGTCATGACCTCTCGCGACGACGACGCCCGCTTCCGGGTGCGGTTCACCGGCCGGAGCATCGGCCGGCGTGGCGCGCGGACGGAGACGTACGGGCCGGGCGAGACCATCAGAACGAGGGTGCTGGACCGGACCGAGTTCCGCTACGCGGGGCGACTCGCGCTGCTGGAGCTCCAGGGTGCGGTCGACGTGGACGTCCGACAGCGAACCGGCGACGAGGACGACTGGTGGGAGGACTGGTGGGACTGAGGGGACTCAGGCGGTCTCCTTCGCCGTGACGAGGGCCTCGGACATCCCGTCGGCGAGGTCGCTCGCACGGGCGGCGTCGCGCGCCTCGGCGTAGACGCGCACGAGCGGTTCCGTGCCCGAGGGACGTGCGAGCACCCACGCGTCGCCGTAGTCGAGTCTGAAGCCGTCCTTCGTGTCGAGCTCCGCGTCGGCGGCCTCGGCACGCTCCTCGGCGGCGGCGAGCATCGCGGTGCGTTCTGTCTCGCGGTCGTACTCGACGTTCCGGCGGACGTTGTGGTAGCCGCCGTAGGGGTCGACGACCTCGCTGACGGTCGCGTCGGCGAGCAGTTCGAGGAAGCGTGCGGCGGTGTAGGCACCGTCGCGGGCGATGTGGTAGTCCGGGAAGAAGATGCCCCCGTTGCCCTCGCCCGCCAGCGGGACGTGCTCGCCCTCGGCGAGCAGCTCGCGGACGCGGGTGATGATGTTCGTCGAGCCGATGGGTGTGAGTTCGAGGCGCGCGCCGGTCTCCTCGACCACGTCGACGAGCCGCTGGGAGACGTTCACGGCGGAGACGGTCACGTCCGAGGGGTCGAGTTCCGCGGCGGCGAGCGCGGCGAGCGTGGCGTCGCCCTCGACGTACTCGCCGTGCTCGTCGTAGAAGATGGCGCGGTCGGCGTCGCCGTCGTGTGCGATGCCCACGTCGGCGTCGGTCGCGCGGACGAGGTCGCCGAGGTCGCCGAGGTTCTCCGGGACGGGCTCGGGGTCGCGGCCCGGGAAGTGGCCGTCGGGCTGTGCGTTGACCGTGACGACGCGACAGCCGAGCCGGCGGAAGAACTCGGGCGAGGTGAGCGCGCCCGCGCCGTGGCCGGGGTCGAGCGCGACCGTCAGGTCGGCGTCGGCGATGGTCTCGCGGTCCACCGCGGCGAGCACGCGGTCGACGTAGCGGTCGGCGGCGTCCTCGACGCGGGTGCTCCGGCCCACCTCGTCCCAGGTCGCGTGCTCGAACGTCTCGCCGAGGAAGATGTCCTCGACGCGTTCGAGGTCGGGGACGGCGAGCTCGACGCCGTCGTCGCCGACGAGCTTGACGCCGTTGTACTCCGCCGGGTTGTGGCTGGCCGTTATCATCATCGCCGGGACGCCCTCGCGCTCGGCGTAGGCCTGCGCGCCCGGCGTCGGCACGCGGCCGAGCCGGTCCACGTCGACCCCGACGCTGGTGAGCCCGGCCGCGGCCGCGTCGGCGAGCATCTCGCCGGTCACCCGTGTGTCCCGCGCGATGGCGACCCGGTCGGCACCCCACGCCGTCCCGGCCGCCTTGGCCACGCGGAGGACGAACGTCGGCGTCAGCGCCTCGTTGGCGACGCCGCGTGTCCCGCTGGATCCGAATACCTTCATTCAGGTGCGTCTGAGTGCGGTGGCGTCAAATGGATTCCGAAGCACGACCGGACGAACCGGAACTTTATTTCATATCGAGAACAATAGTTCCGATGAGATGACAGTGCTCTCCACTGCGGACGAAGGCAAGTACCTCATGGACATCGAGGGCGAACAGATCGGCATCGTCACCGAGGTCGACCCGAAGGAACAGGTCGCCTACGTCGAGCCCGAGCCGGGTATCTCGGAGGCGCTCATCCAGGGGTTCGGCTTCGGCGACGCGGACGAGGACGATATCGAGGTCCACGCGGACGCCGTCGAGACCGTCACCGACACCGAACTGCGCGTCGCGACCGACCTCTGACGGTCGACCACCGCCTCCGTTCGCGACGCGCCGACCGCATCGTTTTCGACCCCGGCCCACCCACCTTCAGCTATGAGCGCCGAGAAGGACATCAGCCTCGACGAGAAGCGGGTCTACGACGGCGACGAGCGCAAGGCGACGCTGTACGTGGCCGCCGGTGTCGGCTGCGTCGCGGTCGACGTGGTGGACGAGCGCGTCGGCGGCTTCGAGCTCGCGGCGCGCGGGACGGCACGGGACGTGGCGGCCGGTGACGACGTGGTGGCGGTAGCGACGGACGAGGGCGTGCTGGTCGGCAGGGTCGGCGCGGGCGGGGAGGACACCCACGTCGACGCCTTTGAGGGGACGGGCCACGGCGCGGCGGTCGCCGTCTCGGTGGTCGACGGACCCGAGATTCTCGCGGCGAGCCCCGGCGGCGACCTCTCGCGGCTCGCTGTCGACGGGGACGGCGACTGGACCGACTGCGGCTCCGTCGAGGGCGAGGTCCGCGCGCTCTCGGGCGACCTCTGTGCCGCCGCCGACGGCGTCTACCGGCTCGACGGCGAGCCCACCCACGTCGGCCTCGACGACGCCCGGGACGTGAGCGCGACCGGCACCCCGCGAGCCGCCACCGCCGACGGGCTCTACCGCCTCGGCAACGGCTGGCTGGACGAGCTGGCCGGCGACGCGACGGTGGTGGCCAGCGACGGCGGCGACACCGGTACCGAGGACGCCGACGAGCCCGAACGTGCCCACGCCGTCGTCGACGACGAACTGGCCGCACTCTCGGCCGGCGAGTGGGTCGCCTACCCCGATCAGCCCGAGGGAGGGGTCGTCGGAGTCGCCTACGACCGGACGACGTACCTCGTGACCGAGGAAGGACGGGTGTTCGCGGCGGCCGGCGATGGCTGGCGCTCGCAGTCCCTCGGCGTGCCGGACGTGGCAGGTGTCGCGGCTGTCGGGCCGAACTGACGCCATCGGGCGGGAAACATCCCGGAACCGGGACGCGACCCACTCGGCATAACGAAAGTGGAATTAGGCAGGCCGGCGAGCACTCCCACATGATACTCCCAGGCTCGGCCTCCCAGTCGCTGGCGGCCGAACTCGCGGCCGAACTCGGCGAGCCCATCGCGCCCGTCGAGTACGAGCGGTTCCCCGACGGGGAGCTGCTCGTCCGCATCGGCGACGTGTCGCCCGAGCGTGCAATCGTGGTCGCCTCGACGGCCACGAGCGACGCGTTCGTCGAACTGCTCCAGCTCCAGGACGCCGCCCGCGAAGCCGGCGCGAGCGAGGTCGTCACCGTGCTGCCGTACATGGGCTACGCGCGCCAGGACGAGGCGTTCACCCCCGGCGAACCGGTCTCCTCGCGGGCCGTCGCACGGGCCATCTCGTCCGGCGCGGACCGGGTGCTGACGGTCAACCCGCACGAGGAGGGGGTCTGTGCGTTCTTCGACCCGCCCGCGGTCGCGCTCGACGCCGCGCCGCGGCTGGCCGAACCGCTGCCCGACGACCTGACGGAGCCGCTGTTCCTCGCGCCGGACGAGGGGGCCTGCGACCTCGCCGGGTCGGTCCGGGACGCCTACGGCCGCGGCGAGACGGACTACTTCGAGAAGGTCCGCCGGTCGGGCACCGATGTCGAGGTCACGCCCAGCGACGCCGGCGTGGCCGGCCGTGACGTGGTCGTCGTCGACGACATCGTCGCCACCGGGTCGACGATGAGCGAGTCCATCGGCGTGCTGAACGAGCGCGATGCGGCCCGGGTGTACGTCACGACGGTCCACCCGCTGCTCGCGCGGAACGCCCCGACGAAGCTCGCCCGCGCCGGCGTCGCGGCCGTCTACGGCACCGACACGCTCGAACGCCCGGTCAGCGCGGTCTCCGTGGCACCGGTTGTCGCGACCGAACTATCGGAATAAAAACACGGATTCTTTATAACTCGTCTCGTTCGTAGGGTACGTAACCTCCCTACGCGGGGCGGTGGTGTGGCCATGCACGGGATACTACACAAATCACTGAAGGGGTACGTCGGGGAGCACGTGCCGGGAACGACCTGGGACGAGGTACTGGAGGCGGCGGGCATCGAGCCGAAGCTCTACCTCCCGGTGTCGCGGTACCCGGACGAGGAGTTCACCGACGCGATCACGGTCGTCGCCGAGCAGACGGGCACCTCGGAGGCGGTCGTCCAGCGCAACGTGGGCGTCTACCTCGCGCCGGAGCTGCTCAACACGTTCAAGGCACACGTCAAGCGTGGCTGGGGCACGGCGGAGGTCATCGCCAACCTCGAGGCCATCTACCGGCAGATCGAGACCGGCGACGACGAGGCCGCACTCCCGTCCGTCTCGACCGACCGCATCAGCGAGGACACGTACATCGTCCAGTACCAGTCCGAGCGGCGGCTCTGTGACCTCGCGAAGGGCATCATCGAGGGTATCGCCGACGACTTCGACGACGAGGTCACCATCTCCGAGGACGCCTGCATGCACGACGGCGACGGGCACTGCGAGCTGACCGTCGAGTTCGCGTAGGCGACCGGGACCGACGTTCCGCTCACTGTCGCCGGTGCAGTCCGATTCCCGCCAGGAGACCGACCAGCGCCGCCACCGCTCCGGTGACACCGAAGCCCGGCATCGGCAACTCGCCGCTCCCTCCACCGCCGTCACCGGTCGCGCCGTCCTCCGCGTCGCCGTCACCGGCCGTCCCGGCCGTCGTCGCCGGCTCGACGGCGGTGACTGTCACCTGCTCGCCGCCGATGCGGACGACGTGCTCGCCGGCCTCGCTGATGGTCACCCTCCCGGTGTACGTGAGCCGGCTCCGGGGCGGGAGCCGGACGGTGTCGGTGTGGCTCTCCTCGCCGTCGAGCGACAGCGAGACGTCGCCCGCGGCCGGCCAGGCCGCCTCGTTGTCGACGGTCGCCCGGACGGTGAACGCCTCGCCGACGGTCACCGACTCGGGAGCCTCGATGCTCGTCACCCGCGGCGTCGCCGGCTCGCGCACGGTCACGGTCAGCTCGCGGTTGGCGACGCGCACGTCGTAGGTGCCCGCCTCGTCGAACGTCCGTTCGAACGCGAGCGTCTCGGTCTCGCCGGGGCCGAGCTCGCCTGACTCCGTCGCCTCGACAGAGCCGTCGACGACGAGCTGCGTCTCGTAGGTCCCGTCGCCGTCGCCGACGTTCTCCACGGTGGCACCGATCTCGAGCGTCTCCCCGACCGCCAGCGTCGGCGACATGTTGACCGTCGTGTTCCGGTACGGACCCGCGACCGTCGGCGAGCCGTCGGCCAGCATGTACGCGAACGAGGCGGGCACCGGCCCGAACAGCTCCGCGTGGGTCTCGCGCGACCATGGCTCGGGTGCCTCGGACCCGGTCGTGTACCGGTCGGCGTACGAGCGCACGTCCGACCCCGACACCGCCTCGACCGCGGCCAGGATGTCGCTGTTGTCGACGTTGCTCTCCTGGTCATTCAGCCGGCGCAGCACCCGCTGGAACGTCGCTTCGCCGTCGGTCGCCGTCCGGAGTTCGCGGTCGATGCCCCCGGTGACGAGCGCGCCCTTGAGGTAGTTCGCGCTGTTGCTCCAGGTCGCCGGCTCGGCGAGTACCGCCGTCGACTGCGGATCCGCCGTCCCGCGTTCGAGCTTCTCGCGGAACGCGTCGAAGCCGATGTGGCCCTGCTCGTAGGCCAGCAGCGCCGCGTAGTAGTCCGCCGACGCCTCGGTCAGCCAGCGGCCCGACCGGTCCGTGCGGAACTCCTGTCTCGTGTGGACGTACTCGTGCAGCCAGACGTTGTTCGCCCGGTCGAGCCGTGCGTCCGCGACGACCCACGCGTCCGTGTCGCCGTACTGGAGCCCGGCCGAGGACCAGTCGACGGTCCGCGGTGCGGCGATGACGAGCGCCGTCTCGTCGCGCTGGCCCACCCGGAGCCGTTCGCTCGCGTTCGCGAGGCTGGCCAGCACGGCCTCGGGCGATTCGCGCATCTCCGCCGCGTCGGGCACGGCGAGCGTGATCTCCTGGCCGTCGGCGGTCTCGCTGTAGGTCGTCATCGGGCCGAGGTAGGCCATGTAGCCGCCGGTCGTCCCCTCACCGGCGACCGTCACTTCCCGTTCGAATCGGAGGGAACCTTCCCAGTACCCACTGGCATCCACACCCATGCTGGGTGCTCGCACGAGTGCCCAGTCGCCCGTATCGGCGAAGGCGTACTCCGCCACCTGCGCGTCGGCGCTCGTGGCACCCAGTCCCTCGGCGAGTGCCGCCCGCCCGCCCATGTCGCTCGTCTCGTTCGCGTCGTAGGTGAACGTCACCGAGCCGCCGGACCCGTCGCCCGTCCAGACGTACCGGCCGCCGTCGCGCTCGAAGTTCTCGGTCGACTGCACGTCGGCGTTGGACTGCAACTGCACGCCGAGCTCGGTCACCTCCTCGGGGATGTCGAAGCTGACCACCGTCCGTATCTCGCCGGGCCGGTCCGGCGTCAGGTGGAGCGTGAGCGTCCGCGATATCGTCGGGCCGGCCGTCTCCGCCGCCGCGTGGACGGTTTCGTTCGACGCGATCGCGTCCGATGCCGACCTGGAGGGGTCGAGCGTCGCCGCGTCGGACGTCTCCGACACCGGCGTCGCGGCGGGCGCGGCGACGAGCGAGACGAGCAGGACGGTGAGCAGCGCGACCCGACGGTCCATCGTGTCCAACTGACGGTCGGCGAGAGGATGTGTCTTGTGCCCGGGTGTCAGTCGTCCGCGGTCGCCTCGGCGACGGGTTCGACGGCGAGCGTCATCGTGACGCCCTCGACCGCCCACTCCTTGCGGTGGCCGTCGTCGACGCTTCCGAACTCGGCACGGGTCTCCTCGGCGATGAGGCCCTCGTGGCGGCGCACGAGGTCGGCGACGCGCTCGTCTTCGACGTCGACCTCGAGGCGGATCTCGGCGTCGATGTCGAGTTCGAGGTCCTTGCGCATCTCCTGGACGCGGCGGACGACCTCGCGGGCGTAGCCCTCGCTCTCGATGTCCTCGGTGAGCGTCGCGTCGACGTAGACGACGCCGCGCTCGTCGCCGGCCACGTCGAACCGGCTGCCGGTGACGCCCTCGGGCGTCTCGCTGACGAACTCGACCATCGACTCCTCCAGGTCGGGTTCGCCGACGGCTTCCCGGAGCGCGTCGAGGTCAGGCGCGTCGATGCGGGCCTCGTTGAGCGCGTTCATGACCTCGGGTGCGCGGTCGCCGAAGGCCGGGCCGAGCTCGCCCATGTCGGCGCGGGCGGCGTAGGCGAGTTCGGCCCACTCCGTCTCGGGCGCGACGAGCTCGATCTCGCGCGAGTTCAGTCGGTCGGCGAGCAGGTCCCGGTGACGCTCGACGGCCTCGTAGGCGCGCTCGTCGTCGGGGACGACCACGACGCGCTGGACGGGCCAGCGGAGCTTCCGGTCGGCCTGCTGGCGGGCGTTCGAGCCGGCCTCCTCGACCGCGCGGAGCAGCTCCACGTCGGTCTCGAGCTGCTCGTCGGCCCAGAACTCGTCGGGCTCGGGCCAGTCGCACATGTGGACGGTGTCGTGGCCGTCGTCGCCGGTCAGCGCGTTGTAGATGCGGTCGCTGACGAACGGCGCGTACGGCGCGAGCAGCTTCACGACGTCGTTGAGGACGGCGTAGAAGGTGGCGTACGCGGCCGTCTTCGACGCGCTGTCCTCCTCGTCCCACATCCGCTCGCGGACGACCTGGATGTAGAACCGGGAGACGTCCTCGACGACGAACGAGAGCAGCGCGTCGAGCGCGCGGTCGGGGCGGCGGTGCTCCAGCCACTGCTCGCTCATCTCCGCCTTGACGGACTGGAGCCGGGCGAGCACCCACTCGTCGACGAGCTCGGTGTCGGCGTCGGTGACGTCGACGTCGTCGGGGGAGAACCCGTCCATGCGCATGTACGGGAGCGGGAACCGGAACACGTTCCAGAGGATGTTCAGGTCCCGGGTCATGTTCTCCATCTCGTCCCACGAGAAGCGCATGTCCTCCTCCTGGGGGTTGCGCGAGAGGAGGAACAGGCGCATCGGGTCGACGCCGTACTCGTCGATGACCTCCTTCGGGTCGACGAGGATGCCCTTGGACTTGGACATCGTGCGGCCGTCGGGCATGAGCGCCCAGCCGTGCATCAGCACCTCCTCGTAGGGGATCTCGCCGAGGGCGGCGCTGCCCATGCCGAGCTGGGACCAGAACCAGCCGCGGGTCTGGTCGTGTGCCTCCATGATGAGGTCGGCGGGCCACAGCTCCTCGAAGTCGTCCGTCTCGCTCGGGTAGTCGAGGGTGCCCCACGACGCGACCGAGGAGTCGAGCCACACGTCGAACACGTCGGGGACGCGGGTGGCCTCGGCACCGCAGCCGCCGCAGTCCATCGTGAGGTCGTCGACCGTCGGCTTGTGCAGGTCGACCTCGTTCGGGTCGACGTCCTGATGGACGCGGTCGGCGAGCTCCTCGCGCGTGCCGACGACGTTCAGGTGGTCGCACCCGTCGTCGTCGCAGGTCCAGATGGGGATGGGGATACCCCAGTAGCGCTGTCGGGAGACGTTCCAGTCCGGCGAGCCCTCGACGAAGTCGCGGAACCGGTTGTCCCGGGCGTCGGGCGGGTGCCACTCGCTGTCCTCGATGTTCTCGAGGAGTTCGTCCTTGATGTCCGAGACGGTGATGAACCACTGGTCGGTGACGAGGCGGACGATGTCGGTGTCACAGCGCCAGCACTTCCCCTCGCCCTCGACCAGGTAGTCCGGGTCGTGGGCGAGCAGGAGCCCCTTCTCGTCGAGGTCCGCGATGACGTTCTCGTTGGCGTCGCGGACGAACTGCCCGGCGTACGTCCCGCCAAGCTCGGTGTAGCGGCCGTCGCTGCCGACCGGGCAGAATATCTCCAGGCCGAGCTCGCTGCCGCGCTCGAAGTCCTCCTCACCGTGGCCGGGCGCGGAGTGCACCATCCCGGACTTGTCGTCGGCGTCGGCGTACTCGGCGGTGTACACCTGCCCCGTGCCCTCGCCCTGTGGGTGCTCGGGCACCTCCTCGGGCAGCGGGTACTCGTACTCCATGCCGACGAGGTCGTCGCTGTCGAGCTCGTCGAGGACCTCGTAGTCGTCGTAGCGCCCGGCCTTCAGGACGGTCTCGACCTGACTGGCGGAGACGTACAGCACGTCCGTCTCGCCGTCGCGTTCCGCGCGGACCTTCGCGTACTCGGCACCGTCCTCGACGGCGACGAACGTGTTCGCGGGGATGGTCCACGGGGTCGTCGTCCAGATGACGAGGCTGCCCTCCTCACCGACCAGTGGGAACTGCACGTAGATGGCGGGCTTGGTCACGTCGTGGCGCTCGACCTCGTTGTTCGCGATGGCGGTCTCGCAGCGCGGGCACTGGTTGATGGAGCGCTGTCCCTGCTCGACGAGGCCGCGGTCGTGGGCCTGGTCGAAGCCCCACCAGGCGGCCTCCATGTACTCCGGGGTGACCGTCCTGTACGGGTTCTCCCAGTCCATCCAGACGCCGAAGGACTGGAAGTCGGACTGCAGGCCCTCGAGCTGCTCGTTCGCGAACTCCTTGCACGCCTCGATGAAGGCGTCCTCGCCGTACTCCTCGATGTCCTTCTTGTTCTCGAAGCCGAGTTGCTCCTCGACCTTCGTCTCGATGGGCAGCCCGTGCATGTCGTAGCCGGGCCGGTCGGTCACGTCGTAGCCCTGCATCCGGTAGAAGCGGATGAAGGCGTCCTTGAGGGACTTGTTCCACGTCGTCCCCATGTGCGCCGCACCGGAGGTGTACGGCGGGCCGTCCACGAAGAAGAATCGCTCACCGTCGGCCCGGTGCTCCTTCGTCTGCTCGTAGGCGTCGACGTCGTCCCAGTACGAGAACATCCCGTCCTCGACCGCGTCCGGGTCGTACTGGTCCGACACCTCCCCGAATCGTTCCATGTCGGAGGTGTCTCGCTCCGACATTAAAGGACAATCGGTCCTGCAGACGACGGCGCGTCGTCCGATGTCGGCGTCGACGGGAGCGACCGCTCCGCCAGTCCCTCAGCCGTCGTCGGTGAGTCGGTAGGACCGGCCGCCGTCGATGACGACCATCTCCCGCTCGGCCTCCCGGAAGATGCTCTCGGGATACTCGTGTGTCCGTTCCCCCTGGTCGGTGGAGAAGATGCTCTCCTGACCCCCTTCCCGCATGGTCGGAACTTTGCGGTACGTTGACATCAGTCTGGTGGCCGCCCGCCAGTGGTTTGCTTTCGTCGTCAGGGTCGAGACGGCCGCCCCAGGAGGCCGATCACTCGGCGACGACGCGACGCACGCGCGGCAGGAGCTGCTCGTAGCCGACGAGGTAGACCGCCGCGTAGAGGATGGCGGCACCCATGAACGCGTACCAGAGCGTCATCACGGAGAGGCCCTCCGTGAGGAAGGTGTGCCAGCTCTCCAGTTCGGCACCGACACCGAGCACGGTCAGCAGGCCTGCGACGACCGAGTAGCCGGCGATGGGAAGCAGTTCCGGCAGCAGTTCCAGCAGTGTCCACGACATGGCTGTTCGGAGCCCCCTGACGTTCATCTATCTTTCGGGGCCGCTACGTGGCGCGCGAAAAAGCTTTGAGGACCCTCCGAGGACACGAGTTCATGCGACAGCGAAACTCGCTGGACTACGCTCGCCTGACGAAAGTCGGCTTCCTGCTCGGCCTCGGTCTGTTCGTCGCCGGTGCCGGCGGCGAGTTCGTCGGCCACGCCATCTGGGGGACCCTGCCCGCGTGGGAGGAGACCCTGCTGACCGACTCCGTCGGCCTCGGCATCGTCGTCGGCTTCGTCTCCGTGTTCGGCTTCGGCATCGCGATGCCGCTGCTGGAGTGACCCGGTTCCCCCAGCCCGACGACCGGCTCGTCGTCGAGCCCGGCTGCGAACGCTGCCCCGCACTCGTCGACTGCCGGGAGCGCATCGCGTGGGGCAACGGCCCGACGGACGCCGACGTGGTCGTCGTCGGTGAGGCCCCCGCGAGCGGCGAGCCCGACGCCGACAGCTGGCGGGGCGGCAACTGGACCGGGATGGCCTACACCTCCCGGCACTCCGGTCGCCGGGTGCGGGGGCTGCTCGCAGACGCGGGGTTCCCCGGCGCCTTCTACACGAACGCGGTGAACTGCTTCCCCTGCGACGGCGACGGGAGCAACCGCGAGCCCACCGCGGAGGAGCTGGCGAACTGCCGGGACCATCTCGGAACCGAGCTCGAAGCCGTCGACCCGTCGGTTGTCGTCCCGACCGGCAAGCACGCCACCGAGACGGTGTTCGCGTTCGACGACCGGGCCCTCGACGGCTTCCTCGACGCGGTGCTCTCGCCCGTCGAATCCGGGGTGCTCGGCTGTGCCGTCCTGCCGATTCTGCATCCGTCGTACCAGGACGTGTGGGTGTCCCGGCTGGGCTACGAGCCCGACGAGTACGTCGCCGCGGTCGGGGACGAACTCGCGTCGCTCGTCGGGTGAGGTCGTCGCAGTGAGGACCGCCGAACGGAACTGATTCAGCCGGCGGTAGCGCCGTTGAACGGCCCGCCCACGGTGGGAGATACCGGATTCCACTTTCACTTTCACCGAGCCTCGCTCACCTCTTTTACGCGTCCGTTCGTGATTGCTACTGGCGTCGGACGCGTCCCCGACGCCCCGACGCACGCTGCACTGCGTCGGAGACCGACGACAGCGGCGGAGGTGATCGCACTCAGCACACAGCTCCGCGTGGCACTCGCGACCGGTGGCGTCACCCTGGTGAGCCAGGGGATGGCGTCCGGCTGGCTCCTGCTGGTCGTCGCGGTGTTCGCGCCAAGAACAGACGACTCCGAGGCACAGTCCGACTGAGAGACGCCGTCTCGACCGGCGACGACAACTGACGCGCTTTTGTACGTCGACTCCCGAGTTCGGGACAATGACGAGTTCGCCGACGGTACTGGCCGTCTCCGGCAGTCTCCGCGACACGAGCTACACGCACAGCGCGCTGGCGCACGTCCTGCGGGCGGCCGAGGCCGAGGGTGCCGACACCGACGTGCTGGACCTCCGGACCGCCGACGTTCCGATGTTCGACCCCGACGAGGACGACCAGGGCGTCGAGCGCTACACGCGACAGGTCCGGGTGGCCGACGCGGTCGTGCTCGGGACGCCGGTGTACCACGGTTCGTACTCGGGCGTGCTGAAGAACTTCCACGACTACTGCGGCTTCGACGACTACGAGGACACGCCGGTCGCGCTGGTCGCGACGGCGGGCGGGGGCTCCTACGGCAGCACGCTCGAGCACCTGCGGAGCACGGTCCGCGGGGTGCACGGCCACGTCATCCCCGGGCAGGTCGGTATCCGGAACGCGTCCTCGAAGTTCGCGCCGGACCCCGACGAGGCGGACGGGCGGGCGGTCACCGACGCCGACATCGCGGACCGGCTGGAGACGCTCGGCGAGGATATCGTCGCGGCAGCACGGCGCTTCGAGTAGTCAGTCGTCGACGAGCCGCTCTTTCCGGTGCCGCGAGAGCTGTTTGATCTCGTACTCGCGGGACATCGCGGTGCCGCGGTCGTCGTAGGACTCGACGTGGACGAGTTCGACCGGTGTGCGGCCGCGGGTGTACTTCGCGCCCTCGCCGGCGTCGTGCTCGGCGACGCGGCGCTCGACGTCGGTGGTGTAGCCGGTGTACAGCGTGTCGTCGGCACAGCGGAGGACGTAGACGTGGTGGCTACTCACGGCTGGTCGGTTCGAGGTGGGAGTACTGAAAGGCTTCGCGTACCGGGCGACCGTGTCCTTTCAGGGCTGCTGTGCGCGTCGCTTCGCCTCTTCGGCGATTCCCGCGTTCGCCGAGCAGTTGACGCACGCGAGTATCTCTCCGTGTTCGTCGGCGAACACGCGGGCGAACTGTTCCGAAACATGGGAACCGCAGTTGTCACACGATGGCATGGTGGGGTTCCGTCGGACGGGCGTCCGGTACCCGTCGCTACGATTCGGACCACCAAATACCTGTTCCAGATTCTCACCCAAATTCGTACAGGGACAAACTAAATTGCTGAATAGCAAGCTCTGGTTTGCAACCACCACTGGTGATTGTGGTGAACAGAATAAAACTTGCCCGAGATGGAAACTGTGGGCGCGATTCGCCCGACACCGATGCGGGACGTGTACCGACGGTATCTGGTCGGGAAAACGCAAGCAAGCGTCGACCTCTCTCCGGTGTCCGGTGGTTTCGACGACGGTCACATCCGGCAACGGACGTGTCCGTTTCGGTTCGTGTTACGCCTACACGACCGTCTCAGGGCCTATGGCCGGACTATTTGGCAAGTATTATAAAGGGTGCGCGGGAATCACCGCTCGTATGGCAGACCTCATCGTCAAGGCAGCCGTCAAGGAAGCGCTTCAGGACAAGAACGTCGCATCGGACTTCTACGACGCACTCGACGAGGAAGTCGAGGAGCTCCTCGAGGACGCCGCCCGACGCGCGGAGGCGAACGACCGGAAGACGGTCCAGCCGCGCGACCTGTAAGCGCGTCTCCTCACTTCTAATCGTTTCTCCACCCGGTAGCGACGGCCGTGTCGCCCGGGCGGGACTCACCCGTGCCCAGCGACAGCGATGGCGCTCGGTCCGCAGTCCACCGTGCCCGGCGACGGCCCGTCAGCGACCCAGCACGTCGACGCCGTCCCCGTGGCCGACGTGGACCTCGTCGGCGAGGTCGACGAACAACCCCTGCTCGAGGACGCCCGGGAGCGCGGACAGCTCGGTCGCGAGCGTCGCCGGGTCGTCGATGGGGCCGAAGTCACAGTCGAACACGAGGTTCCCGTTCTCGGTGACGACGGGACCGTCCTTGCGCCTCGCCATCCGGAGGTCCGGCTCGCCGCCGAGGTCGCGGACCGCGGCGGCGACGGTCGGCCGGGCGTTGGGCAACAGCTCGACCGGAACCGGGTAGTCGAGCGGGTCGACCAGCTTCGAGGGGTCGGCGACGACGACGAACCGGTCGGCTGCCGCGTCGACGATCTTCTCGCGGGCGTGGGCCGCCCCGCCGCCCTTCACGAGGTCGAAGCCACCACCCGGCCGCTCGGCGACCTGGTCCGCCCCGTCGATGGCGACGTCGACGCCGTCGACCGCGTCGAGGCTCGTCAGCGGGATGTCGGCGTCGAGCGCGAGCTGCCGGGACTGGAACGAGGTGGGGATGCCCCGCACGTCCAGCCCCGCGTCGACCGCGTGGCCCAGCCCACGGATGGCGTGGGCCGTCGTGGAGCCGGTGCCCAGGCCCACGACCTCGCCGTCCTCGACGAGACCCGCGGCGTGCTCGCCGGCGCGTCGCTTCGCCTCCGAACTACCCTCGGTGTTCTTCATGCGTACACGTGCGCCGGGCTGGCCCTAATGCGTTCCCGTGCGTGGCGTTCCGCCGGGAACGTCGGCGACAGACCCTGTCCTCACAGGGTGCTCGGACGGACACCAGACCAGTCCGGAACGATGCGCTATCGGGGCGCTACACGGTCGCACTCGTTGGGACGCACCTTTTTGCCCGCGACGACCCTGCAGATGTGTATGAGTTCGACAGGGGAGAGTGCGGCCGTCTCGCTCTCGGCGGTCAGGAAGACGTACATGGTCGGGGAGCCGGTGCACGCGCTGGACGGCGTCGACCTGGAGATCCCCCGGGGCTCCTACGTCGCCGTCATGGGGCCGAGCGGCTCCGGCAAGTCGACGCTGATGAACGTCGTCGGCTGTCTCGACACGCCGACGGAGGGGACGGTGTACCTCGACGGGCAGGAGGTCACCGCGATGTCGGACCGCGAGCGCACCCGCATCCGCGGCGAGGAGGTGGGCTTCGTGTTCCAGACGTTCAACCTCATGCCGCGGCTCACCGCCGTCGAGAACGTCGCGCTCCCGCTCGTGTTCCGCGGTGTGCCGGCGGACGAGCGCCGCGAACGGGCGACCGAGCTGCTGGAGCGCGTCGGGCTCGGTGACCGGCTCGACCACGTCCCGAACATGCTCTCGGGCGGCCAGCGCCAGCGCGTCGCCATCGCCCGCGCCCTCGTCAACGACCCGGCGCTCATCCTCGCCGACGAACCGACGGGCAACCTCGACACGGAGACGGGCGAGAACATCATGGCACTGTTCGAGGAGCTGCACGCCGAGGGCAACACCGTCGTGATGGTCACCCACGAGCGGCCCATCGCCGAGCACGCCGAGCGCGTCGTCCACCTGCTCGACGGCCACATCGAACGCATCGAGGAGCTGGGCTCGGTGGGGAAGGCGGGGGTGGAGCCGTGAAACCGCTGACGAACCTCCGGATGTCGTGGCGGGCCATCCGGAGCCACAAGCTCCGGTCGACGCTGACGACGCTCGGCGTGGTCATCGGCGTCGCCGCCGTCATCACGTTCGTCACGCTCGGGGCGAGCCTGCAGGCGGGCATCATCGGCGACATCAGCCCGGACGACCGACAGAACATCTACGGCTGGGCCGCCCCCGAGGAGTCCGGGAACCAGGGCCCGCTCGCCGGCGCACAACCCGTGTTCACGCAGGCGGACGTGGAGAACCTCTCCGAACAGCCCGGCGTGCGGACCGCCTACGGCTACACGCCGATCCCGTCACAGAGCGTCGACTTCGGGGGTGAGCGCATCCCCAGACAGGATGCGGTGGTCGCAACCGGGGTGGAGTACGTCGACGCCGACGAGATAGCGACGGGGCAACAGTTCCGCATGGGCGAACGCGAGGCCGTCCTCAACCCCGCGATGGCGAACGCCTTCGAGCGGAACGTCACCGTCGGCGACACCATCACCGTCACCACCTTCGGCGGCCGGCAGGTGAACGCGACCGTCGTCGGCATCACCGCGGACTCGGAGGCCCGCTCGCCGTTCGAGGGCTTCGGCCCCGGGCCCCGGGTGTACCTGCCGCTCGACCCGTACTACACCGAGTTCGTCTCCGGCGCACAGGAGACGCCCCGGTTCGCTGCCATCGTCGTCGAGGCCGACAGCCTCGACGCGGTCGACCGCGCGAAGGAGTCCACCCGGACCTACCTCGAGACCGAGTCCGACGCCGAGGCACAGGCGGGCGACGAGCTCACCTACCAGCTCCAGACCAGCGTCGAACTCCTGGGACAGCTGCAGGCCGTCCTCGACCAGCTGCAGGCCTTCGTCGTCGGCATCGCCGCGCTCAGCCTCGTCGTCGGGAGCATCGGCATCGCCAACATCATGCTGGTCTCCGTCACCGAGCGCACCCGCGAGATCGGCATCATGAAGGCCGTCGGCGCGCAGAAACGCGACATCCTGACGCTGTTCGTCACGGAGGCGGTCATCGTCGGCATCATCGGCTCGGTCCTGGGGACCCTGCTCGGCCTCGCGGCGGGCTGGGCCGGTGCCCAGTACATCGACATCCCGCTCACGTACCCCATCGAGTGGTTCGGTATCGCCGTCGCCGTCGGCATCCTCGTCGGGGTCGGCGCGGGCCTCTACCCGGCCTGGCGCGGGGCCAGAACCGACCCCATCGACGCGCTCCGGTACGAGTGACCCCGCACGCGCGCCGGTCCGGTCGCCGACCCGCGACCCGGGGTGAGCCGCGATGACGGCCACCCACGCCCAGCCGACGCCGCAGTCCGTCCCGCGACGCCGCGCGATGTTCGCCGTCGTCCTCGTCGTCTTCCTCGACCTGGTCGGCTTCGGCATCGTCATCCCCATCCTGCCGTTCTACGTCCGGAGCTTCGCCGTCTCGGACGTCTACATCGGCCTGCTCGCCGCCTCGTACTCGGTCATGCAGTTCGTGTTCGCGCCCCTGCTCGGTCGCCTCTCCGACTCCCGAGGCCGTCGTCCCGTCCTCGTGCTCTCGCTGCTCGGGAGCGTCGTCGCCTGGACGGTCTTCGGGCTCGCCGGCGCGCTCTGGGTGCTGTTCGTCGCCCGGATGCTCGCCGGCGCGATGGGCGGCAACATCGCCACCGCGCAGGCGTACGTCGCCGACATCACGCCGCCGGCGGAGCGGGCCGCCGCACTCGGCATCCTCGGCGCGTCGTTCGCGCTCGGGTTCATCTTCGGCCCCGCCATCGGCGGCGTGCTCGCCAGCGACGCCGTCGTCTCGGCCGCCCGCGACGTGCTCCCCGGATTCGTGCCAGCGACGCGCTTCTCCCTGCCGAGCTTCGCCGCCGCCGGCATGTCCGTGCTCGCCATCGTCGTCGCCCTCCTGTTCCTCCCCGAGCCCGAGCGCCGTCGGTCGGCCAGCGAGCGCGAGACGCTCCTCGGGAGCTTCCGGACCGCACTCGCCGACGCGAACCTCCGCGGACTCGTCGCCGCCTTCTTCCTCGTCTCGCTCGCGTTCTCCGGCGTGCAGGTCGCGTTCATCCCGTGGCTCGCCGACACCTTCGGCTACGGCGAGCCCGAGGCCGCGCTCTTCCTGACCTACATCGGCGTCCTCGGCGTCGTCGTCCAGGGCGGGCTGGTCGGCCGGGTGTCCCGGCGCATCGGCGACCCTCGGATGGCCATCGTCGGTGCGACCGCGCTGACGGTCGCGCTCGCCGTCATCCCGTTCGCCCCGACGCTCGGCCGGGTGCTGCCTCCCGTGGCGTCGCTCCCGCCCTCGGCGTTCGCACTCGTGCTGTTACTGCCGTTGCTCTCGTTCGGGAACGGGCTGTTGAACGCCGCGCTGGGTGCGCTGGTGTCCACGTCGGCGAGCGCGGACCGGCAGGGGAGCGCGTTCGGCGTCACGCAGGGTGCCGGGAGCCTCGGGCGGACCGTCGGCCCGCCAGCGATGGCCGGGCTGTACGCCTTCGCGGCGCACTGGACGCCGTTCGTGGTGGGTGGGCTACTGGTGGTTCCGGTGGTCGCGATTCTGGTTTCGCGTTTGAGATGAGTCTCCCCTATCCGTCCGGGTTCGTGGGTCACTGTCGGTCGTGCAGTCCCGCCGGAGCGAGAGCAAGCTCTCAGTGCCACCGGAATCGCTCCGGGATTCCGAGACAGCCGCGCGCCGGGCGGTGGGTCGTGGAATCCAGCATCGCGGTGCGGTCGGCGGGGTTTTATCGCGCCGGCCGTGGATTGGTCGCGTATGGACGCGATTTCGTTCGGCACCGACGGCTGGCGTGCGACACTCGACGAGTTCACCGCTCCCCGGGTCCGGATGGTCGGGCAGGGGGTCGCCACCTACCTGCGCGACGAGGGCCACGAGGGCGGGACCGTCGCCGTCGGCTACGACGCCCGGGAGTCCTCGCCGGGGTTCGCCGAGGAGCTGGCGCGCGTGCTCTGTGCCAACGGCTTCGACGTGGTGATGCCCGAGGGTCGCGACCGCCCGACGCCGCTGACCGCGTGGCAGTCACAGGAGCGCGACCTCGCCGGCGCGCTGATGATCACCGCGAGCCACAACCCGCCGGAGTACAACGGCGTGAAGTTCATCATGGGCGACGGCTCGCCGGCGCTGCCGGGGGCCACCGACGCCATCGCCGAGCGGCTGGCGGAGCCCGACCCGCTGCCCGAGTCCCAGCACGGCACCATCTCCGAGGTCGACGAGGTGACCCCCCACGCCGAGCACGCGATGGAGCTGGTCGGGCGGGACCTCGACGGCCTGCACGTGGTGTACGACGCGATGCACGGCTCGGGCCGTGACACGACCGACGCACTGCTGGCGTCGGCGGGCGCGACGGTCGACCGCATCCGCTGCGAGCGCGACCCGGAGTTCGGCGGCTCCTCGCCGGAACCCAGCGAGGAGAACCTCCAGGAACTCATCGAGACGGTTCGCGAGCGCGACGCCGACCTCGGTATCGCCAACGACGGGGACGCCGACCGCATCGCAATCGTGACGCCCGGGCGCGGTTTCCTCGACGAGAACCTGTTCTTCGCGGCGACGTACGACTACCTGCTCGAGTCGGATTCGGGGCCGGTCGTCCGCACCGTCTCGACGACGTTCCTGCTCGACCGCATCGCCGAGGCCCACGGCGAGGAGGTCATCGAGACCCCCGTCGGCTTCAAGTGGGTCGCGCAGGCGATGGGCGAGCACGACGCGCTGATGGTCGGCGAGGAGTCCGGCGGCTTCGCGGTGCGGGGCCACATCCGCGAGAAGGACGGCGTGCTGATGGCGCTGCTCGCCGCCGCCGTCGAGGCCGAGCGGTCCTACGACGAGCGCGTCGACGCCCTCCTCGACGAGTTCGGCGAGATCCACCAGCACAAGCTCAGCGTCGACTGCCCCGATTCCGAGAAGGCCCGCGTCGTCGACGACCTCGGCGAGGACATCCCCGAGGAGGTCGCCGGCGTCGCCGTCGCCGACGTGGTGACGAAGGACGGCTTCAAGCTGCTCCTCGAGGACGGCTCCTGGCTGCTCGTCCGCCCGAGCGGCACCGAGCCGAAGATGCGCGTCTACGGCGAGGCCGGGAGCACGGAGCGCGTCGAGGCTATCCTCGCCGACGGAAGGGAACTCGTCGAGGCGCACGTCTGAGCCGGCGACAGGAAATCTAAGCATCTCGATAGGATTTTACGACGCGAGCAGGAACCGTCCGGTATGGACGAGAACACCCTGAACGCCGTCCTGCTCTCCATCGGTGCCGTCGCCGTCGTCTACTCGTTCCTCACCGCATCGATCCTGCTCGGCATCCTCATCGTCCTGTTCCTGCTCGCGGTGTCGCTCTTCTACCGGCTCGTCACCGCCGTCGAGCGCATCGCGGACAGCACCGAACGGCTGGCTGCGACGACGACCGGCGGCGGCCGAACCGGCTCGCGTCGTAGAAGCAGCGACGGCCGCGCGACCGATGCCGACCGAGACACCGAGGAGCGTCCGTCCGTCGAGGAACGCAGCACCGACGAGCTGTTCGAGTAGGCTCCGTCATCGCACCCCGAACAACCGGTCGCCACGCTCCCTGATCTCGAACCCCAGCGACTCGTAGAACGGTCGCACGTCGGCGTCGAATACGGCCGTCAGGTGCCCGTCGGGGCCGCATCGGTCCAGCGCGGCCACGACCAGTGCGCCTCCGATCCCCTGCCCGCGTCGGTTCGGGCGGACCGCGACGGCGTCGACGTGTGGGCCGTCGGTTCCCGCCTCGCCGTCCGGTACGAGCACCAGCGCGCCCAGCACCCGCCCCTCGGTGACCGCGACCAGCACGTCCCCCCGGTCGAGTGCTGGCCCGAGTTCGTCGGTCCGGAGCATCGCGGCGTCGAGCACCGCCGCAACCGCGCCGCGCTCGTCGGGTCGGCCCTCGCGGACGTGGACGTCCGTGGGTGGCCCGTCAGGCATCCTCGGTCGCGGTCGGTTCGGCCTCCCGCAGTCGGTCGAGTTCGTCCAGAAGGTCGTCTATCTCGGGCCGGTCGAACGTCGACTCGCCGGCGTAGGACCACACCACGGTCGGCTCGTCACCGCGGGCGTCGACGATGACCGCCTCCGGCATCCGGCCGAGGAAGTCGCTGAACCGCCCGAGGATACCGAACTTCACGGGCTGGTCGTAGGCGTCGCTGGCGATCGCCTCGGGGTCCGCCAGCAAGGGATACGGCAGGTCGTAGCTGTCCTGCCACTCCGCGGCGCGCTCGCGGTCCTCCGGCAGCACCGAGGCGACGATGGCGTCGCGTTCGGTGAACTCGTCGTAGCGCTCCGTGACGTCCTGCACCTGCTTGCGGCAGTTCGTGCAGTAGAAGTCGCGCTGGAACAGCAGCACGACGAACTCGTGGTCGGCCGCGAGGGCCCGCAGCGAACACGGGTCCGGCCCGGGGCCGACGTTCGCCAGCTCGAAGTCGGGTGCGAGTTCGGTCATCCGCCCTTGATGAGCCGCAGGACGGTTACCTCGCTCGATTCGACCGGCTGGTCCTCGGGCACGGGGCGACCGTCGACGAGCACGCTCACCTCGTGGGGGCTCAGGTCGACCGCCGCCAGGAGGTCCGCGTACGTCGGCTCCGGGAGGTCGACCTCGTGGGTGGTCTCGCCCTTCACGTCGACCGTCACCTGCATAGGTCGAGGTTGGCGGTCCGTCCGCGTAAGGGTGTCGTCGTACGACCAGCGAGGATGGGACCCCGCGCCCTCGTCTCGGGGGCTTTATGCACGGACGACTCCTCCAACCGGATATGAGCGAGGCCGACGCGACCGGCGACGAATCAGGGGGTCGCAAGCAGGTCTGGATCGAGAAGTACCGCCCCGACGGGCTCGACGAGGTGGTGGGCCACGAGGACATCATCGGGCGCATCCGGAGCTACGTCGAGCAAGATGACATTCCCCACCTCATGTTCGCAGGGCCGGCAGGCGTCGGGAAGTGTGTGACGGGCGAGACGCCCGTTCTCACGACCCGAGGAGTGGAGCGTATCGAGGATGTCGTCGGTGATGTGGACGGGTTCGGCGAGCCCGACGATGGTCTGGAGGTTCTCACGTTCGGAGACGACGGCACGTTCGAGTACGTCGCACCGTCGAAGGTGTTCGGCAAGGAGGCGGACGAGCTCGTCACCGTGAGTACTCGCGACGGGAACGAGTTCAGCGTAACACCCGAGCACCGGCTCCTGACGCTCTCGACCGACGGACTGGCGTGGCGGCAGGCCGAAAACCTGCGGGGCGGCGACAGAGTCGTCCGGCCACGTGAAACACCGATTATCGACGGTGAGCCGACGCTCGACTGGGCGAGCGCAGTCGATTCTGACCGAATCTACGCCTACATTTCATCTGACCTCGCCGACGAGCACGGCCTGACCGGGGCGGAGGAGTACGTCGGCGCGAAGCGGCAGGTGTTCCGGGCGTACGCGAACGGTGAGTCGCGAGAGGCAGTGGCCGAGACGACGAACCTCGACCCGGATACCGTCGTGAAGTACTGGCAGGAAGCGGCCGAATCGCTCGACGAAGGGGCGCCAACGCGCGTCTCACTCGCGACCCTATTCGAGCGCGGTGTGGCGGCGGCCGAGGTACGACAGGCGGTCGACAGAATCGAGTACGTCAACGCGAACAACTACCGGTCGGACCCGATCTCGGTCCCAGACGAGGTGACGCCGGACGTCGCGAAACTCGTCGGACTTACTGTTGCAGAAGCGCGAATCGACAACGGCCGGATCCGATTCTACAACACCGACGAGGATCTGCTCGACGAGTTCGAGCGTATCCTCGTCGAGACGTTTGACCTCGAACCGACGCGTGGCGAACAGGGCGGAACGCCGTTCGTCCGTGTCATCTCCGAGACGCTCACGCACTTCCTCCGGTCTTGCTTCGACGTGTTCGAGAGCGCTGCCGGCGGCGGTGGTATCGGTTCGGCCATCGTCACCGCCCCGGAGGACGCGAGGACGACGTTCCTTCGAGCGATGTTCGACGCTGAGGGGTACGTCGCGAAGAACGGTGCAATCGAACTCACACAGAAGAACGCCGACCACATCACGCTCGTCTCGTACCTCCTTGCGGGCATTGGAATCCCGAGCAGGCGAAAGACGGAGCGCAAGGCCGCCACGAACGGTTCCGGCGAGGAGTCGACGTACCACACGCTCTCCGTCTCCGGGGCTCCTGCTCTCCGTCGGTTCGAGGAGAAGGTCGGGTTCTCGCTCGGGTACAAGGCCGAACGGCTGGCCGAACACGCAACGAAGGAGTCGAACCCGAACTACGATACGATGCCGACCCAGGCCGCGGTCGATACGGTCTGTGAGCAATTGCACATCGACAGGAACTCCGCAGTCCCCGAGAGCCTGAACCCCGAATCGCCCGGACGAGAGAACTACGAAGCCGCGATGGAGCAGGTGCTGTCGACGGCGACGGCCCGGCTCGATGCCGCACAGGCCGCGACCGAACGCGTCGCGGCACTTCGTCGGGACATTCAGGAGGTCACGAAGACACCTGCGACGTGGGTCGGCTCGCGAGAGCAACTCGAACCGCTTCCGACGCGAAAAACGGTCTCGGCCGAGACGGATGTCCGAACCGATAGGCTCCTCGAATACGCCGACGGACGTCGGGCACCGACCGCGAGACGGACCGAGGAGATACTCGTTCATCTCGGTGACACCGACTCCGTCCCGCCAGTCGGGCGCGTCCAGACGGAACTGGTCGAACTCGTCGACGAGCTCGGGGTCTCGTTCGAACGACTCGCAGCAGAGACGGGACTCCGGGGCAACGACGTTTCGAACCTGTTGCGGAACGACGACCACGACCTCGGTTCGCTCCCGCGCTTCGAAGCCGTCGCCGACGCGGTCGAGAGCGTCGCCAACGAGATGTGCTCGATGGAGGTTGTCGAGGCACTCACGACGCTCGACACTCTCGTCGGAGGCGACCTCTACTACGACGAGGTGGAGTCCGTCGAGCGAGTCGAAGCGGACCAGCGTGTGTACGACCTCACCGTTCCGGAGAGCCACAACTACGTCGCCGGGGAGGTCCCGACGGTGATGCACAACACCGCCACCGCCGTCTCCATCGCCAAGGAGGTCTATGGCGACGACGACTGGCGCGAGAACTTCCTCGAACTCAACGCCTCGGACCAGCGCGGCATCGACGTGGTCAGGGACCGCATCAAGAACTTCGCGCGCTCCTCCTTCGGCGGCTACGACTACCGCATCATCTTCCTCGACGAGGCCGACGCGCTCACCTCGGACGCGCAGTCGGCGCTGCGCCGGACGATGGAGCAGTTCTCGAACAACACGCGCTTCATCCTCTCGTGTAACTACTCGAGCAAGATCATCGACCCCATCCAGTCCCGCTGTGCGGTGTTCCGGTTCTCGCCGCTGTCGGACGAGGCGGTCGCGAAGCAGGTGCGGTACATCGCCGGCGAGGAGGGCATCGAGTACACCGAGGACGGGGTCGACGCGCTCGTGTACGCGGCCGACGGCGACATGCGCAAGGCCATCAACGCGCTGCAGGCGGCGTCGGTGATGGGCGACGCGGTCGACGAGGAGACGGTGTACGCTATCACGTCGACCGCCCGGCCGGAGGAGGTCGAGGCGATGGTGAGCGACGCGCTCTCCGGTGACTTCGTGGCGGCGCGGGCGAAGCTCGACGAGCTCATCACCGAGCGCGGGCTGGCCGGCGGCGACATCATCGACCAGATCCACCGGTCGGCGTGGGAGTTCGAGCTGGAGGAGCAGGCTGCGGTCCACCTGCTCGACCGGCTCGGCGAGGCCGACTACCGAATCACGACCGGCGCGAACGAGCGGGTGCAGCTGGAGGCGCTGCTCGCCTCGCTCGCGCTGGAGTAGTCGCCTGCCGGAGCCGGAACTCGATAATTCGAGGCTCGAGGGCGCAAATATCAACTTCTCGGACGGTGTGCGGGCCGAGACATTTATACCGACCAACAGCATCGTCCGTACACGAACCACGGAGTACCATGACAGAACGTCGGACCGACGTCCTCGTCGTCGAGGACAACAGAGAGTTGGCGAGCCTCTACTCGTCCTGGCTGGGTGCCGAGTGGTCGGTCACGACCGTCGCAGACGGCGACGAGGCCGTCGAGGCGGTGACACCGGAGACGGAGATTATCGTGCTCGACCGTCGGTTGCCAGGTCGCTCCGGCGACGAGGTGCTCGAACGTGTTCGCGAGGACGGCAACGACTGTCAGGTCGTCATCGTCACCGCCGTCGAGCCCGACTTCGACATCATCGAGATGGGCTTCGACGACTACCTCGTCAAGCCCGTCGACCGCGAGACGCTGAACCGCTGTCTCGAGCGGCTCCGGTGCCGGAGCGAGTACGACGCTGAGCTCCGCGAGTACTACGCGCAGGTCTCGAAGAAGGCCGTGCTGGAGGCCAGAAAGCCCGAGCACGCGCTCCGTGACTCCGAGGAGTACCTCGAACTCGAGGAGCGCGTCGAGACACAGGCCGACCGTGCGGACAGCCTCCTCGACGAGCTCATCGAGAGCGGCGGCGACACCCAGCTGTTCCACGGGCTGCTCGGCGGACACGCCGACACCGCGAACTGAGCCCGGCCGCCCCTATCGTGTTCCGTTCTGTCCGACGACGAACTCGAAGCGGAGCCCGTCGTCGTCGACGACGTCGACCGACCAGCCGTGGGCTTCGGCGATCTCGCGCACGATGGTCAGTCCGAAGCCGGTGCCGACCTCGCTCGTCGTGAAGCCGGATTCGAGGATCCTGTCGGGGTCGTCGCCGTCGTAGCCGATGCCGTCGTCGGCGACGTAGAACCCCTGGTGGTCCGGGAGCGAGCCGACGCTGACGTGCAGTGGCTCGCCGTCCGGCCGGCGGCCCGAGGGGCCCTCGGTGTCCGCCGGGTCGTCCTCCTCGTCGGTGCCGTGGGTGACGGCGTTCCGGAACAGGTTCTCGAGCAGCTCCACGAGTCGGTCGCGGTCGGCCGCGACGGTGACGGCGTCGGCGACCGACAGCGTGGCGTCGCCGGTCCGGACGCTGGCCCATGCCTGCGTCGTGACGGAGTCGAGGTCGACCGGCTCGGCCTCCCCGACCACGTCGCCCTGTCTGGCCAGCGTGAGCAGGTCGTCGACGAGCGTGTTCATCCGGCCGTGTGCGCGGCGGATCTCGTCGAAGTGCTCGGGCTCGCCGGTCTCCTCGGCGAGGTCGACGTAGCCCTGCGCGATGGAGAGCGGGTTGCGGAGGTCGTGGCTGACGATGCTCGCGAAGGCGTCGAGGCGCTCGTTCTGCCGTTCGAGCTCGCGCTGGCGCTGTTTCTCCTCGGTGATGTCGGTGTAGATGGCGAAGCCCTGGAGGCTGCGCTCGCCGCGTTCGAACGGGACGACGTGCAGCAGGAAGTCGCGGACGTCGTCCTCGGTCTTGCGCCGGGAGACGACCTGGAGGCTCTCGCCGGCGAGGAGCTTCTCGTTCAGCGACGCGGCCTCGTCCTCGAACCCGTCGGGGACGATGTACTCGTCGATGTCCTCGCCGACGACCTCCGCGCTCGCCCAGCCGAAGGTCGACTCGAACGCGGGGTTGACCTCCTGGACCTGGAGCTCGCCGTCGACGAGCGCGAACCGGACCGCCGGGTCGGGGACGTTCTCGAACAGCGCGGAGAGGCGGTCGTGCTCCCGTCGGAGGCGCGTCTCGGCACGGAGCCGTTCGACGGTCTCGGCGACGTGGGTCATCAGCAGTTCGACCAGCTCCCGGTCGCGGTCGTCGAACGCGTGGGGGTCGGGGGAGCCGGCCTGCAGGACCCCGAAGTCGCCGACCGGAACCGAGAGGATGGAGCGGTACTCGGGGTCGTCCCCGTCGAGGGCGAGGTCGTCGCGGTCGAGGTCGAGTACGTCGTCGACGACGATGGACGTGCCGGTCTGGTAGGTCTCGCCCGCGATGCCCTCGTCGACCGCGATCTGGCCCGCGCCCGCGTAGCCCTTCTCCTCCATGTCGCCGGACACCGCGACCGGCACGAAGTAGCCGTTCTCGGCGACGTCGATGCCGACGAGGTCGAGTTCGAGGATCCCCTCGGCGGCGCGGACGGCGGCCTCGTACACCGCTGTCTCGCTCTCACAGCCGACGAGCTCCGTCGCGACGCGATGGAGGCGGGTCACCGTGGTGGCGCGCTCCCTGAGTGCGGTCGGGTAGTCGTCGCCGGCGACCTGCCAGGCGACCTCGTCCGCGAGCCGGTCCGCCGCTCCGTCCGTGCCGTCGTCGCGGACGAAGCCGTCGAAGGCCGCGAGACGTCTGACGGCGGCCGGGTCGGCGTCGGCGAACACGACCACCGGGGCGTCGACGGTGGCGGCCGCAGTCAGGAGATCTGCGTCGGTCGTCGGGTCCGTGGCGACGACGAGACAGGCGGGGTCGTCGCCGAGCTCGTCGCGGGCGGACCGGGCCACGGCCGTCCACTCGTCTTCGAGGGCGGCCGTGACCGTCGCGGCGCGCTCCTCGCCGGGCGCGAGTACCGCGACCTGCACGGAGACCTGGTTGAGCTCCGTTTCGGCGTTGCTCACTGTCAGACCGATACCGCCGCGTGGGGTTTAACTCTGCGGCCGGTGCGTTCGGGGCCGGCGGTCAGTTCAGCGCCCAGATGGCGTAGTTCAGCACGGTGGCGAAGCTCACCCACGCCAGATAGGGGACGAGCAGTGCGGCGGCGGGTCGGTCGACGCGGTCGAACGCCGCGATGGTGCCGGCGACGAGCACCCAGAGGACGGCGATGATGCCGAGCGCGAGGCCCGGACGCTGGAGCGTGAAGAACGTCGGCGTCCACGCCACGTTGAACAGCATCTGGAGGGCGAACGCGCCGAGGGCGACCCGGACCGCGCGGTGCCCGGTCCCCGCGCGCCAGACCCGGTAGAGCGCGACGCCCATGAGGGAGAAGAGGATGGTCCAGGCGACGCCGAACGCCCAGCCCGGCGGGTAGAACCACGGCTTCTCGAGCGACTGGAACCACGCGCTGTCCGGGCCGCCGAGGATCGCCGGGGTCGCGCCGACGACGTTCACCAGCACGACGAAGCCGAGGACGCGGAGCAGCTCGCCGCCGTCCGGGAGTCGCGAGGTGACGGTCGAACCGTCGTTCGTGGAAGGCATACCGGTAGATTGGGCGTCTCGCAACTTAACGAGGGTCGGTACCATGTCGTGCCCTGGCGACGGCGTCTCGTGCTCCACGGCGGACCGCACCCCAGCCCCGCCAGCGTCGCGAAATTTGCAGGAAGGGCGGTTGCGGAACTGTTTTACCGACCGAAGGGCCACTGTGGGACAACTATGAGCGAACTCGAGGAGGAGTACCGTCTCGACTATTTCGAGACGGAGGGGTTCGTGCGCCGGGAGTGTCCCAGCTGTGGCGCTCACTTCTGGACGCGCGACCACGACCGGGAGCTGTGCGGTGAGCCACCCTGCGAGGACTACAGCTTCATCGACAACCCCGGCTTCGACGAGGAGTACACGCTCGAGGAGATGCGGGAGGCGTTCCTCTCGTTCTTCGAGGACCACGACCACGAGCGCATCGAGCCCTACCCGGTGGCGGCGAACCGCTGGCGGGACGACGTGCTGCTGACCCAGGCATCTATCTACGACTTCCAGCCGCTCGTCACCTCCGGGCAGACCCCGCCGCCGGCGAACCCGCTGACCATCAGCCAGCCCTGCATCCGGATGCAGGACATCGACAACGTGGGCAAGACGGGCCGGCACACGATGGCGTTCGAGATGATGGCCCACCACGCGTTCAACACGCAGGAGGAGGTCCCCGAAGACGAGTACGCCTACCACGGCGAGGTGTACTGGAAGGACGAGACGGTGCAGTACTGCGACGAGCTGTTCGAGTCGCTCGGCGCGAACCTGGAGGAGATCGTCTACATCGAGGACCCGTGGGTCGGCGGCGGCAACGCCGGGCCCGCCATCGAGGTCATCTACCGCGGTGCCGAGCTGGCCACCCTCGTCTTCATGTGCATGGAGCAGGACCCCGAGGGCGAGTACGAGATGAAGGACGGCAACCGCTACTCCTTCATGGACACGTACATCGTCGACACCGGCTACGGGCTGGAGCGGTGGACCTGGATGTCCCAGGGGACGCCGACGGTGTACGAGGCCGTCTACCCCGACATGATCGCGTTCCTCAAGGAGAACGCCGGCATCGACCTCGCCGAGGACGAGGCCGAACTCGTCAACCGCGCCGCGAAGCTCGCCGGCCGGATGGACATCGACGAGGCCGAGGACATGGAGACGGCCCGTGGCGACATCGCGGAGCGTCTCGACGTCGACGTCGACCGGCTGGAGGCGCTGATGGAGCCGCTGGAGGACATCTACGCCATCGCCGACCACTGCCGCACGCTCGCGTACATGTTCGGCGACGGCATCGTCCCGTCGAACGTCTCGACGGGCTACCTCGCCCGGATGGTCCTGCGCCGCACCAAGCGCCTCTGTGACAACGTCGGCGTCGACGCGCCGCTCGACGAGCTCGTCGACATGCAGGCCGACCGCCTGGGCTACGAGAACCGCGACACGGTCCGCGACATCGTCCGCACCGAGGTCGAGAAGTACCGCGAGACGCTCGACCGCGGCAGCCGCCGGGTCGAACAGCTCGCAGAGGAGTACGCCCGCAAGTCCGAACCCATCCCGACGAGCGAGCTCATCGAGCTGTACGACAGCCACGGCATCCAGCCGGACATGGTCGAGGCCATCGCCGACGAGGCCGGTGCGCGGGTCAACGTGCCCGACGACTTCTACTCGCTCGTCGCCGAGCGCCACGACAGCGCCGCCGCCTTCGAGGAGGAGGACGAGGGCGAGGCCGAACGGCTCGACGACCTGCCCGAGACGGAACGGCTCTACTACGAGGACCAGCAGCGCACCGAGTTCGAGGCGGTCGTCCTCGACGTGTTCGAGCGCGAGGACGGCTACGACGTGGTGCTCGACCAGACGATGTTCTACCCGGAGGGCGGTGGCCAGCCCGCCGACACCGGCAGCCTCTCGACCGACGACGTGACCGTCGAGGTGACCGACGTACAACGGCGCGACGGCGTCGTCCTCCACCGCACCGACGAGAGCCCCGGCAAGGGCGAGTTCGTCCGCGGCCAGATCGACACGTACCGGCGCAAGCAGCTGATGCGCAACCACACCGCCACGCACGTCGTCATCCACGCCGCCCGGCAGGTGCTCGGCGAGCACATCCGCCAGGCCGGCGCACAGAAGGGCGTCGACGCCTCGCGCATCGACGTCCACCACTACGAGCGCATCACCCGCGAGGAGGAGAAGGAGATCGAGCGCTACGCCAACGAGCTGGTGATGGAGAACACGCCGGTGAAACAGGAGTGGCCCCACCGGAACGAGGCCGAGGAGAAACACGGCTTCGACCTCTACCAGGGCGGCATCCCGCCGGGCACGAACATCCGGCTCATCCACGTCGCCGAGGACGTGCAGGCCTGCGGTGGCACCCACGTCGCCCGCACCGGCGACATCGGTGCCATCAAGATCCGCACGACCGAGCGCGTCCAGGACGGCGTCGAGCGCATCAGCTTCGCCGCGGGCGACGCCGCCATCCAGGCGACCCAGCGCACCGAGGACGCGCTGTACGAGGCCGCCGACGTCCTCGACGTGACCCCCGAGGAGGTGCCCGAGACGGCCGAGCGGTTCTTCGAGGAGTGGAAGGCCCGGGGCAAGACCATCGAGGACCTCACGGAGCAGCTCGCCGAGGTCAGAGCGTCGGGCGCGGACGGCGCGGAGGAGGTCGACGTCGGCGGGACGCCCGCGGTCGTCCAGCGCGTCGACGCCGACATGGACGAGCTGCGTGCGACGGCCAACGCGCTCGTCGAGGAGGGCAAGATTGCGGTGCTTGGCTCCGGGCTCGACGGCGCGCAGTTCGTCGTCGCCGTGCCCGACGGCAGCGAGGTCAACGCCGGCGCGGTCGTGAGCCAGCTCGCGTCGAAGGTCGGCGGCGGCGGCGGCGGCCCACCGGACTTCGCACAGGGCGGCGGTCCCGACACCGACGAACTGGACGACGCGCTCGACGACGCGCCCGACGTGCTCCGGGCCGTCCTCGACCACTGACCGACGGAACGTTTTTCCTGCCGACACGTCTCGGTCGAACTATGTGTCGACAGCGGTGCGACCGTCAGCGGGAGGTGGCCCCGTGAGCCGCGACGACGAGTCCAGGGCGACGTGGGACGCCACCGCCGGCCCGCCGCCACGGGACGACGGGGTCGCTCCCGAGCGCCGTCGGGAGACGGGGGCTGACGGGTCGGACCGCTGGGTCGACCGGCTCGGCGACCCGCGGTACGAGCGGCGGGCCGCCGAACCCCGGGACGAGGCGGGGATGGACCCGGGCATCTTCGACGCCGGCGTGGTGACGTTCAGCCTCCGGTACCCGTTCTCCGAGGGTGGGTCGGCCGCGCTGCTCACCGGGGTCCTCGGCATCCTCTCCTTCCTCGTCGTGCCGGGCGTGGTGGCGGCGGGCTACGTCACCCGTCTCGCCGGCGCGGCCGCGCGAGCCGAGGAGCCGCCCGGGTACGACGACATCTGGGGCATCGCGAAGTGCGGCCTCGCCGTCACCGTGCTCTGGTGGGGTGCCGTCGGTGGACTGGGAACGCTGGTGTACCTGAGTGCGGGCGAGAGCGTGCTGCTGGCCAGCGTACTCGCCCTCGGCGGCTCGTACCTGCTGCCCGGGCTGTTCACGACGTACGCGGCGACCGAGGACCTCCGGGCGGCCGCCGTCCGCACGCCCGAGTTCGCGTTCACCCGGAAGTACGCGCTCCACTTCTTCGCCGACAGCGTGCTCCTGGTCGGACTCCTGGTGGTGGGCGTGTTCGTCCTGTTCCTGTTCACCTTCGCGACCCTGCTCGTGCCGCTCGCGGCGATGGTCCCGGCCGCGTACTGGGGCTACCTCTACGGCGAGGCCATCGAGGAGGGGCTGGTCGAACCGCTGCCGCCAGCCGACGCGTAGCGCCCGCTCGCCTGCCGGAAGGTTTTTTCCGCCCACCTGCGAACGTGTCAAATAGATGGCGGGCTACAGCGTCCGGCAGGTGACGGTGCCGTGACCCGTGACGGGGACGACCCGGCGGACGAACGCGCACCCGACCGCGAGCGAGGTGACGACGGCGACGACGAGCCCGAGTACCCGAACTACACGTGGGAGGGCGACGAGGCCGAGTGGCGCGCCGACAGCGAGCCGACCGACCGGCAGGAGCGCCCCGACGACCACCGGAGCCCCGGGGACGAGCGAGCGGTGGACGGCGACCGCCGAGATGCGCGACAGCCCGGGGAGGCCGACGACCGACGGCGTGCCGCACGCCCGCCACGCGAGGACCGTCACCGGTCGGACGACCGACGCCACGATGCGCGACGCCACGATGCGCGACGCGCCCCGGAACCGGCGGGCGGCGACCCCACCGAGACCCGCGACGGCGTCGGCTGGAACTTCGACACCCCACACCAGCACCACGGCGCACGCCGGGACGACTACGACCGCCGCAGTCGGACGGCCCACGGCAGGACGGCCCACGGCCGGTCTCGCCGCCGCGACGGCACCGACGACGTGAAGCCCATCGACTGGCGGCGAAAGGGCGCGTTCGACTTCGCGTTCTCCTACCCCATCCAGCGCGGCTGGGGGCCGCTGCTGAAGGCCGGTGCGGTCGTGTTGTTCAGCCCGCTGCTCGTCTTCCTCCCGCTCGTGTTCCTGTTCGGCTACGTGTTCCGGCTCACCCGCTACGCCGCACAGGGCCGCCCCCAGCCCGCGTTCGAGGACTTCGGCGACATGCTCACCGACGGCGTGGGCTACGTCCTCGTGTTCACGCTCGCGTGTGTCGTCTGGCTGGGTGCCGTCGTCGGTGGCGCGATGCTCCACGACGCCGTCGCCTGGATCTTCGGGCTCGTCGGCTTCTACCTGTTCCCGGCCGCCCTGACCGTCTACCCGGTCACCGGGAGCGTCACGAAGACGTTCTCGTCCAGTCTCACCTTCGACCTCGCGTTCAGCAGGCACTACGTCAAGTACTCCCTGCTCTACGTCGTGCTGTTCGTCGTCCTCCGCATCATCGCCTCGTTCAGCATCCTCCTGCTCGTCGTCGGCGTCGCCTGGGGCTCGGCCTTCATGTACCTCGCGAGCGGCGCGTACTGGGGCATCGTCTACCACAAGGCCGCGAGTGCTGGCGTCCTGCCGACGGCGGAGTCGGTCGACCAGCGAGACGGCTACTGAGCGGTTGGACTCCGAACACACCCCGAGAGACGATACCCGCACCAGCCACACGGCCAAGACACCCCGCGCCGGCAGGCGCGTGGGTGTCGAGGGGGAGGGCTGGCGCGGTGCGGTCGCGGTAGGGTTGGAACGAAAGGAGCGACGAGCACGTCGGGACTTCCTGGCTGCTGTCGTCGTCACGAGTCCTGCCGGGTCCAGCCACTGGTCGACTGACGCCTCGGCCGGGGTCCACACAGAAGCAGCTACCGACGGTCGGTTCCACGCCACCAAAAGGATATGATAGTGGCGTATCCCAGTCCCCACTCGGTCCCGGCCGAGCAGGGCATCGATCAGGAGGCAACGACTGATCCGATCTGGGGGGTCGTAACCCCGTGTACGATTCCGATACGCACCACCGTAAACGTATTGGCTAAACGAAGGCTTCCCGGTCGCCGGAGGGGCGGGTTCCCGAGGCGGGCAGGTCGAGCGCTTCGAGGGCCGCGTCGCGGACTGGCTCGACGTACTCCTCGGGGGTGTAGACGCCGAGCCGCCACTGGACGGTGTTGGCGGCCTGGAGGCCCTGGACCAGCGGCGAGGCGTCCTGCAGTCGGCGGACCTCGCCGTTGACGACGACGCGGGTGGAGGACTCTGGCATGGCGGGGCGGCCCGGCACGTCCACCAGGACGGCGCGCTCGGGGACGCCGGCCGCCTCGGCGATGGCCCGCTCGGTCTCCCGCTCGTCCTCGTGGCTCGAATCGACGATGCGGTCCGGCACGTCGTCGAGTTCGGCCCAGACGGCGCGCTTGTAGAGGTCGCGCTCGGCCAGGCGGGCGGCGGCCTCGGCGGTTGGCTCGTGGTCGCGCAGCGCGGCGACCAGCTCGTCGTCGGTCATCCGGGCGAAGCGCTCGGCGTCGAGGCCGGTGCCGTCGAGCAGGCGCTCGCAGGCGCTCTCGAGCATCTCGCCGGCGATGCGGGGGACGTGGTGGCGGTAGACGGTCGCGTTCATCAGCGCCCGGGCGACGAGCATCGACTCGGCGGTCGCGAGGTTCCCCTCGGCGAGCGCGAGGTCGCCGTCGATGAAGGTGAGCGAACGGAGGAGGCGCGCCTGGTCGATGGTGCCGTAGGGCACGCCGGAGTGGTGGGCGTCGCGGACGAGGTAGTCCATGCGGTCGACGTCGAGCTCGCCGGAGACCAGCTGGCCGAGTTCGCCCTGCCCGTCGATGAGGTCGGCGACGACCGTCGTCGAGAGACCGTGCGACTCGAGCACGTCGGCGAGCTCGCTGCCGGCGAGCAGCTCGTGCACCTCGTCGTGGTGGCGGCCGAGGCGGCGCTCGATGATGCCCTCGGTCTGGTGACCGTACGGGCCGTGGCCCACGTCGTGGAGGACGGCGGCGGCCTGGACCGCCTCGGCTCGCCCGCCGTCGACGTCGAGGTGGCGGCAGGCGCGCCGGGCGAGGTGGTAGACGCCCAGCGAGTGCTCGAACCGGGTGTGGTTCGCGGAGGGGTAGACGAGCCGCACCGTGGAGAGCTGCTTGATGTGGCGGAGTCGCTGCATCGCCGCCGTGTCGAGCAGGTCGGCGACGACGCCCGACACCTCGATGTAGTCGTGGACGCTGTCCTTGATCGCGTGCATTGTCGATACCTCGCAGTGGCGTGGCAAAAGAAGCCCGGAACGGTCAGGCGGGGGGTATCGCCAGGGGGCCCGCGGGTGGGTCAGCCCGAGGGCGTCGTGGTCGGAGCAGCCGTCGTTCCGTTGGTCGTGGTGTCGCCCCCGTCCTCGCCCTCCGTCGTCGTGTGGTAGGGCTCCGTGGTCGGGACGTCGTGGTTGAGGGCGTCGACGGTCGAGAGGTACGTCGTCCCCTCGTAGCGAAGGACGTAGGACAGCTCCCCGACCGACCTGTCGACGTGGTCGTTGGAATGGATGCGTTCGATCAGCGCCGCGAAGGCGTCAGATGCCTCCCCCTCCTCGACATACCTCTCCTCGTCGATGGCCGTCGCGACCATCTCGCGCTGCTCCTCTGAGAGGTCGGTCCGGTCGAGCGTGAAGACGTGCTCGTCGACGACGCGGTCGGCGTACGTCTCGATATCGGGTGCGACCGGTTCGAGTTCGTAGCGGAAGCGGCCGTTATCGTCGACGTACCGTCCGTTGTACTCGACCCGGAACGTCCGGCCCTCGTACCTGACGGCGTCGTACTCCTGCTCCGGGACGAAGACCGACTCGGCGTCGTCCGGGTAGACGAGGCGTGGGTACGAACTCTCGGCGCTCCCGGCCCTGGACAGGTGCTCGGGGTGGGCGTCGTCGAACATCTCCCGGTCGGCCGGCGGGAGGTCGCCGTACGAGACGACCCTCGCGTCCTCGTCGAGCTCGACGGTCGTGTTGTCCCCACGACCGATGTATGTCACCTCGAACGTCTGCAGCGTTCGGGACTCGACGGCGACGCGGACGGTCCGGACAGCGAAGACCTGGCCGTCGTACCGTACGGCCTCCCCGTCGTCGAGCAGGGGTCTGGACTCGTCCGTAGCGGTCTCCACGTACGAACCGTTCTCGTGGGCGAGTCGGACGGCGGACGATTCCTGACTGTCGAGGTCGTCGGCGGTGGTCACGAGCAGTTCGCCGAGGTCGGCCTCGCGGAGGGGCGTCAGCTGGAGTTCGACCCGTGGCGGACCGTGACAACCTGCGAGGGCGACGGGGAGGGCGGCACCGGCCGCGGCGAGGAACTGACGACGTCGCATCACGTCGTATCGTCGTCACCATCCGTGAATACTTTCCGGTGGCGACCGCTCCGCACAGCTATGCCGACGACGACGCGCGACGGGACGACGCTGCAGTACCGGACCGACGGCGAGGGGGAGACGGTGGCGTTCGTCCCCGACATCGGCGTCGGGCCGTGGTTCTGGGGCTGGCAGCACGCCGGTCTCGCCGGGCCGTTCGAGACGCTGACGTGGGCGATGCGCGGGACCGACGGTTCGGACCCGCCGGCCGGTCCACTCTCGGTGGCGACACTGGCGAACGACCTCGACGCCGTGCTCGCCGACCACGGGGCCGACTCGGTCCACCTCGTCGGCAGCGGCCTCGGGGCGATGGTCGCGCTGCAGTACGCCCGCAACTCGGGCCGGGTGCGGAAGCTCGCCCTGCTCGCCGGCGCGGCCACCGGCGACGCCTACGACCCGGGCCCGCTGTTCGCCGACCCGGACGACCCCGCCGCCTGCCGGGAGACGCTCTCGACGGCGCTCTCGGCCGAGTTCCGGGCCGCACAGCCCGACGTGCTCGACGGTATCGCGGAGTGGCGCACGGGCGAGGACGCGGACCGGGAGCCGTGGGAGCACCAGCGCGCCGCACTCGACGGCTTCGACGCCGGGCCGCTGTACGAGATAGACCACCCCACGCTAGTCGTCGTACCCGGCGTGGACGAACTGCTCGCCCCCGGGGCGGGCCGACGACTCGCCGAGGAGCTCCCGCGCGGGGAGGCGGTCGCGTACCCCGACGCCGGCCACTTCGTCGGCATCGAGCGGTCGCGGCCGGTCAACGACGCGCTGCTCGGGTTCTTCGAGCGGGTGGACTGACGGGCGACTGGTCGGGACAAGCGGCCGCGAACGGTGGATGGCGGGAGGAGGAGGGCGGGGTGTGGCAGGGTCGGCGGGGGATCGGCACGGGGGGTGCCCGGACAGCGGTGGAATCCCCGGGGCACGGTGGCTGGCCCGGGAGCGGCGTGTCGTGACAGGTATGGGTGGGGTGCGTTGGGGGTGCGGTTGGTGGACTGTCGTGCGGTGTGGTGGGTGCGGTCTGCGAGCGGTGCGGTCGTGGAGTTCGACGCGTCGCGGGCGACGGCACGGTCCGTCCGTCGTCCCTTGGGGGGTGTTCCGACGCGTCAACCGCAACTGTTGTTTCGGTGTGGCCGCCAGTAGAGGTTCGTCCTACAGAGTTAGGCATCGCGGTGCATCGCCGTCGTCGGCAGGATTCGCCGGGGCACAACGTCCTTTAGGGGTGGTGCCCTGCGTTTCGAGCATGACCCGACTCCGCATCGCGCTGTTGAACGCCGCCCACGACGGGGCGGACACCCGCCGGAACTTCCGGCGAGAGCTGGACACCGACGTGGCCGAGTTCTCCGTCACCGACGGCGAGCTACCCGAGACCTTCGAGTACGACGCCGTGGTCGTCACGGGCTCGCGCTCGTCGGTCTACTGGGACGAACCGTGGATCCGGGCCGCACGCGAGTACGCCCGCGAGGCCGCCGGTCGCGGCCTGCCCTGTCTGGGGGTCTGCTGGGGCCACCAGCTGCTCGCCGAGGCACTCGGCGGCGAGGTCGACGACATGGGCGAGTACGAGATCGGCTACCGCGAGGTCGAGCGCAGCGGCGAGGACCCGCTGCTCGACGGGCTCCCGGACCGCTTCACCGTGTTCACCACGCACTCCGACGCGGTCGTCGACCTTCCCGAGGGGGCTCGGGAGATCGCCACGAACGAGTACGGCACCCACGGCTTCCGGAAGGGCAACGTCTTCGGCGTGCAGTTCCACCCCGAGTACGACCCCGAGACCGCCCGCACCGTCACCGAGGGCAAGGACGAGCTGAGCGACGAGCGCAAGGACCGCGTCGTCGCCGGTATCACCGACGAGAACTACGCGAAGGCGTGCGAGGCGAAGACGCTGTTCGACAACTTCCTGCAGTACGCCACCGCGGTTCGCGAGGAGCGGCCCGCCACGGCGAGCGACTGAGCTCGGCTGGCGCTCGTTCGCCCGCCTGCCGGCAGATATCCGGGAAACGAATATAACCATCGGAGCCGTTCCTGCAAGCAAGTATGAACGTCATCTCCCGCGTCCGAGAGCCGGAGTACACCGGCGAGAACCGGTGCTGGCCCTGTACGACCGTGAACGTCCTCATCGCACTCGTGCTGGCGGGCGTCGTCGACGTCGCCCTCCTGACCGTCGCGAACGCGAGCACCAGCGTCGCCGGCGGGGCCGCCCTCGCCGTCCTCGTCGTCTCCGCGGCGAGCATCTGGCTCCGGGGCTACCTGGTGCCGGGTACGCCGACGCTCACGAAGCGGTACATGCCCGAGTCCGTCCTCAGACTGTTCGGCAAGGAGCCCGAACATCCGATGCCGACGGCCGGCGACACCCGCGAGGTCGACCCCGAGACGTACCTCTCCGACGCCGGTGCCATCGAGCCCTGCGACGACATCGACGACGTCTGCCTCACCGAAGCCTTCGCCGAGCGCTGGGACGACGCACTCGCCGCCATCGAGGAGCCCGGCCCCGAGGACGTCCGGGCCGTCTTCGGCCTCGGCGACGGCGACTACGACCTCGACTTCCGCGCGGAGGCCGTCATCCTCGAACGCGACGGCCAGCGCGCCGGCGAGTGGCCCTCCCGGACCGCGCTCCGGGTCGACATCGCCGGCGGCCACGCCCTCGCAGACTCCGACCGCGACGCCTGGGCCGACCTCGACCCCATCGCCCGGGGCCGCGTGCTCAACGGCCTCCGGGTGTTCCTCGAGGACTGCCCCGACGGCGGCCCCGTCGAGATGAAGGAGGAGACCGTCGAGTCGTGCTGTAACGCCTACGAGGTCGTGGCGTTGACGTGTGCCGACAGCGGCGAGCGCGTGCTCGAACAGCGCGTGACGTGACTGCGAGTTTTTGGTTGTAAGATAGTTGGTTCTGCTGTGGCTTCGGAAGCTCAGTCAGTCGTGACCGGAACAGTCAGACAGGTCTCAGACAACATTTAGGAGTATTTTTCAGCACGTGGCCCCGACCAACTGTATGCTCGACTTCGTCGGCCTCGAATCCGACCTCGACGACGAGGAGCGGCTCATCCGCGACACCGCCCGCGAGTTCGTCGAGGAGCGCGTCAGACCCGACATCGGCGACCACTACGAGGCGGGGACGTTCCCCACCGAGCTCATCACGGAGATGGGCGAGATGGGGTTCTACGCCCCGAACCTGGACGGCTACGACCTGCCGAACGTCTCCGAGACGGCGTACGGCCTCCTCATGCAGGAGCTGGAGGCGTGTGACTCCGGCCTGCGCTCGATGGCCAGCGTGCAGGGCGCGCTCGTCATGTACCCCATCCACGCCTTCGGCAGCGACGAACAGAAGGACGAGTGGCTCCCGCCCATGGGTCGCGGCGAGAAGATCGGCTGCTTCGGCCTCACCGAGCCCGAACACGGCTCGAACCCCTCGGGGATGGAGACCCGCGCCGAGGAAGCCGAGGGCGGCTACGTCCTCAACGGCTCGAAGACCTGGATCACGAACGCGCCCATCGCCGACGTGGCGGTCGTGTGGGCGCGGGACAGGTCCAGCGACGGCAACCCGGTGCGCGGCTTCCTCGTGGAGACCGACCGCGACGGCTTCTCGGTCAACAAGATCACGGAGAAGCTCTCGCTCCGGGCCTCCATCACCGGCGAGTTCGGCCTGAACGACGTGTTCGTGCCCGAGGAGAACGTCCTCCCCGGCGTCGAGGGCATGAAGGGCCCGCTCTCGTGTCTCACGCAGGCCCGCTACGGCATCGCCTGGGGCGCAGTCGGCGCGGCACGCGACTGCTTCGAGGTCGCCCGCGAGTACGCCACCGACCGCGAGCAGTTCGACAAGCCCATCGCGAGCTTCCAGCTCCAGCAGGGGAAGCTCGCCGAGATGGCGACCCAGATCACGACGAGCCAGCTGCTCGCACACCGCCTCGCCGAGCTCAAAGAGCGCGGCGACCTCCGCCCGCAGCACGTCTCGATGGCCAAGCGCAACAACGTCCGGATGGCCCGCGACCAGGCCCGCGTCGCCCGCGAGATGCTCGGCGGCAACGGCATCACGTCGGACTACTCACCGATGCGCCACATGGCCAACATGGAGACGGTGTACACCTACGAGGGAACCCACGACATCCACACGCTCATCCTCGGGCAGGATTTGACGGGTATCGCCGCCTTCGAGTAGGGAGGTTCTGAGTGGAGCGAAGAACCTTCGAATCGCGAACGGCGAGCGCCAGCGAGGAACCGCCGAAGTACGAGCGGGGTGCGCTAGCGACCCGCGAGCAACTGACGGCCCTCGGCACCAAACCTACCTGTCCGGCCCGCGAAGCACGACCATGGCCTCGACACTCGGCTGGTCGCTGCTGAGCTCCGGGATCGTGACCCTCGTGCTCGCCGCGCTTCCCGGCGACGACGTGCTCTGGGGTGTCCTGCTCGTGGTCCTCGGACTCGTCGTGATGGGTCGGCGGCTGTGAGGGCGGGACCGAAACGCTGAATTCGGCGCGCCGACGAGTCGGTATCGTTCTCAGCAGGCAACAGCCGTGGCTGGGCCACGCTGTCGCCGGCCGCCGCACGTCACGCGGCGGAGCAACGATGACAGGCGAAATCCGAGACGACGGAGCCGAATCGACAGCAACGGGACCGACGAACGACATCGACGCGGTGCTGTTCGACCTCGACGACACGCTGACGACGTACGAGCAGGACGGGGGCGAGATTCTGCCCGAGGCGTTCGACCGGGCGGGCGTCGAGCCGTTCTGCACCTACGCCGACCTCGAGGCGGTCGCGAGCGAGCAGGCGTTCCCACCGGACCGGACCCACACCGACTTCTGGACTTCCGCGTTCGAGCGCGCCGCGGACCGGAACGGCGGCGACCCCCGCGACGCCCGGGCGCTGTACGAGGCGTTCGGCGCGGTGCTCGCCCGCGACCGGGTCGAGTTCCGCCCCGGTGCGGAGACGGCACTTCGGGTGGCTCGGGCGGACTACCGCATCGGGCTCGTCACGAACGGCGAACGGGAGCTGCAGACGGCCAAGCTCGAAAACCTGGGCATCGCGGACGCCTTCGAGAGCGAAGTCTACGTCGACGAGGTGAGCGAACCGAAGCCCGCCACCGAACCGTTCGAGACGGCCCTCACGGCCCTCGGCGTCGACCCGGACCGGGCGCTCCACGTCGGGGACTCCTTCCACCACGACGTTCGCGGGGCGGCGCGGGCGGGGCTCCAGGTCGCGTGGTGCCCGACCGACGGGACGACGCCGAGTGAGGTCCGGGAGACGGCTCCGGACGGCGGCCGCGTCGAGCCGGACCGGGTGCTGGAGAGCCTGCACGGACTCGCCGACCTGCTCGGCTGAGCCGGACAAAGCACTTACCGACGGACCCGAAACCGGCGGGCGATGCCCTCCCGCAGAGCCCTCCTCCGGACCGGTGCGCTCGGACTGACGGCCGCCCTCGGCGGCTGTCTGTTCGGCGGTGACGCCGACGACGGCGACGACGAGACACCGACCCAAACCCCGACAACCGCCCCGACGACACAGCTCACCGCAGAGCCAGATCCGGTGCAGCGACTCCAGCGCGTCGACCCTCCGGCGGTGCCCGACGAT
The DNA here is from genome assembly GCF_024464185.1 of Haloarchaeobius salinus. Lineage (NCBI taxonomy): Archaea > Methanobacteriati > Methanobacteriota > Halobacteria > Halobacteriales > Halorubellaceae > Haloarchaeobius > Haloarchaeobius salinus. Next base: position 238,470 of record NZ_JANHAU010000001.1, read on the forward strand.
GCGACCGCTGTCCTCGCCAACGAACGCGTGCGGACCCTCGTCAGCGACGCCGCCGCAACCGACGGACGCGTCGACTACCTGCCCGAGGACGGCCCAGTCGAGGAGGACGACCGGCTGGTGTTCGACGCGTTCGACCGCATCCGGTTTCGGGGTGAGACGTACAACCCCACGTCGAGCTACGCCGGGTTCGCACAGGAGGCGACGTACGTGGTCGAGGCGACCGAGACGACGGAGCGCGAGGCGAGCGGCGAGGTCCTCGACTCCGCGAACCTGACCGACGCCGAGCGCGAGATCGCGGACCGGCTGCTGGCAGCGGGGAGCTACACCGCCGGCGGGCACGAGGAGGTCCCCGACGCGTTCCACACGTTCGAGACCGCCGACTACCTCCGGACCGACGACACGGTGTACCGGCTCCAGGGCCTCGTCGGCGACAACATCGGTCACCACATGCTCACGCTCCGAGACGCCGACGCGGGGCCGGACGTGACGGTCGTGACCGTCGCGGACCGCGTGGTTCCGTCCGACCTCCGCGAGCAGGTGCAGGCCGCCGTCTCGACGGGGAACGCCGAGCCGTCCGACGACGAGCTGGAGGGCTTCCGCGCGGTGCTCGGCGACGCCCGGTTCGTCTGCACGGCCCACGCCGTCGTCGAGCTCGTCTCTGGTGCGCCGCGGGACTCACGGCGACATGATAACCGGGGGTCTACCGGCAACTGGTTGCAGTAGCGAAACTGGTCTTCCTACGTCCGTACGTGACTCTCGATGCGTCGACTTTCCCGCTTCCATCTCACCCGCTCCGAGCCGGTGGCTCGCAGCGCCGGAGCCTCCCCAGGTGGTCCCGGTTGTCCGCCAGCGACCGGTACATCGGTTCGCGGATTGCCTCCCGGACGGTTCCGGGGAGGAGCTGGAACGCGGCCATCGGGAGGCGCTCCCAGGAGTCCATCCGGGCGACGACCTCCTCGGCGGCCGCGCCACAGGAGTACGTCTCGTCGCCGACGAACAGGTGCGCACAGGACTCGTAGTCGGCTGGGAGCCGCGCCAGCTGCTCGTCGGTGAGCTCGGAGAACCCGACGAGGGCGAACGGGCCGCGGGCCGCGGCGTACCGGGCGCTCCACGTGCAGAAGCCGCAGTCGTCGTCGTAGACGATGGTCGGCCAGGCGTTCATGCGTGGACGTTGGTGCCGCGCCGACATGAAGGGGGGTCCTCAGGTGAACCGGCCGGTTTCCGCCCCGCAGTCGTCGCAGGTGGTGACGAGCGCGTCGCGGGCGTCCGTGAGCGAGATGGTCTGCTCGGTGCGCTCGCCGCAGTCGTCGCAGTGGCGGACCATGGTGTAGTCGCCGGAGACGCGTGGCGTGCCCATCGCGAGCACGACGGCACGCTCGTCGCCCTCGTTGGTGCCGAGCTGCCACTCGCCGGGAGCGAAGCGGACGACCTCGTTCGATTCGACGGGGACGTCGCCGTCCTCGGTCTCGAACGTGACGCTGCCGGACTGGACGTAGAACACCTCCTCCTGTTCGTCGTGGCTGTGGTAGCCGAAGCCGAGGCTGTCACCGGGGGCGAGCTCGTAGTAGTTCAGCGCGAGGTCGGTCGCCCCGAGCGCGTCGGCCAGGGGCCGTTTCACGTCGGCGGGGCCCATGCGCGAGTCCGCGTCCGCGATGGTCACCTTCTCCATGACCGAGGCGACGGGGGCCGACGGCAAATAGCTGCAGGCTGCGGGAGCTTTAGGTGCTGGCAGTTCGACGGGACGGCCATGAGTGGCCCGTTCGACGTGCGCGTCCGTGTCGCCGAGGTGGTCGACGCCGAGCCGTTCCCCGAGGCGCGAAAGCCCGAGCTCGTGAAGCTCACGCTCGACGTGGGCGACGAGGAGCTGCAGTCGGCCGCCCAGCTCGGCTACCATCACGACGTCGACGACCTTCCCGGCCGGCAGGTGCTCTGTGCGACGAACCTCGGCACGGTGAACATCGCGGGCTACGTCTCCGAGGCGCTGACGGTCGGCGTCCCGGGCGACGACGGCAACCCCGTACTGGTCACGCCCGACGAGGACGTACCGCTTGGCGGGGATCTGTACTGATCTCGACGCCGAGTCGGGTGGCTTTTCCCGTTCGCCCACCGACCGACAGCCATGGCCATCGACCCGAACTTCGACGAGAACCGCGACGTCGTCGACGAGCACGAGGGGCACGCCGTCTGGGGCCCCGTCGACGAGCCGGAGACGCTGGGCATCCACGGCACGCACGTCGCCGTCGACTTCGACATCTGTCTCGCCGACGGCGCGTGTCTGGAGGACTGTCCGGTCGACGTGTTCGAGTGGGTGGATACGCCCGGGCACCCGGAGTCGGAGATCAAGGCCGACCCCGCCAGCGAGGCCCAGTGCATCGACTGCATGCTCTGTGTCGACGTCTGCCCGGTCGACGCGATCGACGTGGACGCGAGCCGGTCGGCCTGACGGCTCGACGCGGCTGAGGGCGGACCGAGAAACAGCTACGTTCGGTCGACGTCGACTTCCTCTTTGAGCTGCTGGAGTTCGTCCGCCTCCGCGAGGTCGTCGAGACGGTCGCGGAAGTGCTCCTCGCACAGCCCGACCTTGATGCCCTTGGATTCGACCGCGAACGCGGCATCCAGGTCGCAGTAGTGGCACTTCATGATGCCTCCTTGGTGGCGCACCCGTTTGAACGCTACGCTCGCGGGCGATACCGGTACGGAACCACACACGGCCGCCCCACGGTCGAGTCAGGCGATACGGGCGGCGATGCGCTCGTACTCCGCCTCGGACAGCCCGGTGATCCCGAGGTCGTCGTCGTGGGCGTCGCTCCCGCCGGTGACGAGCAGGTCGTACTCGTCGACCGCACGCTCGACGAGCGCCGTGTCGACGGCGTGGCCGTAGTCGTAGTACCGCTCGACGGCGGGGAGGTCGGCGCACAGTTCGAGCGCGGCCCCGGGATCTGGGTAGCGGAACGGGTGTGCGAGCGAGACGAGCCCGCAGGCCTCGGTCAGCACCGCGTGACCCTCCTCGAAGGAGGGCACGTCCCGCGGGACGTAGCAGGGACCGTCGTCGCCGATGAGGTGCTCGAACACCTCGCCGTACTCGTACTCCGTGTCGGGGTGGTCGGCGACGGCACGGGCGATGTGCGGGCGGCCGAGCCCGGGGCGGCTCTCCAGCCCGAGGTCGACGTCCAGGCGGTCCTCCACGTTTGCGATGATGGCTGCACCGCGCTGCTCGCGGTCGGTCTGGAGGTGGTCGACGAGCGCGGCCAGGTCGCTGCCCCCGTCCTCGACGCCGTAGCCGAGCAGGTCGACGCGCTGGTCGCCGGCCTCGACGCGGAGCTCGATGCCGTGGACGACCGTGACGCCGTCGCGCTGGACCACCGGCGCGTCGAGGTCCGGGTGGGTCCGGTCGTGGTCCGTGACCGCGACGACGTTGACCCCGGCGCGCTTCGCCGCCGCCGGCACCTCGTCGATGGTCATCGTCCCGTCGGAGTTCGTCGTGTGGACGTGGAGGTCCGCGTACACCATACCCGGCGTTCGACCGCCCGGGGGAAACCCGTTCCGACACGTCGGCTCCCGAACCTTAAGGTGTCCTAGGGACCTGGGTCGGTCGAAGGTCGTTTATGGACAATGTTTATAATTATCTTTCACGGAGGACGTGGTATGTTCCGCAACGGAACGGACGAGCGAATCGAGAACCAGACCTACCCACTGACAGCCGACGAACTCGCCGCGGAGCTCGGCGACGCGGAGCTCGACCTGACCCACGGGTCACAGACTGTCGCGGAGGTTCTCGAGCAGATTCGCTGCGACGAGACGTTCCAGGCCCCGGAGGACGTCCGGTTCACCCTCGTCGGTGGCGTCTCGGAGGACGCCGTCGGCCGGAAGGGCTACTCGGACCGCGACCCGACGCCGCCGGGCAGCCCGGAGGCCCCCGAGACGGTCTCGTTCTGAGTCACGGCAGCTTCCCTGTATCACCGTTCTCACACCAGGTAGCCGTCGCTACAGCAGTGTCATCGCGCTGTCGAGGTACAGCGGTAGGTCGCCCTTCGTGTAGCCCTCCGCGGAGCCGTCCGGCCGGACCCGGTAGACGACGGCGGGCTTGTGGCGGACGTCGGGCTGTTCGCCCTTCACGGTGGCCCACTGCTCGTCGGTGAACCCCGAGCAGTCGACGAACAGGACGACGCCACCGCCGTGGTTCGCGAGCTGGCCGGTCGTCTTCACCTCCGCCGTATCGCGGACCGCCACGACCGGGCTGTTCGTACTCCGGCGGTTCGGCGGCCGGGGTCGCGTGACCTCGACCAGGTAGCTCGTGCCGTCGGGCTCGGTCGCCCGGTAGTCGAGGAAGTGCCCCGTCGTCACCTCGATCTCGGGCGTGATGTCGTAGCCGGCGTCGGTCAGCAGCTTGGCGGCGACGAACTCCGAGATGGCCGCGCACATCCGCCAGTAGTCCAGCGTCTCGCTCGTGCCGAGCTTGCCCGCCATCTCCTCGCGGTAGTCGTCGAGGTAGCCCGGTCTGAGCACGGATTCGAGGTACGACAGGGCCTCGTCGGGGTCGGAATCGGGGAAGCCACACGCCCGCTCGTGGAGGAACTCCCTGGTCGTCTCGCGGCCGTCCTTCGACATCAGCACGGTGAGGAAGTACCAGCGGACGTGCGGGTAGTCGTCGAGCCACGGTGCCTCGACCGCGAGGTCCGCGATCAGCTCGCGCTGGGCCCACCGGGTGACGGGGTAGGGAACGTCGTCCCACTCGTACTTGTCCGTCCGCCAGAGCGTACTCGGGGTCTCGGTGTTGCCGAGCCAGTACGCCACGTCGCCGTCGTAGCAGAACAGCGCCATGTCGCCGTTGTCCATCTCGAAGCGCCACGCCTGCCAGCCGTTCGGCGGTTTGTAGTGCGGCGATACGAGCTCTGCACCGAGGTTCGCGTCGAGGTCCGCCAGCAGGTCCCGGCGAACGCGGTCGTCGTCCCAGCGTTCGTGCGAGCGCCGGAAGCGGAGGGGTCGTGCCACACTGGAGGTTGGTCGGCTTGATTTAAACGGGTTCGGGTAGCGTCGGTCGGGGTCCTGGCCCGTCCACGGTCAGCTGCCCCGGCTCGACACCCCCCCCGTTTCGACTCGACCCCGCTCTCCGCGACCGTTTTCGGCGATAGTTTGATATAGTGTAGCAACCAATCATGGTTCGTATTGCCATGTCAATGGGTGCCTACGACGATGACGAGCACGAGCGGCGCGAGCAGCAGGCGAGTCGGGTCGACACCGACTTCGACGACGAGCGGACGGTGTACCACGGGAAGGTCGAGTACGATTCGGGCGACTCGACCGAGGACCTGCTCGAACAGTTCGAGCAGATAAAGTCCGATTAGGAGTCGTTCTGCCGACGGACGCTCAGCCCCACCGAGAGCGACGTGGCCAGCGTCACGGCGCAGACGTGGGCGACGATGACGGCCGACAGCACCGGCCGGCCGAGCACGAACGGCACGAGCAGCAGCTGTGCGACGGCGAACCAGAGGTTCAGCAGGTCGGTCCGGGCGAACGCCCACGAGGTCTCGTGGTCGAACTCGTAGACGTACGCCCGCCAGATGGCGACGACGCCGGCCCACCAGCCGGTGCCGATGCGGTAGGCCACGTCCCAGAGGATAAGCAGCATCAGGTACACGGCGAGCACCGGCGGCTCCTCGCCGAACAGGCTGGTTATCAGGGGGTCAGACGAGCGCGCCGGGTCGACGACGAACAGGTGCGTGACGACCGCGATGAACGCGAGGACACCGAGGACGACCTCGACGCTCGACCCGAACAGGAGCCGCTGGTAGTCGTCGGGCGTCGGGAGCCGCCGGATGGAGTCGCCGAGGCGGAGCATCAGCGCGCTCCCGACCGCGGCGACGGCGACCGCCGCGGTCCCCGCCGGCACCGCCGACCAGAGGCCGTAGTACCACGCCAGCACGAGCAAGGCCGCCTCGAAGCCGAGCAGCTGGATGGTGACCGCCGCGCGCTCCGATAGCTCGATGCCGGGGAGCGCGCCGACGATGCTCTCGTACACCCAGGTCTCGCCGAACTGCTCCTCGGACTCGCGGGCTGGCCGCCCTGGCGTGTCGCCCGCGTCGTCGCTCGCCGCCGTGGACGTGCCCGACGCGGGGTCGCTCATGCTGGCTCCTCCACGGTGACGGGCGTCGGTGCTGCCGGGTCCGCGGCGAGCGCCTCGCGGACGGCCGTCTCGAACGGCGTCAGCTCGACGTCGACGTGGTCGGTGATGCTGTCGTCGGTGACGACCACCGGGTTCCGGAGGCCGGCGATGAGCGGCCGCGCGACGCCCTTGGGTACGTCGGTCACGAGGCCGACCCAGTACGCCGACAGCTCCGGCGAGAGGACCGGGACCGGGACCACACGGAGCCGCTGGCCGGTGACCCGCGCCGTCGTCTCCAGCATCCCGCGGTAGGTGAGTACGTCCGGACCGCCGATCTCGAACGTCCGGCCCGCCGTCTCCGGGGCGTCCAGCACGCCGACGAGGTACGCGACCACGTCGTCGATGGCGATGGGCTGGCACGGCGTCGACACCCACTTCGGCGTCACCATCACCGGCAGGCGCTTGACGAGCTGGTGGACCATCCGGAAGCTGGCGCTGCCCGCGCCGACGATGATTGCGGCCCGGAGCGTCGTCAGCTCGAACGCGCCCTCCTCGAGGAGGCGTTCGACCTCGCGGCGCGAGCGCAGGTGCTCCGAGAGCCGGTCGCGCTCCTCGCCGAGGCCGCCGAGGTAGACGACGCGGGAGACGCCGACCGCGTCCGCCGCGTCGACGAAGTTCCGTGCGGCGCGACGGTCGCGGTCCTCGAAGTCCTCGCCGGACTGCATGGAGTGGACGAGGTAGTACGCCGCGTCGACGCCATCGAACGCGGGTGGGAGCGTCTCGGGGTCGAGCAGGTCGCCGGTGACGACGGTCACGTCGTCGGGAGCGTCGTACCGGGCGGGGTCGCGGACGAGCGCGACCACGTCGTGGCCCGCGTCGCACAGTGCGGGGACGAGGTTGCCCCCGACGAACCCGGTCGCACCGGTGACGAGCACGCGCATACACTCACGAAGGGGTGGCTGCTGCTTAAAGCGTCACCCCGACTCGTTGCTCTCACTCCACCGCGTCCCAGCCGGGCGTCCCCGGCGCGCCGGCCTCGTCCTCGACGCGCCCGGCGACCTCGGCGTCGGGTGCCGTCTCGCCCTCGCCGGACGCGCAGGCGGTCCAGGCCTCGTGCGCGCTCGTGACCCAGGAGTCGGCGGACAGCACGGCGTCGCGGTACTGCTCGTGGTGGCGCTCGCTGTGTTCGGTCGTCCCCGGGGCCGACGCGGCCGCCCAGCCGACGAACCCGGCGCGGTCCGCGCGGGTGAGCGTCCCCGCGGCGGCCCGGCTCACGACACCGGTCAGGTCGTCCGGTTCCGGGTGGAGGAACACCTTCTCGCCGAGCGCCTGCGGGCCGAGCAGCAGGCCCCCGACGGACTCGGGTGGCTCGTCGTCGAGCAGCCGGTCGCCACCGAACCCGGCCTCGACGCGTTCGCACTCCGTCTCGCGCTCCAGGAGGAGGTTGTGCCCCGGATAGTCGGCACACTCCGACGGGTAGAGCTCGTCGTCGTGGATGCGACACTGGAGCGTCGTCGGGTCGAGGAACACGCAGCTCCGGAGCCACCGCTCGTCGTCGGTCCCGACGGGTGCGACCGGCTTCGGGGTCTTCCGCAGGCCGACGAAGAACGCCGGCTGTCCACCGAGGGCGGCGAGCCGGTGGCCGTCGACGACGACCGCGTCGTCCACCGACGGCGGCACCGTCCAGAGCCGGGGGACGAGTGCGTCGCCGTAGCCGGCGTCGCAGAAGCGCCGCAGCTCCGTCCGGGTCAGCGGCACGAGGTTGTAGACGTCGTCGAGCGGCTCGTGCGGGCCGCGGCGCTCGTGGTCGCTCGAGTGGTCCGTGAGGGGTCGCCAGTCCACACAGCAGCCGGCACAGCCCTCGCAGTCGACCTCCATACGTCGTGGTTCGTGCGCCAGCGGCAAATCGGTGCCTCCGACGCCGACTGGTCCCTATCTCTCTCTATTCTGCACCCAAACCTATTCCACACATGAGTGTGAAGGCCGTTCACATGGTGATTGGCAGGAGCGGTGGTGTCAGCACGGTGGCGAACCGCGAGGTGGTCGCGAGCTTCGCCCTGCTGGCGTCGCTGGTCGCACTCGGTCGGCTCACGACGCTCGGGCCGCTCGGGACACCGGGCACACTGCTGGTCGAGGGCTACGAACTGGTGGAGGCGTTCCTGACGGACGTCGTGGCGGTCTCCGCACCGACCGTCGTGCTGTTCCTCGCGTACCTCTACGTCCTCGCCGTCGGCGTCGCCTGGTTCGTCCGCAACACGGGAAAGAGCTAACGCCGTCCAGCCCCGAGGCTGGAGCGTGAGCACGGACCCCTGCGACGGCTGCGGTAGCCCGGTGAAGATACGCGGCGGCATCGGCGACTTCTGGTCGTTCGGCCGCGGCGGAAGCGACAACGAGGGGATGCTGTTGACGTTCGACAGCGACGGCTCCGAGCACCTGCTCTGCTACGACTGCATCGAGAAACTCCCGGACGAGCCGACCGCGGCCGACGTCGAGTCCCTGTAGTCAGCTCTCGTCGCGCGGCTCGACCGGCCTGCCATCCTCGGTCGGCGGCGCGACGTGGTCGACGAACGCCTCGACGGACGGCTCGTTCACCCGCATCCGGACGTGGATGTCGCCCAGCTCGTCGGGGTTGCCCACCGAGAAGTTCACGACACCCTGGAACGCCGCCTGCTTCTTCAGGTCGAACTCCACGACGTTCCCGTCGCGGTGCTCGAAGAACTGGCCGCGGGCCGTATCGAGGATGGCCCGCTCGTGCAGCAGCTCCGAGAAGTGGTCGACCTGGTGGGTCGTCGCGAGCAGCTCGCCGGGCTGTTCCTCGACCGTGGCCTCGGGGAAGATGTTCCGGATGGCGTCCGCGACCCGGTCCGTGACCTCCGTGTCCGTCACCGGCGCGGTGATCTGCACGTCGACGCTGTAGATCATCGCTGCACCCCCGAGACGGCCTCGGGACCTTCGGCGAGCAGCGCCTCGACCTGCTCGCGGAACGCCGCCAGCGTGTCCGTGTTGTCGATGACGAGGTCGGCCCGGTCCATCGCGTCGTCCATCCCGAAGCCGCGCTCGCGTTCGTCGCGCTCGCGCAGGCTCTCGCCGTCCTCGTCCGTTCTATCGCGGCCGCGCTCGGCCAGCCGGTCCTTGCGGATCTCGAACGGAGCCTCGATGCTCACGAGCACGAAGTCGTCACCGAACGCGGCCTCGAACGTGTCGAGTTCGACGCCCGAACGCAGGCCGTCGACGAGCACGGTGTCGTGGTCCGCGAGGTGGTCGCGGATCATGGGCAGCGACCGCTGGGCGATGGCGTCGGGGCCGTTCTCCTCGCGCAGCGCCTGTGCGATGCGGCCGTGGTGTTCGGCCGGGTCGAGCCCGCGGTCGCGACACTCCTGTCGGATGACGTCGCCCATCGTCACGACGGGGATGTCGTGCTCGCGGGCGACGTTCGCCGCCTCGCCCTTGCCGCTCCCGGGCAGGCCGACTGTTCCGATGACGGTCATCGCTCGGGAATTGTCGTGACGGCGGCTTAACCCCACCGCTCTCCCGCCGACGGCACCGTGCCCCGCTGCCAACGCTTTTCGCCGGTGAGCACGTCATGGTCACGTATGGCCCGTTCCCTCCTCGTCCGTGCGGTGTGGTTCCTCCTCGTCGGCTGGTGGCTCACGTTCGTCGCCATCAACGTCGCGTGGCTCCTGAACGTCACCATCCTCGGCATCCCGCTCGGGGTCGCCATCATCAACCGCGTGCCGACGCTGCTGACGCTGAAGGAGCGCCGCCAGCCGATCGACCCCGACGCAGGTCGGAGCCAGCACTCGCTGCTCGTCCGGGCGGTGTACTTCCTCCTCGTCGGCTGGTGGCTCAGCCTGCTCTGGGCGAACGTCGCCTGGGTCTTCGCGGCCTCCATCGTCGGCCTCCCCGTCGCCATCGTGATGTTCAACTACCTGCCGTACCTGACCTCCCTCTACCGGTTCGACGGCTGAGCGACGACCACGCCATCGGTCTCGAAAGCATCGGCGGGCACGCCGAGCTGGTCCGTCCAGTACGTTTCGAGCGCCCGCTCCGTCGCCGGCTGCATGGTCGTCCCGACGCATGCACCCGTGGAAACACCTGGACCGGCGTGCGAGCACGTCGCACCAGCCGCGTCGGTCGAATCCCGACCGTTTTTCTACGATGGCGACATAGCCGGAATCGAGGGCACGTAGCTCAGCCTGGATAGAGCGTCGGACTTCTAATCCGATGGTCGTGGGTTCAAATCCCATCGTGCTCGTCTGTCGTCACGAACTCGTGAGTGACGACGACGAGCAGCCGTGGGATTTGAAGCAGGGAGCGGAACGGAGTGGAGCGACCGAGGTTCAAATCCCATCGTGCTCGTTCGCTGCGCTCACTCGCACGATGTAGTCCCCCTCGCTCGCGACGCTCGCTCGCGGGACTCCCATCGTGCTCGTTCGCTGCGCTCACTCGCCCGATGTAGTCCCCCTCGCTCGCGACGCTCGCTCGCGGGACTCCCATCGTGCTCGTTCGTCCGTGACTCTACTGCATCGTCTCTGGATACCTGATAGATAATGGTGTGTCCCTCGTCGAGGGGTGGACGCTAGAACACTAGCCTGCGTACTGATACCTGACAACGCAGTACAGAGACGTGCGTCGTCGGAACGGGGGGTAGTCCCGGCGGGCCGGCAGGCTCTCCGGCCAGCACCGTCGGTCCCCACCGGGGGGACGGGACCGGCGTGTGGGACGGGCCGCCGTGGAGTACGAACCGACGATGCAGGGAGGGGGGTCCAGTACCGCAACGACGCGGTCGACCCGTGCGGCGGACGGACCCGACGGCCTCACCCGGCGGTCGCGGTCGTCCGTTTGCTCCTGACGTACCTGATGTAGCCGTACATCACACAGCACATCGACGCGAGCAGGAGGACGACGTGGACGACGGGGTGGACGTCGAGCGGTGGGAGGAGTCCGAAGGCACGCTCGAACGTGAGCATCGTGAGGACGAACAGGGCGCTGCCTGACTGGAGGACGACGAGCGCCCGTCGACGCTCTGCGGACACGCCACGGCGACGGCGGACCCACTCGGAACGGGCGACGACGAGGGCGAACACGACGGCGAGCGCGGCAACGAGTAGCCACGTGGCGGGCGTGGTCATCAGGGGACAGTAGGCCTCCCCGCCGCAAAAGTATTCGGTCGCTGACTATCGCGGTGACCGATATGCAGGTTTTAGTCGGAACCGGCCCACCCGGTGGTATGGAGTACTTCGAAGATATCGAGGTCGGCGACACCCGGGAGTACGGCAGCTACACCGTCGAGGCGGCGGAGATCATGGAGTTCGCCGGGCAGTACGACCCGCAACCGTTCCACACCGACGAGGAGGCCGCCGCGGAGAGCTTCTTCGGCGGGCTGGTCGCGAGCGGTTGGCACACCAGCGCCATCACGATGCGCCTGCTCGTCACGGGCATCTTCCCCGACACCTCGGCGATGGGCGCGGTCGGGGTCGACGAGTTGCGCTGGCCGAACCCGGTGCGGCCGGGCGACGAGCTCCACGTCGAGACGGAGGTGCTGCAGACGGAGGCGGACTACCGGCCCGGTGTCGGCCTCGTCCGGAGCCGCGTGGAGACGTTCGATGCCGACGGCGAACTGAAACAGCACTTCGTGAGTCGGGCGCTGTACGGGCAGCGCTGACGCCCGGCCGAGAGATATGTGAGGGAGGCGACTGTTCTGTCCGTCCAGTCCGTCGCTTCGCGACCCGATACATCTAGTGTCCGGCAGGTGGCCGACCCGCCGGTACCGTCCGGTCGATCGGCGGGTTTCGGGAGTTGAACTTTCTACGACCGTGGAAACGGGTCGTGGCCGGTCAGAGCCGAGGACGGTATCCTCTTCATACCGGGGACCATCGGGGGTGGCTGCCGGACATAACTATCGGCTATATTTATATCTGCCAGTTGAGAACAACCCGGTTGGGGAGCGCACTTCCCCACACTGGAGGAGAGACACATGACAGACGTAACGACAATCGCGACGGGAATCGACGCCGCCATCGGCTGTGACTACCGACGGACCGAACGCGCACTGTACTTCGTCGAGTACGGCGGCAGCATCGCACGCTACGACCTCGTCAGGGACGCGGTCGGCACGGTCTCCACCGGGACGGACACCATCATGGGGACCTACCAGTACGACCTCGACACCGGCCAGCAGGGGGCGGCCGGCGACGACGACGTGTGGTGGGAGATCATCACAGACGGCGAGCGCAAACTCGTCTCGCTGGAGGACGCCGCCATCGCGTACCTCGGGGACGTCGACTACGACGGCATCTCGTCGGCCGAGGTGCAGGACCTCGACTACGACCGGACGCGGGACCTGAGCGGCAGCGACGACGACAACGAGCTGTTCGAGGGCGCGGTGTTCGCGGTCCGGACCAACGACGGCAACTACGCGAAGGTCGAGGTGCTCGACCACGGCGACGACCTGCAGGTCCGGTACCACACGTACGAGCTGCAGGACGCGTATCAGGAGCTCGGGACGGGCTACAACCGCCCGGAGGATATCGTACTCGGCAGCGACGGCGGTCACGCGTACGTCACCGAGCGTGGCGGCGACGTCCTCCGTGTCGATCTGGACGACGCCGACCGGAGCCAGGCGACCGTACTCGCGAGCGGGCTCACGAGCCCCCACCAGCTCGCGCTCGACGACGACCACAACCAGGCCTACGTCGTGGAGTTCGACGATGCTGGCCGGCTGCTCCGGATCGACCTCACCTCCGGTGCCGTCGACGAACGCTACAGCGGACTCCACGGTGCCGTCGGGCTCCTCGTCGATGCGGAGCGACAGTTCGCCTACGTCACCGAACAGCGCGGCGGCGGCGCGAACGGCGTCCTCACCCGCATCGACCTCGCGACCGGCGCGAACGAGGAGCTGGTCGAGGATCTGACCGCCCCGTTCATGCTCTCGTGGGGGAGCCCGACCGAGGACCGCGTCGTGTTCACCGAGCGCGACCCCGAGAACGCCGTCTCGGTGGTCGACCTCACGACGCTCGACGTGGACACGCTCGTCGACGACGTGCCGTTCCGGCCGTCGAGCGTCGCGCTCGTCAGCGAGGACGACCTCCTCGTCTGCAGCGACGAGGTGCTCGCGGCCGTCGACCTCGCTGCCGACCTCTACCCGGCTGACGCGCCGCTGTTCATGGGCATCGGCCACGTTCCCGTCACCGATATCTCGCCGGACGGCTACGCCACCACCCAGGGCCCGGGCTACCCGCTCCAGACGGATAACGCACCGTTCGGCGGCCGGCTCCCGATCATGCTCAACCACGAGCGGGCCTACCACGACGAGGGGGCGCGCTACTACCGCCTCCTCGTCGACGGGGACGAGCCACGTCAGAGCTGGCGGCAGCTCAAGTGGACGACCAGCACGAACCGCTTCGAGCCGGCGGCCGTCTCCGCGTCCAGCGGCGGCTACTACCCGGTGCACGAGCCCGGCGAGATATGGTACAACAGCCGGCTGGGCTACAAGCTCGGGACCGGCTGGCTCACCAACGGCGAACACACCATCACGGTGAAGTTCTACAGCGACCGGGACCGCAGCACCCTCGTCGACCAGGAGCACGTCGATGTGCGCATCGACAACCAGCACCCCCGCGCCGAGATCGGGACCATCTACCACGAGCTCCCGTCCGGCGCTCCCACCCCGGAGGAGGAGATCGGGGCCTGCGGCATCGTCGACGGCGGAACCGACGAGTTCCAGGTGGCGGTCACCGCCCACGACCCGGAAGGCCACCTTCGGAGCTGGTCCCTGCGGACGCTCTGGGGCGACAACGAGAGCGCCCACGTCGCGAGCGACAGCTACGACAACCACGACTCCTCGATCAGCTGGGCCGGCATCCAGGACAGCCGCGAACCGCCGGGCTGGTGGTCGGTGTACGCCCTCGAGTCCGAGTCGGCGCGCCAGTGCGCCCACACGTTCTACCTCGACGTCTGGGGACGGACGGTGAACGGCTACCATCACGTCCACCACTCGCGCTACCACAAGTCCATCACGATGCTGCTGCCCGACCCGAGTCCCTGATGCGGATCGCCGCCTGCCCGCTTCCGAGCCCCGCCCTTCGGTCGTGACGACTCCGGTCGAAATGCGCGAACAGGCGGGGTGCGGCAATCGCTGTCGGGCTACCTATCCGACACGGGTCACGTTAGCACAACGCCCATCAGAACCATACCTCTTGGCGGCCTGTCACGCCCATGGTCGATGCCGCACCGCTGCTTCCGGGGCTGATGCTGCTGTCCGCGGCGGCGAGTGCGACCATCGCTGCGTACCTGCTGGTCTGGCTCCGTCAGGACAGGCCGGCACCTGGGATCCGATCGTTCCTCCTGGTCGCGACCGCCGCTGGCGTCTGGTGTCTCGGTGTGGCCCTGGTGCTCTGGGAACCGACGCTCGCGGGGATGGCGGCGTTCTCGGCGATCTCCTGGCTCGGGATGACCGCCCTCGCAGTCGCATGGCCGGCGTTCGTACTGGAGTACACCCGGTCGGTCGATGTGTTCCGTCCCCGGATACTGGGTGCGCTCTCGGTCGTCCCCGGAGCGACGTTGGTCGGTCTCTTCGTCTGGCCCGACCTGCTGGTAGCCGGGGTACACGTCGATAGCGTCGGCAGCCTCTCGACGCTCGACGGGACGCCCGGCCCCCTGCTCGTCGTGTTCGTCCTCTACACCTACGTCGTGAACACGGGGGCCCTGGTACTGCTGGCCCAGCACTACCGCGAAGCCGGCGACCAGGTCCGCCCGCAGACGGGGGCGTTGCTCGTCGCCGGCGCGCTCCCCTTCACGGCCAGCATCGCCAGCCTGCTCGGAGTGACCCCGTTCCAGCCGGTCGATCTGACCCCGTTCGTGTTCGCCGTCACGAACGTCCTCGTCCTCCTCGCACTGTTCCGGTACGAGCTGTTCCGTCTCGTTCCGGTCGCCCGGACGACCCTGGTGGAGGAGCTGACCGACGGCGTGCTCGTGGTGGCACCCGGCGGCGGCATCATCGACGCCAATCTGGCAGCCGAGACGCTCCTCGGGATCGACGGACTGGCCGGGAGCCACATCGACGATGTCCCGTACGACCTCGGCCTCGACGACGTGGACGCCACCGACCGACCGACGTTCACCACCGACGGCGGGAGCCGTCACGTCGAGGTCGATGTCTCGACCATCCGGACGCCGAACGAGGGTGCCAGCGGCTCTCTCGTCGTCCTCCACGACGTGACCGAGCAGCGCGAGCGCGAGGCACTCCTCGAGGAGACGAACGAGCGCCTCGAGGAGTTTGCGAGCGTC
This sequence comes from Haloarchaeobius salinus, assembly GCF_024464185.1. Lineage (NCBI taxonomy): Archaea > Methanobacteriati > Methanobacteriota > Halobacteria > Halobacteriales > Halorubellaceae > Haloarchaeobius > Haloarchaeobius salinus. The sequence continues at coordinate 253,861 of NZ_JANHAU010000001.1, forward strand.
GTCAGCCACGACCTCCGCAACCCGCTGGCCATCTCGCAGGGCTACGTCGAACTCCTCCAGGACCGCCACGACGACCCCGAACTGGAGGAGATAGCCGACGCGAACGACCGGATGCAGGAGATCATCGACGACACGCTGTCGCTCGCTCGCATGGAGACCAACTCCCTCGACGAGGAGTGGGTGCCGCTGCGGGAGGCGGCCACCGATGCCTGGCACGTCGTCGATACCGGTGGGGCCAGGCTCGCGATCGAAGCTGACGGCTCGGTGTACGCGGACCCCGGTCGGCTCCAAACCCTGTTCGAGAACTGTTTCCGGAACAGCGTGGAACACGGGGCAACGAGCGGTCGGACGACGTCCGACGACCCGCACGAGCACGGTGCTCCGGGCGACACCACCGAGCTCTCCGTCAGCGTCGGCACGCTCGCCGACGGGTTCTACGTCGCCGACGACGGGGTCGGCATCCCCGAGTCAATCCGCGACGACATCTTCGAGACGGGTGTCTCCGCCGACGAGGACGGCACCGGCTTCGGGCTCGCTATCGTCGAGCGCGTCGCCAGCGATCACGGGTGGACCGTCGAACTCGGCGACGCGTCCGAGGGTGCCCGGTTCGATGTACGGGGCGTCGACGTGCGTGAACGGGAGAACTGAGGTGTCTCCTCGCGCCGACCCGTCTGTTTCTCGCGGACAGCCGGTCGCGGTCAGAACCCGTCCTCGAACCTGAACGTCCCGTCGCGCTGGACGACCTCGCCGTCGACCTCGATGACGCTGTCCTCGCTCATGTCGACGATCATGTCGACGTGGACGGCGGACTCGTTCTGCTCGTTGCCCTCGCCGACGTTCGCCTCGTAGGCGCGGCCGACCGCCATGTGGACGGTGTCGCCCATCTTCTCGTCGAACAGCATGTTGTAGGTGAACCGGTCGATGTCGCGGTTCATGCCGATACCGAGCTCGCCGAGTCTGCGCGCACCCTCGTCGGCGTTCAGCACCTCCGTCAGGATCTCCTCGTTCTTCTCGGCGCTGTGCTCGACGACCTCGCCGTCCGCGAAGGTGAGGTGGACGCCCGTGACCTCGCGACCCTGGTGGTAGAGCGGCTTGTCGAACAGCACCTCGCCCTCGACGCTGTCGGGGACGGGCGCGGTGAACACCTCGCCGCCGGGCAGGTTGTGCTTGCCCGTGTCGTTGATGGTCGTGTTGCCCGCGATGGACATCGTCACGTCCGTCGTGTCGCCGCTCACGATGCGGACCTCGTCGGCCGGGTCGAGGATCTCGACCATCTGTGCCTGGAACTCGCCCTGCTCGTCCCAGTCCTTGTTGACGGCGTCCCAGACGAAGTTCTCGTAGCCCTCGGTGCTCATCTCCGCGAGCTGGGCGTTCGCGCCCGCCGGATACTGCGTCAGTACCCACCGCTTCGAGAGCCGCTCGTCGAGCAGCGGCTTGCGCGCCGTCTCGTACTCGCGGGTCGTCGTCGGCTCCACGTCGGCGGTCTCGGTCACGTTCGCGTCGCCGCGGATGGCGATGTAGACGTCCATCTCCTCGAACAGCGCCATCTCGTGGCTCGGCAGCTCGAACCCGCCGTCGTGGTTGCGCAGGTAGGCACGTCGGAAGCGTGTCCCCGTTCGCTGGCTGATCGCCAGCGGGTTCGCGCCGACGTCAGCACACGTCTCGAACAGCGCCGCGACGAGGTCCTCGGCGACGGGATGGGCGTCGATGACCACGTTGTCGCCGGCCTGGAGGGCGGCGGAGTGCTCGGCGACGATGCGTGCGTGCTCGCGAACTCGTGGGTCCATACCGGTAGTCGCGCCGGTGCTCGGTTATCGGTTTCGGTGCGAAACCCGACGGAGGGAGAATCAGAGCTCGGGCTTCCAGTCGTCGATGCGCTCGGCGTACGGGACGAACTTCTCGTGGGAGTCGTGCTTGAACACGCCCAGGATGGTCCCGTCGAGCTTCTGGACGTACGTGTAGAACTCGCCCGCGTCCTCGGCGTCGTGGACCATGCCGGGGGCGTGGCGCAGCTCGTACTGCGCGGCGACGAACACCGCCGTCTCCGTCTCCGGGTCGCGGTACTCCACGACGAGGAACACGTTCCCGTCGACCTCGCGACGGAACACCTCGTACTCGGGGAACTCCTTGTCGCCGAACACCTCGGTGAACTCCTCGCCGTGGTTCTTGGGGACCACGAACACCAGCCCGAAGCGGTCGTCGTCGCCCGCCTCGCGGTGCTGGGTCCCGGTGCTGCCGGCCATCATCGTGACCGTCTCCCAGCCCTCGTCCTCGCGCTCGTCCGCCAGCGCCTCCATGTCCTCGAGTGCGCCCTGCCAGGCTGACTTGAGGACCTCGGCGTTGTTCGTGATTCGGTCGACGTACTCGTCGTCGTGTTCACTGTCGGGGACGTCCGGCATATCTGCACCCACGAAACGAAGCCGGATAAGCGTGTCTGACCGGCTCAGACAGCCGGGAACCGTCAGACCGTCCCGGGAGAGGTGATGCCGAAGACGAACTCCATCGCGATGGAGGTCGCGAGCATCAGGACGGCCGCCAGGAACTGCTTGGTGTGCGTCGAGAACCGGTCGTTCTCGTTCACGTCGACCCACCGCATCGGTGGGAGCCAGGCCGCGAGGCGCTCGAGCCGGGTCGACGACCGCGCGCCCACCGAGCCCGACGCCTTCTTCTGCCTGTCGTCGCCGCTGGTGACGAACTCCCCCTTCGACTCCATCTTCGACGGCGAGTCCGGGCGCAACTGGAACGACGCGTACGCGAGCAGCGCGAACCCGACCCAGAACAGCACGTACTTCGTCCGGAACAGCGTCCCCTCCCCCGAGAGCTCGAAGAACGCCGACGCACCCGCGACTGCGGCGGCCAGCAGGACCGCGTACGCCAGGGCGTCCAGCGTCTTCCGACCGAGTCGGATCGCTCCGACCACCTCCGGGGGTCGGTCGCTCATCGCTTCTGTTTGAGCTTCTCGAACTCCGGCGCGGGGTCCTCGTACCGGTCGACGTGTCGGTGACAGAAGCTCGTCCGACCGTCGTCGCTGACCGTGTAGTGCTTCGGCCGGTCGGTGTCGCAGATGCTGCCGAACTGGTCGAACAGGTACTTCCGGGCCTTGTTGTCGTGGCCCTTCTCCACGAAGCTCGCCGCCTCGCGGACGTGCTCTGCGACCTCCGAGGGGACGTCCACGTCGCCGAACAGCTCGTCCGTAATCTCCGTCACGTCGGAGAAGCGCGTCGACCGACCGAGCAGCTCCCGGGCGTGGTCAGTGAGCGACCGGTCCGCACGGGTCCGCTCGCGGATGACCTCCCGGAAGACCTCGACGCGCTGCCAGATGTCGTCGTCGATGTGCTGGTACTCGTCGGGACGGATCTTCACCGGACAGCGCGTGCTGAACGGACAGCCGATGGGCGGGTCGCGCGGGCTCGGCGGCGTCCCGCGCAGGGTGATCCGGTCCTTCGACGCGGACGGGTCCGGCTCCGGGATCGCCGACAGCAGCGAGTGTGTGTACGGATTCCCGGGGTTCTCGAACAGCCCGTCCGTCGGGCCGATCTCCATCAGGTTGCCGAGGTACATCACCGCGACCCGGTCACAGATGTGCCGGACGACGCTCAGGTCGTGCGCGATGAACAGGTACGTGAGCCCGAACTCCTCCTGGAGGTCCTCCAGCAGGTTCAGGATCTTCGCCTGCACGGAGACGTCGAGCGCCGACACCGGCTCGTCGAGCACCAGGAAGTCCGGTTCGAGCGCGAGCGAGCGGGCGATACCCACGCGCTGGCGCTGCCCGCCGGAGAACTGGTGCGGGTAGCGGTAGTAGTGCTCCGGGCGGAGCCCGACGGTCTCCAGCAGTTCGCGGACGCGCTCGCGGCGCTCCCGGGGTGTCCCCCAGTTGTGGACGTCGAGCGGCTCGCGGACGATCTCGCCGACCGTCATCCGGTCGTTGAGGCTCGACTCGGGGTCCTGGAAGACGATACCGAGCTGGCGGCCGCGCAGCCGCTTCAGCGCGCGCGGCGGTGCAGTGGTCACGTCGATGTAGCCGCGGTCGACGTCGTAGACGCCGTTCTCGATGCGGCCCTCCTCGACGAAGACGAAGTCCTTCTCGCCGAACAGGCCGAGCTTCGGGCCGAAGCCCTGGTCGATGACGTCCGAGACGTCCAGACCGGTCTGCTGGACGAACTCCGCGGCGTCGATTTCGTCCGCGCTGACGTCCTCCCAGCCGCGGTCGGGCGCGACCGCCTTCGGCTCGACGCCGTCGGCGAACAGCTTCGTCACCAGCTCCGTCGGTTCGTTGTCGGCGTACACCTCGCGGAGGTCGACCGTTCGACGCCCGTAGGTGTTGGCCATCTCCTCGACGACGTCGGGCTTCTGGAATCGGCTCGTCCCGGCGGTCGCGTCCTCGAGCTGGACGAGCGTGCGCCCGAGCGTCGACTTGCCACAGCCGGACTCGCCGACGAGACCGAGCGTCTCGCCCTTCTTGATGTCGAAGCTCACGCCGTCGACCGCCTTCACCGGCTCGTCGGCGATGAGCCCGCCACCGGGGTAGTACGTCTTCAGGTTCCGCACCTGGATCATCGGCTCTGCCTGGACCGTCGACTGCGACTCGGACATCGCTTGCTTGCTCATTCAGCACCACCTCCTTTTCCGCCTTTGGCTCTGTGGATCTCCAGTGCCTCGGCCTGCGGGACGTCCTCGGGGTAGAGCAGACACGACGCCGTGTGGGTGGTGTCGCTCTGCCCGACGGAGACGGATTCGGGGTGTATCGCCTGGCACTCGTCGAACGCCTCGGGACAGCGCGGCGCGAAGCGGCAGTACGTCGCCTCCTCGTTCGGCGTCGGCACGTCACCCTCGATGGTGACCAGCCGTTCCCCCTCCTGTCGCCCGGGGATCGAGGAGAGCAGCCCCTGCGTGTAGGGGTGCTTCGGTCGGTCGAACAGCGACTCCGCGTCGGCGGTCTCGACGATCTCACCGGCGTACATCACGTTCACGCGGTCGGAGATGTCGGCGATGACACCCATGTCGTGCGTGATGAACATGATGGAGAGGCCGCGCTCCTCCTGGATCTCCTCCAGCAGCTCCAGGATCTGCGCCTGGATGGTCACGTCGAGCGCCGTCGTCGGCTCGTCGCAGATGAGCAGCTCGGGTTCGCAGGCGAGCGCCATCGCGATGACCGCACGCTGGCGCATCCCACCCGAGAACTGGTGGGGGTACTCGCGGACCCGACGCCGGGCGTCGGGGATACCGACCGCTTCGAGCAGGTTGACGGCCTCGCGGGTCGCCTCCTGGCCCTGCAGTCCGCGGTGGAGGCTCAGCGCCTCCTCGATCTGGTTCCCGACGGTGTACACCGGGTTCAGCGACGACAGCGGGTCCTGGAACACCATCGCGATGTTCCCGCCGCGGAGCCGTCGGAGCTCGCGCTCGCCCGCACGCGTGATGTCGACGTAGCCCCGGTCGACGCGGACGCCGTCGCCCGAGGTCCGTCCCTCCTCCACGAAGATGAAGTCGTCCGCGTCGACGAGGTTGAGCTCGTCGGCGTAGCCGGCGGCGATGACGTCGTCCCAGCCGACCGCGTCGTCGGCGACCATCTGGCGTGCGTTCACCTGCTCCGGCGGCAGGTCGGCGTACTTCTCGTGGTCGGTGAGCTCGTGGGGCTGTGCGCCGTGCTGGTCCATCGCGTCCTGGACCACGTTGGCGAGGTCGGACTGCTCCTCGAGCGTCCCGATGTCGACCGTCTTCCGCGTGTACGTGTTCGCGAAGCGCTCGACGGTCTCCGGGTCGCGGAACTGGATGGAGCTCCCGCGGAGCGTCCGCCCGGGGCTCTCGACGAGGCCCATGATCGAGCGGGCCGTCACCGACTTGCCCGAGCCGGACTCGCCGACGATACCGACGGTCTCGCCGTGGTCGATGTCGAAGCTGACGCCGTCGACCGCGCGGATGACCTCCTTGTCCGTGAAGAAGGAGGTCTGGAGGTTCTTGATGCGGAGGATGGGCTCCTCCTTGTGGGTCTGCATCGACATCACCCACCACCCCCTGCGGCGGCGGTCTCACCAGCACCACTGCCCTCGGACTGCGGGTCGATGGCGTCACGGATACCGTCGCCCAGCGCGTTGAAGCCGGTGACGACGAAGACGACCATCAGGCCCGGGATGGTGGCGATGTGCCACGAGACGGTGGTGACGTAGGGCCGACCGATGTTGACCGCACGGCCCCACTCGGGCGTCGGTGCCTGCACCCCGAGGCCGAGGAACGACAGTGCCGCGACGCTGATGATGATCCCCCCGATGGTGAGCGACCCGTAGATGAGCAGGTAGCCCGCCACGTAGGGGAGCATGTGCTTTCGCATCGTGGCCGACGGTCGCTGACCGTAGGACTTGGCTGCGTCGATCCACTCCTCCTCGGACACCTGGAACGCGGGCCCACGGATGGCACGCCACAGTCCCGGCCAGCCGGTGGCCGCGAAGATGAGTGCCAACAGGAACCCACCGCTGTAGATGTTCGAGATGGGGTGGTTCGCGAACACGACCGAGAGCAGGATGTAGATCAACAGCCCCGGTAGTGCCTGTATCGAGTCACTGGTGACGACGACGATGAGGTCGGCGAGCCCCTTGTAGTACGCCGTCACCATCGCGAGCGCGGTCGCGATGAAGCCGCCCAGGGCGATGGACAGCAAGCCGATGAACAGCGAGACGCGCGCGCCGTCGGCCATGAACGTGAACAAGTCCTTGCCGTTGGCGCGTTCAGAGAGTGTCCCGATGGGGTGGAACCGACCGTAGTCGTCGTAGCTCATCACACCGTAGTTCGAGTCGGGCGTCCCCTGGGAGGCGGACTGGAGGTTCGCCGTCCCGTGGGTCGACGTCTGCACCTGACCGTTCTCGACGTACTGGAACTCGTGTCCGTACGGGTTGTAGATGTTCTGTGCGGTGGTCGTCGGTCCCAGCGCGGGGGCGAACATCGCCATCACGAGGAACAGGAACACGACCACGAAGCCGAACTGGCCCCAGCGGTGGGTGCGCAGCCGGTCGATCATGTCGTCACGCGGCGTCCAGTCGGCGAAGCGGTAGTGGCGACGGAACGTCTTGTAGCCCTTCCAGGCCCAGACGAGCCAGACGAAGGCGTACAGGTAGATCGCGAACACACGGACCGCCCAGGCGTAGGCGGGTGCGAGCCCGAGGAACGTGCCGTGGAAGTCGCCGATGGCGATGCGGGTGCCGAAGATCTCGCTCCCGGGCGGGTACTCGCCCTCGGCACCGGCGGGCGGGTTGAAGCCCTGGTTCGGGATCAGGTCCCGGGAGAGCAGCGTCGGGACGTTGGCGACGATCCAGTCCGCCGCCTTGGCCGTCGTCTGTGCGAAGCCGTGGATCAGCTGTGCGAGCGTCGGTTCGCCGATGAGCGGGAGTGCGGGCAGGAACGCGAGCGGCTCGTACAGCAGGACGAGCCACAGCACCGCGAGGAACGCCCCGATGATGAACCGTTCGAGGAAGTCCGCCGAGATCGGCAGGTCCTCCAGTCCGAACGTCTCGACGACACTGAACGGGATGAACGCCGCCTTGACGAAGACGGAGAACAACGCGAGCACGATGAGCGCGCCCAGTGCGGACATCACGGTCCCGCCGGCGAACCCGAGGGTGTCGTACATCGTGTCGACGTACCAGCCGCCGACGTCCTTGCTGCCGCCGACGAGCGGGTTGATCTGTTCACCGAACAGGATCAGCGCGTCGACGAAGGCGCTGAACTCCACGGCGAGAAGCAGCAGTGCTCCGCCGAGCCAGACGAGCGCCGGTGTCGGGTTCGCCGCGATTCGACCGAAGACCGATTTGTTCTGAGTTACCTCGCTCATGTTATTCGTACCCCACTCGTGGGTCGATGATCGTGTAGAGGAAGTCCTGGAAGATGTTCATGAAGACGATGATGAGGATGAAGATGTACATCAGGGAGCCGACCAGCGGCATGTCGCCCTGGATGGCCGCCTGGAAGAACAGGTAGCCGATCCCGTTGATGGCGAAGATCTGCTCCAGGATGACCGAGCCACCGATGAGCAGGAACGCCTCGTTCAGGATGATCGGCACCAGCGGGATGAGCGCGTTCCGGAACACGTGCTTCCAGACGATCTTCTGTCGGGAGAGCCCCTTCGCGCGGGCGGTCTCGACGTACTTCGAGTTGATCGTCTCGAGCACCGCGGTCCGGCCCAGGCGCATCTCGTTACCCATGGACGCGGAGCCGAGGACGATGGCCGGCGGGAGGACCATCTTCACCGCACGCACGAACACCTCCCAGTCGAAGCTGAACAGGGAGATCGTGGTCCCGCCGATGGTGAACAGCTCGGTGCCGTTCGAGTTGTAGAAGTTCAGCGGCGGTGGCGTCCCGATGTTGTTGGTGACGAGCCAGGCGTCCCACTGGAACTGGACGACGCCGAACGTCAGTATCTCCGAGTAGTGGACTGACTGACTCAGCACCGAGTAGAGGATGACGCCGAGCCAGAAGTTCGGCATGGCACGCCAGATGATGCCGCCGAACGAGGCGAAGTAGTCACCCATCGTGTTCGGGTTGAGCCCGGCGTAGAAGCCGAGCGGGATGCCGATGAACAGCGGAATGAGTACCGACCAGAAGCCCAGCCAGAGCGTGCGCGGGGCGTGGTCGACGATGAGCGTCATCGCCTTGGTGTTCTCCTGGATGACGTAGGAGTTGCCCAGGTCGAACGTGAGCAGCCCGACCATGAACTCGATGTACTGTTCCCACAGCGGCCGGTTCAGTCCGAGTTGTTGTTCCACCCGGGCGTACTGCGACGGTGGAGTGTTCGGACCGAGGATGGCCGCAACCGGGTCGAGTGGACCCAGTCGAAGGATCATGAACGTGATTGTCACGCCGAACAGCACCACAGGGACTGCCAGGAGGAGTCTGCGGGCGAAGTACCCCCAGCGACTCATGGCACGGCCCTCCGGTGAGCCACTTCCATCACCATTGTTCTACTGGGAGTATATTTCGCACCCATGGTTATGTCTTGCGTTCCTCAGCGGCCGTATTTCGGGACGTACCCGGGGCTACGCGCCCGAAAAATGAAAAAGCCGAAACGGGACCGAAACCCGAGTTAGCTGCGGTCGTTCAGGTAGACGTTGTTGAGCTTCTGGCGGCTGCCGCCACCGGCACCGACGCGCGGCATGTCGACCCAGTCGTACGCGAAGCGCTCGTTGGCCAGGTGGTAGGTGGGCAGCAGGATCATGTCGTCCCACAGCGCCTCCTCCATCTCGACGTAGGCCTCGTTACGGATCTGCTGGGCCTCCTCGGTCGGGGCCGGGTTGTTGCTGATGCGGTCCCAGGCGTCGGATGCGCGCTGCGGCGCGTCCGTGTCGGAGTCGTCCCAGTCGAGGTAGAAGCCCTGTGCACCGCCCTCCTGGTCGGTGTTCGTGAGCTCCGGAACGACCTGCCCGAGGAAGTTGTCCGGGGCGGGCCAGTCCATGATCCACCCGAGCGAGTAGGCGGCGAGGTTCCCGTTGCGGCCGCGGTTGAGCAGCGTCGAGAACGGTGCCTCCTCGAGCTGGAGGTTGACGTGGGCGTTCGCGAGCTTGTCGCGGAGGATGGTGCCCAGTCCCTGCCAGGTGTCGGACTCGTAGGTGGTCAGCGTGACCTCGTACTGGTTGTTCGGTCCGTAGCCAGCGTCCTCCATGACCTGGCGTGCGGACTCGATGTCGGTCGTGTTGTAGCCGTAGGGGTAGTTCTCCTCGGCGTGTGCGTCGTACTCCGGACCCTGACCGGGGTAGATGCCCGGCGGGGTGAGGTGGTACGCGGCCTTGCCGCGGCCCTTGAAGACCTCCTCGACACCCTCCTGCTGGTCGTTGACGTACGCCATCGCCTTCCGGGCGGCGGGCTCGATGTTCTTGGCGTTCAGGCCGATGTAGTACGTGTTGATGGTCGCGTACTTGAGGTACTGTGCGGTCTCACCGTTCCGCATCGGACCGTAGGTACCGATCTCGCGACCTTTGGAGTCCTCCTGCTCGACGGAGACCAGGCTCGGGTCGTACTGCGACGTCGGCATGGAGACCAGGTCGGAGTTCTTGTTCTGGCCGTAGTTGTACGCAGCGTCGGTGTCCGTGATGACCTGCCAGTGGACGCCGGCGACGTGCGGGACCGGGCCGTGGTAGTCCTCGTTGCGGACGATGTCACACGAGGTGTTGGTCTCCCAGCTCTCGAACACGAACGGCCCTGCGCCGATCGGGTTGTTGCGTGCGAAGTCCTCGTACTCCATCTCGCCGTCGTAGTCCCCGTGGTCGCCGACGATGCCTTCCGGCACGGCGGAGAACGAGGTGTAGGCGAGCATCTCCAGCGTCGAGGCGAACGGCGACTGGAGGCTGAGCTCGAAGGTCTTGTCGTCGACGGCGGTCGCGCCGAGCGAACCCCACACGTAGTTGCCCTCGTCGTCGGCCTCCTGCTCGATGCCCATCGCGTAGTTGGTCGTGAAGTACTGACGACGGCTGTTCGAGGAGCCCGCGAGGCGCTCGAACGAGTAGACGAAGTCCTGTGCGGTGACCTCGTCACCGTTGTGGAACTGGACGTCCTCCTTGATCTCGAACGTGTACGTCGTGAAGTCGTCGGAGATCTCGTAGTCGGCGGCGATGAGTGGTTCGACCTCGATCTCGCCGTTCGGGTAGTTCATCAGCGCGTCGAAGACGTTCTGAATGACCGTCCCGGACGCGGTGTCCGTCGCGGCCACCGGGTCCAGGGTGCTCATCGTCGAATTGATGAGCTGGAACGTCTTGTCGAGGAGTTCGCGGTCCTCACCCGTGTCTCGGGTGGTCTCGTCGGCCGCGGTCTCCTGTGCTTCGGTCTCGGTGTCCTCGGGTTCGGTCTCGGTGTCGTCTCCTTCACCGCCACCGCCGAGACATCCCGCGACTGCGACTGCAGAAGCTGTGCCACCGGTCGCCTTCAGGAAGCGACGGCGGTCAATGCTGGTATTGTCTGTCATCCCAGGCAGCCATTTTGAGACGATATGGTTAAAATTACCGTTATGGTCTGTGGCTGTTTTACATACCCTAACATTTAAATTGGGGCTCCCCCGTCACCCGGTTTTCTCCCTCATTCATGCCAACGAGTAACACGGTAATGTTGCTGGTAGGGAAGCATTGAAGCACGATCCGCACCGGCTTGATATATAATGCAACCCTTTCCCGACCAGCTCGGTGGTGTTCCGTCGCACGCGAGGCGCGTGCGTGAAACAGTAAACTGAATTGTCGATTCGACGCGTTTATCAGTGCCCATGAGAGACTGACTCATATGGCAGCATCCGAGCCAGGTTCGTCGGAGTTCCCTGACGAGCACGACGTCGTAGCGTCTGTCGATGGTGAAGGCTCCGCACAGGAGTACGTCATCGCAGACATCACAGCGGATGGAGCCTGGCTCTCCATGCAGGCGGAGGACGCACCGGACCTCCCGGCCTGGCGATAACGCCCGCCGGCTTCTCCCGCGACGCAGCACCGACCAGCCGCGGCTCCGGTCGCGGCCGATGACACTACCTTTTTGCCGTCGACCCCCCTTCACGGGGATATGCACTACCGGGAGGTCGCCACCGAGCGGGAGTTCTGCTGTCGGCTGGAGACCGGCGGCGACTGGCGCGCACAGCTCGAGGAGCTGGCCGCCGACGAGGAGATCGAGGCCGCCTGGTTCACCGGACTCGGCGCGGTCCAGGACGCCGAGGTGTGGTTCTACGACCAGGAGACCTGCGAGTACGACGCCGTCACCTTCGACGAGCCGCTGGAGGTCGCCGCCTGCGTCGGTAACGTCGCCGACCTCGACGGTGAGCCGTTCGCGCACACCCACGCCGTGCTCTCGCGGCCGAGCGGCGGCGCGCTCGCCGGGCACCTGGACGCCGCGACGGTCTGGGCCGGCGAGCTGTACGTCCGAGTGTTCGAGGAACCGCTCGTCCGCGAGCACGACGAGACCACCGACCTGGACCTCTGGCTATAATGCGGGAGGCAGACGAGCGCTACTTCGAACGGATCGAATCGCGCCTCGGCGAGGCGTTCGACCTCGCAGAGCGCGCGAAGGCGACCGGCGGCGACCCCGAACCGGAGGTCGAGATCCCGACCGCCCGGGACATGGCCGACCGCGTCGAGAACATCCTCGGCATCGACGGCGTCGCCGAACGGGTCCGCGAACTCGAGGGCGAGATGAGCCGCGAGGAGGCCGCCCTCGAACTCGTCGAGGACTTCGTCGAGGGCAGTGTCGGCGACTACGAGTCCCGCGAGGGGAAGGTCGAGGGTGCGGTCCGGACCGCCGTCGCCCTGCTCACCGAGGGCGTCGTCGCGGCCCCCATCGAGGGTATCGACCGCGTCGAACTGCTGGAGAACGACGACGGCACCGAGTTCATCAACGTCTACTACGCCGGCCCCATCCGCTCCGCCGGCGGGACGGCACAGGCGCTCTCCGTGCTCGTCGCGGACTACGCCCGCGCACTGCTGGACATCGACCAGTTCAAAGCTCGCGGTGACGAGGTCGAACGATACGCCGAGGAGATCGCGCTGTACGACAAGGAGACCGGCCTCCAGTACTCGCCGAAGGACGAGGAGACGAAGTTCATCGCCGAGCACATGCCCATCATGCTCGACGGCGAGGCGACCGGCGACGAGGAGGTGTCGGGCTTCCGCGACCTCGAACGCGTCGACACCAACTCCGCCCGCGGCGGGATGTGCCTCGTCCTCGCGGAGGGGATCGCGCTGAAGGCCCCGAAGATCCAGCGCTACACGAAGAACCTGGACGAGGTGGACTGGCCGTGGCTCCAGGACCTCATCGACGGCACGTACTACGACAAAGGTGGGGGCGACGACGACGGCGAGAGCGACGCGGACGACGACGGCGAAGAGACCGCGTCCGAGGACAGCGACGACGGCGAGAGCGACGCGGACGACGGCCCGACCGGCCCGCCACGCGTCGAGAAGAGCCAGAAGTTCCTGCGGGACCTCATCGCCGGCCGCCCCGTCTTCAGCCACCCCTGCGAGTCCGGCGGCTTCCGGCTGCGCTACGGCCGGGCGCGCAACCACGGCTTCGCGACGGCGGGCGTCCACCCCGCCACGATGCACCTCGTCGACGACTTCCTCGCGACCGGGACCCAGATAAAGACCGAACGTCCCGGCAAGGCCGCCGGCGTCGTCCCCGTCGACTCCATCGAGGGACCGACGGTCCGACTCGCCAACGGCGACGTGCGCCGCGTCGACGACCCCGAGGAGGCACTCGAGATACGCAACGGCGTCGAGCGCATCCTCGACCTCGGCGAGTACCTCGTCAACTACGGCGAGTTCGTCGAGAACAACCACCCGCTCGCGCCCGCCTCCTACACCGTCGAGTGGTGGCGCGGCGAGCTGGACGAGGCGGGCGCGGACGTCCAGGCACTCAGGGACTCCCCGCACGTCGACCTCGAGGACCCCAGCGCCGAGGAGGCGCTGGAGTGGGTCGCGGAGTACGACGCGCCGCTGCACCCCGCGTACACCTACGTCTGGCACGACGTCTCCGTCGCCGCCTTCGACGAACTCGCCGAGGCCGTCGCCGACGGCTACGTCGAGGACGGCGTCCTGCACGTCCCGCGCCGGGGCGAGGTCCGCGAGACCGTCGAGACGCTGCTGAAACCGCACTACCAGACCGACGACGAACTGCTGATACGGGACTACGCCCCCTTCCTCAGGTGCCTCGGCGTCGACGCGGACCTCGAACGCACCTGGACGCTCGACGACCTCTCCGAGCGCGCGCTGACCTGGGGCACCAGCGACGACACGGTCGACGCCGGGCAGGTCGCCGACCCTGCCGACCCCGACGACGACCACCCGCCCGGCACCAACGCCATCGAGGCCGTCAACGAGGTCGCGCCGTTCACCGTCCGCGAGCGTGCCCCGACCCGCATCGGGAACCGGATGGGCCGGCCCGAGAAGTCGGAGTCACGCGACCTCTCACCTGCGGTCCACACCCTGTTCCCCGTCGGCGAGGCCGGCGGCAGCCAGCGCTCCGTCGCCGAAGGGGCGAAACACGCCCCCGACATGCGCTCGACCCCCGGCCGCATCGAGGCCCAGGTCGGCACCCGCGAGTGCACCGGTTGCGGCGAGAAAACGTTCGAGACGCGCTGTCCCGACTGCGGCGAGCGCACCGAACCGTACTACTTCTGCCCCGACTGCGAGCAGGCGCTCGAACCCGACGACGCGGGCCGGGTGTACTGCGACCACTGCGAGGTCGACGGGACCAGCGTCGAGTTCCACGAGATCGACCTCAAGGAGCAGTACTGGAGCGCCATGGACGAGGTCGGCGAGCGCGAGAACGCCTTCGAGATCCTGAAAGGCGTCAAGGGGCTCTCCTCGACGAACAAGACGCCCGAACCCATGGCCAAGGGCGTCCTCCGCGCGAAACACGGCGTCACCGCGTTCAAGGACGGCACCGTCCGCTACGACATGACCGACCTCCCCGTGACCGCCGTCCGCGCAACCGAGCTCGACGTCACCGCCGACCAGCTCCGCGCGCTCGGCTACGAGACCGACGTCCACGGCGACGAACTCCGCCACGACGACCAGCTCGTCGAGCTCAAGGTGCAGGACATCGTCCTCTCCGACGGCGCGGCCGAGCACATGCTCAAGACCGCCGACTTCGTCGACGACCTCCTCGAATCCTACTACGGCCTCGAACCGTTCTACGAGATGGACGAGCGCGAGGAGCTCGTCGGCGAGCTCGTCTTCGGGATGGCACCCCACACCTCCGCCGCGACCGTGGGGCGGGTCGTGGGCTTTACGAGTGCTGCGGTCGGGTACGCGCATCCGTACTTCCACGCGGCGAAGCGCCGGAACTGCTTCCACCCCGAGACGAAGATCTGGTTCGAGGACGAGGACGGCGAGACCCACTACGACGAGATTCGCTCGTTCGTGGAGGAGCGGTTGGACCCGGACTCAGCTGAGGAGGACGATTTCGGGACGCTCGTGCAGGCACTCGATGGGGAAGTATCGGTTCCGTCGCTCGCTGACGACGGCACGCTCGTTCGAAAGCCCGTAGAGGCGGTGTCGAAACACCGCTCGACGGATCATCTCATCGATATCGAGACCGACGACGGACGGTCGATCACGGTCACACCCGAGCACTCCATGGTCGTCTGGGACGACGGGCCACGGCACGTCGATGCACGTGAACTGGCGGTCGGTGATGAGATTCCGGTCGCTACGGTCGGGGCGAGCGTCACCGGCTCCGTCGACTCGGCTCTGACCGCAGACGGCGGTTCTCCGGAGGTTCACGTAGTAGAACGGGTTCAGATTCGGCAGTCGGACGTCGAACACACGTACTCCCTCACGGTCGCAGACACGCACCGGCTCGTGGCGAACGGGATGCATGTGAAGCAGTGTGACGGCGACGAGGACTGCGTCATGCTCCTGCTCGACGGCCTGTTGAACTTCTCGCGAGCCTACCTGCCGGACGCTCGGGGCGGCCGGATGGACGCGCCGCTCGTCATGTCCAGCCGCATCGACCCCTCGGAGATCGACGACGAGGCGCACAACATGGACATCATGTGGGAGTACCCGACCGAGTTCTACGAGGCGACCCGGGAGATGGCCGACCCCGAGGAAGTGGAGGACATCATGACGATAGCCGAGGAGACCCTCGGCACGGAGCGGGAGTACACCGACTTCGCCCACACGCACGACACGACGGACATCCACATGGGGCCGGCGCTGTCGGCGTACAAGACGCTGGGGTCGATGCAGGACAAGATGGACGCCCAGCTGCACCTCTCGCGGAAGCTCCGGGCGGTCGACGAGACGGACGTGGCCGAGCGCATCATCGAGTACCACTTCCTGCCGGACCTCATCGGGAACCTGCGGGCGTTCAGCCGGCAGGAGACGCGCTGTCTGGACTGCGGCGAGAAGTACCGTCGGATGCCGCTGACCGGCGACTGCCGGGAGTGCGGCGGGCGGGTGAACCTCACGGTCCACCAGGGCTCGGTGAACAAGTACATGGGGACGGCGCTGATGGTGGCCGAGGAGTTCGGCTGCCGTGACTACACCGTCCAGCGCCTGGAGAAGCTGGAGAAGGCGCTCTCGTCGGTGTTCGAGGACGACACGAACCGCCAGACGGGCATCGCGGACTTCATGTAAATTGCCTCGGGGTCAAGCCCCGAGTCTTTCGCGTGAACTCCCGTTCTACCCACCAACAGTGGGAGGCGAATATTCGCCGTTCACGTTCAACGTCCCGCGATTCAAGCACACATCTACGGGTGCGCCTCCGTCGTTTGCGTTTTGCCGACGACGGAGATACTGCAAACCGATATTCTTGGAAGCATTGTAGTCCGCGTGATTCTCGTACCCACACTTCTGACAACAGAACGCTTCACCAGACCGATTGTCGCCGTGGGTAAACCCACACGTCGAACACCGCTTTGACGTGTTTCGAGGGTCAACCTGTACGACTTCTACGCCGTACTCCGCTGCTTTGTACTTGACGTACTCGTAGAGCTGTCGGAACGCCCAGATGTGTTGCCACGTCGCCTTCGAGATGTTTTCGCGAATATGGGTCAAGTCCTCGAACACGATGTGTAAGCAGTCGTGTTCGACAGCCTCCTCAATGAGTTCGTTCGCAACAGAGTGCAGGTATATCTCGAATCGCCCTGTCTCTTTGCGACCGACACACTCGATGTTCTCGTGAGCGTGACGCGAGCCGCACTGTTGGAGCGACCCACGGCGTTTCTCGTATTCTCTGCGCCAGTGGTTGAACTCATCAGCCGACCAGAAGCGCCCTGTGGAGGCGACGGCGAGGTTGTTGACGCCCAAATCCACACCAAGGACTGTTCTGTGCTCGGACTCGGATTCAGACGATTCGTTGTCTGCTTCGACCTTCCGCATCGACGCATGCAAGTACCAGTCACCGTCGCGGTGCTGTAAGTGCGCCATCCGAAACTCGAAGTCCTCGTCAGATATGTACTTCGTCGGTGGTTTCTCCGAGTCTTCGGGAAGGATGTAGTCGCACTCGATTCGTCCATCAACGGTGGAGAGGGAAACGTGGTCGCGGTGGAACGTCGCACTTCGCTTGTCGTACACCGTACTATCCGCTGAGAAGTAGGGTCGCGACGTGTTCTCTCCACGTTTGAGGCGTTCGACGCCGCTTTTGACGGCTTCGACAGCCCGCCTGATGCCTTTCTGGACGAGGTTGGCGGTGAGGTCGGTTTCGTCGCGGAGTTGGTCGTAGAGTGCTTGTTCGGCTTTGGCTTTGGAGATGACGTGGTATCCGTCGTCGCCATGCCAGCACCACTCTGATGCAGTGTTGGCGCAGTGTTTGAATTGCTCGACAGTCTCTCGGAGGAGTGGGTTGGCTCCTTCAGGGGTGTCGAGTTTGATCACGGCGGTTCGACGGAATTCCACTGTGTTTCACATATTAGCTTATAGTTACTTAAAGTCAGGGAGGTGGGCTGCCTTTGTAGCGTGGTTTGTGTAATGTTTGTAGACTTCCTTCCCGAGGTCAAGCCCTGGGGCATCCGGCTTGACTTTTCTGTGAGTGGGGCTGCGGTACTGTGACATGGTTCTGTGGAACACACCCTGTGTGAGTACCCAACGAAGAAACAGGGCCTTTAAGCGGCTTTTGCACGTATCCGGCGGGTATGAAAGTTGCCGACGCGATGACGCCGCGCTCAGAGTTGGTCACCGTCGAGCTGCCGGGCACCCGCGACGACGTGCTCGAGTACCTCCAGGAGTACGGCTTCTCTTCGGTTCCAGTCGTGAAAGAGACGGACGGCGTCGAGGCGTACCGCGGGCTGGTCTCGCGGGACCTGCTCATCGAGCGCCCCGACGAGGACCAGCTGGCGCTGCTGATGGACGAGGACGTGCCGACGACGACCCAGGAGACGGACCTCACCGAGGTCGCGCGCCTGATGGTCGAGGCGGGCGCGCGCCGGGTCCCGGTGGTCGACGGCGAGCTCGAGGGCATCGTCACCATCACCGACGTGATCCGCGCCATCGCCCGCGAGAAGGTCGAGACTGACGCGGTCGCCGGCGACGTGGCGACCCGCGACGTGAACACCACCTACAGCGGCACGCCGCTGCCGGTCGTCGAGCGCGAGCTCTACTACGCGAACGTTCCCTACGCGGTGGTGCTCGACGACGACACCGACCCAGCGGGCATGATCACCGAGGTCGACATCGTCGCGGTCGCCCGCATCGTCGAGGGCGAGGAGGACACCGGCGACTCCATCGCGAACCAGGACGACGAGTGGGCATGGGAGGGCATCAAGGCCGTCGGCGGCCGCTACCTGCCGACCCGGAACGTCGAGGTCCCCGCGACGGCGGTCTCCGAGTTCATGACGGAGGACCTCGTTACGGTCTCCGCGAAGAAGACGGTCGTCGAGGCCGCCCAGCTGATGATCCGGCACGACATCGAGCAGGTCCCGATGTTCTCCGGCGAGCCGCTCGTCGGCATCGTCCGGGACATCGACCTGCTGGAGGCGCTGTATGACTGAGACGGCGGACGTCGTCGAGCTCGCGAAGCGACGGGGTTACTTCTTCCAGGCCAGCGGCGCGTACGGCGGCGTCTCCGGCTTCTACACGTTCGGCCCGCAGGGCGCGGCGCTCAAGCGCAACATCGAGGACGCCTGGCGCGACCGCTTCACCATCCAGGAGGGCAACCTGGAGGTCGACGCGCCGACGGTCGCCCCCGAGCCGGTGTTCGAGGCGTCGGGCCACCTCGACGGCTTCGACGACATGCTCGTCGAGTGTCCGGAGTGCGGCGAGAGCCACCGCGCGGACCACATCATCGAGGACAACACGGACATCGAGGAGGCCGAGAGCTACCCGATCCCCGAGGTCGAGGAGCTCATCGCGGAGTACGAGCTGGTCTGCCCGTCCTGTGGTGCCGGCCTCGCGGGCCAGACGGTGACGGCGTTCAACCTGATGTTCGAGACGAACATCGGCCCCGGCTCCTCCCAGCCGGGCTACCTGCGGCCGGAGACGGCACAGGGCATCTTCGTGGAGTTCCCGCAGCTGAAGGAGTACGCCCGGAACCAGCTCCCCTTCGGCGTCACCCAGATCGGCCGCGCGTACCGCAACGAGATCTCGCCCCGGCGGTCGCTGCTCCGGGTCCGGGAGTTCACGCAGGCCGAGCTCGAGCTGTTCGTCGACCCCGAGGAGGACGAGCCGGACCTCGACGCGGTGCGCGACGTGACCGCGCCGCTGTACTCGGCGGCGATGCAGGAGGACCCCGACGCCGCGGCGGCCGAGTGGACCATCGGCGAGGCGGTCGACGAGGGCGTCATCGGCGACGAGTGGGTCGCGTACTACCTCGGCGTCGCGAAGGAGTGGTACGACCGCGTCGGCGTCGACATGGAGCGGTTCCGGTTCCGCCAGCACCTCTCCGGCGAGCTGGCGCACTACGCGGCGGACTGCTGGGACGCCGAGGCGGAGGTCGACGGCGACTGGATCGAGCTCGCGGGCTTCGCCTACCGCGGCGACTACGACCTCTCGAAGCACGCCGAGCACTCCGACGACGACTTCACGCTGTTCAAGCAGTACGACGAGCCCAGGACGGTCGAGCGTGCGACGGTCGACCCGGACATGAGCTACCTCGGTCCCGAGTTCGGCGGCGCAGCCGCCGGCATCGCCGAGGCGCTCCAGACGCTCGCCGAGCGCGACCGGACGGCGTTCGACGGTGACAGTGTGTCGGTCGAGGTCGACGGCGATGCCTACGACATCCCGTCCGAGCACGTGAACTTCAGCGTCGACGAGGTGACCGAGTCCGGCGAGCACATCACGCCCCACGTCGTCGAGCCGTCGTTCGGCGTCGACCGCGCGCTCTACACGGTCGTCCACCACGCCTTCAGCGAGGACGAGGTCGAGGGCGAGCACCGCAACTACCTCGCGCTCGAGCCCGAGGTCGCCCCGACGTTCGTCGGCGTCTTCCCGCTCACCGACCAGGACGGCCTCCCGGAGCGCGCACGCGAGGTGGCACAGGAGCTGCGCGACGCGGGCCTGTCGGTCACCTACGACGACTCCGGCTCCATCGGTCGGCGCTACCGCCGGCAGGACGAGGTCGGCACGCCGTTCTGTGTCACGCTCGACGGCGACCCGCAGGGTACCGCGACGGTCCGCGAGCGCGACTCGACCGACCAGATTCGGGTCGACCTCGCACACCTCGTCGACACCCTGACCGCCCTCCGAACCGGCGAGGCGACCTTCGACGACTACTGAGATGGACGACGAGGTCGCCAGACGGCTGGTCCACGCGAGCGGGGCGATACTGCCGACCACGTGGGTCGTCGGCCAGCTGGACGCCGTCCCGGAGCTCCCCTGGCAGGTGGTCCGGTACGTGCTCGTTCTGGCGACCATCCTCGCACTGGGGCTGGAGGTCATCCGGCTGTTCGTCGGCCTCGACTGGGCCATCTTCGAGAAGCTCACCCGCGAGTACGAGCAGGAGAACCTCGCGGGCTACGCGCTCTACATCATCGGCGGGACGTTCGCGGGCCTCCTGTTCGTCCCCGAGGTCGCCGTCCCAGCGATGTACATGCTGACCATCGGCGACCCCATCAGTGGCCTGCTCGGGTCGGGCGAGCTGCGGACGGTCAAGCGCCCGCGCGTGCTCGGGACGATGTTCGTCGTCTCGCTCGCGTTCGCCCTGCCGTTCCTGCCGGTCGTCGCGGCCGTCGGCGCGGCGGTCGCGTCCACGCTGGCCGACGGCGTCAAGCCGGTGGTCGCGACGTACGTCATCGACGACAACCTCACCATCCCCATCCTCGCGTCGATGGCCGCGGCCGCGGTGCTCGTCGCCACCGGCGAGCCGGTCGAGGCGGTCGTCACCGCGATGGCCTGACCGGACCGGCGACTGGACCTCGGAACGCCCCGTCCCATCGCCTCGACGACCCTACACACGTAGGCCCAACCTACAGCAACGAGGCAGGGGCACGTTCCGGTGGATCATGACGACACTCGAGCTCATCATCGCGGCCGCGGTCGTCCTGCTCGTGCTCGCCGTCGTCGTCGCCGTCGTCGGCGACGAGGAGCTGCTGATCGAGCTCGTCGGCGAGCTCATCGACTGACGGGCCGACGATCCGTCCCACCCCGTCGTTTCACTTCCACCCCGGTCGGCGAACCCTTAACCGGGACGACGCCCAATCCCGCGGTAGATGGCGACGACGGACAGCGACGGGGAGTCCATCGAGCACCCCCTGCTCACCCCTGGATTCCTCGAACGACGGCTCTACCAGCTCAGACTGGCCGGTACCGCGACCGAGGACCACACCCTCGTCTGTCTGCCGACCGGTCTCGGGAAGACGACGGTCAGCCTGCTGGTGACCGCCCGGCGGCTCGACGAGGTCGGCGGGAAGTCGCTGCTGCTCGCGCCGACGAAGCCGCTCGTCCAGCAGCACGCCGAGTTCTACCGCGAGGCCCTGACGATCCCCGACGACGAGATAGTGGTGTTCACGGGCGACGTGAGCCCGGACGACCGCGCGGCGCTCTGGGAGGACGCCACCATCGTCATCGCGACGCCGCAGGTCGTCGAGAACGACCTCGTCGGCGGGCGGGTCTCGCTGCGCGACGTGACTCACATCACGTTCGACGAGTGCCACCGCGCGACCGGGGACTACGCCTACAACTTCATCGCCGAGCGCTACCACGGCGACGCGGCCGACCCGCTCGTCACCGGGATGAGCGCCTCGCCCGGCGGCGACGCCGAGGAGATAGCGGAGGTCTGTGAGAACCTCGGCATCCGCGCGGTCGAGGTGATGACCGAGGAGGACGCCGACGTCGACGAGTACACCCACGACACCGAGGTCGAGTGGGAGAAGATACAGCTCCCCGAGGAGGTCATCGAGATACGCGACGCGCTCAACGATGTCATCTCGGACCGGCTGGGCAAGCTCAAGGAGCTCGGGGTCACCCGGAAGACCTCGCCGGACCTCTCCGAGCGCGAGATACACGAGATACAGGCCCAGCTCCGACAGATGATGGACAACGACCAGTCCGCGGGCTACGAGGGGATGAGCTTCCTCGCGGAGATACGCAAGCTCCGGACCGCCGTCACCTACGTCGAGACGCAGTCGGTCGAGGCGACCTGCCGCTACTTCGAGCGCCAGCAGAACGCCGCCCGGTCGTCGGGCGCGTCCAAGGCCAGCCAGCGCATGGTGTCGGAGCCGAAGGTCGAGGAGGCCATCCGTCGCGCCCACTCGTTCGACGACATCCACCCGAAGTACCGGAAGGCGCGCATCCTGCTCGCGGAGACGCTCGGCATCAAGGACGGCGAGCGCGTCATCGTCTTCACCGAGTCCCGCGACACCGCCGAGGCGCTCACCGACTTCCTCTCGAACCACTTCGAGACGCGCCGGTTCGTCGGGCAGGGCGACAAGGAGGGCTCCGACGGGATGACCCAGAAGGAACAGCAGGCGGTCCTCTCGGCGTTCAAAGCGGGCGAGTTCGAGGTGCTCGTCTCCACCAGCGTCGCCGAGGAGGGCCTCGACGTACCCGAGGTCGACCTCGTGCTGTTCTACGAGCCGGTGCCGACGGCCATCCGGTCCATCCAGCGCAAGGGCCGAACCGGCCGACAGACCGAGGGCCGCGTCGTCGTCCT
Organism: Haloarchaeobius salinus; assembly: GCF_024464185.1. Lineage (NCBI taxonomy): Archaea > Methanobacteriati > Methanobacteriota > Halobacteria > Halobacteriales > Halorubellaceae > Haloarchaeobius > Haloarchaeobius salinus. Next base: position 276,397 of record NZ_JANHAU010000001.1, read on the forward strand.
GATGGCCGAGGACACCCGCGACGAGGCGTACTTCTGGATCTCTCGCAGGAAGGAGAAGCAGATGGAGTCCGAGCTGCGCGAGCTGAAGGGCGTCGCCGACGAGGTCGCCGCGGACCTCGACGACGGCCAGACCAGCCTCGGCGAGTTCGACGACGGCGAGGCGGAGTCGGAGATGCAGCCCGGGCTGCAGGAGTTCGGGGGCGAGGACGACGGGTCCGACCCCGACGAGGCGGAGACAGACGACGATTCAACCGACGAAGGAGAGGAGGAGTCCACGACCGAAACCGCCGAGACGGCCGTCAGCGACGGCGTCGTCGCCACACCCGATTCCGACCCCGACGAGGACCTCGCCGAGATCGTCGTCGACCAGCGCGAGATGGACTCGGCGATTCCGCGGGAGCTCTCGACGCGCGACGACGTCACCACCCGGCTGGAGACGCTCGAAGTGGGCGACTACGTGCTCTCGGACCGCGTCGCAGTCGAGCGCAAGTCGGTCTCGGACTTCCTCGACACGCTCACCGGCAGCGACCGTTCGCTGTTCGAACAGCTACGGGACCTCTCGGGGCACTACGCCCGGCCCGTGCTCATCATCGAAGGGACGGACAGCCTCGTGGGCACGCGGGACATCCACCCGAACGCGGTCCGGGGCGCGCTGGCGTCGCTCGCGGTCGACTTCGGCGTGAGCGTCCTCCGCACCGAGAGCGAGGCCGACACCCGTGACCTCCTCGCGGTCATCGCGGGCCGTGAGCAGACGACGAACGACCGCGAGGTGTCCGTCCACGGCGAGAAGGCCAAGAAGACGCTCACCGAGCAGCAGGAGTACGTCGTCGGGGCCATCGCGGACATCGGCCCGGTGACGGCGCGGTCGCTGCTCGCGCACTTCGGCACCGTCGAGGACGCGCTGTCGGCCACGGAGGAGGACCTGCTCGAGGTCGACGGCGTCGGGTCGGTCACCGCAGAACGGATCCGCGAGGTCGTCGGGAGCCAGTACGAGCCCGGGCGGTAGGCGGAAGAGACGGTGTTCTTCGCGGGTTTCAGCGGCCCTGTAGCGCCGCCAGTGTCTCCGTCGCCTCGCGGACGGTCCGCAGGTACTCACGTGCGCGTTCCGGGTCGTCGGTGTTCGCGGCGGCCTCGCTGAACCGTCGGATGGTCGCCTCGATGGCCGCGGCCGCGTCGTCGAACTCGGCGGCGTCCGCCGGCGTCACCGGTGTTCGGTCGTCGGCGCGCCGCGTTCGTCCGACGTGCTCGCGGGCCGGGGCTCGCGTTCGCTCCGGCGTCTCGGCCGCCCCCGCCGGCGTGGTACCACGGGTGCGTGCCGGCTGTTCCGGGGTCGGCTCGGCCTCCGACGCCCCGTCTCGTCCGGGTGCCGGCTCCGTCTCGGGTTCGTCGGTGGACTGTTGCTGCTGTGCCTGCTGCTCTGCGGCCGGCTGGCCCCCACCCTGACAGGACGGACAGAACTCCTGGCCGTTCTGACGGAAGATCGGGTCGCCACAGCGGTCGCAGTGCCTGTTCGTCATCGTCGCGCCCTTCAGCAGGAGCTCGCTCATCCGACGTGTCTGCTCGCGCTCTTGCTCCTCGGTGGCGAACTGCTCGCGCAGCTTCTCTCGTTCGGCCTCCTTGTCGAACTCCTCGCTCATGGGTGGTGGAACGTGTGCGAGGTCGAAAAGGGTACTGCCATCGACTCGTCTGCCCGTCGCCCCGGCCGCGACCGACGGTGCCCTCCCACCGCGTAACGCTCGCAGACCGACGCCGGCCTTCTTTCGCCCCCGGCGACCTGCACGTTTATTCCGTTCCGGGCGAAAGCAGACGCAACGATGTCATCGGAACGTCATGCGTCGGGGCTCGTCGTGCTGGTGGCCCTGGCGACGGTCTGCGGGCTGCTCGCACCGGGCGTCGTCGCGGCCGAGCAGTCCGAGGCAACGATCACGGTCGGCGACGCGAGCGCCGCACCGGGTGAGACGGTGACCGTGGCGGTCGCCGTCGAGGGGGAGAACATCGCGGGCTACCAGGCGAACCTCACGTGGGACCCCACGGTCCTGCAGTTCGAGTCCGTCGAGGGGGCCGACTTCTCCGCACCGGTGCAGAACGCGAACGAGGGCTGGGTGTTCATGACCCAGTCGCAGTCGAGCGGGACGCAGTCGCCGACGGTCGCACGCGTCACGTTCACGGTCGTCGGGGACGGGGGCGACGAGACCGACCTCGCGTTCGTCGAGGCGGACACCTCCACGAACGACGAGTCGAGCCAGCTGGTGACCGCCGTCGAGGGCGGCACCGTCACCGTCGCCGGCGGCAGCGCGCAGGCCGACGCCGACGGTGGCGACGACGACGCCGCGGGGGACGACGGCGGGACGGCGGCCGGGACGAGCAGCGGTGGCGACGACGCCGCCAGCGACGGCAGCACCAGCACGGCCGAGTCGAGGGACGGCGGCGACAGCGGGCTCTCGCCGACGCTCGTCGCGGGCGGCATCGGCGGTGCGGTCGTCGTGCTCGGTGCGGGCTACGTGCTCGGCCAGCGCAGCGGTGGCGGGTGACCGGTGCGGCGGGACGGTCGCCAGCAATGCCGACTTCGACACGTTTAACCGAGAATCGAGAGCAGTTTCGAGTGTTATGGCGAAAGTTAGCGTAGTCGGCGCGGCCGGCACCGTCGGTGCCGCCGCAGGCTACAACCTCGCGCTTCGTGACGTGGTCGACGAGCTCGTCTTCGTGGACATCCCGGACCAGGAGGACGTGACGGTCGGACAGGCCGCGGACACCAACCACGGTATCGCATACGACTCGAACACGTCGGTCCGCCAGGGCACGTACGCCGACACGGCCGGCTCGGACGTCGTCGTCATCACGGCGGGCATCCCGCGCCAGCCCGGCCAGACCCGCATCGACCTCGCGGGCGACAACGCGCCCATCATGGAGGACATCGGTTCCTCGCTGGCCGAGCACAACGACGACTTCATCACCGTGACGACGTCGAACCCGGTCGACCTGCTCAACCGTCACCTGTACGAGGTCGGCGACCGCGACCGGAACCAGGTCATCGGCTTCGGTGGCCGACTCGACTCCGCGCGCTTCCGCTACGTGCTCTCCGAGCGCTTCGATACGCAGGTCCAGAACGTCGAGGCGACCATCCTGGGCGAGCACGGCGACGCGCAGGTCCCCGTGTTCTCGAAGGTCCGCGTCGACGGTGCGGACCCCGAGTTCAGCGACGACGAGAAGGAGGAGATCCTCGGCGACCTGAAGGAGTCCGCGATGAACGTCATCGAGCGCAAGGGCGCGACCGAGTGGGGCCCGGCGACGGGCGTCGCCCACATGGTCGAGGCCATCCTGCACGACACCGGCGAGGTGCTGCCGGCGTCGGTCAAGCTCCAGGGCGAGTTCGGCCACGACGACGTGGGTCTCGGCGTCCCCGTCAAGCTCGGCAGTGACGGCGTCGAGGAGATCGTCGAGTGGGACCTCTCCGAGTTCGAGCGCGACCAGCTCGGTGAGGCCGCCGACAAGCTCTCCGAACAGTACGAGAAGATCGCGTAACTCGGTTCCTACGTCGGTTCGTCGCCGTCACGCTGCGACGGCGGTCCGGCGACCTCGACGCGTGCGGAACGTGCCTGTGCCTCCGATACCCGAACGTCGAGCAGTTCCGCCCACTCGCGGAGACGAGCGGTGTAGTCGTCGGTCGACATGGTTATGAGATGCATCGACACGAAATCTCATAACTGTTGTCCCGGGACTGTCCGGCCGGCCGCGGGCCGTGCTCAGGGTCGGTCGAAGAACTCGCCGACCAGCTTGCGCTCGGCCGCCCGGAGGTGCTGGTGGTACGTCGAGCGGGCGATACCCATCGACTCGGCGAGGTCGTCCCCGCTCGTCGGACGGGGCCACTCGAAGAAGTCCCCGAAGTAGGCCCGCTGGAGCGCGGTGAGCTGGCGGTCGGTCAGCTCCTCCTCCAGCGCGGCGATGAACTCCTGTTTCGTCGTCGCGGCCCGCTGGCGCTCGCGGTACGCCCCGAGACTGACGCCGTCGAACGCCTGCTCGACGTTGTCGACGACTGTCCGGGCGTTGGCCTCCCGGGGGAGTTCCACCTCGACGGTCGTCGTCTCCGGCGACGCCTCGATGTCGGTCACGTCGCCACCGTACTCCGCGAGCGTCGACAGCAGCCCGGAGCTGCCGATACTGAACTCGACGAGCGAGACGCCCTCGTTCCGGGTGATGACCTTCGCCGCGGCCACGTCGTCGTGTCCCTCGGCGATCTCGACGACATCGTCGGGGTCCTCGGACTCGACGGTGAAGAACATCCCGAGCGTGTCGTCGTCGCGGTACACCGAGCCCGCGTACGACAGCGTCGCGTCCGCACGCTGGGCAACGTCGACGAAGAACACCGACGGGTCGTCGACGTGGAACGAGAGCTCCACGATGTCGTCGGCCGTCAGCGTGCGGCGCGTCTCCGCCGCCGACACCGCCGTCGCGACCATCCGGCCGAGCGCGGCGAGGATGGCGGCCTCGCGCTCGTCCAGCGCCGCCGCGTCGGAGGTGTACACCGTCAGCACGCCGTAGCGGGCGTCCCGGTACACCAGCGGGATGACCGCCAGGCTCTCGAACGGCTCGTCCGTCCGTGCCTCGTGCCAGTCCACCGTCGGCAGCTCGTCGACGGAGGCGACCTGCACCTCGCCGGTCTCGATGGCGCGGGCGACTGGACCGTCGCTCCGACTGAGTTCCAGCGGTTCGCCCTCCTCGCTCCCGCCGACGATGACGGTCGGGCGGATGCTGTCGTCGGCCAGGTCCGGCTCGCCGACCCACGCGCAGGTGTACGGGTCGGTGTCCGCGAGCAGCTCGGTGACGTTCCGCTCGATGCTCGCCCGGGTCGTCGACTCGACCAGCGCCCGCGTCGTCTCCTGGACGACGCCGTTCACCCGGTCGAGCAGGTGCTCGAGCCCCGCACGCTCGGTGTCGAGCATCGCGGCGCGGTGCTCGGCCGTGCGCTCGGCCTCCACGCGGTCGGTCACGTCGGTCTGGAACCCCACGAAGTGTGTCACCTCGCCCGCCTCGTCCCCGACCGGCGCGATGTCCACCCGGTTCCAGAACCGCTCGCCCTCGTCCGTGTAGTTCACCAGCTCGACCGACTCGGGCTCCTCGTTCTCGATCGCCTCGCGCATCGCCCGGACGGCCTCGGGGTCGGAGTCCTCGCCCTGGAGGAACCGGCAGTTCCGGCCGATGGCTTCCCCGCGCTCGTAGCCCGTGAGCCGGACGAACGACTCGTTGACGTAGATGAGCGGCGTGTCCGGTGCGGTCGCGTCCGCGATGGTGATGCCGACCGGGGCCTCGTCGAGTGCCCGCTCCTTCAGCCGGTCGGTACCCGTCCCCGCGTCGATGCACGCGCTGACGCGCTCGCGCAGTCGGTCCTCCCAGTTCCCGGTCCCTCGTCGTACGTAGCCGTCGACCCCCGCCGCGACTGCCTGCTCGGCCACCCGCTCGCTGCCGACCGCCGTACACAGCACGACCGGCACCCGGCCGTGGACCGCCCGGATGGTCTCCAGCAGCTCCAGCCCGGTCGCCTCGCCGAGGTCGTGCTCGCTCACGACACAGTCCGGCACCGCGCGCCCGATGGCCGAGAGTGCCTCGCCGTCGCTCTCGGCGACCTCGACCTGCACGTCGTCCCCAAGCGCCGTCAGTACAGCCGCCGTCTCCGCGGCCCGGTCCTCGTCGCCGTCGACGACGAGGATCCGGGGCATCGCACTCATGTATACCCGTATCGGGCTCCCACCCTAAAGTACTTGTCAGTCTTTCGCACGCTACGGGATCAGCTGTTCGCCGTCGTCGTCGTACACGACGATGGCGTCGACCGGACACGACCGCGCCGCGAACTTCGCGTCCAGCTCCTCGCCCTCGGGTACCTCGACGGCGAACACGTCCTCGGCGATCTCCTCGCCCCCGACGAGGTCCGCCTTCCCGTCGTCCGTGTCCTTCTCGAAGCCCTCGCCCCACTCCGCCACGCACTGGAACATCCCGATGCAGGTGTCCCGGTCGAACTCGACTCGCATGGTCCGGGTTTCGTCCGAGCCGGGTATATGGTTGACGGGGCTGGGTTCCGGTCCGAGGACGGGCCGGCTCACTTCTCGACGACGAGCAGCGAGACGCGCTCGCGGACCAGCTCGGAGAGCGAGGCGTCGGTCGCGGCGCGCTCTGCGTCCGAGATTCCGAAGAACTCGCAGACGCGGGCCTCGTCGGTGGCTGATTCGAGCACCTCGTCGTCGGTCCAGCCGGCGGCGAGCGCGTCCGCGGCGGCGGCCTCGCGGTCGTCGCTCGCGAACGGGTCGTCGGGGAACGCGCCCACGACGACGGCGACGACCGGCACGTCGTCGCCCTCGCTGACCCCGAGTTCGAGTGCGCGGGAGATCTGCCGGCGGCCGGCGGCGTACAGCAGTACCTCGACGCCGGGGTCGCGGGCGATGGCGTCGTCGCGCCGCCAGGCCCGCGCCGCGCGGTCGACCGCGGCCCGGAGGTGGGCCTCGTCGACGACGTACCGCGGATCGAACGCCTGGACGACGCAGTCGTGCTCGGCGGCGACCGAATCGAGGACCGCGAGGAACTCGTCCACGTCGGCGACCGTCGTCCGGCCCTGGACCACCCGCATCAGAAGTCACCCAGGCTGGTCTGGCTCTGCGGTTCGTCGTCCGCCTCGTCCTCGTCGCCGTCGTCGCCGTCCGCGACCAGCTCGCTCGCCGGGTCGACACCCTCGACGGAGGGGACCTCCCGGCCGGCGTTCCCCATGATGGTCTCGGCGGTCTTCGGCCGGTCGCCCAGCGCGGCGAGCACGACCGACTTCTCGACGGTGCGCAGGTCCTCCCGGTCCTCGATGCCCGCGTCGTAGAGCCGGCGGGCGCGTTTCCGGCCGACCTCGCGCACCGAGACGAGCTCGAGCAGCTCCTCGCGGACGCCGTCCTGCACGCGTTTCTTCGCCTCGCGCACCCCGACCGTCACCGGGCCGGGGAGGTCGAGCTCGCCCGCGATGCGCTCGGTCGCGCCGAGCAGCCACTCCGCCGTCTCGACCTTCCCGCGGAGGTCGCCCGGCCCCACGTCGTAGCGTTCGGTGATGCGGTCCTCGTCCACCTCGTCGGCCCAGTCCTCCAGCATCCGGGCGGTCTTGAGCGCGGAGAGCCAGTCCTCGAAGCGGTCCTCCTCGTACTCCGTCGGCGCGGGCCCGAGCAGCTCTTCCTCGCGCTCGTAGAACACCTCCGTGTACTCCTCGCGGTCGCCCGACTTCAGGTAGAGCTCGTACATGTCCGGCGTGCGCGAGAGCAGCTGGTAGAGCCCGAGCGGCGTGGGCTTCTCGACGCCGTCGCCGGTGTCGGGTTCGTCGACGGTGGACTCCTCTTTCTCCCCGTCGTCGGCCCGGCTGAACGTCTGGAAGCCCGCCGTCGTCTCCTCGGCTTCGAACTCGGTCGTCGGCTCGGTCGTGCCCGCGATGGACTCCAGTCCGTCGATGATGGTCGCCGCGCTCATCGGGTCGAGGTAGAGCATCGAGACGGTGTAGCCGACGTTCGTCGCCGCGAGTTCGTCGCCGTCGCGCTCGACGAAGCCGTTCTGGACGAGGTAGTCGACGACGCTGTCGGCGACGCGCTCCAGCCGTCCTTCTTCGGTGGACTGGCTGGCGTAGAGCGTCCGTTCGAGGAACGAAAGCAGTCCCTTGCGGGTGCGGGCGAAGCCGGACGCGATGGTCGCGAGCACGTGGGTCCGCATCGCCGGCTCGACCGCGAGCTTCGACCGGACGTCCTCGGGCTCGGCGTCGATGTACCGCTCCTCCAGCTCCTCGATGTCCTCGTGGCTGTTCGCGAGGAGCACCGCCTCGCCGTAGGGGTCCCGGCCGGGCCGGCCCGCCCGCCCCATCATCTGGTGGACCTCGAGCACCGACAGGGGCTGCATCCCGGTGCCGTCGTAGCGACGCCAGTCCCGCACGACGACGCGCCGGCTCGGCGTGTTCACGCCCGCCGCGAGCGTCGGCGTGGCCGAGACGACCTTCAGCTTGCGCTCGCGGAACGCGTCCTCGACGAGCGACCGGTGTTCCCGTGCGAGCCCGGCGTGGTGGAACGCCGCGCCCTTCGCCACGGTGTCGGCGAGGTCGTCGCTCGTCTCCGCGTCGCTCACGTCCCGGATCTCCTCGGCGAGCTCGGCGAGCGCCTCCTTCGTCTCGCTGTCGAGGAACGGCTCGACCACGTCGCCCAGCCGGCGGGCAGACGCCTCCGCGTTCCGGCGGGAGTTGACGAACACCAGCGAGGAACCGCCCTCCGAGAGCGTATCGCGTACGAGGCCGGCTGTCTGCTTCTCGCCGTTCCGGACCGGCACCTCCCGTTTCGTGTCGTCCTCGAAGTGCAGCGCCTGCCCGTAGTGGACGCCCTTCCGGAGCTCGATGGGTCGCCAGTCGGAGTCGACGAGTTCCGCGTCGAGCCACTCGGCGATGTCCTCGGCGTTGCCGACCGTCGCCGAGAGCGCGACGACCTGCAGCCCGGGGTTGGTCTGCCGGAGCTTCGCGAGGGTGACCTCCAGCGTCGGCCCCCGGTTCCGGTCGTCGATGAGGTGCACCTCGTCGGCGACGACGCAGGTCAAATCCTCCAGCCACGGCGCGCCGTTGCGCACCAGCGAGTCGACCTTCTCGCTGGTCGCGACGACGATGTCCTTCTCGGCGAGCCAGCCGCCGTCGGACTCGTAGTTGCCCGTCGTGACGCCGACGCTCACGCCGAACGCCTCGAACGCCTCGAACTCGGCCTTCTTCTCGGAGGCCAGCGCCCGCAGCGGAACGATGTAGAGCGCCTTCCCGCCGCGCTGGACCGCCGACAGCATCGCCAGCTGGGCGACGAGCGTCTTCCCCGACGCGGTGGGGACGGAGGCGACGAGGCTCTGCCCGTCGGTGACGCCGGCCTCGACCGCCTCGGCCTGTGGCGGGTACAGCTCGTCGATGCCCTGCTCGTGGAGCTGGTCGACGAAGGCCGACGGGACTCCCGGCACGTCCGCTGTCTTCATCTACCCCCCATTGGCTCCTGTCGTGGTTTAAACTGTCGTGTCGTGATGGCTCGCTCGTCACCTGTCGGGTGTGTGGTTGCGTGACATACCGTCCCCAGTTCTTTATACCACACCGTCCACGGTCCACTCGAACCGTTCCATGACTCGCCGGCATCTCGGCCGTCCGGTGTTCGACCCCCGCTCGCCGCCTGCTTCCATCGCGGCCCGATAGCCGCAGCACTCGGGTTCGCCTCGCTACATTCCGTAGCCGCAGTGTCCCACTCGAACACAGACACAGATGCCGACATCAACCGAGTCCCCGGCGTCGAGCCGGGGCTCACGCGACGCCGAATCGTCGACGACCCACGGACCGCCCACCGACGACCAGCCCACGGACCGCGGATCGCCCACCGGCGAAGAACCGTCCGCCGACCGACAGCCGTCGCTCTGGCGCAACCGCGACTTCCGGCGCTTCTTCGCGGGGCAGTTCGTCACCAACGCCGGCGACAGCCTCTACACCGTCGCCGTCCTCTGGCTCGTCTTCGAGCTGAGCGGCTCGACGGTGCTGACCGGTATCGCGAACTCGATGCTGCTGCTCCCGTGGCTCCTGCAGATCCTCGCCGGCCCCATCGTCGACCGCCTCCCGCTCAAGCCCGTCCTCGTGGGCTCGCAGGTCGTCCAGGGAGTCGTCGTCCTCGCGCTGCCGCTCGCGGCCGCGACGGGGAACCTCAGTGTCGGGGTCATCCTCGCGGTCGTCCCGCTGCTGGTGCTGTCGACGCTGGTGATGGCACCGATGCAGACGACGCTGCTGCCCCGCATCGTCCCCGAGAACCGGCTCTCGAACGCCAACTCCGCGCTCGCGACCGTCACGCTCGGGCTGGACATGGTGTTCGACGCGCTCGGCGGCGCGTTCATCGCCGTCTTCGGCGCGACGACGCTGTTCCTGTTCGACTCGGTGACCTTCGCGCTCGCCGCGCTGCTGTTCGCCGGCATCGCCATCGGTGGCGACGACGGCGACGACGGCGAGGACGAGCAGCCGAGCGAGGAAGCGGACGAGGACGACACCGACGAGTCAGTCCTCGACGCGTACTTCGACGACCTCCGGGCGGGCATCGACACCCTCCGTGGGACCGTCTTCGTCGAGCTGATACTGATGACGGCGGTCGCGAACTTCGCCATCGGCGTGACGCTCGCCATCCTGCCGTCGTTCGGCGCGGGCCTCGGCGGCCCCGCCGTCTACGGCCTGCTGCTCGGCGCGCTCGGCATCGGCCGGCTCGTCGGCTCGGTCGTCGCGCCCCGGCTCGAAGGGGTCCGGTACGGCCGCCTGCTGCTCGTCGGCCACTCGCTGGGCGCGTGCTGCTGGGTGGCCGCGGTCTACGCGCCGACGCCCGCGCTCACCGTCGTCCTGTTCGGCCTCTCGTGGGTGCCCGCCGGCGCGAGCGGCGTGCTCACGGCGACGCTGAACCAGACGGTGTTCCCGAAGGACCTGCTCGGCCGCGTCTCCTCGGTGAAGGGGACCGCATCCGGGGCGACGCTCCCGCTCGGCTCGCTCGTCGGCGGTGTCGTCGCCGCGGTGCTGGGAACGACGACGACCATGGGCCTCGCCGCCGTCGGCTTCGGGTTCACCGGGCTGTACACGCTCTTGCGTCCGCGGGTTCGACGGCTGCCCTCGGTCGCCGACGCCGACCCCGCCGCGTTCGACGTGGCAGTGGCAGGTGACGGCGACGGGGAGTAGTCCCGTCCGAACCACCCCACGAGTTTTCCTCGCTCGCACCCGAACCTCCACCCATGCCGACGCTCGACGACCCGGTGGAGGTCGGGTCGCTGACCCTCCCGAACCGGCTCTACCGGGCCCCGCTGCTGGAGTGTGCGGGGAACGGCGACGGCGCGGTCGACACGCTCATCCAGGATTTAGAGCCGGGAGCGGCGACGGGCGCGGGACTGCTCTGTCAGGGCGCGACCATCGTCCGCGGTGAGGGTGGCTGTGCCGCGCCGGGGATGACGAGGGTGCACGACCCCGAGTTCGTCGCCGAACTCGAACGGCTCACCGACCGGATTCACGAGCACGGGAGCCACGTCTTCTGCCAGCTGGAACACGGTGGCCTGCGGAGCATGGAGACGTGGCACGCCGAGTATCGCGCCGAGCATCCCCACCTCGAACAGCTCGCGGTCTCGCGGCCGCCGTGGCAGCTCCGGCTGCTCGACCGGCTGGGATTCCTCGAGTTCTCGCCGCGCGTGCTCTCCACCCAGGAAGTGCGGGAGCTGGCCCGGGATTTCGCGAGGGCGGGAGCGCGGGCCATCGACGCGGGCTACGACGGCGTCCACGTCGCGGGAGCGAACATGGGCATCGTCCAGCAGTTCCTCAGCCCGTTCTACAACCGGCGCGACGACGAGTTCGCCGACGGCGTGCGCTTCCTCGAACTGCTGCACGACGAGTTCCGCGACCGGGCGGGGGACGCGCCGCTGGTGACGAAGATTCCAGTTGAGACGCCGTCACCCCAGGTCGTCCGTCGGCGCATCGACGCGGACGACGCGGTCGTCATCGCGGAGCGGCTGGCCGAGACCGGCTACGACGCGCTCGCGCCGGTCGAGACCTCGGTGGTGTGGGACATGAGCATCGTCCGGGGGGAGTACCCCGCCCGGGCGTGGGGCGAGTCGTCGCTCCAGCCGGCGTACAACGCGGCGTTCGGCGGCCGGCTCCGCACCGAGGCGGTGAAGCTCGGCAACAGGGTCGAGTCGCTGTTCTACGGCTTCGAGCCCGCGTGGAACGCCGACGTGGCCCGGCGCATCCGCGACGCCGTCGACGTGCCCATCATGCTGGAGGGGGGCATCAGGGAGCGCGGCCGCATCGACCGCCTGCTCGGGGAGTCGTGCGACCTCGTCGGGATGGCCCGGCCGTTCTACGCCGAACCGAAGCTCCCGGCGCGGCTGCTCGGCGAAGTACCGGAGTCGACGAGCGCGCTCTGTGCGAACTGCAACAACTGCACGGTGCCGCAGGTGACCGCGGAACCGGGCCGGTGTCGCACGCCGAGTGTCGTCCGCGAGCGCGCCCGACGCGAGCGCGCCGGCGAGTACGAGACCGGTCGCTGAGGCGTGCAGCCCCGGAATATTCCGGGTGTGGCCGCACGTTCGGCTACAAACCTTATGATTGTGCAGTCCGCAACACCGTGTACATCACTCACATGGGGTCGACGGTCGACCACGGGTGACACACACGGGGGTCCGACAAGCAATGGCACAGTGTAACGTCTGCATGGAGGACATCGACGAGGAGGAAGAGACACACATCGAGGTCGTCAAACCGATGGAGTACAAGGGCTCGACCCAGCAGATACGCCACTACTACTGCAGCATCTCCTGCCTGCTCGACCAGGCTCAGGAGTAGCGCGGCCCCGGCTCAGGGACCGGTGACGAGTCCATCGGCGAGTCTCCCGAGCGGTGCCTCGACGGTGTACGACGGCGTCGAGAGCGTCAGTACCGACTCTTCGGTGATGTCCGCGAAGCGCACGTGGACGGTGTAGGAACCGTCGGCCGCGATGGGGGCGGCCTCGTCCTGATCGGACGCGAGGTCGCGGACCCAGGCCATCTCGTCGGCGTCGTCCGGGTCGGTCTCGCCGCTGATCTCGTAGAAGGCGGTGCTCGACTGCCCGGTGACCGGGTAGCCGCGGTCGACCCACTCGAAGTAGCCCTCGTCGATGACGTGGACGTCGGAGTAGCCGTTCTTCTGGAGGTGGGCGGCACGGAGCGACGAGAGGTGGTGCGGACAGCCGCAGTAGCAGACGATGCGGGTGTCGGTGTCCCAGTCCATCACCGGGTCCCCCGGCCCGCCCGGGTTGGCGGCCGGGCTGCTCACCGCGCCGACGATGTGTGACTGGTCGTACTGGCCGGGGCCGCGTGCGTCGACGAATCTGGCGGACTCCGCCTGGTGCCAGTCGTAGGTCTTGTCGACGGCCTGGAGGCTGATGGTCTCGCCCTCGACCACGGTGACGTTCGCGTCGCTTCCCCCTGCGAGACAGCCCGCGAGTCCGGCCGCACCCAGGGCGGCCGAACTCGCGAGGAACGTGCGGCGGCGCATGTCGGGCGCTAGGTACTCGACGTGGATAGCGATGTTGGTCGACTGCAGCCCCCTCTGTTTCCACTGGAGAAGGAGGTGCTGGAGTGCGGAAACGGTCCAGTCGAAGCATCTGAAGAGTCCGTCGTGGTCGGTCTCCGATGGCCGCGTGGGGTTCGGACATCGACGGCGGCCTCGGCAGGCCATGCTGCTCGTGAGCAGTCCGCACGACAGCTTGATACGGCGGCCGCGGGAATCGGTGTGGCGTGTCCACGACCGACGCGACCGGCGGTGGAGAGACGCCCGACGACACGGCCGGTCCGGGGGACGGCCCGGCCGTCGCCAGCGAGCGCGCCCGCTGGGGGCTGCTCCTCGGCGCGAGCATCATGTCCGTCTCGCTCGGGGCGTACGAGCTCGCGCCGGCGAGCGTGACGACGCTCATCCGGCAGTCGCTCGACATCGGTCCCTCGGCGGCCGGGCTCGTCGTCAGCGTGATGTTCGGCACCGCCGTCGTCGCGAGCCTCCCGGTCGGGGTCGTCCTCGACCGGACGAACTCCCGGCACGCCTGTGCCGTCGCCGTCGGCTTCCTGCTCACCGCCGGCGTCTGGGGCTGGTACGCCGCGAGCGTCGGGTCCTACGCGATGGTGCTCGCCTCGCGCGTCCTCGGCGGGCTCGCCTACGTCGTCGTCTGGAACGCCGGCATCGACGTGGTCGGGCGCTCGTTCCCGACCGAGCGGCAGGCGACCGCCGTCGCCACGTTCACCGCCAGCGGTCCGGTCGGCTTCGCCGTCGGCCAGGCCGCCGCCCCACTGGTCGCCGAGACGTTCGGCTGGCCCGCCGTCTTCCCCGCGTTCACCGCGCTCTCGGTCGTCGGCCTCGCGCTGTTCTGGCCGACCAGCCGGGGGAGCGGCCGCGCGAGCGATACGCCGACGCCCACGTTCGCGGACCTCTCGCGGGTCGTCACCGACCGGCGCGTCTGGCTCGTCGGCATCCTCGGCTTCCTCGGCTACTCGCTGTACCTGTTCGTCAACAGCTGGGCCCCCTCCTACCTGACCGACGAGCTCCGGCTCTCGCTCGTCGTCAGCGGCGCGCTCTCGGCGCTGTTCCCGGCGGTCGGGGTGCTCTCGCGCATCAGCGGTGGCGTGCTCTCGGACCGGCTGTTCGGGGGGCGTCGTCGCCCCGTCGTGCTGGCCTCGTTCGTGGTCGCGACGCCGGTCGTCGCCGCGTTCACCTTCCTGCCGTCCGTGGCCCTCGTCGTCGCGGCGTTGCTGGTCGCCGGCTTCGCCATCCAGCTCTGTCTCGGCCTCGTGTTCGCCTACGTCCGCGAGCTCGTCGAGCCCGCGGTCGCCGCCACGGCCGTCGCGTTCCTGACGAGCGTCGGCCTCGCGGGGGCGTTCGCCGCCCCCATCGTCGGCGGCGCGCTCATCGACGCGACGAGCTACGACGTCGCGTTCCTCGTCGCGGGGCTGCTCGGCCTCGTCGGCGTCGCGGTGGCGTGGCGCGCCCCGGAGCCGTGACCGACGGAGGTACCGCCACCCCGACCGACGCACGTACCGCCAAGCTATTTCCCGGCGCGCGGTGACCACGCGCCCATGCAACAGCTCTACATCGCCGGCGGCGCGGCCGCCGTCGTGCTCCTCGTCGCCGTCGCGGCCGTGCTCCGGCGACGCGGCAGCAGCGACGCCCGGGCCTCGAAGCGCGCCCACGAACAGGCACAGGAGCGCGAGCCACCGGTCGACGTCGGCGACACCGTCGAGTTCGGCATCACCGAGTTCACCGACCACCACTCCGGCGAGCGCGTCGCCGTCGGCAAGGTCGAGGGCTTCGTCGTCTTCGCCGAGGACGTGCCGTCGGGGTCCGAAGTCGGGGACGTGGTCCGCGTGAAGATCACGTCGTTCAACCGCGGCGGCACCTCGGCGGACGGAACGGTCGTCGGGTAGCGCGACGGACGAAACCGATTTCCTGTCGTCTTGTGAACATCAGGGTATGTCCACGAACCGCGCCGAGGGCGTCCTCCTCGGGTTGGCCTGTGGCGACGCGCTCGGTCGACCCGTCGAGTTCCGGAGCGCCGGCCAGATCGCCAGCGCACACGGCACACTCACCGAGATGGTCGGCCACGGCACGTGGAACCAGCCGGCCGGCACCATCACGGACGACACCGACCAGGCGCGCTGCATCGCCCGGAGCCTCGTCGAGTGTGGGCGGTTCGACCCCGCCGACGTGGCCGACCGGTTCGTCGCGTGGTACGAGTCAGGACCGTTCGACATCGGTGGCATGACCCGGCGGTCCATCGAGCGGCTCCAGGGGGGCGAGCCCTGGGACGAGGCGGGGCAGACCGTCTGGGAGGACAGCCACGAGGGCGCGAACGCCGGCAACGGGAGCGTGATGCGCTGTCCGCCGCTCGCCGTCGCGTTCGCCGACGACCCGGAGACGCTCGACCGGACGAGCCGCGACTCCTCGCGCATCACCCACGCCGACCCACGCTGCACCGCCGGTTGTGTCGTCCTGAACCGCACGATAGCGGGCCTCCTGCGGGACGACGAGGAGTCCCTCGCGGCCGCACTCGACGCGACCGAGATCCCCGAGGAACTCGCCGCCGCGCTCCACCCGGTCGCCCGCGGTGACACCGTCGACGACCTCTCGACCTCGGGCTACGTCGTCCACTCGCTCCAGACCGCACTCCACGACGGCCTCCGGGGCGAGAGCGCGGAGGACGCCATCGTCACCGCGGTCAACCGCGGCGGCGACACGGACACGGTCGGTGCCATCGCGGGGGCCGTGGCGGGGGCCCGGTTCGGGGCGGACGCGCTGCCGTCGCGCTGGCTCGCCGAGATCGACGAGGAACCGGAGCTCCGGCGGCTCGCGGGCGCGCTCGACGGCTGGGACGGCGCGGACTGAGGGCCCCCTACCGCCGGCCACCGGCCAGCTTCGAGGCGGCGGCCGACCCGCGGAGCCGGAGCATCGACAGCGTGCCGACGAGGGGCCCGAGCGCGAGCGGTGCGAACGCCCATCGCCAGCCGACCACGCCGACGAGTACGGGTACCAGCTGGATGGAGACGGTGGTCAGCAGGAAGCCGATGGCGGTCTGGAGCGTCAGCGCCGTCCCGACGTAGGACTCCTCGGCGAGCTCCGAGACGGCCGCCGAGAACTGCGCCGAGTCGGCGACGATGGCGACGCCCCAGACGAGTACGAACGGGACCAGCAGGACGAGCGACGAGCCGAACACCAGGCCAGCACCGAGGCAGGCGACCCCGCTGACGACCATGCTCGCGCTGGTGACCGAGGTGCGACCCAGCCTGTCGGCGGCCGACCCGGCGAGGACGGCACCCAGCCCGCCGACGCCGATGGTCCCGAACGCGAGCAGCGAGGCTCGCGACGAGGTAGGCCGGGATCCACGTCCAGACGGCGTACAGCTCCCACATGTGGCCGAAGTAGCCGCCGTTGGCCAGCATCGTCTCGCGGTCCCGGAGGATGCGGCCGATGGCCCCCGGGTCGAAGGGGGCCGCCGGGGCCTGGTACGGCCCCGGTTCGACCAGCAGCACGAGGAGGCCACCGACCGTCGCGAGCGCGGCTGCACCGTAGAGGACGACCCGTGGCTCCCCGACGCCGCCGAGGGAACGGAGGAGGTGGGGAAGTGCCGAGCCGACGGTCAGTGCTCCCACCATGGTACCGATGGCGAACCCACGACCCTCCCTGAACCAGCCGGCGAGCAGCTTCATCCCCGGCGGGTAGACGCCGGCGAGTGCGACACCGGTCAGAAATCGCAGGACGATGGCCGGTACCGCGCTGGTGACGACGCCCGCGATGAGGGCCGTACAGGCCGCGCCGCCGACGGCCGAGCCGGCGATGAGGTACCGCGGCCGGACGACGTCGGAGAGCGTGAGGATGGCGGACAGCAGCGCGCCGACGACGAACCCCAGCTTGGACCGCGATGGTGAGCCACGCCGTCTCGGTCGCCGTGAGCCCCCACTCGGCGGCCAGTTCGGGGGCGGCGGCGCTCGCACTGAACCACAGCGACATGACCAGGAGCTCTCCCGCTGCCACCACCAGCAGGACGCGGCGTCTGCGAGACAGCATTCAGTTCGGTACGTTGGACCCGCCGGACTAAAGCCTCCACTCACCCGGGGGTGAGTGCCCCACCGCTCGTCGCCCCCGTGACGGGGCGGTCGCGACCTGTGGCGATGTGTCACCGGGATGCCAGTCGGCAAGAAGCGTTAAGCACACACATATCAGTCTACGGTCATGGCTTTCTCGCGACGGGAGCTGCTCCGGGCCGGCGTCCCCCTCACGATGGTCGGTCTCGCGGGCTGTAGCTCGAACGGCAACGGCGGGTCGGGCGGCGGGTCGACGACGGCACCGCCGACGCAGGCATCGACCACGCGACGACAGACGACGCAGTCGACGACACAGCAGTCGACCACGCAACAGCAACAGCAGACGGACACCTCGGACTCGGCCTGCGAGTCGCCGGTCGAGGTGTCGGGCACCATCACCGAGGACACGACCTGGGACTGCGACCGGTACCACATGACCGGCGACGTGACCGTCGCGAACGGCGCGACGCTGACGGTCGACAGTACGGTCGTCGATACGGCGGCGGACACGCTGCTGTCGGTCGGTGACGGGGCGACGCTCGTCAGTACCGGCACGGCGGAGTTACCCACCGTGTTCCGCAGCGAGACCCACCAGCCGGGGAGCTGGAAGGGCATCGAGGTGACCGCCGGCAGCGTCGAGGCGTCGTTCGACAACACCATCATCCGCTTCGGGGGTGCCGGTGGCTGGGCGAACGTCTACCTCCAGAACGGCGCGACGGCGGCGTTCCACAGGTGCATGTTCGACCGCTCGTCGACGTACGGCGTCCACGCCGAGGCGAACACCGGCTTCACGTCGTTCTCGGACTGCTCGTTCCTCGACAACCAGTCGGGCTCGATGCGGATCCCGGCAACGGCCATCCCCGACCTCGAACTCTCCACGACGTACACCAATAACAACCTCCCGGGCAAGGTCGTCGTCGACAACGAGACCGTCACGCAGGACGCGACCTGGCCGGCCATCGACAGGCCGTACGTCTTCCCGGACGGGGCGACCATCGCGGCCGGGGTGGCGGTCGAGGCGGGCACGCTCTGCTGGTTCGGGCAGGGGTCGTTGCTGTCGGTCGAACGGGGCGGTGTTCTCGACGCTCGCGGGGAGGCAGCGTCGCCGGTCAGGTTCGTCGGCGAGCAGACGGGGACCCCCGGGTTCTGGCGGGGCATCGAGATCGTCTCGAACGACCGGAACAGCCTCTCCAACACCCTGGTCGCCGGCGGCGGTGCCGACGGCTGGGCGAACGTCTACGTCCAGAACGGGGGGCGGGTGTCCATCGACAACACCAGCCTCGTCGGCTCGGCCACCTACGGACTCCACGCGGAGGCGAACACGACCCTGTCCACGTTCGAGGGGGTCGGTTTCACGCGCAACCAGCAGGGCTCGATGCGGATTCCGCTGCCCAGCCTCGGTCGGGTCGGCCCGGACACGGTCTTCGTCGACGGGGGCGGGGAGAACCACATCGAGGTCACCGACGAGACAGTCACCCAGCCCGCCAGATGGAACCTGCCCGACGTACCGGTTCACTTCCCGGGGAACGGCCGCATCCGGGCCGACGTCACCGTCGACCCCGGCGCGACGTTCACGTTCGCGCAGGGCTCGCTGCTCTCCGTCGAGCAGGGCGGGAGCCTCCACGCGGTCGGTGGTTCGGCGGCGGACGAGACGATCACCTTCCGCGGTGACGCCGACGTCCCCGGCTTCTGGCGGGGCATCGAGTTCGTCTCGCTCTCCCCCGACAACGTGCTCGATAGCTGTGAGATTGCCAACGGCGGGAACGGCGGCTGGGCGAACGTCTACGTCCAGAGCTCCGGGATGGCGACGGTGCAGAACTCCACGCTCCGGGACAGCTCGACGGCGGGCATCATCGCGGAGGACGGCGCCAGCCTGACCGAGTCCGGCAACACGTTCTCCGGGAACGCCGACGGCCCCATCGCCTGAGACAGTCGATCCCCGCCGCGTCGGGCTACCGACGGCCCCGTCACTCGTCCCTGAGTGCGGCCGCGACGGCCTCGAGCTCCGCCTTCCGGAACGCACCCGTCGTCTGCTCGGGGTCGTCCTCGCCCAGCTCGCCGATCTTCCAGAGGATGCCGGCCCGCATCTGTGCCTTCGACGGGAGCGAGCCCGCCCCGATGTCGTAGCCCACGGCCTCGCAGATGGCGGCGAGCGCCTCCTTGGTGAACGCCGTCGATTCGACCCGCTCGTACCGTCCGACCGCCTCCCTGATCTCGTTCCGGAGGTCGTCGACAGTCTTCGCCATACGTCCCCCGCGTGGCGGAACGTGCTGTAGATTCCGGTCGGCAGGGATCGGTCGTGGGTGTCGGGGGAGACTACCACCGTGTCCGCTTCGCGAGCGCGAACGGGTACACCGTGTCGCTGTCGGCGTCCCTGAGCGTCATCCCCGCCTCGGTGAGCGTCCAGCGCGTGTCGACCAGCTCGTCGACCAGCAGGACGGGGCCGTCCGGGAGCTCGTCGCACACCTCGAAGGCGCCCTCGACGTCCCAGCGCTTCTGGTACGAGTTCTTCAGCTCCGCGGGGGGTGCGGTTTCCGCGACCTTCCGGAGGGCGGGCACGTACGGCACGCCCAGCCGCGCCGCGATGCGGGCGGCGAGGTCCTCGACCCGGCCCTCGCCCGAGCGCGACGGCACCGCGGTCACCCAGGCGGGCTCGGGGTCGGGTACCCACTCGTCCCGGACGTGGGAGGCGGCCGCGTTCACCACGTCGTCGCCGTAGTTCCCCTCGCGTTCGTACTGCTCGCGGACCCGCTCGCCGAGGCCCGGGTCGCCGTAGCTGCAGAGGGCGCGGCCGTCGTCGGGTTTGCGCGCCTCCTCGATCTTCGTCCGCCCCCCCTCGCGCCGGGGCATGTAGTAGCGCGGGGAGAGCTCGCTCCACGACTCGGCCTCGTAGTGCTCGACCGCGGCCTCGACGAGCGCCTCGTCCTGTACCGCTCGGGGGAAGAAGTCGCCGGCGCAGTTGGCGCACTGCCCGCAGGGCTCCGCGAGCGAGCCGTCGAGCACGTCGTCGACGAACCGGGTCAGGCAGTCGTCCGTCGCGACGAAATCCTGTATCTGTCGGAGCTCGCGGTAGCGCTGGGCCGTGATGGACTCGATGCGCTCGTGGTCGTACGACCAGCGCTTGGTCGTGCGCTCGAAGCCGTCGTCCACCCGGAGCACCGCGTTCTCGACCCGCAGGATGTTCAGGCACTTCGAGGCGACCTTCCACGAGACGTTCGCCCGCTGGAGTATCTCGTACTTGTACAGCGGCGCGTCCGCGTCCTCGATGGTCTCGAGCACGAGGTCGAACTCGGCGGGCGTGGGGAACGCGGACTCGATGAAGTACTCGGCGATGTCGTCGTCCTCCTCGCCCGAGAGCAGGACGGCGAACGCCTCGTCGAGCCCGCGGCCCGCGCGGCCGATCTCCTGGTAGTACCGGATGAGGTTCGGCGGGCGCTGGTAGTGGACGACCCAGCCGAGGTCGGGCTTGTTGAACCCCATGCCGAGCGCGTTCGTCGCGACCAGCGCGTCGACCTCGTTGGCCAGGAGTTCGTCCTCGAGCTCGCTCCGCCGGTCGCCGTCCATCCCGCCGTGGTACGGCTCCACGTCGAACCCCTGTCTGTTCAGCCACGCCGCCACCAGCTCCACCTCGTCGGTCGTCAGGCAGTAGACGATGCCCGACGACGGGAGCCCGTCGATGTTCTCCGCCAGCCACGCGAGCCGCTCCGCTCTGGACCCGATCTCGACGGTCTGGATGCGCAGCGACTCGCGCACGAGGTCGCCCCGGACCACTTCCAGGTCCGGCACCTGTCTGGTCACGTCGTCGACGACCCGGTCGTTCGCCGTCGCGGTCGTCGCCGCGACGGGGATGTGCTCGGGTAGCTCCTGCAGGATGCGCCTGATGCGCCGGTAGTCCGGCCGGAAGTCGTGGCCCCAGTCCGAGATGCAGTGGGCCTCGTCGACGACGAGCAGCCCGAACTCCTCGCGCATCTCGGCGAGCACCGCCGCCTGGAACTCCTGGTTCGCGAGGCGTTCCGGCGAGATGAGCAGGATGTCGCAGTCGCCGTCGACGACGCGTCGCTTCGCCTCGTCCCACTCGTCGGTGTTGTTCGAGTGGATGGTGTACGCGTCGAGGTCGAGCTGTGCGCTCGCGTCCTGGATCTGGTTGCGCATCAGGGCCAGCAGCGGGCTGACGATGAGCGTCGGCCCCGCGCCGCGCTCCCTGCGCAGCTTCGTGGCGATGAAGTACACCGTGCTCTTGCCCCAGCCGGTCCGCTGGACGAGCAGGAGGCGCTGCTGGTCGTTGACCAGCCCGTCGATGGCCTCCCACTGCTGCGGGCGGAACTGCGCGTCGGGACCGATGCTCCGTTCGAGCAGCTGCTGGGCCTCCGCCCTGGAGACCTGTTCGGAGGGGGTGTTCACATCTGCTCTCTGCTCGGCTTCGGTGATAACCCTTCGGTGGGGCAGCCGGTTCGGGCCGTCGTCGGGCCCTCGGCCGTCCGCCGTCGCCTGGACTCAGTCGTCCGCGGCCTGCGGCTCGGGCGTCGGGGTCCGCGCTGCGGCCGCCGGCTCCGACATCGGCGTCCACTCCAGCTCGCCGTCGTACTCGAACGCGCGGTGCTCCTGCGTGGGGTCGACGACCGTCAGCGAGAGCCAGCCGTTGTCGAGCAGGCCCGCCACGGTCGGGTTGTCGGCGAGCACGTCCGTGACGCGCTCGACGGGCGCGTGCACGACCGTCGAGAGCCGGAGCGGCTGGTGGTACGGCTCGTCGTCCGCGGCGTACAGCGACTGCAGCGGGAGGCCGGCCATGAGGTCGCCGCCGTTGCCCTGGTAGACGCCGACGTTCCCGACCGGGTTCTGGGTCACCTTCGAGCCGCTGCCGTAGGCCGCGTTGTCGACCGTCGAGAAGTAGTACTGCGTGTTGATCCACTGCGTGACGACCAGCGGTCCGGCCACGATGGCCGCGAGGGCGTCGCCGTCGGGGTCGGTCGACCAGTCGTAGGAGTGGAGGAACGAGCGGCCGTCGAGGTCGAGGTCGTCGGTGAGCTCGCGCGGGCCGACGACGAAGCCGGCGTTGCCGGCCAGCCCCCACTCGGGGCGGGTCTCCGCCCAGTCGGCGGCGCGGCGCTGGGTCTCGCGGACGCCAGACTCGCCCGCCACGCCCATGTCCTCTGCGCGCTCGGCTGCGGCGTCCGCCCGGGCGGTCCCGAGGTCCGCGCGGAGCTGCTCGAGGTCGGCCGCGTGGCTCTCGGGAACGTGGCCGTCGTACAGCTCGACCTCGTCGGTCGTGGTGGTGTGCTCGCCCGCGACGAAGACGGTGTCCGCCGGAACCTCGATGCCGCGCTCGCGGAGGTCGGCCCTGACGTCCTCGTCGTTGCAGATGGCGGCGAGGACGCGGGCGTTCGGGCCGCCGGCGTTGCCGGCGCAGGCCCCGCAGTCGAGGCTCGAGTCGAACGGGTTGTTCGCCGTCTCGCTGGCGTGGCCGGTGAAGACGACGAGCCGGGCGAAGCGCTCCCAGCCCAGCAGCTCGAACGCGGTCGCGGCGTACTCGACCTTCTCCGCGTGGGTGAGGCCCTCCCGCAGCGGGTTGACCGAGTCCGGGTTGTAGTCGACCGACGGCTCGCAGAACTCGTGCTCGTCGGGCACCCGCCGGTCGACCGCGTCGAGCAGGTCGTGGACGCGTCCCGGCAGGAGCGTCCGGGCGGCCAGTGCGGCACCGTAGCCCGCGCCGGCGCTCTCGACGAAGCTGAACGCGGTCGCGGCGTTGGACCGCATGCGCTCGACCGCGCGCCGTCCGGCCGTCACGGCGGCGTGCCAGCGGTCGTGGGCGGCCTGCTCGCCGTCCCCGCCGCCCGTGGGGTGGGCCGCGATGCGGTGCTGTGCGTCGAGGATCGGCGGGCAGGCGTCGACGGTCGCGTCGGCGTCGTAGCCGGCGTACCGCATCGGCACGCCGAAGAAGCCGGCGTAGCCGTGGGTCTCGTAGTCGCCGGCGGCCTCGACGTGGCGGCGGAGCACCTCGGAGCGGGTGTCGATGCAGAACACCAGCTGGGCGTCGGGGCGTCCCGCGTCGTCGCGCTCGGCGGCCGCCCCGCTCGCGTCGGCGACCGCGTCGACCAGCTCGCCGCGGTAGCTCGCCTCCCACGCGCGCAGCCAGACCTCGGGGAGGGGGACGTCGGCACCGGGCGTCTCGGTCCCACCGTCCGGGCCGTCGGGCGTCTCGTCGGGGCCGACGGGCGCGTCGAACAGGTCGGCGAGCGTCAGCCGGACCGCCAGGTAGCCCGCGAGCGTGATGGGGTACTCGGTCTGCCAGTCGTCGCCGGCGTCGGCGCGCTGCTTGAGGAACCCCGTCCAGCCCGGGAGCGCGGTCAGCTGGAACTCGAGGACGTCGCGCCACTCGCCGACGGGGTAGTCGGTCAGGACCTCCCGGACGGCGTCGACCGGTTCGTCCGGCTGGTCGGCGAAGGCCTCCCCGCCGGGGATGTCGTCGTCGTGGGGGGCCAGTCGCCGGACCGCCGCGTAGAACCCCCGCTCGCGGTTCGGCATCCGCCACTTCGCCCGGCCCTGGTCGAGGAAGGCCGCCAGCCACTTCGTCAGGACCGCGTCGACCCGGTCGGTGGCGGTCTCCACGTCCGACCCCGGCGTCCCGACGGACCCGGCGGCGGCCAGCCGGTCGAGCGACGCCGCGGGGTCGTCGTCGTAGCCGTGGGCGGCCAGTTCGCTCCGCAGCACGTCGGGGTCGATGTCGCCGCGCTCCCACGCCGCCCGGAACACGTCGGCGCTCGGGTAGCCGGTGCCGCCGAGGGTCTGCTCGGCGTCGGCGACGGCCTCGTGGAACGGCTGGTCCTCGAAGCCGGCGAGCGGGTTGGCGGTCACGAACGAGTGCAGCGGCCAGACGGAGCCGACCGCGTCGGCGGCCGCGTCGATGCGCTCCTCGATAGCGGGTTCAGTACTCATTGTAGTCCTCCGTGTCGGTCAGCAGGGTCTCGCGGGCGGGCTGGCCCGCATTCAACAGCCGCACGTAGAGGCGTTCGCTACGGCGGTAGACGCCGGTCTCGACGGCGAGGTACGTCAGGAAGAACGCCGCCGCGACGAGGGCGTGGACCGGCGTCAGGGCCGCGGGTTCGCCGACCGCCGGGAGGCCGTGGAGCAGCCCCTCGACGACGCCGTACACCGCCGCGTAGACGGCGATGGCCGGCAGCGCGACCAGCGGGACGGCTCCGTAGCGGACCGCCGCGGTGACTCCCGACTGCCGGACGACCTCGCGGGCGGCGTGGACGACCGTCAGGACGACGAGCCCGGCGAGCAGGAGCCCGCTGTCGAGCGCGGTTCCCTTGCCGGTGAGGGCGGCGAAGAGCCCACCGCCGGCGAGGGCGGTGAGGGCGATCACCGCGACGCCGACGGCCCCGGTCGAGCCGTCGTCGCTCGTCCCGTTCGGGGCCGTGTGCTCGACGCGGCTCCCCGACGCGAGGAACTGGTAGGCCTTGTAGAAGCCGTGCAGTATCAGGTGGGTGATGGCGGCCCCGAAGAAGCCCAGGCCGGCCTGCAGCAGCATGAACCCCATCTGCCCGACGGTCGAGCAGCCGAGCGTGCCCTTGACGTCCGTCTGGACGGTCTTCAGGAGCTTCCCGCCCAGCGCGCTGGCCGCCCCGACGAGCACGACCCCGAGCATGACCGCGGGTTCGACGGTGACGACCGGCGCGAACCGCACCAGCAGGATGCCGCCCGCGTTGACGAAGCCGGCGTGCATCAGCGCCGAGGCCGGGGTGGGGGCCGTCATCGACGAGAGCAGCCACGTGTGGAACGGGACGAGCGCGGACTGGACCATCGCCGCCACCACGAGCCCCCCGGCGGCGAGCAGGACCGGCGTCGATGAGGTGGCCCCGGCCAGCCCCGAGACGGTGGTCGCGCCCGTCTCCCACCACAGCGTCGCGAGTGCGACGCCCAGCAACGCGCTGCTCGCGAGGAAGTACCGCTGTGCGAGTGCCCCCGCAGCCCGGGCCTGTGCCCACCCCTCGACGTGCCCGATCAGGTCGGCCATCACGAGCCCCATCGCGAGCCACGCGAGCCAGAACAGCACGAGGCTGTCGGCGGCGACCAGCACCAGGACGACCAGCGTGAACGCGAACACGCGGCCGAAGAAGCGGTCGATGGTCCGGCTCCCGGCCATGTAGCGCCGGGCGTAGCTGTGGACGATGCCGCCGAAGAAGGTGACCGCCGTCCAGAGCACGACGGTCAGTCCGTCGACGGCCACGAGACCGGGCAGTTCCCAGCCCTCGCCGCGCCACCACCGGGCGGCGAGTGCGACGAGGCTCGCACCCCACAGGAGCCACACGGCTCGGGTCAGCGTCGCCGGCAGCCGTGCGCGTTCGCGGTCCGGAGTCGGAAGCTGTCCCACCGTCGTCGGCTGTTCGTCTCCTGTCATCGGTTGCTCCGTCGGTGACCGACGCCGCCTGCGACGGGGATGGCCGTCGCCGTCGTCGCCGGTCGTTCCTACCCAGTGTACGAACGAATTGGTTATTAAAGATTTCTAATCGACCAAATTGTTCAACAATATTTGCCAAGACGAACGTAACGGTCGTTCACGCTGGTTCGCTGTTCGCCGTCGACGGGCTGTCTCCCGCTGGATATCGGCGCTGGGTGAGAACGTCACGCACTGTCGCCACCGGCGAACAGATGCGTCGAACATACTCGCCTGATTCCCGAACTGTTCGTCCACGGACGATGGCAAACCATATCGGTACCCGCCACCCGGGTTCGCGTATGGAGGCACTGACCGGGACCATCCTGGCGGGCGAGTCGTTCGAGCCGATACGGGGACGCGTCGTCGTCGAGGAGGGTCGCATCGCCGCCGTCGAGGAGGAGCCGGTCGAGAGCGAGGACATCGTGCTGCCGGCGTTCGTCAACGCCCACACGCACCTGGGCGACTCCGTGGCGAAGGACGCCGCCGTCGGCCTCTCGCTCGAGGAGGCGGTCGTCCCGCCGGACAGCCTGAAGCACCGCCGGCTCGCGGCCGCCAGCCACGAGGAGCTCGTGACCGCGATGCGTCGGACGCTCCGACACGTGGGACGGACGGGGACGCTCTCCTGTCTGGACTTCCGCGAGTTCGGGGTCGAGGGGGCCCGCGCGCTCCGCGAGGCGGCCGCACCGCTCGACGTCGAGCCGTTCATCTTCGGGAGCGACGACCCGGCGGTGCTCGAGGTCGCCGACGGCTACGGTGCGAGCGGCGCGAACGACGACGACTTCACCGCCGAGCGCGCCGCCGCCGGAGCGCGCGGCGTCCCCTTCGCCATCCACGCCGGCGAGCCCGACGCGACCGACATCCACCCCGCGCTCGACCTCGACCCGGACCTGCTGATCCACATGGTCCACGCCGAGGCGGAGCACCTCGAGCGCGTCGCCGACCAGTCGGTTCCGGTCGTGGCCTGCCCGCGGACGAACGCCGTACTCGACGTCGGCACGCCGCCGATACGGGCGCTGCTCGACCACACGACCGTCGCGCTCGGTACGGACAACGTCATGCTGAACCCGCCGTCGATGTTCCGCGAGATGGCGTACACGGAGCGCCACTTCGACGTGACCGTCCGGGAGGTGCTGCGGATGGCGACGACCGCCGGCGCTGAGATCGCCGGCCTGGACTGCGGTGTCATCGAGCCCGGCAGGCGGGCGGCGCTCACCGTGCTCGACGGCGACTCGGACAACCTGGCCGGTTCGGCCGACCCGGTGGCGGCGGTCGTGCGCCGGGCGACCGAGCGCGACGTGGACCGCGTGGTGCGCTAGTCGTCCGTCCCGGCCTGCTCGGGGTCGAACTTGCCGAACGGCTTCGTCTCGTGGCTGCGGACGAGCACCTCGTCGGCGACCGTCACACCCAGGTCGAGCAGCGCCTGTGCGACCGGCGTGATGTCGTCGTCGGACTCGCCGACCGCGGTCACGAGGAGGTTCTGCTCGCCGGTGACGAGCTCCTGGACGGAGACGACGCCCTCTATCTGCATGATCTCGGGGATGAGCTCGCCACGTTCGGGGATCGACGCGGTACAGAAGAGCAGCATCCGGAGCGGGTAGCCCGACCGCTGGTAGTCAACGTCGGCGCTGTAGCCCTTGACGATGCCCTCGGACTCGAGCCGCTGGATTCGCTTGCGGACGGTGCTGTCGGAGGTGCCGGTTCGCTCCGCGATGTCGCCCGACGACATGTTCCGGGCGTCCTCCTGGAGCGCGTACAGGATGGCGCTGTCCACGTCGTCGATGTCCTCGTCGCTCATACCCCGTACATCGGCCACATGGCTACTTTACCTTTGTACGTTGTCCGGCCCCGAACGGTCGGGTGTGCGGCCGCGAGGAGCGGCCACGGCCGGGTGGTCAGTAGCCGCTGAGGTTGAACTCCGCCAGCTGGGTGAACGTCGTGATGCCCGAGCTGTGGGGGACCTCGTCGGTCCGGCCCTCCATCAGGAGCCAGAAGAGGACCGACTCGCCCTGGATGGGTTCGTCGTCGACGTACTGTGCGGGGTGGTAGAAGCCGAGTTCGGCCTGGGCGTTGAGCACGCGCAGGGCCTCGCCGATCTCGTCCTCGTGCGGGCGGACGACGACGGCCTCCTGCGTGTCGTCGAGCGGCACGTCGATGGTCTCCGAGCCGTCCGGGTTGGTGAAGCGGACGACGCTCTCCTCGTCGCCGACGAGGTAGAACTCGGAGTCGGGCGTCGTCCAGTCGTCGCCGTCGAACACCTGCGTCGTGACGCCGTCGGTCGTCCCGGGCGTCGGGACGGTGAGCCAGTTCTCCAGGTAGTACTGGGCGGGGCCGGACTGCTCCCGGTCGCGGTAGGAGTAGAACTCGGTGACGTAGCCCGGCCCCTGGCGCATCCACACCGGCATGAACACGCCGTCCTCGTAGAACTGGTAGTTGATGTAGTAGTTGTACGGCGCGAAGCGGTGCCCGGAGTGGAAGTCCCGCGCGTTCTCCACCGCCCCGGTGTGGTAGTGCGTGCGGATGTTGAACCCGCTCGGTCGGCCGTCCTCGGCGGGGTACTCCGTCGAGCCGAGGATGCCCGGGCCGCCGAGGCTGAGGCTGTGGATGTCCCAGAACAGCAGTTCGCCGCTGAACACCGGCTCGTCGGTCGGGAACATGAACTCACGCGTGTTCCGCCCGTTCCGCTCGGGGAGGTCGTAGCCGGTGGACGTGCTGAACGGCGCGGTGAGCGAGAACACCGGCGAGCCGTTGTAGCTCGCGCTCACCTCGGCACCGACGGTCCGCGGGCCGGACCACTCGACGGTCCAGCCGTCCTGCTCGATGGTGCTCGGCGGCTCCTCGATGCGGTGGTAGCCGTTCGGAGCCGTGATCTGCGGGCGTTGCATCATCGGCGGGACCGGCACCTCGCCGAGCACGGACTCCCCCGGCGGGTTCGTGTTCGCCGCCATCTCCATCACCGGGTGCTCGGTGAAGTCCTCGACGACGTGGAGGTCGAGCAGCTCGAGCTCCTCGCCGGCGACGTAGATGAAGCCGCTGACGACGAACAGCTCGTCGCCGTCGTACACGTAGTAGATGACGTTCGAGACCTCGCCGTGGGGGTAGTCCTCGTAGGCGGTGATGATCTCCGCCGCCTTCACCATCGGGTACCACTCGTTCCCCTCGAGATGCTGCCAGACCTCGTCCATGTCGAGGACGAAGTCGTGGCGCGCCCGCTGGGTCTCGTTCCAGCCCCCGCGTGGCCACGTCACGTCGGTGGGGTCGGTGATGTGGAGCCCGAGCAGCTCGTCGGTCCGCCGGTCGACGAGGCCGTACGCCACCTGCCGGTCGGTCGCGGTCACCTCGAACTCCCCCGACTCGCGGCCGCCCTCGACGGTCATGCCGGTCGTGCCCTGGACGCTGACGGCGTCGAGCCGGTTCGTCAGCGGGTCGTACGCCTCGAACGAGGCGACCCAGTCGCTGGCGAGGTCGTTGACCGCCGGGTCCGCGACCAGCGCCTCGACCGCCTGGCGCTTCCGGTAGGTCCACAGCTCCCGGAAGCCGAACTCGCTGACGTCCCGCGGCCCGATGCGACGCGCCGAGGTGATCCGCTCGCCCGGCTCCGGCGGGTCCTCGGGTTCCTGGGTCTCCGTCTCGGTCTGGTCGGTGGTGGTCGATGGGGGGCTCGTCGTCTGCGTGTTCCCCGGCGTGTCCGTGCCGTCGCCCCCGTTCGCGTTACACCCCGCGAGCGAGGCGGCCGCCGCGGCGCTCATCGCCGCGACGAACCGCCGTCTGCTCGTCGCCCTGATCCGGCCGCGGTGGCCATTGCGTGTCATTGTCTACCGTACTAAAGAGTGGGAGCGGCATCATAAAACTGAGGAAACGTTGTGCCACTGAAAGGAGACGGCCGTCCCGTGCCGGCCGCGACGACGGTCCCGACCGTCGTCCGCCGACCACGCGACCACCGCCGTTCGTCGACCCCCGGACGTGCCCCGTCATGACTTACCAAACGTATATTACCGTGCTCCCACTCGGCAACAACCATGAGCCGACCTCGCACACGCCGCACGGTCGTCCGGGCGGTCTGTGGCAGCCTCGCCGTCGGTGTCGCCGGCTGTCTCGGCGGCGATTCGACCGACGGCGGTACGGACGAACCCGCGACGACCACCGACGCCCCGGCGACGACGACGCAGGCGACGACCGCCGACCAGGGGACCGAGACCGCCGACCAGCCGACGGTCGAGTCGTTCCTCGCGGACACGAGCAACTTCGACGGCGTCGTCGACCGGACCGGGACCGACGCGGTCGAGGTCGAGGTCGGCGTCGAGGCCAACGGCGCGTTCTTCGGCTTCGGCCCGGCGGCCGTCCGCGTCGACCAGGGGACGACGGTCACCTGGACGTGGACCGGCCAGGGCAGCACCCACAACGTCGTCGCCAGACACGGTGCCGAGTTCGCGAGCGAACAGACCAGCGAGGCCGGCTTCACCTTCGAGCACGTCTTCGACCAGCCGGGGACCGTGCTGTACGTCTGCGAACCGCACGAGGGCGTCGGCATGAAGGGTGCGGTCGTCGTCGAGTGACCCGGCCGCCGCGCGGCACTCCCGATACTAGGTGTATTATCGGCTGACGGGGTGGTAATAGACAGCACTTTTGGGTGTCTGCCGCCGTCTCCTCCATCGTACCGATGATGGAGACGCGGCACCACTCGCTGCAGCAACGCGGACGGAACCGCCCATGACGGAGCTCTCGACCGACGCGTTCCCGCCCTCCGAGGAGGTGGCCGACGTCCTCGCACGACCACCCGTGCGGACCGAGACGGTGCTGGTCCCCGTCGGTCCGGCCGACGGCCACCGAGCCGAGGCGCTCGCGGAGACGGCCGCCGAGGCCGCCGGACTGCTGCAGACGACGGTCCGGATCCTGCACGTGTTCACGGAGTCGCGGTTCGAGCGGGTCCGCGAGACGCTCTCGTCGGAGACGGACACGCCGCTCTCGCCCGACGAGGCGGCCACCCACGTCGAGCCGGTGCGGGCGGTCGCGAGGGCGCTCTGCACGCCGCTACGGCAGTACGGCACGACGATGGACGTCACCGGCCGCGTCGGCGACGACGTGAGTCGGGAGATCGTCGCCGCTGCCGAGGCGCTCGACGCGAAGCGGGTCTTCGTCGGTGGCCGCAAGCGGAGCCCCGTCGGGAAGGTCCGGAACGGGAGCACCGCACAGCAGGTGCTGCTCGACGCGCCCTGTCCGGTGACGTTCGTCCGCGATTTCGAGTCGTCGACCCAGGGCTGATGCCGGTCCTCCGGTCCGCGAGTCACCCTCCCGCTGCGACCGACGGGTGAACTCGTGGCGCTCCTGCCCGACGAGCGTCGCGCTGGGCTACTGTCTCCCGCGCGCCGCGTTGCGTCTGTCTCGTCGTCGCGGCCGACCCGACGACACCGCCGGATAGTCGGAGAACCCCGGACGGGCCGTCAGTCCTCGAACTCCTCGTCGTACTGTTCGTAGGTGACGGTCAGTCGCCCCGGGCTGCGACGCTTCGCCGCCTCTCGAAGGGTCCGGAACGCCTGCAGGCGTTCGTCGGCGTCGTCGCCCCCGTCTCGACTGTTCCGCGTTTCCTCTCGGACCGCGTCGTACACCTGTTCGAGGATGCGTAGCGCGGCGTACGAATCGGTTCTCGAGTCGATGTCGAACGACGCCTCGTACGTTGCCATACCCGTGGTTGGGGTCCCACGCCCTTGCCACCTCCGCCGTCCAGGGCGCGGGTTCGGAGCGACGACCCACGCGATCTCGTCCCGGGTCCAGTTCCGCTCCGTGGCGGGCGGCTAAGTACCCCCGCGACGTACGGCTGCTGACGACGAACCCCACGAGCCCATACACGTCTCCATCTTCGGACGCACCATCGAGATCGACGAGTCGGCTATCGCCGAACCGCCCGACACCGTCCGCGAGTACGCACGGGGCGAGCGCGAGACGTTCGACCTGGCGGTCACCACCCCGAGGGCCTGACCGCCGACGTGATGGCCGACATCCCCTTCGGCGAGACACGCACGTATGGGGAGCTCGCGGCCGCAGCCGCGCTCGTCGCCGCTGGCGTCCTCGTCACCGGCGGCCGGCACGCCTACGGACTGGCCCGATGCGTCGTGCACTGCAGGTGGATCACGTTCCTGTATGCGGAAGTCGCTCGGACGGGAGTGGGACGGACCGGGGCGACGACGCCGGGACCCGTCCGACGTGGTCAGCGGACGATGGTGACCGGGACGGGGACCCGCTCGGAGACACGTTCCGCGATGCTGCCGAGGAAGAACCGCTCGAAGCGGTCGTGGCTGTGGCTCCCCAGGACGACGTGGTCGACGTCGTGGTCCGCGACGTAGTCGAGGATCTCGTCGACCGGCCGACCGTGTTCGATCGCCGTCGTCAGCTCCACGTCGTACGTCTCGGCGAGCGTCTCGGCCTCCTCCAGGAGCGCCGCTCCCTCCGACTCGCGCTGCTCGTAGATCTCGCCGAGCTTCACGCCGACGTACTTCTCGGGCTGGTGGGTGACGGTCGTGTCGACGACGAACAGCGCCGTGATATCGGCCTCCGGGAACCGCTCGCAGGCGAACTCCACCGCCTGCTGTGCGAGCGCCGAGCCGTCGAACGGGACCAGAACGCTGGTCATGCAGCCCCATTCGGTCCCTAGTGTGTTAAACTATCACATACGTTCGCCGTCGCCGTGGGAATTTAAGTCCGAATTTGTCGTATGGTAACGTATGTCAGGGTTCGGTGCGCTCTCGCTCGTCCCGCCGCTGCTCGCGATCGTGCTGGCGATCGTCACCCGAAAGGCGGTCCTGTCCCTGTTCGTGGGCATCTGGGCGGGCGGCGTCATCTTGACGGGCGGGATCGGGTTGGGACAGACCTTCGACTGGATTGCGGCGGCGATCGGCGACAGCGTCTTCCACGCACAGATCATCATCTTCACGCTGCTGTTGGGGTCGGCGGTCGCGATGATCTGGCGGCTCGGCGGCTCCCACGCCGTCCGCGACTGGGCGATCGAACGTATCGACACCAAACGCAAGGCCGGCGTGGCGGCGTGGATACTCGGCCTGGTGCTGTTCTTCGACGACTACGCCAACACGGCCGTCGTCGGGAGCACCATGAAGGATGTCTCCGACCACCTGGAGGTCTCCCGGGAGAAGCTCTCCTACCTGGTCGACTCGACGGCCGCACCGGTGGCGACGCTGGCCATCTCCTCGTGGGTCGCCTTCCAGCTGTCGATGATCGAGGCGGGCTACGAGGCGACCGACCTGGCCGAGAGCGATATCCCCGGCTCCTTCTCGGTGTTCCTGGAGTCGATCCCCTACAACATGTACTCCATCCTGGCCATCGTGATGGTCGGCATCGTCGTCCTCTCACAGCGCGACTACGGCGAGATGCTCACCGCCGAACACCGCGCCGCCGAGACGGGACGGGTCACCCGCGAGGACGCCCGGCCGATGCAGGACGTCGAGTCCGAACTCGGCGAGCCGAACGTCGACGACCCGCGCCTGACGTCGTTCTTCCTGCCCATCGTCGTGCTGATCGCGGTCACCATCGGCTCGGCGCTGTGGACCGGCTACACGCCCGGTGCAACGCTGTACGACATGGTCACCGAGGCCGACTACGCCGTGGCGCTGATCTTCGGCTCCTTCGCGATGGTCGTCTCGACGTACGCACTGGGCTACGCCTACGGCCTGCTGTCGCTGGGCGAGAGCGTCGACACGACCATCGACGGCTTCGGCATCATGCTGACCGCGGTGACCATCCTCGTGCTCGCGTGGGGTATCGGCAACGTCGTCGCCCCCGTCGAGGACGGCGGCCTCGGCACGGGCGCGTACGTCGGCGACTTCGTCGAGCAGTTCGTCTCGCCGGAGCTCCTGCCCGTCATCGTGCTGTTCACCGCCGCCTTCATCGCCTTCTCGACGGGGAGCTCCTGGGGCACGATGGGCATCGTGACGCCCATCGCCGTCCCCGTCGCCTGGAGCCTGACCAGCAGTCACACCATGGTCGCTGTCATGGTCGGCATGGTGTTCTCCGGTGCCATCTTCGGCGACCACTCCTCGCCGATCTCCGACACCACGGTGCTGTCCTCGACGTTCACCGGCGCGGACCTCGTCGACCACGTCCGCACGCAGTTCTACTACGCGGCCACCGTCGTCCTCGTCGTCGCCGTCCTGATGCTGGTGTGGGGCTACACCCGGATCACGCCGTTCGTCCTGCTCCCCATCGGCATCCTCGCGCTCGTCGGCCTCGTCTACGGGCTCTCCGAACTCGACGCCGGCCGCCGGGGCATCGACCCCAAATCCGCCGGCCGGCCGTCGCGCGCCCCGGCCGACGACGACTGAGGCCGACCGGGCGACCGCCCCGCCGTCCCGCGTCCCGCGCCGATACGAGGTGTCTTTTCGGATTCGAGCGTGGTCTCGGGATCCCTTTTTGCCGTGCCCACCGTCCCGTCCGCCGTACGATGACGCGAGATCGCGACGACCGACGGCATCGACGACGGACGGCTCTCGCATGACCGAGCTCACGACGGACGGGTTCCCACCCTCCGCGGAGCTGGCCGACGTCCTCGAACGTCCGCCGGTCCGGGCAGAGATGGTGTTGCTTCCCGTCGGCCCAACCGACGAGCATCGCGTCGAGGCGCTCGCAGCCACGGCAGCCGAGGCCGCTGGGATGCTGCAGACGACGTGCGCGTCCTGCACGTGTTCACGCAGGCGCGCCTCGAACGGGTCCGCGACGAGTTGGCGGGCGACGCCGACACGGCGCTCTCGCCCGACGAGGCGGCGACGCACGTCGAACCGGTTCGAGCGGTCGCGAGCGAACTCTGCACCCCGCTCCGGCAGTGCGGGACGACGATGGACGTCACGGGGTGCGTCGGCGAGGACGTGAGCCGGGAGTTCGGCGCGAAGCCCGTCTTCGTCGGCGGTCGCCGGCGGAGCCCGGTCGGGAAGGGCAGGAAAGGCAGCACCGCACAGCGTGTGCTGCTCGACGCACCCTGTCCGGTGACGTTCGTCCGGGACCCGGCGTAGCTCGTCGGCTGCCGACCAGTTCCGGTCCGGGGCGCACCCTGATGTCCCCGCGTGGCGTACCACCGACGACCGACTCCACCTCCCATGCACGTCCCCATCTTCGGCACCACCATCGAGATCGACGAGAGCCACATCGCCGAACCGCCCGCGGTCGTTCGCGAGCAGGTCCGCGAGTACGCACGGGGCGAGCGCGAGACGTTCGACCTGACGGTCACCACACCCGAGGGCCTGACCGGCGACGTGATGGCCGCCATGGCAGACATCCCCTACGGCGAGACACGCACGTACGGGGAGCTCGCGGCCGACCTCGACACCGCTCCCGTCGCCGTCGGCCAGGCGTGCGGGCGGAACCCCGTCCCGGTACTCGTCCCCTGCCACCGCGTCGTCGGCAGCGACGGCGGGCTTAGGGGCTACTCCGGCGGCGACGGCGTCGCCACCAAGCGGCGGCTCCTCGAGTTCGAGCAGGGGACGACGCAGACGCGGCTCTCGGGGGAGTCGTAGGCACGCTCCGGGACGTCTCCACCCGTTCGACGCCCGATTCTCCGCCGTAGAACGCTCTCCGGTCCGTTCCGTAGCGACCAGCACGCGACCCCAACCATTATATTAGTAGACTCTAATATTAGCATGTGCTAAAATGAGTGAACGGTCGACCACCACCCCACCGACGGACGCACAGACCGAGCAGGGGACCGGCTGCTGTTCGGGGGCCCACTCGCACTCCCTGCCGGAATCGGCGGTCGCCACCGACGTCGAGCTCCTCGCGACGCTCGGGAACGACACCCGCTACGAGGCGCTCCGGGTCATCGCCGAGGCAGACGACGACGTCTGCGTCTGCGAGATCGAGCCCGCACTCGGCGTGAGCCAGGGCGCGGTCAGCCAGGCGCTCTCCCGGCTGTTCAGCGCCGGCCTCGTCGAGCGACGGAAGGAGGGTCGCTGGCGGTACTACTCGCCGACGCCCCGGGCGGAACGACTGCTCGCCGCACTCGACGAGACGAGAGGCGACGACCGTGACTGACAGACAGTCCACCACCGACACGGCTGCCGGCCTCGACGCGGCGACCCAGCGGGCCGCCGTACGTGAACGCTACGGACGCATCGCCGAGGAGTCCGGCTCGTGTTGCGACGACAGCGCCTCCTGCTGCGCCGAGACGGCTGACGGCGACGGCCGGAACGAGGTTTCGAAGCAGCACGGCTACTCGGCCGCCGACCTCGCCGCCGTCGACGGCGACGCGAACCTGAACCTCGGCTGTGGCAACCCGACCGCCATCGCCAGCCTCGACGCGGGCGACACCGTCCTCGACCTCGGCTCCGGCGGCGGCTTCGACTGCTTCCTGGCCGCCCGCGAGGTCGGCCCCGACGGCCACGTCGTCGGCGTCGACATGACGCCCGAGATGGTCGAGACGGCCCGCGACAACGTCGCGGCGAACGACACCACGAACGTCGAGTTCCGCCTCGGCGAGATCGAACACCTCCCGGTCGCCGACGCGTCCGTCGACGTCGTCATCTCGAACTGCGTCGTCAACCTCTCGCCCGACAAGCCGCAGGTCCTCCGTGAGGCCTACCGCGTCCTCCGCCCCGGCGGTCGCGTCGCCATCTCCGACGTCGTCCTGACCGCCGACCTCCCGGGCGACCTGCGGGTCGACCCGGAATCGGTCGCGGGCTGTGTCGGCGGCGCGGCGTCGATCCCCGAACTCGAGTCGATGCTGACCGAGGCCGGCTTCGTCGACGTCGCCATCGAGCCGAAGGACGACAGCGACGAGTTCATCCGCGAGTGGGACGACGCGCTCGACCTGAGCGAGTACATCGTCGCCGCGGCCATCGAGGCCGAGCGGCCGGACCCGGAGGTGTCCTCGTAGCACGTGGCCGCCGCCCGCCCCCAGCGACGCAGGCGGAACGACAGTCCCGGCTTCCAGCCACCCTCGCCCACGAACCCATCCCGATGTCACGACCACCATTCGACCCCCGACTCCGCCAGTTCGCCGACCAGCCCACGTGGCGACGCATCGCCGCGAGCTACCTGCTGCTCGCCGCGATACCGTTCGCGCTGTGGGCCGTGAGCAACCCGCTCGTGGCCACGACGGCGCTCGTCGGCGTCGCCACACTCGTCACCGGCGGCCGGCACGCGTACCGATTCGCACGGTGCCTCCGGCACTGCAAGCGCATCACGGTCGACCTGTTCGGTAGCGCCCAGGTCACCGTCACCCGCCCCTCCGCGGATGACGTCTGCTGTTGAGCACCGCGACGCCATGACCGACATCACCCTGCGGCGAGCGGACGAGTCCGACTACGGCCGCATCGAGTCCCTGCTGGCGGCGAACGACCTCCCACACCAGGACGTGCGGGACGGCGTGGGCGAGTTCTTCATCGCCGAGACGGACGACGAGTGTGTCGGTATCGGGGGCCTCGAGACCGACGGCTCGGACGGCCTGCTCCGCTCGCTCGTCGTCGCCGAACAGTCCCGGGGAGAGGGCTACGGCACGGCGCTCTGTGACGCCCTCGAGACGTCCGCCCGGGAGAACGGCGTCGAGACCCTGTACCTGCTGACGACGACCGCCGCGCCGTTCTTCCGCCGGCGTGGGTACGAACGCGTCGAGCGCGAGAACGTCCCGGACCGGGTTCGGGACACGACCGAGTTCGCCGACCTCTGTCCGGCGTCGGCGACCTGTATGAGGAAGGGACTCGCCGAAGTGAGCGAGGAGGAGGCCGAACGAGCAGCGGACCGGTGAACCAGCCGGCTCGGTGCATCGTACCGTTCCGACGCGAGATGTGGACAGATACTCTTCCGGCGTTCACGTCGGTTTTCAGTCCTCTCGTGGCTGTCCCATACAAGTCAGCTAGCGGATAATGTTATGTGGTAGCAGTGGACAATACTCGGCAGCGATATGAGCGACGGTGAGCCCGCAGTGACCACGGGGGAACCGAACGGGGGGACGACACCTCCACGGAGGCCGGTCAGCAGCGCCTGCGACGGCGGACGTTGCTCCGGCTGGGGGCAGTTTCGGGTGCGATGACCGGACTGGCCGGCTGTCTGGGGGGCGACGAGGACACGGACGCGGTCTCGGACGCGCCGGCGACGGACGGGCAACCGACGGCGACGGCGACGGCGACCGCCACGTCCATCTCCACTGCGCGCACCCCGGACTGTGACTCCGGCGAGTCACTGAGTCAGTCGGACATCAACGGCGGTGTGACGGAACCCGTCGCCTGACCGCCTCGTCGACGTCCCGCACGGGCACGCCTGATGCGGCTCACTCGAGTATCCGAGTACCCTCTCGAGCGTACCCGTACTGGACAGGTGCCACCACGCTCCCGCCGACAGCGAGCAGTTCAGGCTGGCCGGGGGGTAGCGCCCCGTCGTGAATCCGGCTTCGAGACGGAAAGCGACCTGCCCGAGCGGGAATCTCTGAACAGCGACGAGGAACGCATCGGTCAGTCGGCGTCCGTCCCCGCGGCACCTGCTCGGTCGGGGCTGTCCTGCGGGAGCACGTTCAACGTATCGACGATGGTGTTCGCGGCGACGAGCCCGACGAGCTGGACGACGTCGGCGTCGTCTCTCCCCGCCCGGGAGACAATCTACAGAGGAAACAAGGCGAGTGCCTCGGGGCTTGACCCCCGGGGTGGTTCACCGTGTGACCCTTCGCGACCCCGCCACCTTGCTCAAGGATCTTTGAGTTGCCGAACCGACAAAATGTAATATTAACGACAAACTATTTCAGCGAGGTTGCCCCAGGTCCGGGCATGGGAACCGTCGACGAACGACCCCCACATTCGGAGCCGGAGAGTGGGGCTGCATAGGATGCCTGGGCCGACGCAACACACCGGTCTCAGGTCGTGGATCGAGCGGCATCAGCTGGCGGTGTTCATCGGCTTCGCGTACGCGTTCACGTGGGTGATCCAGGGCGTGGTCGCGTACCAGGGGCTGGAAGCCTCGTGGACACAGTCGATCCTCATCGGCTTCGGCGGGTTCGGCCCACCCGTCGGCGCGGCAGTCGTCATCTGGGCGAGCGGTGGGAGCCTCCGGAAGTGGGTCTCCCAGATGTTCAAGTGGCGGATCGGGGCGAGATGGTGGCTTCTCGCGTTCGGGCTCCCCTTCGTCGTCCTCGCACTGGGGAGCGGCCTGTTCGTCCTCCTGGGCGGCCCGGTCGATCTCAGCTCCGTCGAGTCCCCGCTGATCTACCTGTTCGTGTTGGCCTGGGGGACCGTCTGGGGCGGCGGCCAGGAGGACCTCGGCTGGCGAGGCTTCATGCTCCCGGTGCTGCAGGAGAAGTACAGTGCGCTCGTCTCCAGCCTCCTCGTCGGGGTCACGTGGGCGGGCTGGCATCTGCCGCTGTTCCTGAATGCGACGACCACACACGGGGGATGGCCCCTCTCACAGCAACTGCTGTGGCTCGTGTCGATCCTCGCCGGGTCCGTCCTCTGGACGTGGATGTACAACAGTACGGGCGGGAGCGTGCTGGCGGTCGCGGTGTTCCACGCGGGCATCAACGGGATGGGGCTGTACCACCCTGCTGATACGGAAGCGATGGCACCGGACGGCGTGCCGGACCAGGCGCTGAATCTCCTGGCGGAGGCCACGGGTGCAGTCCCGATGGTCGCGATCGCCCTGCTGCTGGTCGCCGTGTACGGGGCCGACCGTCTCTCCGACCGGGCGGTCCCCGGCCGTGAGGCCGCCGGACTCGAGCCAGGCGAGCGAGGACTGTGAGCCGCTCGTGGCTCCCGGGTCGTGCTCTCGCGTTATTTTTGCGGTCCTCCAGGAGGGAACAGCTTCAGCAGCGATGCGACTGGCCACGTCTCTCCGTGACCGCAGCTGGCCGACCGTCTTCGGCTAGCTGCCGATCGTCGCCCTGATGCTGCCGCCACCACCCCTCGTCGGCAGTCGTGAGCCGACGACTCGTCGGAAACGGTGGTGAGTGACCCGGTCCGTCGAGACGCTCCATCGAGAACCGATGCTCAGAGCACCGAGTGGTACGCGTCCAGGATTCCCTCGCGCATCCGTTCGAGCGAGAACTCGTCGGCGTAGGCGCGCCCGTCGGATCGCTCGCCGCGGCGAAGCACCGCCGTCAGCGCCTCGGCAAGACCGGCATCCGTGTCGGCGACGAACGAGTTCGAGACCGGCCCGAGGCGGTCCGCAACGTCCCCGACGTCCGTGGAGACGACCGGCACGTTACACGCCATCGCCTCCTTCACCGAGTTCGGCGACCCCTCGCGTTTCGACGTGAGGACGAGCGCGTCGGCAGCGTTGTAGTAGAACGGCATCCGGTCGTGATCGACGTCGGTGACCGTCCGCAGGCTCACTGCCTCTCCGAGGCGTTCCTCGACGGCCTCGACGACGCGAGCAGCCCGCGGGTAGTCCTTCACGGCCCGCTGTTCGGAGTACGGAAAGAGGGCCTGATGGCCGTCGGTCGGCCAGCCGACCGCCTCGCGTGCTCGCCGCCGTTCGAGCGGGCGGAACCGATCGGTGTCCACGCCGTGTGGCAGGACGCGGGAGTCACAGTCGAGGTCGGCGGCCATCCCGTCGGACATGACGATGACCTCGTCGGCTCGCCGCGCGAAGAGCCTCGTGATCCGCCCGTACGGCCCCATCATGTCGGTCCCCCACAGCGAAACCACGACCGGGAGGTTGGGCTGTGCGAGGGCCGCAGGAGCCGTCATCCCGCTGTTCGCATGGACGAGGTCGTACTCGTCGAAGGAGCGTCGGACCGTTCGCGGGACGTATCGAAGGTACTCGAACACCGACCGCTGACTGTCCGGGCCGGGGTGGGCCGACACCGGCAGGGTCGTCTCCGCGATCCCGGTTTCGGAAAGCGTCCGTCTCTGTTGTTGGAAGAACGCCTCGTCTTCGGTCGTCACGAGGTTCAGTACGCGCAGTCCCTCACCTCGTCCCCGACCGCCAGACCGGTTGTCTGGCGACTCCTGCACCTGAGAGTGGTGGTCGATCCGATTCTGTCCGGTAGCCATGCGGGGGTACGGTAACTCCCGGGTGAATCACCCATTGTTACCACGTCTTTACCCATCGATAACCGGTCGATAGAGACTTGCTACGGTGATGGGGCCCGTTCGGGTCTGCCCCCCGAGTGGCGCGTCGACCACCGCCGTGCGCGGACGATTCGGAACCGGGACGGGGAACCGTCGGTGTGCCCGAGGGTGCTCTCGATGCCAGGGTCTCTCAGGAAGCACGACGAGGCTATGGCGTGGGTGTAACGACGGCGCCCCATTCCAGGACCCCAATTGCTCGATACCGGCTCGAGCGCGCGACTCGAACTCGCGCCCCAGGTCGATCCACCACTGTTCGAGGCTGGAGCGTTCCTCCGATGGTCTGACGACGTCCCCCCCCATGCCGGGCAGAAGGATCATACGACACCCGCGTGACCACCCCGTATGCAGGGAGCACGCCTCCGCAGCATCGTCCCCATGTTCGGCGGGGCGACCCGGTACGTCGAGACGCTCGACGCCATCCTGGCGTTCGTCGACGCCCATAACCCGTCGACCGACGAGCTCGTCGGCTGGCACCGCGGCCAGTTCGCGAACGTGTCGAGCGCCGACTCCATCATGCGCCGTGTCCGGTACCTCCGGAAGGTCGGCTTCCTCGCCGAGACGGACGACGGCTGGACCCTCGGGCCGAACGGTGAGCAGTACACCGACGGCCACGACACGGCGACGCTGCTTCGCATCATGTGCGACCGCAACGTCGGCCTCCGCAGCCTGCTCTACGCCCTCGCCGTCGGCCCAATGACCGTCGAAGAAATCGGTAGCCAGCAGCTCGACACCCACCCCGAACTCGGCTGGGACCCCGAGGAGACGGACATGCCGAAACAGCGCGCGAACTGGCTCCGCAGCATGGGTTTGGTGGAGAAACGTGGCGACGAGTACGCCCTGACCGACGAGGGACGCGCGTTCGTCGAGGGTGCCGTCGAAGACTGGGCAGGCAGCGACTGGGCGGTCGAGGGTGAAGCGAGTGATTCGATGACCGCTGGAACGTACGAGACCACCGTCCAGGCCCGGTCGGTCGACCCCGAGTTCCGCGCGACCGCGCTGTCCCGGTACGAACGGACGTGTCCCGTCTCCGGTGTGGACCACGCCCAACTACTCGACGTGGCGCACGTGCTCCCCTGGAGTGACTACCCCGAGCACCGGGCGGACCCCTCGAACGTCCTCGTCCTCGACAAGACCCACCACGCCGCCTTCGACCGGAACCTGTTCACGCTCGACGAGGAGCTCCGACTCGTCGTCCAGCCTGACTTCGAGACCGGCAGTGAGGTGCTGGAGCGGACGATCCTGAATCGAGACGGGGAGCGCGTCGAGGTACCCGACGGTGCCGTGGATTCGGCGTATCTGCGGGCGCACAACGACGAACTGGCATGGGTGTGACCGAGGCCGAAGCTCCAGATCGTCACGGCAGGGCTCTTTTTGAACTGCTCGCTCGGTCTAGGGAGCACGTTCAGTGCCCCTCCGAGCGCCCGAACGTATTTATTGGCTGATAGAATACTGTGCCACCATGAACCACGCGTTCCGGGTCGGACAACAATACCGCGACACCGGGAGTTTCCGAAACTCGGACGACCAGTTCCTCCGGTGGATTCGTGGCCCGCTCGACACTGGTATCAAGAACACCGGTGGAATTCGCGACCTCAGTGCAGACCGATCTGCTGTGCCTGCCGCGCTCGTGCTCGTCTCGAACGACAGCGGCATCTCTCAGCACGACGACCCGTGGGAGGACACGCTCGCCGTCAACGCGGGGTACATCAGCTACTGGGGCGACGCGAAAGCCGACAACCCGTACGACGAATCCCCGAAGAACCGGAAGATTAAGACCGCGTTCGAACGGGCCGCGGCTGGTCGCCGCGAGGAGGTCCCACCAGTCCTCGTGTTTCGCAAACCGAAATCCGGAGTCGTCGAGTTCTGCGGCCTCTGCGTCCCGGACCACTTCGAGGTTCGGTCCTATCCGGATGCGTCCGAGACGCAGATTCCGAACTATCTCTTCCACTTC
Source organism: Haloarchaeobius salinus (assembly GCF_024464185.1). Classification (NCBI taxonomy): domain Archaea; kingdom Methanobacteriati; phylum Methanobacteriota; class Halobacteria; order Halobacteriales; family Halorubellaceae; genus Haloarchaeobius; species Haloarchaeobius salinus. The sequence goes on from NZ_JANHAU010000001.1 coordinate 318,959, forward strand.
TCGATCCTCAACACGCAGTCCATCCCGGTGCCGTGGCTCCATGATCGTGCCCGAATGAACGACAACGAGCGCGCACCGGACGTGTGGAACCGTTGGGTCGAAACGGGAGATATCGCCCAGTGGCCGACCGGCGAGACGCTCGACCAGAGCGGCCGAATCCGTCGCTACGAGACCGCAGAAACTGTCGTCAGCGACGCCTTCAGAACGGACACATTCGACCGCTACGACCACGCCTGTACGATGACCGGCATTCGAGAGGACGACCTGCTGGACCTCGCCCACATTCTTCCGCGAAGTCAACATCCCGAACTCGCCGAGCACCCGGAGAACGTCCTCGTGCTGAACTCCCTCCACCACCGCGCGTTCGATGCCGCCCTGTTCACCATCGACAGCGACTACCGCATCCGGACAGGCCCCTCGTTCGACCCGGCGCACCCCTTCCTCCGCGAAACGATTCTCGACCGTGACGGTGAACAGCTCTCGTTCCCGCCAGACACACAGGTACGACCAGCGTTTCTCGAAGAACTCAACACTGGCCTCTCCTGGCTGTAGTCTGGTGTCGCGTTCGATCGATGGTCACTCCGTGCTCCGCTCGCCACGACTGGTGTCAGTGCAGCCGCTGCATCATGTCTGGGTGTAATCGTAACAGGTTATGGAGTATATGTGTCAAAACCCCTCCCTCCAAGCGGGAATTGACAGAATCTGATACAAACTCTGGAAAATACCAAAACAACGGCTAAGGGCTTGAAACGGTTGGAAGTAGTCCCACCAGGATTCGAACCTGGGTCTCGGCCCCCAGAAGGCAGAAGGATTGGCCACTACCCCATGGGACTGACATGTTCCCCGTCCGTCGCTTCGGTCGGGAATACACTACTACGTAGCGCACTCGAATATTTGAGTGTTGCGAAAGTGCGTGCCCGCGTGAGTGGGTGACGTAGGCGGGGTTAGTCGTCGGCGGTTGCGTCGTATCCCTCGGGTACAGCCTCCAGCGGGTCGACGAAGTGCTCTTTGCGGTGGCAGTTGGCACAGAGGACGTCGCATTTCGCAATCTCTGCTTGGAGTTCGTCCATGCCGTAGCCGTTGGTCACCATCTGGCTGACGTTCATCTCTTTGTCGACGCCGTCGCGGTGATGATAGTCCAGACAGGCGGTCTCGGTCTCACCACACCGACGACACCCGGCATCGGCTTTGAGTTCGTTGACCCAGCTTCGGAGCCGGGCTCTCCGGGTGAGCGTCCGGTTGCGGTTGTGGACGGAGTTGCGGTAGTGCCAGCGTTGGTCGACCGACAGTGACGCCCAGGCGTCGTCGACGTCGGCAGGTAGATCATCCGGCTTGGGTCCGACACGAGTTCCCGAAGAGGGGTTGGTTTCGAGTCCTGCGGCTTCTTTGGCGTCGTTCCACCCGCCCATGGTGCGGATGATGGTCGCGGAGGCGGGTCGGAGGCCGAGATCTTCGTAGGCGGCTTTGGTCGGGGATTCATCGAGGCGTTGCGCAGCCGTTTGGAGGGCTTCGATGCATGCTGATTCGGTCGTCATCACCCGTTCGTGACCGGACAAACTGGCTGGCGTATGTCTGTGTAAAGCCGCTGTCCGCTGTCTCTAACGGGACACATACACACTTCGCCCGACCGCACCGGAGCGTGACTGGACGCTCGTCGAACTGGAGTTCACACAGATCACGTATCGACAGGAGACCGTAATATCGTGCACCTTGCAGTGCCGAAGCGTCCTAAAGAACCCGCGTTATGTGCCGACTCTCAGTACTGATGTTCGAACTCGAGCGCCGAGGAGGCGAAGGAGTACACGCTGACACCGTTCTCGTCACAGAACGAGGAGAGCTCGTTCGGTTGGTGGTAGAAGTCGGCGTCGACCACGTCTTCGAGCTGATGGTGGAACGCGACGCTGATGTCCTGTTTGTTGTCTTCGTTCGTTTCGACGACGACCGCCAGGTCGGGGTCGTCGTAATCCGGTTTGATGACGTAATCGCCGGGAGTGAACGGTTGTTCGGCGTGTTCGAGGTTCGTGTGCTTGTAGGTGTAGAGCCTGATGTTCTGGTCGTCGCAGTAGGAGGCGAGTTTCGCAGGTGGGATCGTCCGCCAGTCACCGGGGCCGTCGTCGAGCATCTCGGGGAATGCAACGTTGACGGCTTCGCCGTCCATCGTCTGTCCGAACGCGGTCGTGTTCTTCTCCGGGGGGAGGACTTCGACGACGACCGCGACGGATGCGTCGTCGTCGCCGGCTTTGGTGACTCTGTCGCCGGGCGAGAACGGGTTCTCTGGCTTCTGGTTCAGGTGGGCGGTGTTCGGCCCGAGATCGTGCAGCTCGTTCATGGGTCTCGCGGAGAGGTGTGCGAGCTTCTCGGGCTCCTCGCCTGAGTATTCGTCTTGGGTCGCGACCTTCGATTTCAGGGTCTCGGTTCGCTCCCACCCGAGGAGGATGAGCCCGTCCTCGTTGTCTCGGTGCCAGACCATGACGACGATGTCGTCGTCCGGGTCGTTCTCGAGCATGTTCGCCGGTCGGAACGCGGAGACGTCCCGCGAGGTCTTCACGTCGATCTCGTAGCCGAACACCTCGAAGTCGTAGCCCGAGAAGCTCTCGGGGTTGCAGCGACGGAGGGCTTCCTCGTTCTTCCACTCCCACATCTCGACCGGGAGGTACTCGCGGCAGAACTGCTCGAACGCCAGCTCTCCGAGGTTGCCGATGCGCTTGACGTCGACGTCCTCAGAACCCTGGATGACCGCCTGGTGGTGTGCGCGCTCCCGGTCTATCTGATCCGATGTGTAGAGATACACAGCATGTGTTCCGGCGAAGGGTGGTGATATATCTCTACTGCTGCCATATTCATGGCTACTGTCGTTTGGTGAGCTTCGATACACCACTATTCGGCCGCCTCATCGGTTAATGACGGATGAACTAATATGGACGTCCGAACTGGAAGCGGCGCTAGGGCTCCACGTAGTGCTCTTTGCGATGGCAGTTGGCACAGAGCACTTCACACCGTTCGATCTCCTCCAGAATTGACTCTCGACTGTAGCCGTACACGACCATCTTCGCGATGCCCATCTCTTTCTCGCCGGTGTGGTGGAAGTCGAGGCAGGCCGGGTCGCCTTCGCCACAGCGTAGACACGCACACTCCGTTTGCTTGTACTCGTGGAGCCAGGACCGCAGTTCTGCGCGGCGTCTGTCTTTCTTCTCGATCTCCTGCTGGCGGTTCTTGTGGTACCATCGCTGGTAGCCCGACAGCTCCTCCCACGTCACGTCCTCGGGGAGTTCGACGTCGTCTGGTTTGGGTGCGACGTCGGTGCCGCCGAACTGTCCCGGGTAGTACGTCTCCAGCCCGGCCGCCTCTTTCGCGTCGTTCCACCCGCCCATCGTGCGAATGATGGTGGCCGAGGCGGGACGCAGGCCGAGTTCCTCGTACGCCGCTTTGGTCGGAGATTCACCAAGCTCGACAGCAGCGTCACGCAGTGCGTCGATGCACTCTTTTTCGGTCGTCATCAGTCGGTCGTGCAGACGAATAAACGGGCTGCTGGTGCGCTCGGGAATCGAGCGGGCAGGACGTGTGTGATGCGACCGTACTAGAACTATTGAGATCCTCTCAGACCGAGACGCTCACCGCTGAAACGACGGTTCGGTGTAGATGCGTATCGGTCATAGAGGGCTCATCAGAGAAACGCGTTGCCGCGCTCGTAGAACAGGCGTCGCTCCTCTGGGCCCGGAAGCCCGTGGTAGTCTGCCGGGGTCGTCTCGTTGAGCCGCTCGGCTGGCAATTCTGGATAGGCGGCAAGCAACTCGACAACGAGCGAGGCGCCCACCTTGGCGAGTTTGCGGTATACCGTATCGACGGTGTCGGCGTTGTCGAGGGGGAACGCCCGTTGGGCGAGAATCGGGCCTGCGTCGAAGCGCTCGGTCATCCGATGTGCTGTGACACCCGTTCGGTCGTCGCCGTAGAACAGCGGCCAGAAGGCGGTCGCCCGGCCGCGGTACTTCGGCAGTAGTGACCCGTGAAGGTTCACCGCGTCGTTGGCGCTCTCCAGGACCGGCCCGGGAAGTCGCTGGCCCGCCACGATCGAGAGCAGAAGGTCCGGTGCGAGGTCTTCCATACGCTCGACGAACGTCGGGTCACTCACGTCGGGGATGCGCTCGACGGGGACGCCATGGGCTCTCGCGACCGCCGGAACCGAGTGATACCGGCCGGTGACGCGCCGGGCGACCTGCCCGGGCAACGCGTCAAGCCCTCGACTCCGTCCGTAGCGGAGCGCCATCCGGATACCCGCGCGGGCACCGTACATGCCTGCCTGCGAGCGTAGTTGCTCAGCCGGGGGTGCGTCGAAGGGGACGATGAACACCTGGTTGATAGTGTCTGCGTGACCCTCGAAGATCGGCTGGAGGTATCGGGGGAGATAGAGCGGTTCCGCACTCGTACACAGGACGACGCGCACAACCGAGGGGGAGAACCTGAGGCGCATATATCTTCTGCCGGCTCTGTTGAAATCCTCAGACCTTGATAGGAATGTCGTGCTGAATACAGGGAGCATAGTCAGCACGCACCCCGAGTGATCGGAGAACAGGAGTGATAGCTCAGTGCAGACTATCTACCGAGCAAGTGCCTTGGACTTCTCTGGCGGTCAATTGGGGGGAAAGGACTACGCAATACAGGGGATGACTGTGGTATCGTCGTGTCACTCCTTGCTGTGTTCCTCTGACCAGTAATATATCAGGGGTGTTCCCACGATTGTCGGCCATAACCACGCCAGAATACCCAACACGGGAGTGAGATTGACTGCGGACACAGCACTGATCGTCGCAATAAACGCAGCAATCATCCGTTGAAGATGACTAACTAGCCACTCACCGGACGTCTCTCCCTTGAAGGCTCGAATATCAATCGTTCCGAATGTTACTCCAATTCCGCCGAAGACGAGCATCACGAGCCCGAATGAGTTACCGGTGACGACCCAAACAATCCCCCAGACTCCCAATCCGAGACACGCCAAAACCACGCTCCCGGTTGCGATCCAATCCAGACGCTGAGGGGTGGCAGCCGGTCGCTTCCGGGAAAGCACGCGATATCCGGAGAACGCAAGATACCCACTGAAGACGGCGACCAACGTGAGAATGATCCGAAATGAGGTCGGATTGAGAGCGAGGAGCACGAACACCGTCCCAACGACGACGCCCATTGAGACGAGGAAGAGTTTGCCAGCTTGTCGGTGTCGGTGTCCACCTTTCTTCGTCACGAGCGCACCTGTCCCGGCGAGCACGGCCACCATGCCTGCAGCGATATGCACCCACAGTGACCACGCCTCGATGGTTGGCATATCCCCTCTTGATATGTAGCCATAATAAACATTCCCTGTTCTCGGAAGGTCTTACGTTCCAACTCTCAATTTCCCCGTGCAAAATTCGCACTCCTACGGAACAGGAGTTCCAGCTCGTCGTCTATGAATAGAACCTGTTCATAGTACTGAAGGCAGCCTCTGTATTCAGCACGGCCTCAGCAAACTATCCGCGACTGGGGAATTCAACAGAGCCCTTCTGCCCGGTCGACACAAAGCCTATTCCATCCTCTGTTGATGCGCAACCATGTCCCCACCCTCCAAGGGCAACGCCCTCCGCGCGGTGTTCGGAGACGTCTGTCGGGCTACCGGTGTCCTCCTCGCCGGTGGCCTCGCCATCGCTGTGCTATCGCTATGGCACCGGGCCATCTCGTCGATCCAGGCAGCTAGACAGAGACCCGGAGTTGAAGAGCACGACAACCCCACACTCGTCGAGTACGAATTGGACTGGTACCGATACATCAAGGCCTTCGACGCCCACCATGGCCCCGGCGGGGGACCCGATCGAGCTATCGCTTCAGGGGCGTTCGTCCGCGGGCTACGCGTGTGGCTGGAAACGCGTTGTCTCCGGGGCTACACGCTCGAAAACGAGGTGTACGTGTGCCCGGGGGCGCCGCGGGTGCTGCGCGTCCACCAGGCAGGTCACGCGCCCGCGTTCGGGAAGGAGTGTGAGACGCTGGTCCAGCCACGCCGCGAGAACGGCGGTCTCGACGACGAACCGCTCTCCACTCTCGACGTGATGCTTCCAGGCGACTTCCCACACACATTGCTCCGTCTGCGCGACTCACGCGGACTCACGGACCGATACGAGACGTGGCTACGAGACGGCAAGATCGGGCGAGTTCGAGCCTGAGGGCAATTGCGGTCGTCACCTCTCTACCGAACTGGCTCTCGAAATTTTGCGCGGCGATTCTGATTAGCTGGAGCGCGGACTAATCGGAGAAGTGGGTTCGTCTTTCTGCCCGCCGACTACAATGAGCAGAACCGCGATACCAACGATGAAGTACACTACTAAATCGTTCTGAATGCCCTGTTGAGTGATGGTCTGGATACCAAATACAGTAGCCATCACTCCGAATCCAGTAGCTGTCCAGCGAGCCTTGTATGCAAGTCCGACAACGGTTCCCCACGTAAGGAACGTCGTCGTAGTCGCGCCAACGACTGTTGAACCCGGGACACCAGCTACCGCTGACGGGGAGAAGATTTGAAGAATAGCAAGAACCCCGATAGCAGGGAACCCGACGGCAGCGAGTGGACGATACAGCGCAGATGTCATTAACGAATCATTGAACTCCACCCGATGTTAAGATTGTGTGGCGGTGACTCCATTGTTGAAATCACGCTCAATGAGTCGTCTATGCCGAACGGTTCGGGTAGTCTCGTTCCGGAGTGGTGAAGAAAGCGACAGCTAGGACCACGACAACGGAGAGGATGTATATCCAGAGCACGGCCTGCCAGAAGCCCAGTAGGAGCAACCCACCTGCCCCGACACTTGCGAGGCGCCCTCGCTGGTAGATCACTCCGCCTGCGCCCGTCACAGCCAGCCCACCGAGAACCGCGAACAGCGCCGCCCGCGTCCACGTATATCCCGGCTGAACCAGATAATAGCCCAATACGACGAGGAACGCGACGACAACCACGGCAGTCAGTCCCTGCACGAGAGAACGTCGCGTGGCGGTCATCATACCAGAGATACGATGTCTCGTTCAGTAGGTGTTTCCCCTGTACTCACCGAGCTACCAACCACGACGAAGCGGGTCCTCACCAGCTAATACGGAGTGAAGAGCCCCTCAGAAAGTATGTGGAAAGACAAGCAGCTACTGGGCGATTCTGTCTCGAAGCCAGTACTCGCCACCTGCGAGGAGGGCGTACGCAGCGAGGTAGAACGGTGCGAAGAAGAACACGAAGTTGAACGCGGGTGAATCACCGGTCCCGCTCCCGAATGGCGGGAATGCGACGAGAACGTGCCAGAACACCAGAATGCACCCAAACAGCGAGATCGGTCCACGGAGGCCGTATCGTGCCCAGAGCAGGACGGGGACGCCAATAGTTCCGAGCGCTAGCAGCGAGTACCATCCTACGACCTCCCAAAGTGGGCCGTGAATAGAAATTGAGGTAGACGAGTGAGCGCTGTAGCCGAGTATAACTCCAGTGTAGACGAGGCTGGCTCCGACACTGATGAGGAATCCGTCGGCCCTCTTTCTAGGGGACAGGGACCACCGCTGGCGGGTCAGTATATATGAATCAACATTGGTAGATCTGATAAATTTACTCCTCGAGGTGTCGGTTGCTGGCCTGCACGCGTGTCCATCAGCGGGTGTTTGTACTCCGCTTGAATCTCCAGAATCGGTTTTAGTCGCGTGGTTTCGGTGGTTCAGACAGTCCTGTTCTATTCCATCTCGACCCGATTTCGACGACGACGAAACACGCCGGAGAGTCGGTATTCGCCACGAATACAGATACCACCCCCGACGACCACCCGCTGTGCGGGCTGCCACACCGCGTTGAATTCATACTCGGCCCGACCACCTCTCACTGATCGAGACATACCGAGAGACGCGCTCGAGGAACCTCTACCGATACAGGATCGGGGAGAGCATCCGGTAGTCGCTGTACGTGGCCCGGGTGGACACCGATTAGGACTGGTTTCGGGGGGAGTCGGCCATGCAGAGCGACACACCAGATCGACTCGACTCGGACCGCCCGAATTCGCGCACTTCGACGCTGAAAAGTCTCGAACGCTATCTCCGCCCTTCGATGGCGTACAATCCGATTATGGATCCACTGCCCGCGGCCGAACCCAGTACCAGCCCCGCTGGACGTCGGGGTCTCGACCAGTCCGCGCGAGTATTGGCCGGGTTTCGTGATGGATCTGCAACTGGGTTTCCACACTCGGTGAGACCCAATCTGACCGTACGAGCGCGCTCCTCGACATCGCTAGCGCGCGCTGTGCCGTTTCACTGGGAGTGGTGATCTACTTGGATTTCTTCGAGGGTGTCGAGTCCATGTGATTCCGAGTGCCGGTGGCACCGGGAACGTGGTTGAACGCTTATCACTGCGGGGCGTGTTGTCTCGGTAGATGTCGGTGATTCCAACGGAGTGGGGTGAGCCGGATTCTCGGCTAGGCCTCTACTACGAACTCCTCTGGATAGGGCTGGCGGTTGTCGTATTCGGCGCGCTCGCGTACTGGGAGCCGTTCTCGATCACCGTCTCGATCACGCCACAACGACTTGCCGGCGCGACAATCCTCGGTGTGGTCCTCGGCATTGCTGTTACGTACGGCACGTTCGTGAGTGACCGGTTCCAAGGACTCTGGGCAGATTTCCGCATCCGGTTCGCCGGCCTCTTCGTACTCATCATGGGCGTCCAACTCGGACTTGCTGTCGCGCCCACGTGGACGGTGCTCACGATGCTAGCGACATTTCTCACACTCGTTCCACTTCGCATCGCCATCTACCTTCGGACACGGTAAGTACTACAGCACACCGACCGCTGCTCGTACTATCGACTATCGATACTGTTGATATAGCCCGAGGAATCGAAGACGCGTATCTCGACCGAGACTAGATTCGGAGCAGAATCCTCTGATCGGTCAGTACGAGACTCGGAATGGGTCACTCCTGGGTAAAGGAACACCTTCTGACGTACCCGTCGTTGTCACAGGCTTCTCGAAGCAAGATGGAAAGGCGCTTCCCGTCGAGGAAACCCGAGGTGGCATTGTAGTTTTCGTATTCGGCGTCCGCAACCACGCACTTAGCTCCTCTTTCTGCCGCGAACGCACCGACTGATTCCTCGATCTCTTCCTCTCCGTCCCTACGGACACGAACAGAGTAATCACCGGCAGTTTCCCCCCACGTGCACTCAGCGACGGCACCATTCAATGCCACGCCGGGGTCAAAGTATTCTGCTGCATCGACTTCGTGCGATGATTCGTGAACGACTTTTCCATCTCTCTCAACAATAAGCGTGAAGGTATGGCCGGATTCTGGATCGGCATTGTGGACGCCGAACCAGCCGAGCTGGACCATCTGGCGGTTGGAACCGCGTATCGATGCGAGACAACCCGCGCTACCTACGGTCACTCCAACAGCGGCCGAGAGGAGGGCACGACGGCGCATGACGACCACTGTTCATCGAGCGACCAAAGTCATTTTGTTCAAGTACCGTCTCTGAACGGCTCGTTCTGCGGCTAAGCAACCCGTCCGGCGCAGTTGGGCATACCGGTCGGCGAATACTCCTTCTGGATCGGGAACACTGTTTGTGTGACCGTTGCCAGTAATACCGAGTATCATTGTGCTGACTACACGGCCTACATCTCTCGTCGCAGTTTCCAGGTTCGGTACCCTGATCTGCAAGCTCAACAGGGGGCTATCTCGTCCCCGGAGAGACGTGTGGTCCCGTTCTCGGTCACTCGGTAGCGAGCTGTCGAGGACGAGTCCGCCTCTGAGGTATCCGTGGAGTACGAATACGGGTGCTGGACGGTCACGATGATCCGCTCGGCGCTTCGGTTCACCACGGTCGCGACTGTTGATGACGTGGTCGGATAGGTCCCCCAGGTTTCGAGGCAACTCGCGTTCCGGAGGTGCATGGAGAGGTAGGTCTCCTCGGCCTGAAGCGCGATTTCTCCGGCTTCGCTCTCGGATAGCTCCGACAGATCGGACACCGGTTGCGGTGTGGGCGGGAGTGGAGCTGTTGTCGTTGGTTCGGCAGTCGTCGCCTGTCCAGGGAGGTTCAGACACCCTGTGAGGAGCAGGGCACTCACCACGACCGCGAGGACCGGGGGCGTTCCAGGGCGCATGGTAATATGTCTCTGACAGGTGAAGAAGTGCTTTTCTTCGTTTCAGGGTGCTCGTCGACGCAGGCTCGTAGCGAACTCGTCGAGGAAGTCTGAAGGGGGTGGAACGGTGGCTACGTGGCATGGTGGATCGGCACCCTTCTCGTTGGTGCCCATCTCGGTAGGCGAGCCGGGTCGGATAGCAGCGGGTGAAGGCACCCACTTTTCGACGCTGCCGGCGGGAAGGAATCGTCGAAGCCGTTCACTCTATGACGCGGAACCAGAATCTACACGGCGCTCTCGCTCCACGCGTCGGTATGGCAAAGACCGTCGACGACCTCAGGAACGAGATCAGGGTATCCACGGGGCGATTCGAGCGGGAGCTCTCGGCGACGTTCACGAAAGAGGACCTCGCCGCCATCTGTGAAGCCGTCGACTACGAGATCGATACCGGTTCGCTGCCCCCGAAACACCAGATGCGAGCCGGCATCCTCGAGGTGATCGGTGACGGTGGCAACGATGAGACGGACGGCATCGACCGACCGTTCCGGAAGGGCGAACTCGAAGCAATCTCCACCGCCCTCGAGTTTTCATAATCGGGTTCAGTCGGGGGGTTTCGGTGGTCCAGACAGTCCCACTCCGGCTCACCACAGAACCGCCTCGAACACGTGAGAAACACACCGAAGGGCACGCCGCCGCCACGAAGACGGACACCACCCCCTGGTGAACACCCGCTGTGCGGGCTGTCACGCCCCGTCGAGTTCATGACCGTCACGGCCGCCACTCACTGGTCGAAGCACGTCGAGAGGCGCGCTCGATGGATCTCCTCCGGTTCAGAACCGGGCAAACCGTCCGGTGTTGACATCCTCCCTGCCCTGAAGTCGAGGACCCCCGACCGCCGTTGGGATATCGTGGTTTACGACGTGGCCTGTTCTCGAGGTGCGAATGCACCGGTTTCCTTCTCAAACAAGAACGTCGATGGCTGTGCCAACCAGCCGTTCTCCTGTCTCCCCATCAGAGGCGAGACTCGGAGGTACTCCCTGTCGGATATTCTCAGCACCGTTCACGTCTGCAGTCGCTACCCTCCCGCAGTCATCGCAGACGTACAGTCCACGTTCGACACGGTTCGAGTCGCGCTCTCTTCCACAACACGAACACGACTTCGACGTATCCCGTTCGGACACCTGCGCGACCGTGATACCGTCCATTTCGGCCGTGTCGGTGAGCAGGTCGGTGAAGCGGTCGAACACCCACGAGGCAGATCACGGTTCCCGTGCGTTCCCCGGTTCTTCGACTCGCCGTTCTCCTCGCCCTCGCGGATACCGGAGAGGTCGCCCACCACAATCGTTCCAGCTCCCTCTTCTACACACCGCTGAACCCGCTCGTCAGCTCGAAGCGCTGAAGTCATGGACCAACCGTTCGCCGGTGGCCGCGGTGAGGGTCCGGGCCTCGACGAAGATCGACCCGAGGATGCCCGTGAACCGGTCGTCGTCCGGGTCGCGCAGCCTGTCCATCGCGTCCGCCGAGGCGACCGGCCAGCGGTGGGTGCCGGCGGCGACGACCACGTCGGTCCCGTCGTCGTGCTCGCGCTCGACGCGGGCCACGTGGACGCCCACGCCCCACGGGCCGTCCTCGCCGCTGACCACCCCCAGGAAACTCCTCAGGTCGGCCTCCCGGTCGAGGACGGTCGTGCCGTCGGGCGAGTCTGCGTCGAACGCTGTCCCGTCCGGGACGTCCGAGACCGGGATCGGGCCAGCGAGCCACTCGATCTCCGAAGCGGTGGGTGCGTCGGACCACATGGTGGGTGCGTCGGACCACATCACGCTCCCGTGTTCGCCGGTGAGCAGTTCCGCGACGCCCATGGTGGCCACCGGGTTGGCGGACTGGCCCCCCACCTCGGCCACCGGCGTCGACAACACCCCGACCCCGTACGTCGCACCGTTCGAGGGAGCCGGATTGCTCACCTCGAGGAGCTCCTCTGGAGTGAACGGGTTGTTCCCGGTCGCCCTGAACACGCTACCGGGGCCCGCCACCAGGAATGGGTTGTTGCCCGTGAACGAGTCCCCCTCCTCGATCCGCTCCCCCGGCAGCTCCTCGGCGGGGATGCCGAAGACCTCCTCCGGCGTGTTGTCGCCCAGCGCGAGCACCACCGGGCTGTCCGGGGAGAGTTCCTCCGCGATACGGTCCTCGGTGGGGGGAAGCCACCGCCCCGCGTTCCCGGTAGCCCAGTCACCGTCCATGCTCCACGTGCCCCCCGGGAAGAAGTCACCTGCGTCGACGACGAACCCGCTGGGAAGGACCATCTCCTGCGTCAACTCCGGAGCGGATTCGGGAGGATACATCAGGAGCAGGATATCGTCGAACGGTGTCGCCAGTTCGCCCTCGTCGTCCCCGCGCACCCCTGCTGGGACGACCATGCTGACCCCGTCGCTGCTGACCGTCGGCTCGCCCTCGACGAACGTGAGCGTCAGCTCGTCGATACCGAGGCGACTGGCGGTGGTGACGCCGGCGCTGTCGCTGATTCGACCGCCGTTCACGTGCTCGATGAACCGACCTAGCGGTGTCCCCAGCGGACCGGTCCCGTCGAGAACCCCGTCCTCCCAGGCGGCGGCCCGACCGTACGCCGCCGTGTGGCTGGTGATGGTGGCTTCGACCGTATCAGCGGTCCCCTCGATATCGACCTCCTCGAGTTCGCGGGTCGTGGTCTCGGAGTCGCGGGCAGTCTCCGCCAGCACCAACTCCTCGCGGGCCTCCTCCGTCAGCCCGACTGTCCCGGCCTCGAACTCGCGGGACACCACCTCCGTGCAGCCGGCTGCGGCGCCGGCGGTCACCCCGGCCAGCGCCGCGAGCAGCTGCCGTCTGTTGATCGTTCCCCAGTGACCTTCCGAAGGGCGTCCTCTGTCGTACGACATGACCTCTTGGAGGGATGTTCCCCGTAAAAACCGGAGCGCTAGATACTGAGCGTCGACCCGCCGGCGGTCCGTTCGGGATCGGGGGACCGTCGTGGGGACCATCGACTCCCCTGACGGCCCATCGAGGCAGCGAGGTCGATGCCTCCCCCTGGTGGCCACCCTTCCGGTCCACTCCTGGTCGAAGAGCCGGTTCGACGAACGGACCTCCCTCCATGTTGCTGATTCCTTCGCCGACGACGAACTGCCGGCTGCGGATGTCTACGTCCTCGTCCACATCCTCAACGATCGGGGACTCGACGACAAGCGGGCGGTTCTCGCGAAGGTGTCGGAGGCCGTCGATCCCGGCTGAGCCGTCGTCGTCTTCGGGACCATGATCGACGAGGACCGACGGTATCGCCGACAGGGGCTACTCGTCGGTGACGTCTCGCATGGCCCCGACCAGTTTCTCGACGGTCCCATCGTCGACGACGGGAGTGAGCTTCGTCTCCCACTGTCTGGACTCGCCATCGACGGGGATGTCTTCGAGGTACTGGATCGTCTCCCGGCGCCGGACGCACTCACGGTACCGTTCCTCGATGGCCGCGCCGGTCTCGTCGCCGACGATCTCTCTGGGACGTTTACCGACGATCTCCTCGTTCGAGAGGCCGGTCACCGTCTCGTAGACCTGGTTGACGCGCTCGACGACGAAGTCATCGCCAGCGCGTACGTCGATGAGGAACAGCGCGTCCTGGGTGTTCTCGAAGACGGTCTCGGCGAGTTCCAGCCGTTGCGCACGGTCGGAGAGGACTTTGGCGACGGCCATCACGCCGGTGACCGTGCCGTCGGCGTCCAGCAGCGGGGCCGTCGAGAGCCGGAGGCGAACCCGGTCGCCGTCGCTGGTCGTCCGTTCGACGTCGAACGCGTCGAGTTGCTCGCCCGCCAGCACCCGCTGGAGCCGAGCGACGACCTCAGATTGTCGGGAGCCGCGGTGGAGTCCGACCTCCACGAGTGACTCGCCGACCACGTCCTCGGCGGGGTAGCCGAACACCGCCTCCGCCGCCTCGTTCCACAACTGGACGACCCCCGCTGCATCCACGGTGAGGATCGGCTCGGGGGAGGCCTCGACGACTGCCTCCAGACGGCTGGTCGTCTCCTGTAGCTCCCGTTCACGCTCGATGCGGTCGGTGACGTCCTGCTGGAAGCCGACCCAGTTGACGATCTCGCCGTGCTCGTCCTCGACGGGGGCGACCGTCACCTGGTTCCAGAACATCGTGCCGTCGGCCCGGTAGTTCCGCAGCACCTCCGAGACCGGCTCGCCACCGTCGATCGCCGACCGTATCCGCTCGACCGCGTCGGGGTTGGTCTCCTCGCCCTGCATGAACCGGCAGTTCCGGCCCAGGATCGCCGACTCGTCGTAGCCGGTGAGCTCACAGAACTGCTCGTTGACGTACACCATCGGGTTGTCCTCCTGTCCCGGGTCCGAGATGGCGACCCCGATCGGGGCGTCGTCGATCGCCCGCGTTCGAGTCCGGAGGGAACGCTCGCGCTCCTTGCGCTCGGTGATGTCGGTGACGATGCCGAGGAACCGCCGGTGGCCGGCGTCGTCGCCCTCGAACAGTTCGCCGCGGGCGTCCACCCAGAGCTGCTCGCCGTCGTCGCGCAGGACCCGGTACTCCGTCTGGAACTGCTCGCCGGTCTCGATCGCCCGTTCGATGGCCGCCTCCACCGCCGGGAGGTCCTCGGGGTGGACCCGGTCGGCGAACGCCTCGAACGTCCCCTCGAACGTGCCGGGGGTGACCCCGAACAGGCGCTCCATCGATTCGGTCCAGGTCACCTCGTCGGTCTCCAGGTCCCACTCCCAGATGCCCGTGTCAGTCCCTTCGAGCGCGAGGGTGAGTCGCTGGTTCATCCGTTCACGCTCGCGTTCGCGCTCGATGCGGTCGGTGACGTCCCGGCCGACGATCAGATGCTGGCCGGGCAGGACGTCCGCCGTCGCGGAGTACTCGGCGACGAGTTCGGGCCCGTCCGGGCGGTGGACCGGGAGCCGACCTTCCTGCTGACCCTCGGCCTGCAGGGCCGTCCAGAGGGCGTCGACGTCGGATGTCTGGGCCACGAACTCGTCGATGGACCGACCGAGGAGCGCCGATTTCGAGAGGTCGAGCAGGTCGGCGGCGTGGTCGTTGGCGTCGATCACCCGGCGGTCGTCGTCGAGGATGAGCATCGCGTCGAACGACTCCTCGAAGACGGCCTCGAAGCGGTCGAGGCCCCGCTGGAGGGCGGCGACCTCGCCGGTGGCCCGGCTCGTCTCGCTCGTGACGCGGGGGACCGAGATGGTGACGGTGGTACCCTCGTCGGTGACGGTGGCGCTGATGGTGCCGTCGTGGGTGGTGACGACCCAGTACGCCATCCACAGGCCCAGACCGCTGCCGTGGACAAGCGGCGTCTCGACGCCCTCCGAGAGGACGGCCTGCTCCTGTTCGGGGAGGCCGGGGCCGTCGTCGCTCACCTGCAGGGTCACGCCGCCGTCGGTTGCCTCGGCGTGGATGGCGACGCGGGCGTCGGGACCGCTGTGGTCGGCGGCGTTCTCGACGAGTTCGGTGACGGCGAGTTCGAAACTCGGTTTCAGGTCCGCCGAGAGCCCCTCGGGGACGTCCGTGGTGATGGTGGCGTCGGGGTAATCGAGGCCGACCGCGGTCCGGATGCGGTCGAGGATCGGTTCGAGGGCGACGAGTTCGCGGTCGTAGTCGGTGAAGACGACGGTCTCGAGCTTGCGGGCCTTGTCGCTGAGGTCGATGATGCGGTCGATGCTGTCGAACAGGTCGGTCGAGGGGTAGCTATCGTCGTCGAGCTGGTCGGCGAGCTCGCCGATGCGGCCACGGACGACGGTCATCTCGTTGCGGAGGTTGTGTCGCAGCACCCGGCTGAGGATGGTGATGGAGTTCGAGCGCCGGGTGGTCTCGACCTCGTGGCGCTGGCGTTGGAGCTCGTGTTCCAGCAGCCGGGCGACCAGCTCGGCGAACAGGGTCTCCTCGTCGGTGAAGGGAGCGTCGCGCGGTGACTCGGAGACGAAACAGACCGTACCGTACGGCTCGCCATCGACCTGGATGGGGGTGCCGTGATAGCAGTGCAGACCGTGCTCCTCGAAAGCGGGGCCGGCGGTCCACCCCTGGGAGGGCACGTCGTGCAGGGCGACGGAGTCCCCACCGTCGAGGACGTGCCGGCAGTAGGTGGTGTTGTAGTCCAGCACCAGCCCGGTCGGGAACTCGCCGTCGGACGGGTCGGTGCTGGCGATGGCCTCCCAGTACTCCGCCTCGGGATGGATGCGCGTGAGGTGGGCGTTGTCCACCCGGAGATAGCGCTTCCCGAGGTCGAGTGCCCCCCGAGCTTTGGCTTCGAAGTCGGCCTCGGTCTGCATGATCTCGTAGAGGTCCCGGCGGGCCTGGTCGGCCGTGAGCCCCGGTCCAGTCATCGAACGATTCCCCCCACGAGCAAGAGACATGTGAGTCCCAACCACATGGTTACCAGTTGAGACACTGGCCAATTATCCGTTGTGGCTACCGCAATCGAATCGCCGTTCCGATGGTGGTTCGACGGGCTTCTCTCGGGAGGATTCGGGCGGGGCATTCGCCGAGTCCGAGGCTGAGAAAGCTCGTCCACGGGGCTCTCTCGGGCAGTTCGCCGGGAGGACGGGGCGATTGTAGTCCCCACGATCCCGACGCTCGGGAACCCCGTCCCTCGAGGGGTGGAGGATGGCAACGAGAACGCGGCGGCAGAAGCGGGCCGTACCGGACTCGGATAGCGACGCCCCTACGTCTGTTCTTCGGGCCGTGCGAAGCCCATACCGCCGGCGATGATGGCAGTCCCAGCGAGTATCGTCGCTCCGAGGACGACGAAGCCGTCGGCTGGGTCCAACCTGGCGATCGACGCGGCGATGTCCACGACGAACACCGTGACGAACAGACTCAGGATAGCGAACGCGAGCATGACGATCCCGGCGAGTAGCGCACTGGCCAGGGAGCCGAACGCATCGAGGATTCTCATACGAACCGAACTGGTTTGCTGGTCATGAGTATGTGGCCATCGCGTGCTAGCTGTGGGGTGGTCGTGCAGTCCCAGCGCGCGGGTCAGTCGCTGGCGCGTCGTCACGACCTGGGCACCCTGTCACCGACCGCCGGTGTGTCACCAGTTAGCTACCTACCGTTCGAACTCGTATCGACCGGACTGGAGGTACCCGAACCACCATGACACAAGCACACAGGCTGGACTGTGAGGCGGCGGCGGCCGACTGCCGGTTCATCGTCCAGTCGGAGGACGAATCCGAGGCGGTCGAACTGGCGAAGAACCACATGCACGACGTCCACGGGAAGGACTACACGGAGGACGAACTCCGGAGCGAGCACCTGCAGACCGTCTCGTGACAGCCATGGCAACAGAGCCCCAGGCGGAGGCGGACTCGATCGACGAACGGAAACTGAACGAACTCGTGGAGACGTCGCTCATCGACCTCGGTGCGACGGTCCACGCCGCCCTGGCCATCATCGGCGACGAGCTCGGGCTCTACGCGGCGATGGACGAGGCCGGGCCACTCACCGCCGCCGAGTTGGCCGCGGAGACGGACACCGCGGAACGCTACGTCCTCGAGTGGCTCCGCGCGCAGGCCGCCGGCGGGTACGTGACCTACGACCCCGGGACGGAGCGCTACGGGCTCTCGCCCGAGCAGGCGTACGTCCTGGCCGACGAGGAGAGCCCGGTGTTCATGCCGGGCGCGTTCCAGCTGGTCGCGTCGGTGGCGAAGATCGAGCCCGACCTCCGCGAGGCGTTCCGCACGGGGGAGGGCATCGGCTGGCACGAGCACGACGAGGACGTGTTCCACGGCACCGAGCGCTTCTTCGGCCCGTCCTACGGGGCGAACCTGCTCGACTGGATCGAGGCGCTCGACGGGGTGGACGAGGCGCTGACTGCGGGCGGACGCATCGTCGACGTGGGATGTGGCCACGGCGCACCGACGATCCGCATGGCCGAGGCGTACCCCGACTCGACGGTCGTCGGCATCGACTACCACGCATCGTCAGTCGCCGTGGCCCGCGAACGGGCGGAGACTGCGGGCGTCGCCGACCGGGTCGACTTCGAGGTCGCGACGGCCAGGGAGTACGGCGGCACCGACTACGACCTCGTGACGATGTTCAACTGCTTCCACGACATGGGCGACCCCGTCGGTGTGGCGGCGCACGTCCGGGAGACCCTCGCCGACGACGGCTCGTGGATGATCGTCGAACCCTACGCGGAGGACCGCGTCGCGGACAACCTCACTCCGTTCGGCCGCCTCGCGTACTCGATCTCGACGGTGGCCTGCACGCCGAACTCGCTCAGCCAGGAGGTCGGCTACGGGCTCGGTGCCCAGGCGGGCGAGGAACGGACCCGCGAGGTCGTCACCGAGGGCGGGTTCGACGAGTTCCGGCGGGTGGCCGAGACCCCGACGACGCTGGTCTTCGAGGCGACGCCCTGAGAAGCGTCCGGCGGAGAACAGTGCTGTTCGCGGGGGTCGAGAACCGGCCGGTGACGGTCTAGTCCGTCGTCCCGTCCGCGTCCTCGTCCTGCTCGCGCTCGCCTTCCGCGTCCACGCTTCGGATCCGGACCGTCGAGATGCGTGCGCCGTCGACACCGGTCACCTCGAGGACGTACTCGCCGGCGTCGACGGTGTCGCCGACCTCGGGGATGCGGTCGAGGCGCTCCAGCACGAAGCCACCGAGCGTCTCGAACCCGTCGCTCTCGAACTCGGTGCCGAGTTCCTCGTTGACGTCGGAGAGGGAGACCGAGCCGTCGGCGTCGTAGGTGCCGTCGTCGTGCGGGCGGACGGAGTGCTCGCGGATCTCGGCGTCGAACTCGTCGCGCAGGTCGCCGACGATGGCCTCGACGACGTCCTCGACGGTCGCGATGCCCTCGAGGACGCCCCACTCGTCGATGACGGCGGCCATCTGGCGGTGCTCCTCGCGGAACTGCAGGAGGAGGTCGCTGACGGACGTCGTCTCGGGGACGACGACGACGTCGCGGGCGAGGTCGCCGGCCGTCGCCGACGCGAGGTCGGACTCGGTGGCGCGGAGGAGGTCCTTCACGTCGACGTAGCCGACCACCTGGTCCGGGTCGTCCGCGTCGACGACGGGGTAGCGTGTGTGCTCGGCGTCGAGGACGGTCGCGCGGAGGTCGGACAACGACATGTCGGCCGGGATGCTCACCACGTCGGGTCGTGGCACCATCACCTCGCGAACTGTGGTGTCGTCGAGGTCGAAGACGCGCTCGATCATGTCGACCTCGGCCGTCTCGACGTGGCCCGCCTCCCGCGAGCGCATCAGCACGCGACGGATCTCGCGCTCCTCGAGCGTCTCGTCGGTCTCCGAGGCCGGCGGCACCCCGAGGAGGCTCGTGAAGTAGTTGGCGGCACCGTTGAACACGACGATGCCGGGCTTGAACAGGTAGTACGAGAACTTCATCGGCGGCGCGAGCAGCAGGGAGACGCGCTCGGCGTCGGCGATGGCGATGGTCTTCGGGGCGAGCTCGCCGAAGACGACGTGGAGGAACGTGATGATGCTGAACCCGATCGCGAACGCCACCAGGTGGATGATTCCCGAGGGGAGCACCGGTGCCAGCACCGGTTCGATGAGCGCGGCGACGGCGGGCTCGCCGATCCAGCCGAGGCCGAGCGAGGCGAGCGTGATACCGAGTTGCGTCGCGGCGAGGTAGTCGTCGAGGTTCGCCATCACGTCCTGGAGAGCCGCGGAGCCGGCCAGGCCCTCCTCGGCGAGCTGCTCGACCGAGGTGGAGCGGACCCTGACGAAGGCGAACTCCGAGGCGACGTAGAACCCGTTCAGGACGACGAGGAACAGTGCGGCGAGGACACGCGCCGTGGAGAAGATGGGGTCTACCATCGCTCCCCTCGGCTGCGGTGTCCGTTCGAGTGTCGTGTGTCCATGGATGGAACTCGAGGGTGGCGCTATTAAAACGGGGGCACTGACGGCCACGCCGCGGCCACCGCTCGACGGGCGGGGCGTCCCCGGTCAGCGCCCCCCGGCGAACGCGACCGACGCCGCGACCGGGTCGAGCTCGACGTGCCCGCCGATGGGGACCGGGAGCTGGGGGTCGGTGTGGCCGAAGTCGAGGTCGAACAGGATGGGCACGTCGGGCTGGTACGTCCGGCAGGTCTCCGTGATGGCCGCGCGCTGTGTCTCGCGGTACTCCCGCCGCGCCGCGTCGCTCCGGGCCTCCCGGTGTCTGGTCTTCGGGCGGCCGACCACCACCCCGGCGGCCCGCTCCAGGAACCCACGTTCGCCGAGACAGCGCAGCACGGACTGCACGGTGTAGGGGTCGGGCAGGAGCTCGGAGGTCTCCAGCGCGAGGACGAACCCCTCGGTGGGCTCGGGGACGAACCGGTCGACGGCCAGGAAGTGCTCCAGCACGACCACGCAGCCACCCCAGAGCGGACCCGAGACCGGCTCGTCGGACGGGAACGCCCACGTCCAGCCGGGGTTCGGCTCCCACTCCCGGGGCGCGTCGGTGTCGAAGTCGAAGTAGTCGTCCGTCCACTCGTCGGCTGGTTCGACCGCGCCGAGCGTCTCGTCGAACAGCGCGCGACGGAGGTACCGGTCGGTGTATCCGGGAAGTTCCGTATCCAGCGCGAGGCCGGGGACGAACTGGCAGCCGTAGTACGAGACGACGCCGGCGGCCGAGAGCGCGAGGTGGAGGATGGTGTTGTCGCTGATGCCGAAGAACCGGGTCGGGTTCGCCCGCAGGCGGTCGGGGTCGAGGTGGCGGAGCAGCCGCAGCTGGTCCTCGCCGCCGGTCACCGCGAAGCCGGCACTCGCGTCGGACTCGAACGCCTCGTGGACCTCGGCGGCGCGCTCCGCGGGCGACAGCTGCGCGTCGGCGAGGACGCTCGGGTACAGGCGCGGCGACATGTCGAACGTGCGGAGGCGCTCGACGCCACGGTCGACGACCGAGGCGGGCAGTCGTCGCGACGGGGCCAGCACCGCGACCTCGTCGCCGGGCTCGACGGCGGGTGGGACGATACCGTGCATTCGGGTCGTGAGAGACGCCGGGGTCGTATCAAACTAACTCGGGCTCGACACGGCGTGACAGCGGTGCGGGGATCGGATGCCGTGACGGTGCAGAGGCTGCAGAACTGCAGCGGTGCCGATGGCCGTGTCGACTCAGGCGGTCAGCTCGACGTCGTCCTCGAGCTCGATCTCGTGCTCCTCGTCGACGTCCTCTCGGCCGCGGCCACGGACGCGCCGGGCGACCGCGCCGACGGCGACGACGGCACCGACGACCGCACCGAGGACGGCCACGCGGCGGACGCGGCCGGCGATGGTGCGTCGGGCGCTCTCGTCGGACTCCATCGTCATCGAGCCGTGGTCCATCTCGTCGTCGCCATCGGCGGGGGTTTCGCCGCCGATGTGGGCGTCTTCGACACGCAGCTCTACGAGGGTGATTTTTTCGAATACCATACCTATACGGACGCTGATATCCGTCTTAACCGTTGTGTGAGCCGTGCTACGCCGGGTGTCCACTCGCGAAAATCACAGCTCACTCGGCTGTAGTCGCTCGACGAGACCGTCGAAATCGTCGTCGAACGAGAGGACGTGGTCGATATTACGACGCTCCACTACCGCAACCGTGTTGGCGTCCGTGAAACTCAGCGACTGGTCTTCGTACCGGTCGAACAGTTCGACCGTGGCCTCGAACTCAGCTTCGGTGACGTGGAGTAGCTCGACCAGTTTCGGGAACTCACCGGTGCCACGGATACGCTCGCCCAGCGTCCGCGCTGCGCTGTGGTTTCCGGACCGTTGTCTCGTTAGCGTAACCGACTCGTCGTAGACGTAGTCGCTGGTGAAGATGCGACCGAACTCGCCGGACGCGAGCCGCCGCATTGCGTCGACAGCGGGTTCGTGGCGGTTCGCGTCGCTGTCGTGCTGGGCGTAAAAGACGCCCGTGTCGACGAAGACGCTCATCCGTACAGGATTTCGTCGATATCGTTCTCGTCTGTCTCCTTCCCCGAGGATATCGTTCCCGAGAGCCACCGTTCGGTTTCAGCTTCCGAGAGTCCGTCCCAATCGTCCCGGAAGGAGTCGACGAGTTCGTCGCGGGACTCGAATCCGTGCTCGGTGATGCGGCGCAACAGTTCCTGCTGTGTCACCCGTTCGCCAGTCTCCAGTCGGATCTCCGCCTGGAGACGTTCCAGCAGGTCTTTCGTCCGGTCATCGACCTTGACGGATGTCGCCATACTACGGAGTAGCGACCGCTAACTGATACCGTTTTCTACTGTCTCCACTCGTCCTCCAGCAGCCCGTAGTACCGGGTGCCGACGTACTCGCCGTCGTAATACTGGTTCTCGCGGAGGGTGCCCTCGAGGGTGAACCCGAGCTTCTCCCAGATGCCCGCGGAGGCGTCGTTGGGCTCGATGACGCGGGCCTGGAGCCGGTGGAGGTTGCGCTCGGAGAACGCGTAGTCGACGAGGAGTTCGCTCGCCTCGGTGGCGTAGCCGTTGCCCCAGTGCTCGGGCGCGATGCTGATGGCGATCTCGCCCCAGCGGGTGCGCTGCTGGATCTTGAACAGTGCGATGTCACCGACGGGTTCGGGGCCGTCGTCGCCCTCGACGCAGATGAGCAGGTTCACGCCGTCGTCGTCGGAGACGACGTTCTCGAAGAACTGGCGGGTCTGCTCGCTGTTGGAGGGGTCGGCGCTGGTGAGCGGCCGTCGGACGCGGGGGTCGTTGATGTTCCGGTTGAGCAGGTCGAGGTCCTCCTCCTCGATGGTCCGGAGGGTGACGCGCTCGCCGGAGAGGAAGGCGGCTCCTGGCATGGCCGAACGTCGTGTGCCCCACGGAAAAGCCGTTTCGACGGTGTGTGGGTGGGTCTCAGCCGTCGCCGTCGAGCCACTCGTCTTCGAGCAGGCCGTAGTAGTGCATGTCGACGTACTCGCCGCCGTCGAACTCCTGCTCGCGGAGGGTGCCCTCGTGGGTGAACCCGAGCTTCTCCCAGACCCGGGCGGAGGACTCGTTCGTCGCCAGCGGGCGGGCCAGGAGGCGGTGAAGGTTGCGCTCCGTGAACGAGTAGTCGATGACGAGCTCGGCCGCGGCCGTCGCGTAGCCTTCGCCCCACTGCTCCGGGACGACCCAGACGCCGAGGTCGCCCCAGCGCGTGCGTTCGTCCTCGACCGAGACGGAGACGAAGCCGACGGGCTCGTCGTCGTCGCAGATCAGCAGGTGGACCGAGTCGTCGTCGCAGATGACGTTCTCGAAGTACTCGGTCATCTCCGCCTCGTTGGCGGGGTAGGGCCAGGCGAACGGGCGGCGGACCCGCTCGCGGTTCCGGTGCTCGGTGATGAACGCGCAGTCGTCGCGCTCGACGGTCCGGAGGGTGACGCGGTCGTCGGCGAGGAAGGCGGCTCCTGGCATGGGGTGACGTGCTGCCGGCTGTGAAAAAGTGGTTGCGGGGGTGTGAGGCGGTGTGACGGGGACGGGCTGCTGGAACGGGCTCAGTCGTCGCCGTCGAACCACTCGTCGGCGAGGAGTCCGTAGTCGTGGACGTCGACGTACTCGCCGCGGACGAACTTCGCGTCGCGGGAGACGCCCTCCTCGCGGAAGCCGAGCGACTCGAGCAGGCCACGCGAGGCCTCGTTCGTCGACAGTGCGCGGGCCTCCATCCGGTGGAGGCGGCGGCTGCCGAACGCGTAGTCGAGCACGAGCGAGACGGCCTCCGTCGAGTAGCCCTCGCCGTGGGCCGCCGGGGAGAGCCAGTACGCGACCTCGCCGTTGCCGGCGCGCTCGTTCACGTGGAAGAACATCACGAAGCCGATGGGCTCGACGCCGTCCTCGACGAATCGCTCGTCGTAGCCGGTGTCGTCGCCCTCGACGCAGACGAGGAACTGCGCGCCGTCGCCGTCACTGCCGATGTGCTCGCGCTGCTCGTCGAGGTTCGTCGGACCGACGAGCGTCATCGGGTTGCGGATGCGCGGGTCGTTCGAGTGTGTGGCGAGGAACTCCGCATCCTCGTCCTCGGTGGTTCGGAGGGTGACGCGTTCGCCAGTCTCGAAGATGGGACCGGGCATGCGTGGTGGCTCTCGTGGCCGTCACTAAGCCGTTCCGGGAGGCTGTGTCCCTATCGCACGCTCAGAACAGGCCGAACAGGTTCAGCTCGACAGCCAGTATCGCCGCGGCCGCGAGCCACGACTCGAACACCAGCGTGCCCAGCGCGGACAGCGCCGCGAACTCGCGGACGTCCATCTCCGAGACCCCGGCGGGTACCGTCAGCATCCCCCGCGTGAACAGCAACGCGTTGCTCACCGGGACCGCCGGCCGGCCGTAGCGGTGGAACCAGCCGTCGAACCGGTCGAGGCGGTCCTCGCTCACGCGGAACCACGGCTTCTCGAGCAGCCACTCCCGGCCGCCGCGCTGGGCGAGCAGGAAGAGGAGGGTCTGTCCGACGGTCGCCCCCGCGACCGCGATGGCGAGGACGAGTACGACCATCCCCAGGTCCGCGCCGCCGCTCGCGAGCACGCCGATGCTCACCGGCACCAGCGCCTCGCTCGGCGCGAAGTAGAGCAGCATCGCCCCCTCCAGCACGAAGATGGCGAAGAGCGCGGCCAGCCCGTAGCGGTCGATGAGCGACCGGGCCAGCGCCTCGTCGCCCCAGACGAACAGCGCGATGCCCGCGATTCCGGCCAGGAAGAACGTGCCCGCGACGACCAGCAGGCCGTAGTCCTCCGCGAAGGTGCGGAGCCTGCTTCTCTCGTCCGCGTCGGTGGTGTTCTCCGACTCGTAGCCACCGTCCGCGCGCTCGTCTCCCATTGCTTCTCGTGTGGTCGGCGGGCGGGTAAATCGTTTCCGCACCGGCACGGCGACGGGTGGACCGGTCGACGAGGTGACCAGCGCTACGGACGGTGGATTCATGCCGCCGGTGGCGGTACTGTCGGGGGACGATGGAACCGAGACGGTGCTACGTAGTCGGCCTCGGACTGTGTCTGGTCGGCGGGCTCGCGACCGTCGCGAGTCTCGTGCTCGCCGGGGCGTTCGGGGTCGGCGTCCTCGCGTTCGCGGCGACGGGCACCTTCGTCCTCGCGCTCTCGAACGTCCCCGACCGGGAGCCGTTCGACATCGAGCCGACGCTGGCCCACCGCGTCGCGACCTGGGGTGGGGCCGTCTTCGCGCTCGCGCTCGGGGTCCTCATGCTCGGTGTCGGGGTCGTCTCGCTCGTCACGTTCGGGTGACCGCCGGCCCCCACGGCGGTGTGGCTCAGGCTCCGGGGCCGACGGCTGGCGGACGGTGCGGTTTTTACGCTCGCCGACAGAGGCCCGGGTATGGACCTCACGAACCGACCGCGGCGGCTGCGCGGCGACGGCGTGCGCGGGCTGGTCAGCGAGACGAGCATCGCCCCGGCGGACCTCCTCGCGCCGGTGTTCGTCGACGCGACGACCGACGAGCGGGTACCCATCGGGTCGATGCCGGGCCACGAGCGCGTGCCGGTCGACGAGGCGGTCGCCCGCGTCGAGGAGGTACTGGAGACGGGCGTGGAGGCGGTGATGCTGTTCGGCATCCCGACCGAGAAGGACGCCGATGGGTCGCGCGCCTGGGCGGACGACGGCGTCGTCCAGGAGGCGACCCGGCGCATCAAATCGGAGACGGACGCCTACGTCGTCACGGACGTCTGCATGTGCGAGTACACCGCGCACGGCCACTGTGGGCTGCTCGCGGAGGACGCACGCGAGGGCGACGGCCTGACCGTGGACAACGACGCGACGCTGCCCGCACTGGAGCGCATCGCCGTCTCGCACGCCCGCGCGGGAGCGGACATGGTCGCGCCCTCGGGTATGATGGACGGGATGGTCGGGGCCATCCGCGAGTCGCTGGACGAGGACGGCCACAGCGAGGTGCCCATCATGAGCTACGCGGCGAAGTACGAGTCGGCGTTCTACGGCCCGTTTCGCGATGCTGCGGACGGGGCACCGTCGTTCGGCGACCGCAGACACTACCAGATGGACCCCGCGAACCGTCGCGAGGCGGTGCGCGAGGTCCAGCTGGACGTCGAGCAGGGCGCGGACGTGCTGATGGTCAAGCCCGCGCTGCCGTACCTCGATATCGTCGCGGACGTGCGTCGTGAGTTCGACCACCCGGTCGCCGCCTACAACGTCTCCGGCGAGTACGCGATGTTGCACGCGGCCGCGGAGAAGGGCTGGCTCGACCTCGAGGCGGTCGCCCACGAGTCGCTGCTCTCGATCAAGCGCGCCGGTGCGGACCTGATCCTCACCTACTTCGCGGAGGACGTGGCGCGCTCGCTCCCGTAGGCGCGGCGTCCGTCCTGACCGTCGGAAATCCGTCAGCGGTCGCTCCAGTGATAGTTCGTGCCGTCCACGACTGTCCGGTTCTGGCCCACGAACGCCCACGGAACCGCGCGATAAACAACCTTGTATGGATTATATTTGCTATTAAGATGGACGAACGCACATTAGGGCGAGATATTATGGACGGACGTCAACGCTAACCATTATATTGTTCTCTCTCATGAGCTGTGACCGTACTACATGAGCACGAGTATGGCAGTATTGGTGGAAAACGTGGACGAACGTGCAGAAAGTGGCAACATTTGCGCGAGTTCGGTGGTGGGAGGATGCTAGAGTTCTTCCCCCTGCAGTCGGAGGCACAGGCCATCGCGGACAGCATCAACTACGTGTGGGTGCTGGTCGTCTGCTTCCTCATCTTCTTCATGCAGCCCGGGTTCGCGCTGCTGGAGGCCGGGCAGGTCCGGGCGAAGAACGTCGGCAACGTGCTGACGAAGAACATGACCGACTGGGCGCTCGGCGTCCTGACGTACTTCGTCGTCGGGGCCGGCCTGGCGAGCATCGTCGGGATGCTCACGTCGGGGTCGGCCTTCGACCTGATGGCCGCGTTCTCCTACATCGGCGCACCCGGCGCGACCGGCTGGATCAACTGGGTGTTCGGGGCCGTCTTCGCGATGACGGCGGCGACCATCGTCTCCGGCGCGGTCGCCGAGCGTATGAACTTCGGGGCGTACGTCGGCTTCGTGGTCGTGCTGACGGCGCTCATCTACCCCACCGTCCAGGGGCTCACCTGGGCCGGCGGCCTGCTCTCGGGCCCGACGCCCGGGGGAACCGGCGGCTTCATCGGTGAGGCCCTCGGCGTCGGCTACCTCGACTTCGCGGGCGCGACCGTCGTCCACATGGTCGGCGGCCTCGCCGGCCTCGTGGCGGCCAAGATGGTCGGCCCGCGCACGGGCCGCTTCGACGAGAACGGCGACAGCCAGCCCATCCCGGGGCACTCGATGCTGCTGGCGGTCCTGGGGACGCTCATCCTGGCGTTCGGCTGGTACGGCTTCAACGTCGGCACGCAGGCGACCGTCCTCGCCGTGGCCGAGGACGGCTCGCTGACGTTCATGGGCGCGGTGCTCGGTCGCGTCGTCCTCGTGACGACGCTCGGCATGGGTGCCGGCGCGGTCGCCGCGATGGCCGTCTCGACGTACTGGCAGGGCAAGCCCGACCCGCTCTGGATGGCGAACGGTCTGCTGGCCGGTCTCGTGGCGGTCACGGGCGCGGTCCCGCACGTCACCTGGTGGGGCGGCCTCCTCATCGGTGCCATCGGCGGCGCGCTGGTGCTGCCCGCCTACCGCTTTACCGTCGACACGCTGCAGATCGACGACGTCTGTGGCGTCTTCGCGGTCCACGGTGCGGCCGGCGCGGTCGGCACCATCCTCATCCCGGTGTTCGCCGCGTCCGAGGGTGGCACCGCAATCCTGGGCGACAGCTGGGCGTTCCTCGGCGTCGACCAGCTCGCCATGCAGGTGGTCGGTGTCCTCGTCATCGGCACCTGGACGGTGCTCGCGACCGGGGCGACCGGCAAGCTGCTCGACGCGACGGTCGGCCTCCGCGTCTCCGAGGCGGAGGAGGAGGCCGGCCTCGACGCGGGCGAGCACGGCATCTCGACGTACCCCGAGTTCGTCGGCGACAGCAGCCCCGAGGCGTCCCGTCGCACGATGAGCGCGGACGGCGGCAGCGTCCAGACCGACGGCGGCGTCGACGATGCGACCGCCCCGGCCGACGGGGGTGAGAGCGATGACTGACAGCGACATCGAGATGGTCGTGGCCATCATCCGGCCCGACCGTCTCACCGACGTGAAGCGCGCGCTGGCGACGGTCGGCGCACCCTCGCTGACCGTGACCGACGTGTCGGGACGCGGCTCACAGCCCGCGAAGAAGAGCCAGTGGCGCGGCGAGGAGTACGTCGTCGACCTCCACCAGAAGGTGAAGGTGGAGTGCGTCGTCGCCGACATCCCCGCCGAGGACGTCGTCGAGGCCATCGCGGACGCCGCCCACACCGGCGAGAAGGGCGACGGCAAGATCTTCGTCCTGCCGGTGTCCGAGGCGTACCAGGTCCGCACCGGCAAGACCGGCGTCGACGCCGTCTGAACTCGGTTCGATTTTTTGCGTTTCTTTCGGCAGGGAACAGGTGTTGAGGCTCTGCCTCGTATGTCAATGAGGCAGGGTCAAACCTCTCGAAAGCCCCCCGTCGTCTCGGCTCCCGGGACCACAACTGCGTCCCCGGAAATCTCCGATTTCCGGTGGGCTCACGAAACGCACGCGTTTCGTGACCGATGCTCGCTGGCGCTGTCGCCCGAAAATCGGAGATCTTCGGGATGTGGCCAGAAATCGCAGATTTCTGGCTGCCTGCCGGACCTAGTCCGGCACTGACGAGAGAGCTTGCTCTCTCGAACCACGCTTCTCGTCCCTCGCACGAGCGCGGCGAGCGACCTCGCTTCGCTCGGCACGCTCGCCAGCCGCGTGCCACCTGATTAGTTCGATAGAACCACCGCTAGGGTTTACATTATTTGTAAACTTCAGAACCAGGCCAGCCGTTCCACGAATCCACTAACTCGCAACGGCCGCCCGCAGCGCCTCCCGCTTCACGAGCACGAAGCCGACGCAGATGACGAGGAAGCCGGCGACGGTGTTGGTGGAGACGACCTCGCCGAGCCAGTACCAGCCGACGAGCGTCGCGAACACGGGGGCGACGTAGCTGACGAGGTTGATCTCGACGGGGCCGAGCCGGTCGAGCAGCCCGAAGTACAGGAGGTAGCCGACGGCACCGGCGGCGAGGACGAGGTAGCCGAAGGCGAGGGCGACGCGTGGCGAGAGGGCGACCGTCTGTGGCTCCCCGGCGACGAGACTCCCGAGGTGGAGTAGCGGTCCCCCGACGAGCATCATCCAGCCCTGCCGGGCGGCGACGCCGAGGGCGGGCGTCTCCCGGCGGAGACCGACGGCGGCGAGCGCGAACGCCGCCGCGCTCGCGAAGAGGAGGGCGATGCCGAGCGGGTCGGGTGCGTCGACCGCCATCGGGCCGGGGACGGCGAGGATGGCGGTGCCGACGAGACCGAGACAGACGCCGGCGACACGGGACGGCGTGGGGCGGGCGCTGTCGAGGAACGCGGCGGCGAAGCCGACGCTCCAGATGGGTACCGTCGCGAGCACGACCGACCCGATGGCACCCGTGACCCGCGCCTGCCCGACGAAGAGCAGGCCGTTGTGGACGGCGACGATGCCGACGCCGCCGACGAGCACGGCCCGGAGGTCGGCCCGCTCCGGGACGATGGGCTGTCCACGGACGAGCGCGTACACCAGCACGACGACGCCGATGGCGTCGAACCGGAGCGCGGCCATGAGCAGCGGATCGACGCCGGCCTTCGCGGCGCGGATCGCCGGGTACGACGCACCCCAGAGGGCGGCGAGTGCGACGAACCCGACCAGGTTCTCGTGACGTCTCACAGTTCGGCCGAGGAGAGGCCCGACAATAGCACTTGTGTGGTGGCAACGCTCAACACGATCCACCGACTCCGTCCCCGAACACCCGACTCGAGGCGGCAGTCAGACAATCCTTTTACGCCCCCCTCCGAACGCCCGGATATGAACGAGGAGAACTCGCGGAACCTGTACGACCGGGCGCTCTCCGTCATGCCCGGTGGGGTGAACTCGTCGGTGCGGGCGGCCATCGAGCCGTACCCCTTCTTCGTCGAGCGCGGCGACGGCGGCCACGTCATCGACGCCGACGGCAACCGGTACATCGACTGGGTGATGGGGCTCGGCCCGCTCCTGCTCGGGCACGACCTCCCCCAGCCCGTCGAGTCGGCGGTCCAGAAGCACGCGAGCAACGGGCCGATGTTCGGCGCGCCGACGCCCATCGAGGTCGAACACGCCGAGTTCGTCACCCGGCACGTCCCGAGCGTGGAGATGATACGGTTCGTGAACTCCGGCACGGAGGCGACCGTCTCGGCGGTCCGGCTCGCCCGCGCCTACACCGGCCGCGACACGGTCGTCGTCATGCAGGGCAGCTATCACGGCGCGAACGACTCCACGCTCGTCGAGGGCGAGGGCGAACACGTCAGCCCGTCCAGTCCGGGCATCCCGGACGACTTCGCCGAGCACACGGTCGCGGTGCCGTTCAACGACCACGAGGCCGCGGCGAACGTCTTCGAGGAGCACGGCGACGACATCGCCTGCGTCCTCGTCGAACCGGTGCTCGCCAACTACGGCATCGTCACGCCGGCCGACGAGTACCACGAGACGCTCGCCGACCTCTGTGAGGACCACGGCTCGCTGCTGGTGTTCGACGAGGTCATCACCGGCTTCCGCGTGGGCGGTCTCCAGTGCGCCCAGGGGAAGTTCGACATCGACCCCGACCTCACCACCTTCGGGAAGATCATCGGCGGTGGCTTCCCCGTCGGTGCCATCGGCGGCAAGGCGAAGATCATGCGGAACTTCACGCCCTCGGGCGACGTGTTCCAGGCCGGCACGTTCTCCGGCCACCCCGTCACGATGGCCGCCGGGCTGGAGACCCTCACGTTCGCCGCCGAGAACGACGTGTACGACCACGTGAACTCCCTCGGCGAGAAACTCCGGCGCGGCCTCACCGATATCTGCGCCGACCAGGCCCCCGAGTACACCGTCGCCGGCCTCGACTCCATGTTCAAGGTCCTCTTCACCCGCGAGGGCCCGGACGACCTCGACGGCCAGTGCGAGGCCGGCTGTCGCCAGCGACCGTCCTGCCCGCGCTACGACTACTGCCCGAAGAACGGCGGCGACGTCGCGTCGGGCGAGACCGACCGCTGGCGGCGCGTCTTCTGGCCGCAGATGAAAGAGCAGGGTATCTTCCTCAGCCAGAACCAGTTCGAGTCCCAGTTCGTCTCCTACGGCCACACCGAGGAGGACGTCGAGGAGACGCTGGAAGCGTACAAACACGCACTCTAGGCGGTTCGCTCCCACTCCTCTGCGCTCGGCGCGGCCTCTTTCTCGCTCCGGCACCAACCACCGACGATGCCCGACGACCCGGTCCTCTCCGACGCGGACCGCAGCAAGCTCGACACCGGCCCCGACGACGACTTCTACGACCAGCCGCGGTTCGTCCAGCACGTCGACGAAGGGTTTCGCGACCGGCTCACCGACCTCTACCGCGAACACCTCGCCGACGGCGACCGCGTGCTCGACGCGATGTCGAGCTGGGTGTCGCATCTCCCCGACGACCGTGAGTTCGCCCGCGTCATCGGCCACGGGCTGAACGCGGCCGAACTCGGCGATAACCCACGGCTCGACGAGTACGTCGTCCAGAACCTCAACGAAGATCAGCAGCTCCCGTTCGACGATGCGAGCTTCGACGCGGTGCTGTGTGCCGTCTCGGTGCAGTACCTCCAGTATCCGACCGCGGTCTTCCGCGAGTTCCACCGCGTCCTCGCTCTGGATGGCGTCCTGGTCGTCTCCTTCTCGAACCGGACGTTCCACACGAAGGCCGTTCGTGCGTGGCGCGAGCGGTCGATGGACGAGCGCGCTGCCCTCGTGCGAAAATACTGCGAGGTTGCCGGCTTCGGCAGGGTCGAGACGGTTCGGGAACCCCGACGCTCCGTCCTGCCCGGCCTCGGCGGCGACCCGTTCTACGCGGTCGTGGCCCACCGGACATAATTCTATATCGCAGTATAGGATTTATAGCCGTTCTGCCCCGCGCCTGCCTCGATGGCACCAAGAAAGCCGACATCGTTCGAAAACAGTAGATTCGACGGTCGAATCGGCCGTTCCCACCGCGACGCACTCGCCGACTGCAAACTGGTGGGCTTTTCACCGTCGGTCACCGACTCCCTCGCATGAGAACACGTGGGACCATCCGGCTGGCGACGCGAGGCTCCGACCTCGCCATCCGGCAGGCGACGACGGTACGCGACGCGCTGGCGGAGCGGCGATACGAGGTGGAGCTCGTGGAGGTCGAGACCGAGGGCGACAAGGTGCGCGACGAGCTGATCGCGGACCTCGGCAAGACCGGCGCTTTCGTGCGATCACTCGACGAGAAAGTGCTCGACGGCGACGTCGACGCCGCCGTCCACTCGATGAAGGACATGCCGACGGAGATGCCCGACGACCTCGTCGTCGCGGGCATCCCCGAGCGCGCCCCGGCCGGCGACGTGCTCGTGACGCCCGACGGCAGCACGCTCGATGAGCTCGAATCGGGTGCCGTCGTCGGGACCGCCTCGATGCGTCGGCAGGCACAGCTCCGGAACGAGCGCGACGACCTGACCGTCGAGCCCATCCGCGGGAACGTCGACACGCGGGTCGAGAAGGTGCTCGCGCCATCGCTCCAGGCCGAACACGAGCGCCGGACGGAGGCCGAGAAGGAGAGGAAGGGCAACGTCGGCGACGACGACTTCGAACCCGAGTTCGACCGGACCGTCGAGGAGTGGTTCGACGACAGAAGCGAGATCGAACGCCGCGCGCTCGGCCGCGAGGTCGAGACGGCCTACGACGCCATCGTCCTCGCCGAGGCCGGGCTCCAGCGCTCCGGGCTGGCCCACCACGTCGAGTACCAGCGGCTCTCGAACGAGACGTTCGTCCCGGCCGCCGGCCAGGGTGCACTCGCCGTCACGGCACGCGACGACGAGACCGCCGAGGAGCTCCACGAGGTGCTCGACTTCCCGCGAACGCGCGTCGAGACCACCGTCGAGCGGACCGTCCTCGCCGGGCTGAACGGCGGCTGCATCGCGCCCATCGGCGTCCACGCCGTCCTCCAGGGCGAGTACGTCCACACGAGCGCGCAGGTGCTCCACCCCGACGGCGACGACGTCGTCCAGCAGCGCCGGGACATCCCCGTCGAGACGCACGTCGCGGCGGCGAAGGAGTTCGCCCAGAACCTGCAGGATGCCGGCGCGGACGAACACGTCGCGGCCGCTCGCGAGCGATGACCGGCTTCGTCTACCTCGTCGGGAGCGGCCCCGGCGACCCCGACCTCATGACGGTGAAGGCCCGCCGACTGCTCGATGAGGCCGACGTGGTGCTCCACGACAAGCTCCCCGGCCCCGAGATCCTCGGCACCATCGACGAGGAGCGCCGCGAGGACGTCGGCAAGCGAGCGGGCGGCGAGTGGACCCCACAGGAGTACACCAACAGACGGTTGGTCGAACTCGCCGAGGCTGGCAAGACCGTCGTCCGGCTCAAGGGGGGCGACCCGTTCGTCTTCGGTCGCGGCGGCGAGGAGGCCGAACACCTCGCCGCACACGGCATCCCGTTCGAGTACGTCCCCGGCGTCACCTCCGCCATCGCCGGGCCGGGCGTCGCCGGCATCCCCGTCACGCACCGCGACCACGCCTCCTCCGTCTCCTTCGTCACGGGTCACGAGGACCCCACGAAGGCGGAGTCGGCGGTCGACTGGGACGCGCTCGCGGCCACGGACGGCACGCTCGTCGTCCTGATGGGCGTCGGGAAGCTCCCCGACTACACCGCTGCGCTCCGGGAGGCGGGCATGGACCCGGAGACGCCCGTCGCACTGGTCGAGCGCGCCACCTGGCCCGACATGCAGGTCGCGACGGGGACGCTCGACAGCATCGTCGACGTGCGCGACGAGGCGGGAATCGAACCGCCCGCGATCACCGTCGTCGGCGACGTCGCCGGGACGAGAGACCGCGTCGTCGAGTTCCTCAGGACCCGAACATGACCACGAGAGACACCACCGTTGCCGTGTTCCGTCCGGACGATGAGCGGCTGCGCGACGCCGTCGAACTGATCGAGTCCCTCGGCGCGACGCCGGTTCCGGACCCGATGCTCGAAGTGCGGGAGACGGGCGCGTCGCCCCGAACCGACGCCGACTACACCATCCTGACGAGCAAGACCGGGGCCGAACTCGCCCGCGAGACCGGCTGGGAGCCCGGTACGACGACGGTCTGTGCCATCGGTTCGGCGACGGCCGACGCGCTGCGCGGCGAGGGCTACGAGGTCGACGTGGTCCCCGAGGAGTTCACCTCGTCCGGACTGGTCGAGACGCTCGCCGACCGCGTCGACGGTGCGCGCGTCGAGGTCGCCCGGAGCGACCACGGCAGCGAGGTGCTGCTGGACGGACTGGAGGCGGCCGGCGCGTACGTCCACGAGACGGTGCTGTACCAGCTCGTCCGTCCCGAGGGCGCGGGCGAGTCGGCCGAACTGGCGGCCGCGGGCGAGCTCGACGCCGCGTGTTTCACCTCGTCGCTGACCGTCGAGAACTTCCTCGCGGCCGCCGAGGCCCGTGGCGTCCGCGCCGAGGCTGTCGACGGTCTGGCCGACGCGGTCGTCGGCGTCATCGGCGAGCCGACCCGCGAGACAGCCGAGGACGAGGGTGTCGCGGTCGACGTGGTTCCCGAAAACGCGGAGTTCGACGAGCTTGCCTGTGGGGTCGTCGAGCGGGCCGCGCCGACGTACCACGACTGATCGGAACTGTTGTTTTCGGACGGTGTCGGCTTTCTCCGAGCCGTTGGCTCGTCGTGGGTGGCGAGCGAGGCGACCCATAAATAAACCTCATTCTACGATACGAAATGCGGGCCGGGACGTAAACGGTGGGCGTCGCCGGGGCCGTCGGTTCGGCGTGCGCGGTCGTCCCGCGGCCGACCCGACGGTTTAAACCGGACGACGACCCATCCTCCGACGAATGTCCCCCAGCGCTCCCGTCCCGGAACTCGCCGACCGCGCCGCCGCGTGCGCCGAGCGCCTGCGCTCGGCCGAGGCGGTGCTGCTCGCCTCGCACATCGACGCCGACGGGCTCACCAGCGCGGGCGTCGCCTCGACCGCGCTCGAACGCGCCGACATCCCCCACGAGGTCGTCTTCGAGAAGCAGCTCGACGCCGAGCGCATCGCGGCCATCGCCGAGACCGACTACGACACCGTGCTGTTCACCGACTTCGGCAGCGGCCAGATCGACGATATCGTCCCCCACGAGGAGCGCGGGGCGTTCACGCCGGTCATCGCGGACCACCACCAGCCCGGCGACGCCGACACCGAGTTCCACCTGAACCCCCTGCTGGAGGGCATCGACGGTGGCTCAGAGCTCTCCGGCGCGGGCGCGGCGTACGTGCTGGCGCGGGCGCTCGAGGGTGACGGCGACAACCGCGACCTCGCACGGCTGGCCATCGTCGGCGCGGTCGGCGACATGCAGGACAAGGACGGCGAGCTCCACGGCGCGAACGCGGCCATCGTCGACGACGGCGTCGCGGCAGGCGTCGTCGAGCACGGCACCGACCTCGCGGTGTACGGCAAGCAGACGCGGCCGCTCCCGAAGCTGCTGGAGTACGCGAGCGACGTGCGGATCCCGGGCGTGACCAACGACCACAACGGTGCGGTCGCGTTCCTCGACGAGCTCGACGTCGACTGCCGGGCCGACGGCGAGTGGCGGCGCTGGGTCGACCTCACCGCCGACGAGCGCCAGACCGTCGCGAGCGCGCTGGTGAAACGTGCGGTGTCCTCCGGCGTACCGGCCGACCGGATCGACGACCTCGTCGGGACGACGTACACGTTGACGGCCGAGCCCGAGGGAACCGAGCTCCGGGACGCCAGCGAGTTCTCCACGCTGCTGAACGCCACCGCGCGGTACGAGCGCGCCGACGTCGGGCTGGCGGTCTGTCTCGGTGACCGTGAGGAGGCGCTGACGGCGGCCCGGACGCTCCTGCGCAACCACCGGCGGAACCTCTCGGAGGGACTGGAGTTCGTGAAGAACGAGGGCACGACGACCGAGGAGCACGTCCAGTGGTTCCACGCCGACGACCGCATCCGCGAGACCATCGTCGGCATCGTCGCCGGGATGGCCCTCGGCGCGGGCGGCATCGACCGCCGCAAGCCCATCCTCGCGTTCGCGAACGAGAGCGACACCGAGGTCAAGGTCTCCGCACGGGGCAGCGGCGCGCTCGTGCGCAAGGGTCTGGACCTCTCGGTCGTGATGCGAGAGGCATCGCAGGCGGTCGGTGGCGACGGCGGTGGCCACGTCGTCGCGGCGGGCGCGACGATTCCCCGTGGCGAGGTCGAGGCGTTCGTCGCGGAGGCGGACCGACTCGTGGGAGAACAGCTCGCCTGAACCGCGAGGCGACGACGCGCCGCGTCACTCGAAGAAGCGCGCCGGCACGTGCTGTGCGACCGGCTCGGGTAGTGCCCGGGCGAGTGTGCTCCACACCACCGCGAGCCGCTTCCGGAGCGCGACGTACACCGCGCCGACCGTCAGCAGCGCGAGTGCGAACGCGGGGACAGGTTCGGGGAGCGTCATCGTCGGGACCGCCAGCACGACGGCCGTCCCGAGGTCGCGGGGCGAACCGTCGTAGGGAACGAGGCGCTTCGGGGCGAGCCAGCGGCCGTGGTAGTGGCTGTAGACGGCGCGCTCGGACCGCCCCTCCCACGGACGGAGCTCGAGGCCGCCGCCGTAGATGTCCATTACCGGATGCAGCGCCACGGCGACGAGGAACGTCGCAAGCGCGACGGTCGTGCTCGACGGTACCGCGGCGGCGAGCGCGACGGCGAGCCCTGCCGGGACCCAGCCGTACACCGGGTAGTGCAGGCTCTTCCGGTGGCCGGCGTAGATGTCGAGGTCGGGGAACAGGCTCCCGGCGAGTCCGGCGGCTGCGACTGTCACCGGATCCCCACCGACTCCGACCGCGAGCGCGGCGAGGACGAGCCCCGCCAGCGCGTGGGTCATGGCCATCATCACGCCCCCGTACGAGATGGGGCCTTACTAATCTGTCCCCTGTGCGAGGTCAGTGGGTGGGTTTTTCACGCTGCCACGGTTACCGACCGGTATGGACCGCCTTCGGCTGCTGAATCGTGCCCTCCAGGTCGGTCTCCTCGGTATCTTCGCCTTCGGCGTTCTCGCGCGCAACGTCAGCGTCGTGGTGAACGCGCTGGCCGGCTTCGGCGTGACGCTGGTCCCCGCGATGCTCGCGCGCGACCGGGACCTCCTGCTCGACCCGCGGTTCACGCTCGTCGTCAGTGTCGCTGTCTTCCTGCACTCAATCGGGATGGTCGGGCTGTACGACCGCATCTGGTGGTGGGACCACCTGACCCACACGTTCTCCGCGACCATCGTCGCGGTCGTCGCCTACACCGTCGTCTGGGCCGTCGACGTCCACCGCGATGACATCCACCTCCCGCCACCGTTCACCGGCCTGTTCGTCCTCACCTTCGTACTCGCGATGGGTGTGCTCTGGGAGGTCGCGGAGTTCCTCGCGCGCGAGGCCGCCATCCTGCTCGGCCAGGAGCCGGTCCTCGTCCTCTACGGTCTCGGCGACACCATGTTCGACCTGCTGTTCAACCTCCTCGGCGCAGTGACGGTGACGGTGTTCGCGACGACCCGGTTGCGTCGCTGGGGCGAACAGCTCGCCGGCTGGCTCGACCGCCGGCTGGAGGCAAGCTAGAAACCCCTCGGGTGCGACACACCGACCGTGACACACACGCGCTTCCTCGCCGAGGACACCGACCCCCGGCAGGTCGCTGTCGGCCTGGCCATCCTCGTGCTCTTGCTCGTCGTCGGTGGACTGCTCACGAGCCAGCTCCTCTGGCTGTTCGAGGAGCCCGCCGCCCTCCGCGAGGCCGTCACCGCCTTCGGGCCGTTCGCGCCGCTGGCGTTCGTCCTCATGCAGGCGGCGCAGGTCGTCGTCGCACCCATCCCGAGCCACGTGCTCTCGTTCGCCGCCGGCTACCTGTTCGGCCCGTTCTGGGGGTTGGTCTACAGCATGACCGGCGCAGTCGCCGGCACGTTCGTCGCGCTCGTCCTCGCACGGCGGTACGGGCGGCCCGTCGTCGAGCGGTTCGTCGCACCCGAGGCACTCGACCGGTTCGACGTCTACCTCGGCGAGTACGGGTTGGCGGGCGTGTTCGTGGTGTTCCTGTTACCCGGCTTCCCAGACGACGTGGTCTGTCTCGTCGCCGGTGTCTCCGACCTCGACATCAGGAAGGTACTGATCGTGGCCACGGTCGGCCGGCTTCCGGGCTACCTCGTGCTCGTGCTCTCCGGTGCAGGGGTCGCCGAGGGACAGCTCTACGAGTCGGTGTCGCTACTGCTCGCGGCCGCAGCCATCGGCGGGCTCCTGTTCTGGCGGCGGGCACGACTGCTGGCGTGGCTCCGGCGGCAGCCGTCCGGCGACAACGGTCGCCATCAGCCCGGTTCCTGAGCCCGGTTCGGCCGCATTCGGTCGGCCTTCCGCACGAACGGCCCCGTTCTCGCAGTCGGTGGGTCGCCGACCACGGACAGTTCTATATCGCTGTATGCGATTTATGATGCGTGGTGCTGCGGGCGTTCTCGCCACTGGAAGAACGCCTGAAGCGACCGAAAATAGCTGGTACAGTGCCCAAATTCGATGTACGCCGGTGTATCACACCCGACCCGGCCGGTCGAGTCGGCGCGTCGTCACCGACGCGTCGGCCAGCCGTTCGAGCACCGAGAGCTCCCGTGAGAGGCCCTCGTCGCCGATCTCGGCCATCTCGTCCTCGAAGTACTCGGCGAACGACGCGAAGCGGTCGGCGTACTCGGGCGAGACGGTCAGCTCGGTCGACTGGCGCTCCCAGCGACCGAGGTCGTCGTAGTCGACGGGGTCGATACCGTCCCCGGGTGGTTCGCCGTCGTCCTCGCGCATGGCGACCGCCCAGTTCCGACAGAGGTCGGCGTAGCGGGTCAGCAGGACGGCCTTGCGGACGCCCGTGTTCGCGAACTGCTCCGGGCCGCCGTCGGGGAAGTCGACGGCCGCGGTCGTCTCGCTCGTCTCGCCCGACCGGTTCTCCCAGCTCGCACGGAGCTGGAACGAGCCGTCATCGCCCGTTTTGCGGAGCTTCGCAAGTACGACGCCGCCCTTGGTCTCCCCGCCCTCGCGGTCCGAGGCGAACAGCGTGTTGACGTGCATGACCTCGCCGGTGGCCTCATCGGCCGCGGAGGAGCCGTACACCGTCTCTATCTCGTATCCCTCGGCGTCGAGTTCCAGCGAGAGGTCGAAGACGAGCGGGGTGACCATGTACTGGAA
The DNA here is from genome assembly GCF_024464185.1 of Haloarchaeobius salinus. Lineage (NCBI taxonomy): Archaea > Methanobacteriati > Methanobacteriota > Halobacteria > Halobacteriales > Halorubellaceae > Haloarchaeobius > Haloarchaeobius salinus. Next base: position 358,289 of record NZ_JANHAU010000001.1, read on the forward strand.
CCCGTCGGTGAGACGCTCCTCGAACTCGCTCGCCGAGTGGACCGAGTAGTGGTTCGCGCCGCGGACGCTCGTGATGGCGTCGATTATCTCGGTGTTGAAGTCGACGCCGACGCCGACGAACGTCGCGTGGACGTCGCGCTCGGCCTCGTCGGCGAGTCGGCCGCGGAGACCGCCCTCGCTGGTGTCGCCGAGGTTCGGCATCGCATCCGTGAGCACGACCATGCGGTTCTCGTAGACGGCCGGGTCGGCGTCCGCGACCGCGTCGAACTGGCTGCTCGCCTCGTCCAGCCCGGCCGAGAGGTCCGTGCCCCCGCCGGCCTCGATGTCCGCCTCGATGTGGCCGCGGATCGCCTCCATATCGGTCGTCTCGACGGGGTTCAGCGGTTTCGCCACCGTCGCCTGGTCGTTGTAGAGGACGACCCCGAAGCGGTCGCCGGGGCGGAGCTGCTCGGTCAGCGAGGCGAGTGCGTCCCGTGCGACCTCGATCTTCGGGCGTGCGTCGTCAGTCTCCGCGCGGTCGTCCTGGTCGTAGTGGTACTCGTCGAACGGCGAACCCATCGAGCCGGAGACGTCGAGGACGACGACGAAGTTGAGCCGTTTCCGCTCGAAGTCGTCGGCGTCGAGCCCGGAGTTCAGGCCGACGGAGAGGTACCGTTCCGTCTCGCCCGACAGCGGGTCGGCCGAGACGGCGGGCGCGTAGCGGGGACAGAACAGCGAGTCGCACTCTCCCGCGCTTCCCGTGTCGAAGTAGTAGTCGTAGAACAGCCCCTCGTAGGGCATGTCGCTCGGCAACGGGAGGAAGCCCTCCTCGACGTTCTGCCGGAAGTTGTTGACGTCCTTCGCGCCGCCAGCGGCGAGGCCGATGGAGCCGGCGTTGGCCGAGTCGGCCTGTACGGTGTAGCTGACGTTCGTGCTTCCGCCGGAACCGCCCGAGCTGCTACCACTGTCGCCCTGGCCGATGTCGGCCGGGTCGAACTGCCAGTCGTCGACGAGGCCACCCGGCGGGGCCGTCGTCGGTAGGTTGGTCGGCGGTTCGGTCTCCGGGTTGCCCGGGTTCGAGCCGGTGCTACAGCCGGCCAGCGAGGCGGCCGTCGCCGTCGCCAGCGCGAGGAACGAGCGTCTACGTCGCGGGGACATGGTCGTCCCTTTCTTCGCGACACCTATAACGTGAGTCCAAGCTGAAACCTCGATTTCAGCCAGCTCGCTGCCTGAGGCGGGGTCTCTGTATCCGTCGGCTGCTCACCGGCCCACGGGCAGTGAATCGAATACCACTATACAAAATCGCGTCGGGCGTCTCAGGTGCCGCCGGCCGCGAGCGACGACGTGTTCGGTGGCCCCGGGTGGCGAATCGGGAACCGCCACGGCTGTGGGTATGATTTTTGTCGCTCCGGCAGGACAGTCGTCGCACGTACGAAGGCTCCCGGGTGAGAGGGACGCCTCGTCCAGACCCATGGAAGACGAGAGGCGAACGTCGGGTGAGATAGACCCGTTCGAGCTGCTCGGGAACGAACAGCGCGCCGCGATCGTCGAGACGCTCGGTGACGCCCGCGTCGAGGCAGGGGTCCGACCGACGGTTTCGTTCTCGGAGCTGCGCGCGCGGACCGACCTCGACATCCCGAGTAGCCAGTTCAACTATCATCTGCAGCGCCTGCTCGGGACGTTCGTCGAGAAGACCCCGGACGGCTACCGGATGCGCGTGGAGGGCCGTCTCGTCTATCAGGCGCTCCGGGCCGGCACGTTCGACAGGGCCGGGCCGACGTCGACCCACGACCTCCACGTCGACTGCTACTACTGTGATGGGACGCTCAAGGCGACGTTCGAGGACGCGGTCGCCACGGTCGCGTGCGGGGACTGCGAGCACCTGTACGAGATACTGGGAGTGCCGCCAGCGGTGTTGGCCGCCGACACTGACGACGCAGTCGAGCGGTTCGTCGGCCACTGCCTGCAGAAACGATTCGCGTTCGCGAACGGCGACTGCCCGACCTGCAGTGCAGCGGTCGGGACCGAGCTCCACCGGGCACCCGGGCTGCCGTTCGACGACGACGAGACGGCGGTCGTGAGGATCTACCGCCTCTGCGAGAACTGTGGCGACCAGTTCTACCTCTCGCTCGGGGAGGCGCTGCTCTACGACCCGGCGGTCGTCTCGTTCTGTCTCGAGCGAGGACTCGACGTCGTCACGGCCCCGTCGTGGGAGATACCCTTCGCCGCGACCGACCGCTCGGTCGCACTGCCGTCCGAGGAGCCCCTCCGCCTCTCGCTGACGGTCGAGCTGGCCGGCGACGAACTCGAGCTGGTCGTCGACGAGTCGCTCTCGGTCGTCGAGCGGAACCGGCGCTGACGGTGGCGTCCCGGGCACGGCCGACAACCGGACCTCGGAAACGCCTCACTTTTGACCGCCCTGTCCCTTCGTCCACACATGACCGAGTTCGACCCCGAGCGCTTCGAGGACGAGAAGTACGTCGACTACTTCCCGCAGCTCCAGCGAGCCTACAAGAACGCGTTCGAGACGATGAACGAGGAGTTCGACTCGACGCTCGTCCACGGCATCGACCAGCAGGTGCTCAACGAGTCCGAGCCGTTCTACGACGAGGACGACGGGTTCACGGTCGAGCTGCCCGACGACCCCCACGACCGGCTCACCGGGGTCGTCGTCGACGAGGAGAAGTTCGACGCGGTGATGGGCCGCTACCGAGCGGAGATCCGGAGCGAGCTCCGGCGCGTCTTCGGACTGTAGTCGGTCAGGGCTCGTCGAGGTACGTCATCGCCTCCTCGTCGGAGACCTGCGCGAACGACTCGTAGAACTGGCCGACGGCGTGGAACTGCGGCGGCGTCAGCAGGCAGACCACCTCGTCGGCCTCCGCCCGGAGCCGTTCGACGGTGTCCGGTGGGCCGACCGGCACGGCGAGGACCACGCGCTCGGCTCCGGCCTCGCGAGCGCCGCGGATGCAGGCGATGGTCGTCGCTCCGGTCGCGACGCCGTCGTCGACGACGATGGCCGTCAACCCGTCGAGGTCGAGCGGAGGTCGCCCCTCGCGGTACGTCTCGGCCTTCTCCGCGGCGACGGCGTGCTGGCGGCCGGTCTCCTCGTCGAGGTACTCCTCACTGACACCGAGGTCGTCGACGAGGTCCTCGTTCACCCACACCGCACCGTCGCTCGCGACCGCGCCGACCGCGAGCTCCGGGTTCCAGGGCGCGCCGAGCTTCTTCGCGGCGACGACGTCGAGCGGGACGTCGAGCCTGTCGGCGACCGCCCGCCCGACGGGCAGGCCGCCGCGCGGGACGGCGAGGACGATGTCGCCCGAGACGTGCTGTTCGACGAGCAGCTCCCCGAGCCGCCGACCGGCCTCCGTTCGGTCCGCGAACATGCCACACACTACGGGGTGCTGTCCCTTCCGTATTTATCGACCTGTCAGCGGACTATCCGGGAGTCGGAGCTCGCGCCCGGTCTCCTGTTCGGCGACCTCCTCGACGCCCTCCGAGATGGCCTCCGTCGCACCGTCGTCTCGGACCCACTCTCTCGTATCCAGAATCACTTGCCCGGGGCGTGGCGGTGCGGGGGACCGGTCGAAACACCGGGCACGCCGTACGAACGCGTGGTGCGCAAGGTTTAGGGACACTCGTCCCGAACCTCGGCACATGAGCACCGAGACACAGGGCGGCGACGACCTGGAGGAGCGCGTCACGAACTTCCTCCGTCGCAACTTCCCGCAGATCCAGATGCACGGCGGCAGCGCGGCCATCCAGGACCTCGACCGGGAGACCGGCGAGGTCACCATCCTGCTCGGCGGTGCCTGCTCCGGCTGCGGTATCTCCCCGATGACCATCCAGGCCATCAAGAGCCGCATGGTCAAGGAGATCCCCGAGATCGAGCAGGTCCACGCCGACACCGGTATGGACGGCGGCGGCCACGGCGGCGGTGGCGACATGTCCCCCTCGTTCCCCGGCGAGACCGTCGACGACGACGGCGAGGAGGACGAGGGTCCGCAGGCCCCGTTCTGAGCCCGTCGAACCAGCGCCTCGGTCGGATATCTCGTGACGGAAAACAACAGTTCTTAATCCTTCGTCCCCTGCGAGCCGAGTATGGACCTCACAGACGGGCGGAACGTCCTCTTCGTCGTGATGGACACGGTCCGGAAGGACCACCTGTCCGTCTACGGGTACGACCGCCCGACGACGCCCGGGCTGGAGGCGTTCGCGTCGGAGGCGGCCGTCTACGAGGGAGCCGTCGCCCAGGCACCGTGGACGTTGCCGGTCCACGCATCGCTGTTCACGGGGCTGTACCCCAGCCAGCACGGGGCCAGCCAGGAGAACCCGTATCTGGAGCGGGCGACGACGCTCGCGGAGACGCTCTCCGACACCCACCGTACGGCGTGTTACTCCTCGAACGCGTGGATAACGCCGTACACCCACCTCACGGACGGCTTCGACGACCAGGACAACTTCTTCGAGGTGATGCCCGGCGAGTTCCTCTCCGGGCCCATCGCCCGTGCGTGGAAGGCGATGAACGACAGCCCGACGCTCCGTCGGGTCGCCGACTGGATGGTCTCGGTCGGCAACAGGATCCACGAGTACACCGCCTCGGGCGAGGGTGCGGACTCGAAGACGCCGCAGGTCGTCGACCGGAGCCAGGAGTTCATCGCCGACGCCGAAGCCGACGGCGAGAACTGGTTCCAGTTCGTCAACCTGATGGACGCCCACCTGCCGTACCACCCGCCCGACGAGTACCGCGACGAGTTCGCCCCCGGCGTCGACTCGACGGCCGTGTGCCAGAACTCGAAGGAGTACAACTCCGGCGCACGCGACATCGACGACGACGAGTGGGACGACATCCGGGGCCTGTACGACGCGGAGATCCGCCACATCGACAGCGAGCTCACCCGGCTGTTCGACTGGCTGAAGGCCGAGGGCCACTGGGAGGACACGCTCGTCGTCGTCTGTGCGGACCACGGCGAGCTGTTCGGCGAGCACGGCCTCTACGGCCACGAGTTCTGCATCTACGACCCGCTCGTGAACGTCCCCTGCATGGTCAAACACCCCGACCTCGAGCCGGGTCGGTACGGCGAGCAGTTCGAGCTGCTCGACCTCTACCACACCGTGCTCGACCACGCGGGCGTCGACCCCAGCGACGGGGACGGCGTCGGCCTCGACCCCACCCGGTCCCTCCTCGATGAGTCCCACGGCGACCGCGAGCAGGGCGAGTACGCCTTCGTCGAGTACTCCCGCCCCGTCGTCGAGCTGAAACAGCTGGAGGGGAAGGCCGCCGACGCCGGCATCACGCTCGAGGCGGACTCGCGGTTCTACTCCCGGATGCGTGCCGCCCGTCGCGAGGACGGGAAGTACATCCGCAACGAGCGCATCCCCGACGAGTTCTACCGGGTCGACGAGGACCCCGACGAGACCGACGACCGCCGCGGCGAGGGCGACCCCGTCGAGGACGAGGTCGAGGCCGCCCTGGCCGACTTCGAGGACCGCGTCGCCGCCGACTGGGACGGCGACTGGTCGACCGACGGGGACGACGGCGAACTCGACGAGATGAGCGACACCGCGAAGGAACGACTGCAGGACCTCGGGTACATGGAGTAGCGTGAGTGGAGCATCCGGCGGGGCGTTCGGCGGCCTGTTCGACAGCCGGACGCTCGCGAAGATGGGCGTTGGTTTCGCCATCTCGCTGCTGCTCGTCTACCTCCTCGGTACCGCGGTCGGCTGGGAGCGCACGCTCGACCAGCTCGCAGCGGCCGACCCACTGTGGATTGCAGCCGGCTGTCTGTCGACGTTCCTGTGTCTGGCGTCGTGGGGCCGCGCGTGGCAGATCGTCCTCGCCGTCGGCGGCGTCGAGGTGCCGTATCGAAAGCTCGTCGTCACCTACTTCGCCGCGACGTTCGCGAACTACGTCACCCCGTTCGGGCAGGCCGGTGGCGAGCCGTTCATCGCCTACGTGCTCGCCCGCGACACCGAGGCCGACTACGAGCAGAGCCTCGCGAGCGTCGTCACCGCGGACCTGCTCAACCTGCTCCCGTTCTTCAACTTCGCCGCGGTCGGCACTGCTTACCTCGTCGTCCAGACCTCGCTCGGCGACACGGAGACCGTCGGCAACCTCGTGCTCGTGCTGGGACTGCTCGCGGTGAGTATCCCCCTCCTCGTCTGGTTCGGCTGGCGGCACCGCTGGGCGGTCGAAGAGGTCGTGGTCTGGCTCGTCCGTCCCGTCGCCCGCTTCACCGGCCGGGTGAGTGTCGACGGCACCAGAGGGCGCATCGAGCGGTTCTACGCCTCCCTCGAGGACATCGCGAGCGAGCCCCGGGAACTCGCCCGGGCGCTCGGGTACTCCTACGTCGGCTGGCTGTTCTTCACGTTGCCGCTGGTCGCCGCGCTCCGGGCGGTCGACGCGACGATGCGGACGCTGCTCGTCTTCTTCATCGTCCCCGCGAGCACCATCGCCGGGCTGGTGCCGACGCCGGGCGGGCTGGGTGCCGTGGAGGGCGCGCTCACCGGCCTGCTCGTCGAGATCGGGGAACTCCCAGCCGATACGGCCTTCGCGGTGACGACGCTCTACCGCGTCGAGAGCTTCGTGTTCGCGCTGGTGGTGGGCGGGATCGCGGCGCTGTGGGTGACGGCGCGGGTGTGATCGCTGTCGGTGCCGTCGAACCGGGCACCGCTGCCGACTGCGCGGCGTCGAAGCCGGTCCGTCGGTTCAGTTCCCTCGTTTCCGTCGAATCGATTCCCCGATACAGGCGACCCCGGCCAACGCACTCGCTATCGCCCCGACCCCGAACGGCGACTTCGGCTCGACGTGCGTCCGTCGCTCGAACCCGTGCCACTCGTTCTGATATCTGATCGCGATGTCTCCTCGTCCGGGACCGGGCAGTGCGCCCTCTTCCTCGAAGACGAACCGTTCGCCCTCCATCGCTCGCTGCACGACCCGTTTGTCCTCGGCCGTGAGGTCCTCGTAGTCGAACCGCCAGCGCACCTCCTCGGCTCCGTCGACCGTCCCGGTGTAGCTGAACTCGTACCGTACCGCACCGATGCCGAGCGCGGTCGTGACGACCAGGAGTAGCACCACCCCCACGAAGAAGAGCACGAAGACGGGTGAGGGGACCAGTCCAGAGTCGCGCAGCTCCATACCCCCTGATTAACAGTTTCGTTAGATAATATCTTCGACAACCCGGTTCACCGCAGCCCCCGCGCCGCCTCCCACGCCCTGAGCAGCCGCGTCGCCGTCTCGCACACGGGCACGTCGACGTCGGCGTCCCGGATCTCCCCGGCACGGTCGACGACGTGGCCGGTGATGGCGTCGACCTCGGTGCGCCGGCCGGCCTCGATATCCTGCAGCATCGAGGAGGTGTTCGCGGCGGTGGCCTCGGCAACCTCCTCGACCGCGGCGACGGCCTCACGGTTCGACAGGCGCACGTCGTGGCCGCGGGCGACGCGGGCGGTCTCGCGGGCGGCATCGCGGGCGAGCCCGTTGGCGGTGCCGTCGAGCAGCACGCCGTTCTCGCTCCGGGTGAGCGCGGTGACGGTGTTGATTCCGGCGTTGACTGCGAGCTTCTCCCAGAGGCGGCGTGGCATGTCTTCGGCGACCTCGGCGACGAGCCCGCCGCCGACGAGCGCGCGTTCGAGCAGGTTGTCCGCGGGACCGCCCCCGCCCTCGTGGAAGCCGACGACGACCCCGCCGACGCCGGTGCACTCGACGCGGCCGGGCTCGTGGAGGATGGCCCCGTAGGTGACCGTGCCGGCGTACACCGGGCAGTCGACGTGTCCGGCGAGGATGGCCTCGTTGCCCATCCCGTTCTGGAGCGAGCAGACCGCGTCGAAGCTCCCGGTGGCGAGGTCGCGGGCGGCGGTCTCGGTGTCGAACGCCTTCACCGTCACGAGCGCCAGGTCGGCGTCGAGGCCGGTCCCGTCGGTCGTCGCCTCCGGGTGTACCAGCTCGTCCCCGTCGGGTGTCTCGACGCGAAGGCCGTCGGCCCGGACGGTGGCGACGTGGGGGTCTCGGCCCACGAGGGTCACGTCGTGGCCGTCGACCTGGAGGAGCCCGCCGAGGAGGCTGCCGAGGCTGCCCGCGCCGTAGACGACGATTCGCATGGCTCACCGTGCGTGGCCAGCGGGGAAAAAGCGTGCCGGTCAGTCCTCGGTCCAGTAGTAGATGTCCTCCTTCTCTGTGCCACAGCTCGGGCACTCGTCGGGGATGTCGGCGTCGAGCTTGCCCATCTCGCCGCACCCCCAGCAACGCCACATCAGCTCGCCCTCGCCGAACTCGTGGCCGGCGCGGTGGTGCTCGATGCTCAGTCCCTCGATGCCCTCCTCCGCGGTCACGTGGAAGCCGTGCTCGTCGAAGCCGCGGACGTGTCCGACCTTCGTGCCGTCCTCCGTGAAGATGCCCGTGCCGAAGCTGATGCGTGGCTTCTCGTCTTGCTGGCTCATGTACGAAGAGACGACGCCCAGAATCTTAAGTTGTATGTCAACACTTCACATGGTCGGGTGGGCGGACCCGGACCGCTCGCACGTCGGGACCGCGAGCTATTTCCACCCGTCCACACAACCCAAACACGATGATCGACCTACGCAGCGACACGGTCACGAAGCCGGACGAGGCGATGCGGGAGGCGGCCGCCACGGCACCGGTCGGCGACGACGTGTACGAGGAGGACCCGACGGTGAACGAACTGGAGGCCGAAGCGGCGGACCTCGTGGGCATGGCGGACGCGCTGTTCGTGCCGACGGGGACGATGGGCAACCAGGTGGCGGTGCGGACGCACACCGAGCGCGGCCAGGAGGTGCTGTCCGAGCGCGAGAGCCACGTCGTGAAGTGGGAGCTCGGCGGGATGGCACAGCTCGCCTCGCTGCAGGTGCGGACGTTCGACGGGGGCGAGCGCGGGGTTCCCACACCCGAGCAGGTGCGCGAGGGCTACGTCGCGGAGGACCTGCACCGGCCCGGAACGGGGCTGCTGACGCTGGAGAACTCGCACAACTCGAAGGGCGGGGTGGCCATCACGCCCGAGGAGATCGCGGCGGCCGCGGCGGCGGCGCACGACCTCGACGTGCCGGTGCACCTGGACGGCGCGCGGCTGTTCAACGCGGCGGTGTCGCTGGACGTGCCGGCGACCGACATCACCGAGCACGTGGACTCGGTGATGTTCTGTCTCTCGAAGGGGCTGGGCGCGCCGGTCGGCTCCATCCTCGCGGGTTCGGCGGAGTTCATCGAGCGTGCGCGCCGCAACCGGAAGCTGTTCGGCGGCGGGATGCGCCAGGCGGGCGTCATCGCGGGGCCGGGGCTGCAGGCGCTCGGGAACGTCGAGCGGCTGGCCGAGGACCACGCGAACGCACGGGCGCTCGCGGTGGGGTTGGACGCGGTCGAGGGCCTGTCGGCGGCCGAGCCGGACACGAACATCGTGCTCGTGGACACGTCGGCGTCGGGGCTGACCGCGGACGAGTTCCTCGACCGGTGTGCGGCCGAGGACGTGCTGGGTTCGGCGTTCGGCGAGTACGTCGTCCGGTTCTGTACGCACTGGGACGTCGACGAAACCGACATCGAGACGGCCGTGGAGCGGATCGAGGGCGTGCTCTAGTTCTTCCCGGAGCCCTTCTCCATGCCCTCCCTGAAGCCAAGCATGGTGCGTCGGAGCAGCAGGTAGAAGAAGAAGATGAGCGCGAGCAGCACGACGACGACGAACAGCGTGAACGGGTCGTCGAAGAAGCCGTCGACCTGTGCCGGGACGGGTGTCTGCATGGTTTGCCGTTTCGCGGCTCGAGACAAATGCGTTTCGACGTTTGGGACGCTCGCTGACGGGGGTCGCGACGGGCTAGCGTGACGTTACCATTATCACCGGAAATCACTGGTAGAACTGGTACGTTACCTACTGTCAATGGCGGCGCTCTCTTGCGGTTCTGGAAACACAAAGAGTTGTCGAAGATATACAAACGTTCATGTTTGGCGATGCCCATCCCTACGGTATGGCGGACCTGTTGCCCTCCTCTCCGGATACGTCGGCCGCCGACGACGCGGAGCCCCGCGTCATCGGCCTCGACAGCGACGACGCCGACGACCTCATCGGGGCACTCTCCTCGTCGACGGCGCGTGAGGTGCTGACCGCACTCCACGACGAACCGGCGACACCCTCTCAGCTCGCCGACGCCGTCGACACCTCCCTCCAGAACACGCAGTACCACCTGGAGAAGCTCGAGGACGCGGAGATCATCGAGGTGGTGGATACGGCGTACTCCGCGAAGGGCCGGGAGATGAAGGTGTACGCGCCGGCCGACCAGCCGCTCGTCGTCTTCGCCGGCGGCTCGGAGCAGTCGACGGGGCTGAAGGCGGCCATCTCCCGACTGCTCGGTGCGTTCGGCCTGCTCGGGGCGGGGTCGTTGCTCGTCCAGCAGACGTTCGGTGGCGGACTCGGCTCGTTCTTCGACTTCGGCGCGAGCCCCCCCAGTGGGGAGCCGCTCCCCCCGCCGGCGACCGAGACGGTCGCGAGCAACCCGAACGACACGGCGACGACCACGGCCGTCGAGACGACGACGGAGGCCACACGCGTCGCCGCAGACACGGCGGGTGCGTCGGTCTCGCCCGGGCTGGCGTTCCTGCTCGGCGGGACGGTCATCCTCGCCGCCGGCTTCGCCTACTGGTACACGGCGAACCGGTAGGTGAAACGTCGGTTTGAGCTACCAGTAGTCCTTTTGATACGTAGTCCGTCGGTAGATGTGGACCCCGGGGCTTCGGCCCTCCAACTGTCATGACACACGGCCCTGGGGCACGTCGGCCCACGACCGACGCAGCGGCACCCGTCCCCGCTTCTACCTGCATCCCCCGGACCGCCTCAGTCCTGACCGTCGCGACCGCCCGCGGACACCGAGAACCCCGCGACGAGCGTGCCGTCGGGCTGGACGATGCGCCCCGAGAGCCCGTCGTCGGTCGGTTCGAGCTCGGCGTGGCCTGGGCGGTTCCCGCGTGGCTGGGCGTGACTGCCGGGGTTCAGCAGGGTCACGTCGCCGGTCTCGACGACGGTCGGGCGGTGCGTGTGCCCGGAGACGACCAGGTCCGCGCCCTTCCCGCGACCGAACATCCGCAGGCCGGTCGCGCCGCCGTCGCGTCGGTGTGTCACCGCGATGCGGACGCCCTCGTAGTCGACGACGCGCGCCGTGGGGAGCCGTTCGGTGACCGCGGGCGTGTCGGCGTTGCCGTGGACGGCCCGGAGCTCCGGGGCGACCTCGTAGAACGCGTCGAGCGCGTCGGGGGAGACGAAGTCGCCCGCGTGGACCACGAGGTCGGCGGTCGCGACGGCCTCGCGGGTCCGGCCGGTCAGGGCGTGCCCGGTGTGGGAGTGTGTGTCGGAGCAGACGACGAGCATGGCGACCCGTAGGCACGCGGGGGTGACGTGCGTTTCGCTCGACAGAAACCACTTTGGTGCCGCCGATGCAACGGTGACGCATGCCACAGGAGCCCGAGCGTCACGGGGACGAGGAGACGCCCGGTGAGGCCCCGCCCCGCGCGGTCGTCCTCGCGACGTTCGACTCGCTCGCCCCGCGGACGGCCGAGGACATCGCCGGGGAGCTGGACGTGGCCCGGGACCACGCGGCCGCCACGCTGTCCGAACTCGTCGACGCTGGCGAGCTCGAAGCGGCCGAACTGGCCGACGGCGACGACGAGCTCACGGCGTACTACCTCTCCCCGGACGTGCATCCGGGCGGCGGCATCGACCCCGAGACGGCCCGCCGCGCGGCCGTCCAGCGCACCATCGCCGAGCTCGACGTGCCGGGCGTGAGCGAGATGATGCAGGACTGGCGACGCGACGCGCTCGAGCGCGCCTGGGAGTTCCTCGCCGAGGCGGGAACGGTCAGCGACCGGGATTTCAAACGGGAGGTGTACCCCGGACACAAGGCCGGCTACGACACGGCCGAGGCGTGGTGGGCGTTCCTCCGCCCGCGACTCGCCCGCCTGCCCGGCGTCGAGGGGCCCTCCGACGACGGCTCCACCTGGACGTACGACGGTCCGTGAGTCGTCCGGACACCGGGTGCTGTGTGCGAAACGGCTCCGGAACGGTTTTTTCCCTCCATGTCAGTCGAGTAGTCAATGGCCTCGAGCAAGTCGGTCGTCATCGCCGCACTCATCGCCAACGGGGCGATCGCGATCATGAAGTTCGTCGGGTACCTCCTGACCGGGAGCCCGGCGATGCTCTCCGAGACGTACCACTCCATCTCCGACACGGGCAACCAGGTGTTCCTGCTGGTCGGCATCCGCTACTCCGGCAAGGAGGCGAGCCGCAGCCACCCGTTCGGCTACGGGAAGGCGCAGTTCTTCTACTCCTTCCTCGTCAGCGTGCTGCTCTTTGCCATCGCGGGCTGGGAGTCCGCGAAGCACGGCTACAACGCCATCGTGCACCCACACGAGCCGACGGTGAGGGACCCGACGGTCTTCGGGGTCACGTTCCCCGCCGAGTGGGTCAACTACAGCGTCCTCATGGGAGCCATCGTCTTCGAGGCCTGGGCGCTCTGGAAGGCGAACAAGGCGCTGAAGCTGCAGATGGAGAAGCACGGCTGGTCGACCTACCGCGAGGCCTTCCGGAAGACCAGCGACGTGACCACCCTCACCGCGTTCACCGAGGACACCATCGCGATGGCCGGCGCGGGTATCGCGCTGTTCGGGGTCTACCTCACGAACGTGACGGGGAACCAGCTCTACGACGCCGTCTCCGCGCTCATCATCGGGCTGTTGCTCATGTTCTTCGCGGTCGCACTCGCCTGGGAGAACAAGCGCCTGCTGCTCGGCGAGTCGCTCGCGAAGGACGAGGAGTCGGAGCTCCGGAAGGCCGTCCGCGCGGGCGAGGGCGTCGTCTCCGTCAACGACTTCCGGACGGTGTACTTCGGCCCCGGTCGCCTCATCGTCACCGCGGACGTCTCGTTCGAGGACGAACTCGACACCGCCGAGATCGACGCCACGATCAGCGCCATCGAGGCGGAGCTCAAGGAACTCGACGACTCGGTGAAGACGGTGTACATCGAGCCCGAGACCAGGAACGGCGACGCCTCGGCGGCCTGACTCAGCTCGCTTCCATCTCGAGCAGCTGGCTGATCTCCTCCGGTTCGAGCACGTCCGTGAGCCCCTCCCCGTCCTCCAGGCGGGCCAGTTCCTCGTCGTCCAGCATGTCGTGCAGCGCCTTCTGTGCGAGCCGTTCACGGAGCGATTCGTCCAGGTCGTCGAGGTCGTAGCCTGGGACTGGCATATGGTACCGTATGTCTTGGCCGGGCTTAGGCTTGTGGGAACCGGTGTCAAGCGTGTTCGGCTGTCGGAGCCGGCCGTGACTCCACCGTGAGTCTCCGGCGGTCCTGTCGAGACCGTTTCGAGAGAGCCCACGAACAGCCAGCGAGCCCGGGACCCTCGACGACCCCGGCCCGAAGCTCGCACTGCCTGTCACCTTCCACGGGATGCCCGAACGGGGCCGGTGCCGGACCTGCAGGCACGAACCATTTTATCCGAAGCCGGCCAAGGGCGGGTGTGGCCGACACCGACGCGTACATGCGGTTCTTCCCGTACGACTCGCCCTACGACAACCAGGGCGACGCGATGCAGCGCATCCACACGTCGCTCGGACGCGGGCAGGACGTGCTGTTCGAGGGTGCCTGCGGGACGGGAAAGACGCTCTCGGCGCTGGTTCCGGCGCTTCAGTACGCACGCGACGCGGACAAGACGGTCGTCATCACGACCGACGTCCATCAGCAGATGCGCCAGTTCGTCGAGGAGGCCCGGGCCATCACCCGGAAGGAGCCGATCCGCGCGGTCGTCTTCCGCGGGAAGGCCTCGATGTGCCACATCGACGTGGGCTACGAGGAGTGCCAGGTGCTGCGGGACAACACCCGGGAGCTCGTCGACGCACGACGCGAGGCCGCGGAACTGCGCGAACGCGAGCGCGAACTGCTCGCACAGGCCCAGACGGGCGAGGAAGCCGCGATGGAGGCGCGGCAGGCGGTCGTCGACGAACTTGAGGGCGTGGAGGAGCGCGCGACCGCCATCTCCGACGAGAAGAACGTCTGCGACAACTACCGGAACAACCTCACCGGCGACGTGGAGGGCTTCCGTTCGTGGCTGTTCGACGACGTGCGAACGCCGGACGACGTCTACGACTACGCGGGCGAGCGGACGATGTGCGGCTACGAGCTGCTGAAGGAGTCGATGGACGGCGTCGACCTCGTCGTCTGCAACTACCACCACCTGCTCGACCCGAACATCCGCGAGCAGTTCTTCCGCTGGCTCGGGCGGGAGCCGGCGGACGTCATCACCGTCTTCGACGAGGCGCACAACGTCGAGGGCGCGGCCCGGGACCACGCGACGCGCACGCTGACCGAGCAGACGCTCGACGCCGCGCTCGACGAACTCGAGGAGAGCGACGACGCCCGCGCCGAGCGTGCCGAGAACGTCCTCCGGGCGTTCCGCAACGCGCTCGTCGAGACGTACGAGGACTCCTTCGGTTTCGGCGAGCGCGAGCGCGTCGGCGACGACTGGGTGGACGTGGCCGTCGCCAACGAGGACAAACGGGACGACCTCACGCTCCGGTTCCTCCAGCTCTACAGCGGCCCGGGCTACAAGACGGACCTCGAGGCCGCGGTCACGCTCGGCTCGGACCTCGACGACGCCTACGAGGAGGCGTACAAGAACGGCGAGGCGACGACCAGACAGGAGTGCCAGACCCTGCAGGCCGCGGGCTTCGTCGGCGCGTGGATGCGGGAGGGCACCGACGAGGGGCTGTACCCGGTCGCCTCGGTCAGGCGGGACGGGGGCACCGACGAGGTGTACGGGCGAGCGGAGCTGTACACCTGCATCCCGCAGGACGTGACCCGCGAGCTGTTCGAGGAGGTCCACGCCACGGTGCTGATGAGCGCGACCCTGCGACCCTTCAACGTCACCGCCGACGTGCTCGGGCTCACGGAGCCGGTGACGATGGCGTACGGGCTCCAGTTCCCACCGGAGCACCGGCGCACCTACGCCGTCTCCACCCCTGCGCTGTTCGCCAGCGCCCGGAACGACGCGGAGGTGCAGGAGACCGTCGGCTCGACGCTCGCCGACGCCGTCAAATTCACCCCCGGGAACACGCTCGTGTTCACGCCGAACTACGCCGAGGCAGAACGGTACGCGAGCCGCCTGCGCGGCGAGACCGATGCCACGGTGTACCTCGACGAGCCCGGGGTCCGCGCGGAGGACCTCCGCCAGCGGTTCACCGACGACGACGACGGCGTCCTCCTCACCTCGCTCTGGGGAACCCTCGCGGAGGGTGTCAGCTTCGACGGCGACGACGCCCGGAGCGTCGTCGTGCTCGGCGTCCCCTACCCCCACCTCGACGACCGCGCCGAGGCGGTGCAGGAGGCCTACGGCGAGGCGTTCGGCCGGAAAGGCGAGACGGATGCCGGCTGGCGCTACGCCGTCGAGATCCCGACCGTCCGGAAGACCAGACAGGCCATCGGCCGGGTCATCCGGTCGCCCGAGGACTTCGGCGTCCGTATCCTCCTCGACGAGCGCTACACCGCGAAGAGCAAGGGCGAGATGGGCAAGTACAGCGTCCGCGACACGTTCCCGGTGGAGGAGCGCGACGAGATGCTGGACCTCAGTCCGGAGAAGCTGAAGTTCGCGATGCTGAACTTCTACCAGGACATGGACGGGTACGACGGGGAGCCGCCGCGACCGTGATAAAATCGGTCACCTGACAAAGATGATTTGTCATCACCGGAACTGTTACTCTGGTATGTGCCCTCCGACCCGGCGGAAGTTACTCACATCGACCATCGGGCTGACCGTCGCAACGACAGGTTGTCTATCCACCAGTGATGCCCAGAACGGTCCAGAGTCGACAACGAGACAGCAGACAACTACCCAGAGCGTAACCGTCGCCGAAACACCGACGACCGCAGAGACTGTCACGGCCACTCCGGTAACCGATGGGAGTGCTGGCATGGCCGTCTCCTGTCGGGATGGATACCAGTCCATCGAGCCGTATTGGGTGGTAGAACGCTACGGACGCCTCGCCGGGTATCGGCTTGAAATCGAGGATCAGTCGATCTCGGTGGGAGAGACACTCGTCGCGACGCTGGAGAACGTTTCCGGCGAGACCAACACATCCGGGAACAAGGGCAAGTTCGACATCCAGTACCGGGACACGGACCGGTGGCGGACCATCTTCGGCCGGGAGGACGTGTTCGCGGGCTGGTCGGACGAGGGCGTGATGCACGACCCCGGGGACGGGTTCCGGTGGGAGCTGACGTTCACGCAAGACGGTGCGTCGGATGCGGTTCGCCACTCGCCGACCTACCACGTCTGTGCGCCGCTCAGTAGTGGGGAGTATCGATTCGTGTACTGGGGCGTCACGTCCGAGAAGGAAGTCGAGAACGACTACGAAACGGACTACGGGGTCGCTGCCCGGTTCTCCGTTCGCTCGTAACTCCCGCAGAACGAATCGACGACGCCGGCAACGAAACACACGTCGTTACTTCCGGTACTCCGCGCCGAAGAACGCCCGCTCGTCGACCGTCCATGTCACCGACATCGACAGTCGGCGACGTGGAGCGCGGCCGCTCGCGAGTGTGAGGGTTGTAGAACGAAATTATCGACCGGTCGCGGGATGCGACGGACGAAACTCGTAGTTAGTTACGGACGACGTTCGTCGCGCGGGGGCCCTTGGGGGCGTCCTCGATGTCGAACTCGATCTCCTGTCCCTCTTCGAGGTCCGGACCGCCAACGTCCTCCATGTGGAAGAAAACGTCCTCGTCCGCGTCCTCAGTCTCGATGAAACCGTAGCCGCCTGTGTCGTTGAAGAAGTCAACGTTACCGTTTGCCATTACAACAATATATTCAGGCGGCTGAGGGATAAGGGTTCCGAGGGTCGCGGTACCACGACGGGGGATGCGGGTTCACACGGACCGGGAACGTCTCAGGCGGGCAACGAGATCCGCCCGGCGACCTCCCGGTACTTCGAGTCGAAGAACTCCAGTTCGGTGACGGTCCACGAGACGGGCTCGACGTCGTACTCGGCGGCACGCTCGGCGCTCGCCATATCGCCGTCGCGGGCGAGCGTCACGTGGGGCGTGTAGTCCTCGCCCTCCAGTCCGTCGATGGCCCCGAACTCCTCGACCAGCGATTCGTGTAGCTCCAGCAGGCCGGGGCTCTCGACGGCGAGGTAGACGACGGGCGCGGTGCCGACGGTCGGCTGGGCGAAGTAGTCGACGCCCGTAACCTGGACCTCGAAGGTGGGCTGGCCGCGGAGGGCGCGGCGGACCTCGTGGGTGCGGGCGTCGAAGTGGTCCGGGTCGCCGATGCGCTTGGCGAGCAGGGTGTGGTCGTCGCGGACGCGGTCGAAGCCGAACAGCGCCGGCTGGAGCTCGTCGGCGAGCCGCGAGACCGAGCCGGGGACCGGGACGTTCAGGCTGAACACGGTCGTACTCCGCGGTCGCGGGAAAAGAGCGTGACGGTCAGATGCGGTCGACCAGCCAGAGGACGATGATGACGACGATGGCCAGCCCGAGCACGGGCTTGAACGGGCCGAGCAGCCAGCCGAGGATGCCGAGCAGTTCGCCGACGACCTCCAGTGCGATCCAGACCACGACGAGGGCGAGGATGACCAGCAGCAACGATTCGGCCTCGATGTCGGCTCTGTCGTCGATTTTATCGAGCATGGACACCAGTTACCTGGGAGGCTGTAAAAAACCAGGGCCAATCCGTGTGGAGTGTTCGCACGAACCGCGAAACCGCCTGACGTGCAAGCGTTGCCTGCCCGCAAG
This sequence comes from Haloarchaeobius salinus, assembly GCF_024464185.1. Classification (NCBI taxonomy): domain Archaea; kingdom Methanobacteriati; phylum Methanobacteriota; class Halobacteria; order Halobacteriales; family Halorubellaceae; genus Haloarchaeobius; species Haloarchaeobius salinus. The sequence goes on from NZ_JANHAU010000001.1 coordinate 376,043, forward strand.
GTTTTAATAGCGACCTCGTTGTAACTGTGTGTACGATGAGGCAGCACCGCGACCTACGCGCTCGCACTCCTTCCGCGAGCGGTGTTGCCGTCCGACGACCGCGACCACGACCGGCCCGTTAGGGCCACACTCATTCATCCCCAGCGCTGGGCACAGTTTGCAACTAACTCCGGCGGACGTCAGTCCGCCAGTCTTCACGACACTCAATGACACACACGACATCTGACGGCGACACGGACACACACGAAACGGGCGGCAAAGTAGCACTCGCGTTCTCGGGCGGGCTGGACACCACGGTCTGTGTCCCACTGCTCGAGGAGGAGTACGGCTACGACGAGGTCATCGGCGTCACGGTCGACGTCGGCCAGCCGGCGGCCGAGTTCGACGAGGCCGAGGAGACGGCCGAGGCGCTCGGACTCGAGCACTACGTCGTCGACGCGAAGGACGAGTTCGCCGCGCTCTGTCTCGACTCGGTGACCGCGAACGCGACGTACCAGGGCTACCCGCTCGGGACCGCGATGGCCCGCCCGGTCATCGCGAAAGCCATCCTCGAGGTCGCCATCGAGCAGGGCTGTACCGGCATCGCCCACGGCTGCACGGGCAAGGGCAACGACCAGCTCCGCTTCGAGGCGGTCTGGCGCGACTCCGACCTCGAGGTCATCGCGCCGGTGCGCGAACTCGGGCTCACCCGCGAGTGGGAACAGGAGTACGCCGCCGAGAAGGAGCTGCCCGTCGAGGGCGGTAACGAGGGCGACTGGTCCATCGACACGAACCTCTGGAGCCGCTCGGTCGAGGGCAAGGACCTCGAGGACCCGAGCTACCAGCCGCCGGAGGACATCTACGAGTGGACGACCGCGCCGGGTGCCGAGACGACGACCATCACCATCGAGTTCGAGGAGGGCTACCCCGTCTCCGTGACCACCGCGGACGGCGAAGGTGGCGAGTTCGAACCGGTCGAGCTCATCGAGTTCCTCAACGAGTACGCCGGCGCGTACGGCGTCGGTCGCACGGACATGATGGAGGACCGCATGCTCGGCCTGAAGGTGCGCGAGAACTACGAGCACCCGGCCGCGACGGTCCTCATCACCGCCCACGAGGCGCTCGAACAGCTCGTGTTCACGAAGGACGAGCGCGACTTCAAGCCGCAGGTCGAGAACCAGTGGGCACAGAAGGCCTACGAGGGCCTCATCGACGCGCCCATCATGAAGTCGCTGAACGCCTACGTCGCGGCGAGCCAGGAGACGGTGACCGGGACGGTGACGGTCAAGCTCCAGGGCGGGACGGTCCGCCCGGTCGGCCGCGAGAGCGAGCACGCGGTCTACTCCGAGTCGGCGGCGTCGTTCGACACGGAGACCGTCGACGGCATCGCACAGGAGGACGCGACGGGCGTCGCCAAGTACCACGGCTTCCAGGCTCGCCTCGCCAACGCTGGAAACACAGCACAGGAAGAGGAGACAGATGTCGAACTCACCGCGGACGACTGAGATGGCCGGCTTCGGCGGCGACGACGGGGAGTTCGGCCTCGGCGGGAGCGACGCCGACGACCTCCCCGACGCTGACGCCGACGGCTTCGGCGGGAGCGACGGGACCGCGGTCCGCGGCGACCGCTTCAGCGGCGGCCCGGCCCGTGGGTTCCTCTCGTCGCTCGCCGACGACGAGCGCATCTTCGCGGCCGACGTGGCCGTCGACCGCGCACACGTCGTCATGCTGGCCGAACAGGGCATCATCGACGACGACACCGCATCGAAGATACTCACGGCGCTGAACGTCGTCGAGGTCGAGGGCCACGCCGCGCTGCCGGAGGGCGAGGACGTCCACGAGGCCATCGAGACGGCGGTCGTCGAGCAGGTCGGGCCCGACGGCGGGAAGATGCACACCGCCCGCTCGCGCAACGACGAGGTGGCGACCTGTATCCGCTACCGGCTGCGCGGGGACCTGCTCGCGGCGGCCGCGACGGTCTGTGACCTCCGCGCCGTGCTGGTCGAGGCCGCCGACGAACACGCGGAGACGACGATGCCCGGCTTCACGCACCTGCAGCACGCCCAGCCGACGACGGTCGGGCACTACCTGCTGTCGTACGAGTCGGCGCTCGCGCGCGACACCGAGCGTCTCCTCGATGCCTTCGAGCGCGTGAACCGCTCGCCGCTCGGCGCGGCCGCGTTCGCGGGGACGCCGTTCGACGTGGACCGCGAGCGCACCGCCGAGCTGCTCGGCTTCGACGAGACCATCACGAACGCGACCGACGCGGTCGCCGCCCGCGACTTCCTCGTGGAGTCGGCGGCCGCGCTGGCCGCGCTCGCGACGACCCTGTCGGGGCTCGCGGAGGACGTGATCATCTTCGCGAACCAGGGCTATCTGGAGCTCTCGGACGACTACTCGTCGACCTCCTCGATCATGCCCCAGAAGAAGAACCCGGACACGTTCGAGCTCGTCCGCTCTGTCGCGGGCGACGCCTCGGGCAGTCTGACGGGGCTGCTGACGACGCTGAAGGGGCTCCCCCGCGCGTACAACCGCGACCTGCAGAACGCGACGCCGCACGTCTGGGCGACGGTCGACGCCGTCACCGAGGCGACCGAGGTCGCGGCGGGCGGCGTCGCCACCGCGACGTGGAACGAGGAGACGCTGGCCGCCGAGGCCGGCTCGAACTTCTCGACGGCGACGGGCGTCGCCGACCTGCTCGCGATGGCGGGCCTGCCGTTCCGCACGGCCCACGAGGTCGTCGCGACGGCCGGCCAGCTCGCGAGCGCGGCCGGCACGGAGCCCGACTACGCCATCATCGACGAGGCCACCCAGCAGACCATCGACGAGTCCATCGCGGCGTACGTCGAGCGCGAGGCGGTCGAGACGGCGCTCGACCCGGCCGCGAGCGTGACGATGCGCGACTCGCCCGGCGGCCCCGCGCCCGACGCCGTCGCCGATGCACTGAACGAGGCCGAGCGCTGCCTCACCAGCGACCAGGCGGTCGTCGAGGGTATCAGCGAGGGGCTGGACGACGCCCACGACGAACTCACCGCGGAGGTGACCGACTATGTCTGAGCACGACGTGGCGGTGGCCCCACGCCCACCACTGCCACCAGTCCCCCGACGGGGACGAAATATTTAGAATCCGAAATCAGAATCCGGATTCACTCGATTTGGACGCACAGAAACCAGTTAGAGGCCTCACTACTTGTATAATTTATTTGGTAGGTTCGCAATCTTTAAGTGATGTCGGCGTCGATGGACAGGTGATGACAGAATGCGTCGAATGCGGGGCAGAACTGTCCCTGCACACGGACCTCGAAGCCGGAGAGATCGTCGACTGTACCACCTGCGGCGCGGAGCTCGAAGTGATCGAGGACGACCCCGTCACACTGGACGTGGCACCCGAGCTGGCCGAGGACTGGGGTGAGTAGGATGACGGGGCTGGCACAGGCACTCCCGACGCGAGACCGCGAGGCGGGGTGGGCGGCGTGAAGGTCGGACTGCTCTACTCGCGCATCCGCCGGGACGAGAAGCTCCTGCTCGCGGAACTGCGCGAACGCGACCACGAGGTCGTCAAGATCGACGTGCGGAAACAGCAGTTCGACCTCCACGACGCGCCCGAGTCGTTCGACGGGCTCGACGTGGTGCTCGACCGCTGCATGGCGACCTCGCGGAGCCTCTACGCGACGCAGTTCTGCGAGGCCTACGGCATCCCGGTCGTCAACGCGGCCGAGACCGCCGAGGTCTGCGCGGACAAGGCGAAGACGAGCCTCGCGCTCGCGAACGCGGGCGTCCCCACGCCCGAGACGAAGGTCGCGTTCACCACGGACGCCGCGCTCTCCGCCATCGAGTCGTTCGGCTACCCCTGCGTCCTCAAGCCGGTCGTCGGCTCGTGGGGTCGGCTGCTGGCGAAGGTCGAGTCGCGCTCGGCCGCCGAGGCCATCCTCGAGCACAAGGCGACGCTCGGCCACTACGAGCACTCGGTGTTCTACGTCCAGGAGTTCGTCGGCAAGCCGGACCGCGACCTGCGCGTGCTCGCCACCGACGGCGAGCCCGTCGCGGCGATGGCGCGCTCGTCGGACCACTGGCTCACGAACGCCGCCAAGGGCGCGGAGACGGCGGAGTTCGACCTCGACGACGAGGTCCGCGAGCTCGTCCAGCGCGCCAGCGACGCGGTCGGCGGCGGCCTGCTCGGCGTCGACCTCATGGAGACCGACGAGGGCGGCTACACCGTCCACGAGGTCAACCACACGGTCGAGTTCAAGTCGCTCAACGACGCGACCGCCGTCGACGTGCCGGCGAAGGTCGTCGACTGGCTCGAGTCGGTCGTCGAGCCCGGACTGGAGGCCGCGGAGGTGACGGCGTAGTGGGGACCACCGCTGCGACCGACGCCGACACGGACGCGGAGACGAAGACCGCCGGCGTCGTCGGCGGCTCCGGCTTCGCCGGCGGGGAGCTCCTGCGCCTGCTCGACGGCCACCCGAACTTCGAGCTCGTGCAGGCGACGAGCCGCGAGTATGCCGGCAAGTCCATCGGCGGCGTCCACCCGAACCTCCGGGGGCGCGAACTCCGCTTCTCGGAGCCCTCGGACCTCGAATCGGTCGACGTGCTGTTCACGGCGACGCCCCACGGCGTCACGATGGAGTACGTCGACGACTACCTCGACGCCGCGGACCTGCTCGTCGACCTCTCGGCGGACTTCCGCCTCGCCACCGAGGGACAGTACGACGAGTGGTACGACGGCCACACATCCCCCGAGTACCTTGACGTGGCCGAGTACGCGCTGCCCGAACTGAACCGCGAGAACCTGCAGGATGCGGACATCATCGCCTCCGGCGGCTGCAACGCGACGGCGACGCTGCTCGGGCTGAAACCGCTCGCCGACGCGGGCGTTCTGGACGACGCACACGTCGTCGTGGACGTGAAGGTCGGCAGCAGCGAGGGCGGCGCGGGCGGCGGCGCGGCCTCCAGCCACGCCGAGCGCTCGGGCGTCGTCCGCCCGTACGCGCCGACGGGACACCGTCACGAGGCCGAGATCGAGGAGTGGCTCGGGCTCTCCGTCTCGTTCACCTGCCACGCCGTCGACATGGTGCGTGGCGCGAGCGCGACCTGCCACGTGTTCCCCGACGGCCCCGTCTCGAAGAAGGACCTCTGGACGGCCTACCGCGGCGCGTACGAGGCGGAGCCGTTCGTCCGCCTCGTCGCCGGCGGCTCGGGTTCGTACCGCTACCCCGAACCGAAGGCCGTCGCCGGCACGAACTACGCCGACGTGGGGTTCGAACTCGACCCCGGGAACAAGCGGGTCGTGGTGTTCTCGGCCATCGACAACGTGATGAAGGGCTCGGCCGGGCAGGCGGTCCACGCCGCCAACGTCGCGCTCGGCTTCGACGAGACGGCGGGACTCGAGTTCGCGGGGCTGCACCCCGTGGGGAGTCCGTAGATGGCGGTTGTCGTCAAGGTCGGCGGCGCACGCGCGGTCGACCCCCAGGGTGCACTGGCCGACGTGGCCGACCTCGTCGAGTCGGGCGAGCAGGTCGTCGTCGTCCACGGCGGCTCCACCGCGGTCGACGAGACGCTCGAATCGCTCGGCATGGAGCCCGAGTACGTCGAGACGCCCGGCGGCGTCGTCGGGCGGTTCACCGACGAAGAGACCATCGAGGTGTTCCAGATGGTCATGCCCGGGAAGCTCAACACCGGGCTCGTCGAGTCGCTCCAGAGCGAGGGCGTGAACGCGGTCGGGCTCTCCGGTGTCGACGGCGGCCTGCTCGAAGGGCCGCGCAAGTCCGCCGTCCGCGTCCTCGAAGACGGGAAGAAGAAGATCCGCCGCGGCGACCACTCCGGCACCATCGAGTCGGTGAACGTCGACCTCCTCGACACCCTGCTTTCCGGGGGGTACACGCCCGTCGTGACCGTCCCGATGCTCGGCGCGGAGGGCGACGGCACCTACACCGCGGTCAACGCCGACGCCGACCGCGCCGCCGCCGCCGTCGCTGGCGCACTCGGCGCGGACCTCGTCGTCCTCACCGACGTCTCCGGCGTCTACGCGGACCCCGAGGACGAGTCGACGCGCATCGACAGCGTCGAGACGGCAGCCGACTGGGACGCGCTCGAAACCGCGGCGGAGGGATTCATGACCCGGAAGGTGCTCGCGGCCGAGGAGGCGCTCTCCGGCGGCGCGTCGTCGGTCGTCGTCGCCACCGCGAACGCCGACGCACCCATCCAGTCCGCGCTTTCGGGCGACGGGACGACGCTGCTGCCGAGCGCGCTGGATGACGAGAAGAAGGAGGTGAGCCGGTAGATGCCCGCCGACTTCGTCTTCTCGCGCAAGCCCATCACCATCGAGCGCGGCGAGGACGTGTACCTCTACGACGACTCGGGGACCGAGTACCTGGACATGGGCGCGAGCTACGCCTGCGTCCCCGCCGGCCACGGTCACCCGGACATCGTCGAGGCCGCACAGTCACAGCTCGCCGACCTGACGTTCGTGCAGGGTTCGTACCCGACGAGCGCCCGCGACGAGCTGTACGAGAAGCTGTCGTCGGTCGCGCCGCCGGGGCTGGACAACGTCTGGCTCTGCAACTCCGGCACCGAGGCCAACGAGGCGGCGCTGAAGTTCGCCCGGAGCGCGACGGAGGGTACAAAATTCGTCGCGACGAAGCGCGGCTTCCACGGCCGGACGATGGGCGCGCTGTCGACGACGTGGAAGCCGAAGTACCGGAAACCGTTCGAGCCGCTACTGGACGACGTCGAGTTCGTGGACTACGGCGACGGCGAGGCCATCGCCGAGGCGGTCGACGACGACACCGCGGCGGTCATCCTCGAACCCGTCCAGGGCGAGGGCGGCGTCAACCCGAGCACGACGGCGTTCCTGCAGGCCGCCCGCGAGGCGACCGATGACCACGGCGCGGCGCTCGTCTTCGACGAGGTCCAGACCGGCCTCGGCAGGACGGGGACGTTCTGGGCCTGCGAGGCCGCCGGCGTCACGCCCGACGTGGTGACGACGGCGAAGGGGCTCGCCAACGGCCTGCCGATGGGCGCGACGCTCTGTGCCGACTGGGTCGCCGAGGAATCGGGCCCGCACGGCTCGACGTTCTCGGGTGGCCCCGCCGTCTCCGCGGCGGCGGCGGCGACGCTCGACACCATCGTCGACGACGACCTGCCCGGCAACGCCGCGGCGGTGGGCGACTCCCTCGTCGACCAGCTCTCGGACCTGCCGGTGCGTGACGTGCGCGGCGAGGGGCTGCTCGTCGGTATCGAGGTCGGACGCGGCGCGAACCGCGTCCTGCGCGACCTCGCCATCGAGCACGGGATCCTCGCGCTCCCGGCGGGCCGGACCGTCGTGCGTCTGCTCCCGCCGCTGACGATGACCCGGGAGCACGCCGACCAGGTCGTCGCGGCGCTCGAGGCCACGCTGGAGGTGACGGAGGCGTGAGCGACGCGGCCGTGGCCGACGGCGGGACGGTCTCCGACGCCGCCGCGCGGGACCTGCTCGAATCCATGGTCGCCATCCCCTCGCCGTCGGGCGAGGAGCACGCGGCCGCCGAGCACCTGCGCGACTTCCTGCTGGACCACGGCCGCAGGGCGTGGCTGGACGACGTGGGCAACGTCCGGGCACCCGGCGACGATTCGGTGCTGCTGACCTCGCACGTCGACACCGTTCCGGGAGACGTGCCCGTCGGTATCGAGACCCCCAGCGCCGGCGACACCGAGGACCCTATCCCGTGGGGAGGCGGCGACGAGGCACCCCAGAATGCCGCCGTCCTCCGGGGTCGGGGCAGCGTCGACGCGACCGGCCCGCTCTGTGCGATGGCCGTCGCGGCGGTGCGGACCGGCGTCTCCTTCGCCGGCGTCGTCGGCGAGGAGACCGACTCCCGCGGCGCGCGCCACCTGGTCGCCGACCGCGAGGCACCCGACGCGGTCGTCAACGGTGAGCCCTCGGGCTGGGACGCCGTGACGCTCGGCTACCGCGGCTTCCTCGCCGGGACCTACCGCGCCGAGACCGAGGCGGGCCACAGCTCGCGCCCGGAAGCGAACGCCATCCAGCACGCGATGTCGTGGTGGAACCGGGTCGAACGCGCGTTCGAGTCAGGCGACGACGCCGTCTTCGAGTCGGTGACGGCCAAGCCGGTCGACGTCTCCGGCGGCGTCGCCGACGACGGGCTGTCCGTCGCAGCGGAGATGTCGGTGCAGTTCCGCATCCCGCCGGGCAGCAGCGCGGCCGGGATACGCGAGACGGTCGAGGCAGAACTCGCCGACGGCGCGGGTACAATCGAGTGGCGCGACGCCATCCCGCCCGTGCTCGACAGCCCGCGCAGCGAGGTCGGGCGCGCGTTCCGCGTCGGCATCCGAGAGCGAGGGGGCTCCCCTCGCCTCCTCAAGAAGACCGGAACGGCCGACGTGAACCTGTTCGCCGGCGCGTGGGACTGCCCGATGGCCACCTACGGCCCGGGTGACTCCGCACTCGACCACGCCCCGGACGAACGCCTCGCACTGCCCGAGTACGACCGCGCCATCGCGGTCCTCGAGACCGTCTGCGACGACCTGCAATGAGCACACACACCGACGTGACATCCACGAACCCAGCACAGCCACCGAAGCACTTCCTCACCGTCGACGACCTGTCGGCGGCCGAGCTCCAGTCCGTCCTCGATCTCGCGGCCGAGTACAAGGCCGCCGTCGAGAACGGCGAGTCACACGGCGACCTCGGGGGCAAGACGCTCGCGATGCTGTTCGAGAAGCCCTCGACGCGCACCCGCGTCTCCTTCGAGACGGGGATGACCCAGCTCGGCGGCCACGCCGTCTTCCTCGGTCCGGAGGACACACAGCTCGACCGGGGCGAGCCGGTGAAGGACACCGCCCGCGCGCTCTCTGGCTACGTCGACGCCATCATGGCCCGCGTGTTCGACCACGACGACCTGACCGAGCTCGCGGCGTACGCCGAGGTGCCCGTCGTCAACGGCCTGACCGACGACGCGCACCCGTGCCAGACGCTCGCCGACCTGCTGACCATCCAGGAGCTGTTCGGCGGCTTCGAGGACGTGACGGCTGCCTGGGTCGGCGACGGCAACAACGTCGCCAGCTCGTTCGCCGTCGGCTGTGCGATGGTCGGCATCGACCTCACCGTCGCCTGTCCCGACGGCCACGGGCTGGACGACGAGGTGCTCGACGCGGCGGCCGAGGCGGGGTCGGCACCGACGGTGACGACCGACCCGGAGGCCGCGGTCGCCGACGCCGACGTGGTCTACACCGACGTCTGGGTGAGCATGGGCGAGGACGACGCGAAGGTCGACGACTTCGACGGCTTCACCCTCGATTCGGCGCTGCTCGCGGGCACCGACGCGAAGGTGATGCACTGTCTCCCGGCGGTCCGCGGCCAGGAGATAACCGACGACACCATCGAGAGCGAGCGCTCGGTCGTCTGGCAGCAGGCGGAGAACCGGATGCACGCCCAGAAGGCGCTGCTCGCGACGCTCGTCGGGTAGCTACGGCGCGTCGACCGCACCCTCGCCGGCGAGGCGGGCGAACGCCGCCAGGAACAGCCCGAGCAGCAGGCCGTAGACGACGTGGCCCACCAGCGGCATCCTCGCGAGGTTCGGGAGCGGGAGGTCGGCCCCGAAACCGACGCCGTTGAGCCACAGCGGCCAGAGGAAGACGATGTTCACCGCCCAGAGCGCCACCGCGTAGGCGAGGGCGAGGCCGACACCGCCGTGGTACTTCCAGACGTGCTGTCGGAGCGGTGGCCGGTCGACGAGGAGGCCGAACAGTGCGCCGAAGACGACGCTGTGGAGGATGTGTGCGACCCACCCGACGGTCAGGCTCGGATCGCCGAGCGTGTACATCGCTCCGATGGCGGTCATGCGCTGCAGCCGGAACTGGATGAGCAGTCCGAAGGCGACGCCGGCGAGCAGTCCGGCGGCTCCCGCCCGGAGGAGGAGGCTGTCGGTCCTGTCGACATCGTCGCTCACGTCGGTCGTAGTCGACATGGCTCACAGTTCACTTCGGCAACAAAAGTTCTCGCCCGGTCGTGTGCCGGGGACGCACCGCCGTCAGTCCGCGAACGTGACGAACGGGTACACCAGTCCGAGCACGCCGCCGTAGACGAGGTGCCCGACGAGGCTCTGGACGTTCACGTTCGGGAGCGCCGGTGCCCCGGCGAAGCCGACGGCCCCGAGCCACACCGGCATCACCAGCACCGCCAGCACGGCCCACAGGACGACACCGTAGGCGAGCCCGACACCGACGCTCGGCACGAGCGAGTCGAGCTCGACCTGCTGTGCCACGGCGGCGAAGCCGACGCCGAGGATGGCCGCGTGGACCATGTGGATCACCCAGCCGGCCGCACCGCCGGAGAGACCGTACATCGCGGGGATGGCGTTCTCGATGACGGGCGTCATCTGCATCGTGAGCATGACGCCCATGGCCGCACCGCCGACGAGCCCGCCGACGACGCCGCCCTGCCACGGTTCCATTCGTGTGTTCCGTCCGACTATCGTCTCGGTGGTTGTCTCGGATGCCATACCGGAGAGGATGCCGTTTGGTAGCATAGCCGTATCTCGGACTGGCGCGACGACCGCATTCGGCCACAATGTTGAAGTAGGGGAAAAGAGCGAAGGGGCCGAAGCGAGCAGATGTAGACGATGACAGAGCCGCTCCGCGTCCGGGCCGGTGAGCTCGAAGCCGACGAGATACTCACCGCCCTCCGCGAGGGACGCCGCGTCCGCATCGTCACCGAACTGCTCGGGTCGGACCACGAGGTGACTCTCAGACACGACGGGACCATCTTCTACTGCGACACCCCGACGACGCTGCACAAACACGAGACGGAGGACGAGATGCGCCAGTGCATCGAGAACCAGGGGTACGCGCCGACGCGGGAGGAGTAGCCGCGTCGGGGATGCCGCGGTGGGTAGCCTTTAGGTCACACCCGCCGTGCGTTCGCCCATGAGCGACGCCTCCCCCGACGACCTCGGCGACCTGCTCGAACAGCCCGAGCCGGGGTTCCGGCAGGTGATGAGCTGTGTCTTCGGTATCCACGAACACGAGACGCGGACGTACCTGACGCTGCTCGACCAGCCCGGCAGCACCGTCGAGGAGCTCGCGAACCAGCTCGAGCGCGACCGCAGCAACGTCAACCGGTCGCTCTCGACGCTGCTCGAACGCGGGCTCGTCGAGCGGGAGCGTCGACTGCTCGACTCCGGCGGCTACGTCTACCAGTACACCGGTGTCGAACTACCCGAGGCCAAGGGGATGCTCCACACCGCGCTCGACGAGTGGACCGAGCACGTCCACGGCGTCATCGAGACGTTCGACGGCGAGGCCTGAGGCCGCGACGTCGGCATCACTTCGCACGAACCTGCGTCTTTTTCCCCGCGCAGCGCCACCCCCCGACAATGAGTTCGCTCTCGCTCTCGGCCGAGACGCCCGCGGCTCCGACGGCCGCCGTCGACGGCGTCTGGCTCGAATGCATCGACTGTGGTGACGCCTACGCGCCGTTCGAGTCCGTCCGGTACACCTGCGACTGCGGGTCGCTGCTGGAGGTCCGGTACGACGACCTGCCCACCTGGGACGAGTTCTCCGGCCGCGGCGTCTGGCGCTACTCGGCCGCGCTCCCCTTCGAGGAGGGCGTCTCCCTCCCCGAGGGCGACACCCAGTTCCACCGCGTCCCCCGGCTGGAGGACGAGGTCGGCGTCGAGAGCCTCCGGGTGAAGCACGAGGGGATGAACCCGACCGGCTCGTTCAAGGACCGCGGGATGACCGTCGGCGTGCGGACCGCCGAGGAGCTGGGGGTCGGTCGCCTCGCCTGCGCCTCGACGGGCAACACCTCCGCCGCGCTCGCGGCCTACGGCGCACGCGCCGGGCTGGAGACGCTCGTCCTGCTGCCCGCGGGCAAGGTCGCCGCCGGGAAGGTCGCACAGGCCAGCCTCCACGGCGCGCGCATCCTCGAGGTGGACGGCAACTTCGACACCTGCCTCGACATCGTGCAGGACCTCGCGGAGCGGGGCGAGGCGTACCTGCTCAACTCGCTGAACCCCTTCAGACTCGAGGGACAGAAGACCATCGGGCTGGAGATCCTCGAGGCCCACCGCGAGGACTACGGCGAGTACCCCGACCGCATCGTCCTGCCCGTCGGCAACGCCGGCAACACCGCGGCGCTGTACAAGTGCTTCCGCGAGCTCGTGCAGGCCGGCGCGATGGCCCGCGACGAGGTGCCGAAGCTGACCGGCGTGCAGGCCGCCGGCGCGGCCCCGATGGTCGAGGCCATCGAGGAGGGGAACGACGAGACGCGCCGCTGGGACGAGGTCGAGACCGTCGCGACCGCCATCCGGATCGGCAACCCGGTCAACGCGCCGAAGGCCCTGCCCGGCATCCGCGAGACCGGCGGGACCGCCGTCGCCGTCGAGGACGACGCCATCACGCAGGCCCAGCGCGACCTCGCGGGCGAGGGCGTCGGCGTCGAACCCGCCTCCGCCGCGAGCCTCGCCGGGCTCCGCAAGCTCCGCGAGCGCGGCGACGTGAGCGACGACGAGCGCGTCGTCTGCCTCACCACCGGTCACCTGCTGAAGGACCCCGATGCGGCCGCCGCGGCCGGTGCCGCCCCCGAGCCAGTTCCGGGCGACACGGCGGGCGTGCTCGAACACCTCGGGCGCTGAACGCGACCACTTCCACCGGCCAGTCAGACGGCCGTCGTTCGGGAGTCTGCCGCCGATTTTTGTAGTGTGTCGCCGTAGCATACGGTCCGTGTCCCGAAACGCCCAACCCGACCTGACGACGACCCAGCTGGGGGAGGAACCGAGCGACGCAAGCGACGGCACCCGGACAGACCCCGCCGCGTTGCGTGCGAGCGTGGCGCTGCTCGAACGGGACCTCGCGGCTCGCGAGGCACAGGTGAGCGCGATGCGGGAGCAGTACGAGACCGCGCTCGCGGCCCACGACGCCGACGAGGACCGCGAGCTCCGGACCGACGGCGGGTGGACGCTCGTCGGCCGGCTCAGGCACGTCCTGTCGCTGTAGCCTTCGAGCCGCAACGAACGGTGTCCCGTCCGGGGCCGTGGTTCCCGTCCCTCTCACTCCCGCCGCCACGTACCGAGTGCGACGAACGCGAGCAGCGCGGCCGCCAGCCCGAGGGCGGGCAGGGCCGGGAGCCCGCTCCCACCGTCTGCGGGTGCCTCGTCGGTCGGTGCGGTCGTGTCCGCGACGGTCGTCGGTGGCGTCGTCTGCACGGCGGTGGTCGGCGGCTGCGTGGTCGACTCCTGCTCGACGACCAGCGCCCCGACGGGCTCGCCGTCGACGACGACCTCGTGGGTGCCGGCCTCCGACGGGGCGAGTTCGACCGTCAGCGTCGTCGCGGAGCGTGCGTCCACGTCGACCGTCCGGGTCGCGACGCGGTCGCCGTCGACCGTGATCGGCACGGTGACCGTCCCGGCGGCGTTCCCGATGTTCTCCACCGCGACCGAGAGCGTCACCGGTTCGCCGACGGTCGTCGTCCCGGTGTCGAGTTCGGCGCTCGACACCTCGAACACCGGTTCGGCGACGCCGATGGCGAACCGCGAGAGGCCGGGCGAGTCGGCCTCGAACCGGTAGTGGCTCTCCGTCTCGCCGACGACCGTCGTCGGGAGCTGGTTCCAGCGGGTCGTCTCGTCGCGGTAGAGCGCCAGCGAGTTGCTGTCGACGCCGCGGTCGTCGAGGTACCGCTTCGACACCTCGAAGGTGAAGCCGACGTCGTCGACGTCGTCGTCACTGATGGTGTGCTCGACGGTGACGTAGCCGACCGGCCGTGCGCCCGTCGACTCGACGAACCGGCGGTCGCCGTCGGCCAGGCGCTCCGGCTCGTGGACCGACCCCCTGTCGTCGATGGACGGGGCGGCCGCGGGTGGCAGCTCCACGGTGGTGACGTTCAGGGTGAAGTCGCCGTCGCGGGTGACGTTCATCCCGAGACCCGTCACGGAGACGTTGGGCTGCTCGGCACCGATTTCGGACTGCCCGTCGTCGTCGCCGTCGTCGACGAGTTCGATGCCGACGGTCTCGTTCGCCCTGGCGTTCCGGACGGTCACGTTCAGGCGGTCGTTCCCCCCGGTCGTGGTCGGCTCGTCGGTCTCGCCCCCGCCGTCGACGGTGACGATGGTGTCGCCGTCGTCGGCGGTGTCGTCCGTGTTGTCGTCCCCCTCGTCGACCGTCGCCCTGCCACCGCCACTCCTGCTCGCACGCTCGACGGTGACGTTCACGGTGGCGGTGTCCGTCGCACCGCCGCCGTCGGTGACGGTGAGCGTCGCGGTGTATGTCCCGGGCGCGCCGTAGGTGTGCTGGACCGTCTCGCCGGTCGCGTTCGTGCCGTCGCCGAACGCCCACTCGTGGCTGGCGACGTGGACGTTGTCGGTCGAGCCGGAGCCGTCGAAGCTCACGGCGGTCCCCTCCTCGACGGTCACGTTGGAGCCGGCCACCGCGGTCGGCGCGGTCGTGTCGACCGTAATGGCGGCGTCGGCCGCGGAGTAGTGGATGCCGAAGTCGACGCGGACGCCACCGCCCTGAACGGCGGTGACCGTCGTGTTCCGGCTGACTCCGTTGAGCTCACCGGCGAGCTCGGTCGCGTTGACGCCCCAGTCGTCGAGGAGCGCCTGCGGGAGGTACGCCTCGAAGAAGCCGGTGTTGTTCGTCCCGTCCTCGGCGAAGTGCGGTCCCTTCACGTGGAGCCCGATCCGGTCGTTCGGCCCGGAGTCGTCGTACCGCGGACTGCCGAACTCCTGGGCGTCGGTGGTCATGATCGAGCCGTTGAGCCGCTCGCGGTGGGTCGTGGACATCGTCGAGAGGTCGTCGACCGCGAACGTCCAGGCGGCGTCCTGTGACTCGTTGGCCCGGATGGTCCCCGGCCAGCTGCTCGGGCTGGAGCCGTCGGCCTCGAAGTAGGAGTCGACCGCGGCGGGGCTGCCCTCGATGACGACGGTCCACGTACCGTTGCCGTTGTTCGTCCGGGTCCACGTCGCGTCGTGCGCGCTCCCGATGAGCACCCGCGGCGTGGTGTTCTGGACCGTGACCGTCGCCCGGATGACGGTCGTCTCGTCCGCTCCGAGGCCGGCGAGCTCGTAGTCCGGCCCGGTGTCGAAGTCGCCGAAGTCGGCGGTGGCGTTCTTCGCCTGCACCTGCAGCAGCCCGCCGGCGAACCACGAGTCGAGCGTGACGTTCGCCATGTCGGGCTCGGTACCAGCGACGTGCTCGACTGACGAGGAGACGACGGCGGTGCCGACTGGCACGCTCGCGGACTGGCCCCTCGCGCCGTCGTTGCCGGCGGCGTCGGTCGCGCTGTAGACGGTCGCCCCGTAGTTGCCGTCGCTTCCGCCCTCGTACGTCGCGGTGTAGGTGTACGGCCCGCTGCCGCTCTCGGTGAAGTTGGCCAGGGAGAGGCTGGCGAACTCCGCGCCGTCGATGCCGACCAGCATCGTCCCGAGCTGCTCGTTCGACTGGAACGACACCGTCACGTTCTGGGCGTCGGGATTCGTCACGGTGATGTTCGAGATGGTGGGTGCGACGGTGTCGACGGTGACGCTGGCGGACTCGCCGCCCGCGCCGTCGAGGCCGACGGAGTCGTTCGCGTGGTCGAGCGTCACCGTGTAGCTCCCGTCGCTGCCGCCGGCGTAGGTGGTGGTGTACTCGTAGGTACCGTCGCCGTTGTCGGTCTCGGTGAAGTCGCCCGTCGAGAGCGAGGCGGATTCGGTGCCGGAGACCGTCCCGTCGACCGTCACGAGCTGCTCGCTCGCGTCGAAGCTGACCTGCACGTCCGACCCGGACGGGTTCGACACCAGGTAGTCCGAGATGGTCGGCGCGGTCGTGTCCACGTCGACGCTGGCGGACTCGCCGCCCGCGCCGTCGTTGCCGCTGGTGTCCTCGGCGGTGTCGAGTCCGACGGTGTACTCGCCGTCGCTGCTGCCCGCGTACGTCGCGGTGTAGGTGTAGCTGCCGCCGTTGTCCGTCTCGGTGAAGTCGCCGAGGGTGAGCGTGGCGGACTCCGCGCCGGAGACGGTGGCTTCGACGGTCCCGAGCTGTTCGCTTGCGTTGAACGAGACGGTCACGTCCTGTCCGGCGGGGTTCGAGACCGTGTACCCGGAGACCGTCGGCGCGGTCGTGTCGACGGTGACGCTGTCCGATTCGCCGTCGCCGCCGTCCTTCGCGTCCGAGTCCTCGGCGGTGTCGACGGTCGCGGTGTACGTGCCGTCGCTGCCGCCCGCGTACGTCGCGGTGTACGTGTAGCTCCCCACACTCCCGGTCTCAGTGAAGTCGCTCCCGGTCAGCGTCGCACTCCCCGCGCCCGAGATGGACACCGAGATGTTCACCAGCTGGCTGTCCGAGTCGAACGCGACCTGTACGTCCTGTCCCGACGGGTTCGTGACGGCCACGTTCGTGATGGCCGGTGCGGGCTGTTCGAGCGCGTAGAAGTGGCTTCCGGAGCCGTAGTAGAGGAAGCCGTTCCAGGCGAGCACCGTCGGGTAGGTGTACCCCGTCGGCGAGTCGTACTGCCAGAGCTCGGTGCCGTCGGTCGCGTCGAACGCGTGAACGGTCTGGTTGCCGAAGTCCGAGATGTACAGGACGTCACCCGCGACGACCGGCGCGCCACGGAAGTCGGAGCCGGTGACGTTCCAGATCCGCTGTCCGGTCGTCGCGTCCAGCGCGACGAGGTCGCCGCCGCGGCTGCCCGCGTAGACGACGCCGTCGGCGTACACCTGACCGGCATCCACGTCGCCGCTCACGTTGTAGTGCCAGCGTTCGGTTCCGTCGGTGGCGTTCAGCGCGTGGACGGCACCGACGCCCGACGTCTCACCCATCGTACTGTCGCTCCCGATGTACACCGTGTCCTGGGCGACCGTCGGGTCGGACTGGCTCTCGTCGCGGAGGGTGTACCGCCAGCGTACCTGCCCGGTCTCCGCGTCCAGCGCGGTGACGTTGGCGTCGTAGGCACCGACGTAGACGACGCCGTCGACGACCGCGGGGTTCGACTCGACGAGGACGGGCTGGTACATGGTGTAGTACCACAGCTCCTCGCCGGTCGTCGCGTTCACCGCCGTCACGTTGCCGTCGTTGCTCCCGAAGTAGACGACACCATCGACGACCGCCGGCGCGGACCGGACGTTCGTCTGCGTCGAGTAGTTCCACAGCTCATCGCCGGTGTCGGCGTCGATGGCGTGGAGCTTGTAGTCGTTGCTGCCGAGGTAGAGAACGCCATTCGCGTAGGCGGGCGTCGTCCACGTCGAGCCCGAGCCACCTCCGGGCGTGGCGTTCCAGTGCTCCTCGCCGGTCTCGGGGTCGAGTGCGTACAGCTTCCCGCCGTCGTGGAACGCCGTGTAGAGCGTCCCGTCCACGATGGTCGGCTGCATCACATGGGGCGTGCCGTCCGAGACGCTCCACGCTTCCACGGGTTCGCTGGTCGGGCCGTACTGGTCCGGGTAGTGCCCGAGGTTCTCCGGGCCGCCGTGGTACGTCGGGTTCGCCGCCCGCACCGTCACCGTCTCGGTCGCGCTCGCGCCCCCGCCCGCGACGGTGACCGTCCGGTCGCCGGTCTCCCAGAGCGTCTCGGTGACGGTCACCGTCCGGGTGACGCCGGCACCGATGGTACCGTTCGTCCACTGCTCGACCGTGCCGTCGACGGAGACGGAGACGTTGTAGACGCCCACACTGTCGCCGGTGTTGCTGACGACGACGCTCGCGTTCACCGCGCTACCCGCGTCGAGTGTCGTCGGTGTGACGGACGCACTGCCGTAGGAGACCGACGGCGGTGTCGCGGCTGTCCCCGTACCGGCTCCTGCGCCGACGGAGCCGAGGACGAGGAGGCAGAGGAACAGCGTCGAGAGCCGTCTGCGGGCCCCGGTCGGCACGTCACGGCCTCCGTGTGGTCGCCGGAGTGGTGTTACGGGTCGGGTCGTCGTCGTCGCCGTCGGACGGCAGCGTCGCCACTACCGGGATGTCTGAGAGAGCCATGTCTGCTCGCCTTATAGCAACCCTGACAGTCCATGGTGGGTTAACCGTAACGGCCGCCTGTGTGGTCGGACCCCTGACGGATCAGTCGTCGTCGAGGACGATCTGGCGCACCTCGATGATGCGCCCGTCGGCGAGCAGCTTCTCCATGGCTTCCTCGGGCACCTCGCCGTCGACGTTGTAGACGGTCAGCGCCTCGCCGCCGATGGTCTCGCGGGCGTTGAACATCCCGGCGATGTTCACGCCGTAGTCGCCCATGACGCTCCCGATGAGGCCGATGACGCCGGGCTCGTCGGCGTTGCGTGCCACGACCATGCGCCCGTGCGGGATGGCGTCGACGCGGTAGCCGTCGACGCGGACGATGCGCGGGTCGTCGCCCGCGAACAGGGTGCCACAGACCGAGACCTCGCGGTCGCCGTCGGCGACCTTCACGGTGACGAGGCTCTGGAAGTCCTCGGCCGAACGGGTCTTCGACTCGGTGACGTCGACGCCGCGCTCCTCGGCGATCCGGGGGGCGTTGACGGCGTTGACCTGCCACTCCAGCGGTTCGAAGACGCCCTTGAGCGCGCTGGCGGTGACGAAGTCGACGTCCTCCTCGGCGATCTCGCCCTGGTAGACGACCTCGACGTTCGAGATGCGGTCGTCGAGCAGCTGTGCGGCGACCTTGCCGGCGGTCTCGGCGAGTTCGACGTAGGGCTGGACGCGCGGGAACGCCGTCTCGTCGATGGAGGGCGCGTTCAGCGCGTTCATCACGGGTTCGCCGGCGAACGCGGCGACGACCTGCTCGGCCGTCGAGGTCGCGACGTTCTCCTGTGCGGCCTCCGTGCTCGCCCCGAGGTGGGGCGTGACGACCACGTCCTCGACGGCGAGCAGCGGGTTGTCCTGGCTCACGGGCTCCTCGGCGAACACGTCGACGGCCGCGCCGGCGAGCACGCCGTCCTCGACCGCCTCGGCCAGCGCCGTCTCGTCGACGACGCCGCCGCGGGCGCAGTTGACGACGTAGCCGCCCTCGAGTTGGGCGAGCTCGCGCTCGCCGATCATGCCCGCCGTCTCGTCGGTCAGCGGGACGTGGACCGTGAGGAAGTCGGCGCGGTCGAGACAGCCGTCGAGGTCGACGAGCTCGGCCCCGAGCTGGTCGGCGCGCTCCTCGGAGATGTACGGGTCGAACGCGACGATGTCCATGCCGAGCGAGGCGCACTTCTTGGCGACCTCCTGGCCGACGCGGCCGAGGCCGACGACGCCGAGTGTCTTGCCGTTGACCTCGGTGCCGAGGTAGTCGCCCTTCGCCCAGTCGCCGCCCTTCAGCCGGATGTGCGCCTGCGGGATGGAGCGCGCCGTGGCGAACGCCATCGCGACCGTGTGCTCGGCGGCCGCGCGGACGTTGCCCTCGGGTGCGTTCGCGACGATGACGCCGTGGTCGGTCGCGGCGTCGATGTCGATGTTGTCGACGCCGATGCCGGCCCGCCCGACGATGACGAGCTCGGGGGCCGCCTCGAAGACGGCCTCGGTGACCTCCGTTCCGGAGCGGACGACGAGTGCGTTCGCATCACTCACTGCCTCCAGCAGGTCGTCGCCGGAGACCTCGTACGCCGTCTCGACCTCGTGCCCCGCGTCGCGGAGCACGTCCAGACCCGCGTCCGCGATGGGGTCCGTTACGAGAACCTTCATGGCGGACGGAACCACTTCGGCGGGGTTAACGTTTCCCCTAGCGGCCCGCGTTGCGTGGCTGTGCGGGATGTTCGCGCGGGGCACGGGCGTCCTAGCCGACCGGCGGTCGGGTAAGCCGATGCTACCTGTGGTGGTTGGCCGTCCATGGTCGGGACGACGAGAAGCGTCGGCCTACCCGAGCCGCAGCAACTGCGCGTGCAGCGTGTCCTCGATGGCCAGCACGTTCGCCTCCTCGACGATGCCGGCGTCGATGGCCACCGTCACGGCGCGCTCGCCGACGATGTTGGCGACGCTGGCCCGGCGCAGGCTGTCGACGACGGCGTCCTCGTCGACCTCGTCGCCCGCGTAGAACTCCTCGGTCACCGTCAGCGAGAGGTCGCCGTCCTCGAACGTCTCGCCGAGCACGTCCGGGTCGCAGACGGAGACGAGCAGTCCCTCCTCGGTTCGTCGCTCGTTGAGTATCATCCGTCGACGAGTTCCTGCTCCTGCTGCCGCCGGATGGCCTCGGCCTCCTCGGCGACCTCCTCGGCCTCCTGGTGTCTGTCCAGCTCCTCCAGCGCGCGCGCCTTCTCCTCGAGTACGTCGGCGTTACGCATGCCGAGGCGGATGGCGTTGTCGAGCGCGTTCAGCGCGTCCTCGGCGAGCCCGCGCTCGAGCAGGAAGAACCCGCGGTTGTACCACGCCTGGGCGAACCGCGAGTCGAGCTCGACGGCCCGCTCGGCGTGTTCGAGCGCCATCGAGACGTCGCCGGACTCCCAGAGCGCGTAGGCGAGGTTCGTCTCGGCGGAGGCGGCGTGCTCGGAGTCGTCGTCGATGTGCAGCGCCTCGCGGTACGCGCCGATGGCGGCGTCCCACTCCTCCATCTCGGCGTGGGCGACGCCCTTGTTCACCCAGCCCTCCTGTGCGACGAGCTCGTCGTCGGCGAAACGGGCGGCACGCTCGAACGCGTCGGCGGCCTGCTCGTGGCGGTTGATGCCCATGTAGTTCAGGCCGATGTCGATGAGCGCGTCGGCGTCGACGTTGCCGCTGTCGAGGTTCTCCCGGTCGAGCATGTCGGTGACGACGCGGGAGTCGACGGGGTCGACCTTGCTCGGGTCGACGCCCAGCTCTGGGGGGTCGAGGTCGAAGCCCTCGTACGGGTCGGAGAAGCCCTGACCCTCGGAGAACTCGTGCTTTCGCTCCTCGTCGGTCATACACCGCGGTTGGCGGTCCGGACGGGTAAGGGTTGCGACGTGCAGACCGGGGCTGAACCCGCCTTCTGCTTGCGATTGAACGGAAGATAGTTTCAAGTCGCAGTCGGGCATCTGGTGGGCCATGCGACTGTTCGTCAGTGTCGACCTCCCCCCGGACCTCGCCGACGACGTGGCGTCGGTGCAGGAGCGGTTCGCCGACACCAGCGGACTGGACCGGACGGACCCTGGCAGCGTCCACGTCACGCTCAAGTTCCTCGGGGAGGTGAGCGAGGCACGCCTCGGCCGGGTCGAGGACGCCGTCGCCGCGGGGGTCGACCGGGCAGCAGTCGGGCCGTTCGAGGCGACGTTCGGCGGGCTCGGCGTCTTCCCCTCGCTCGACTACATCAACGTCGTCTGGCTCGGGCTCCGCGACGGCGCGGCGGAACTCACCACGCTCCACGAGGGCATCGAGGCCGAGACGACGGCCATCGGCTTCTCGCCGGAGGACCACGCGTTCACGCCGCACGTCACCCTCGGGCGGATGCGCCACGCGGGCGGCAAGGAGCGGGTGCAGGAGCTGGTCCGCGAGACCGACCCGTCGGCCGGCTCGATGCGCGTCGACGAGGTCCACCTGACCGAGAGCACGCTGACCGACGACGGGCCGGAGTACGGGACGGTCGCGCGGTTCCCGCTCTAGCCCGTCCGCCCCGCCGCTCCGGCGGACGCCCCGACCGGTTCGGCCCCGCGTGGCGGCTCGAAAAGAACAACACTATAAACGCGGACGGGGTATCTGCGGGCACTATGGGTAAGAAGTCGAAGGCGAAGAAAAAGCGCCTCGCCAAGCTCGAGCGACAGAACAGCCGGGTGCCCGCGTGGGTCATGCTGAAGACCGACATGGAGACCCAGCGCAACTACAAGCGCCGGAACTGGCGGCGTAACGACACCGACGAATAATGAGCGCGAACGACTTCGAGGAGCGCGTCATGACCGTGCCGCTCCGCGACGTGAACGCGGAGGCGAAGCACAAGCGCGCCGACAAGGCGATGTCCCTCATCCGGGACCACCTCGCACAGCACTTCAGCGTCGACGGCGACGCCGTGCGCCTCGACCCCTCCATCAACGAGGCGGTCTGGTCGCGCGGTCGGAAGAAGCCCCCGAGCAAGCTCCGCGTTCGCGCCGCCCGCTTCGACGAGGACGGCGAGTCG
This sequence comes from Haloarchaeobius salinus, assembly GCF_024464185.1. NCBI lineage: Archaea > Methanobacteriati > Methanobacteriota > Halobacteria > Halobacteriales > Halorubellaceae > Haloarchaeobius > Haloarchaeobius salinus. The sequence continues at coordinate 398,010 of NZ_JANHAU010000001.1, forward strand.
ATCGTGGAAGCCGAACACGCGGAGTAACGAAGCCGTGCTACGGACCGCGTTCGCCGGGTCTCCCTACGTCGGCGTGTTCGCGCGGGCCACCGACACCTGTCTGCTGTGTCGTCCCGACCTCGACGAGTCCCAACAGTCGGAGCTCGCCGACGAGCTCGAGGTGCCGGCCATCCCCACGAACGTCGCCGGCTCCTCGACCGTCGGTGCGCTCGCGGCCGGTAACTCCAACGGTCTGGTCGTGACGAGTCGCATCCGCGACAACGAGCGCGAGCGGATCGCGGACGCCATCGACGGCACGCTCGGCGAGCTCCCCGGTCGGCACAACGCCGCCGGCAACATCATCCTCGCCAACGACACCGGCGCGTACGTCCACCCGGACCTCTCGGACGAGGCCGTCGCCGTCGTCGAGGACACCCTCGAGGTGCCCGTCGAGCGCGGCGACCTCGCGGGCGTCCGCACCGTCGGCACCGCCGCCGTCGCGACGAACAGGGGCGTGCTCTGTCACCCCAAGTCGACCGACGCGGAGCTCGACGCGCTCGAGGAGCTGCTCGGCGTCCCGGCCGACGTCGGCACCGTCAACTACGGCGCGCCGCTCGTCGGCTCCGGCCTCGTCGTCAACGACTACGGCTACGTCGCCGGCGAGGACACCACCGGCCCCGAGCTCGGGCGCATCGAGGACGCGCTCGGCCTCGTGGACTGACTCTCCGCGCTTCTGCCGTCGATCTTCGACTTGGTCGTGTTCGGTGAGTCCGGACGAAGGCCGAGCGGCGGCTGCGATGTTCGAAACCGGTGGTCCAGCACGGTGGCGTCGAACACCGCGTTCCGGCGACCGCGCCGGCGTTGCGTCTCCGGACACTGCCGGACGGTTCGGCCGCTATCGCAGTGGGCCGACACGAGCGCTCTTACGCTTCGGGTCCCAACGCGCAGGTATGCGGCGTCTCCCGTTCGAACCGTCGCCCCGGGTGGTCGACGCGGGCATCCTCGCGTCGGTGCTCGTGGCGGGCGCGACGGGGCTGTTGAGCCTGACCGCGCGACCCGACGACGGCTGGGTGTTCGTCGTCCACGGCGTCGTCGGGGTGACGCTGGTCGTCCTGCTGGGGTTCAAGTTCCGGCGTGTCTGGCGGCGCGTCGTGGGCAGGTGGAGCCGGACCGTCGCGGTGAGCGTGTTGCTCTCGGTGCTCGCCGTGGCCGCGCTCGTGACGGGTGTGGCGTGGACGCTGGGCGCGGACTCGCCGGTCCCTGGGGTGACGCTGCTCGTTCTCCACGGCTACCTCGGGGCGCTCGTCCTGCCCGTCCTCCTCGTCCACCTCGCGGCCCGGTTCCGGCTGCCCGACCGCGAGACCGTGACCGAGCGACGGCAGGCGCTGCGGGTCGGCGGGCTGCTCGTCGGCGGCGCGGCGGCCTGGCGGCTGAAGCAGTCCGTGGCTGGTGACCTCGTCCCGGGCCGTCGGTTCACGGGCTCGCGCGAGGAAGGCAGCGACGAGGGCAACGCGTTCCCGGTCACCTCGTGGGTCGCGGACGACCCGGAGCCGGTGGACGCGGGTTCGTGGAGACTCGACGTACGCGGTGCGGTGGCGGAGGAGTTGTCGCTCCCCGAGGCCGCCCTGCTCGAACCCGAACGCGACGGCGACGCCCCGGCCGCCAGCGCCGACGAGCGCGCACTGCTCGACTGCACGAGCGGCTGGTACTCAGCGCACGACTGGCGCGGGGTCCGCGTTGGCGACCTGCTCGACGCCGCCGGGGCCGATCCCGACGCGGGCTACGTCAGGCTCCGGTCGGTGACGGGCTACCGGTGGAGCCTCCCCGTCGCGGAGGCCCGCGACGCGCTGCTCGCGACGCACGTCGACGGCGAGCGGCTGAGCCACGGCCACGGCTTCCCGTGCAGACTCGTCGCGCCGGGCCGTCGCGGCTTCCAGTGGGTGAAGTGGGTCGAGACCGTCGAGGTGCGCCACGACCCCGACCCGGCGCAGTGGGTGGCGACGCTCGTCTCGGGCTTCGACGGCGACGGCAGCGGTGGTTGACGAACTTCCAGTTCTAGAGAAACCGCGACAGGTACAAGCCCGCTCGCCCGAACACGTTCGCATGAGCGAGACGGCCACCCACGCGACACTGGCCGACACCGACCTCGTCCGCCTGTTCGACCAGGAGCGCCTGCACGACCGCCTCGCGGCGGGGGCGCTCCCCGACTGGGCGCGCGAGCACTACGAGACCTTCCGCGCCGACATGCTCGGCGAGCGCGACGGCACGCCCTTCCCCTGCTTCTTCGGCGTCGACTCCGAGAAGGAGGGCTGGGCGCTGTACACGTTCGTCCCGGGCTTCGACGACGAGTCGCTGGCGCGGTTCGCCGACGTGACCCGGGCGTACCTCCGGACGCAGGAGCACCACTCGCCGCGCACGTCCCTCGTCGCGTTCTTCCGGAACGAGGACGGTGAGCAGCCGGAGCAGCACTGGCACGACCGCTACTGGGAGGTGCTCCAGTTCCTCCACGACCACGACCCCGAGCCGTGGCCCGAGGAGTTCCCGACCGACCCCGACCACCACCAGTTCGAGTTCTGCTACGCCGGCGAGCCGATCTTCCCGACGGCCCGCACGCCCGCCCACGACCGGCGGCACAGCCGGCACAACCCCCACGGCCTGGAGGTAACGGTCCAGCCCCGGAGCGTCTTCGCCGGCGTCACGGGCGACACCGTGGCCGGCCAGCGCGCCCGCGAGGTCATCCACGACCGGCTGGAGGGCTACGACGACGTCTGCCCGCACGCCCACCTCGGCGACTGGGAGGACGACGAGAGCCACGAGTGGAAGCAGTACGTGCTCCCGAACGACGAGCGCGACCTCGAGGACTGCCCGCTGGAGGTCCGGGCGTGAGCGACGTACTCCTCGTCGTCGACGCCCAGCGGGCGTTCGAGGACCCCGCACGCGGCGACCGGAACAACCCCGACGCCGGGGACAACATCGCCGCCCTCCTCGCCGCCTGGCGCGAGCGCGGCTGGCCGGTCGCCCACGCGAGACACGACTCGACGGAGCCCGATTCCACGTTGCGGCCCGAACAGCCCGGCAACGCCTACATCGAAGGGCTGGAACCCCGCGACGGCGAGCCGGTGTTCGCCAAGTCGGTCAACGGTGCGTTCCTCGACACCGACCTCGAACCCTGGCTGCGCGAGACCTCCCACGACCGAATCGTCCTCTGCGGGTTCACCACCGACCACTGCGTCTCGACGACCACGCGGATGGCCGAGAACCGCGGCTTCTCGCCCGTCGTCGTGTCGGACGCGACGGCGACGTACGCCCGGGACGTGCCCGGTGGTGGAACGATCTCGGCGGAAGCCAACCACCGGGCCGCGCTGGCGCAGCTGTCGGGCGAGTTCGCCGAGGTCGTGGAGGCCGCGTCGTTGGTCGATTGAACGAACCACCTGGCGCGCGGCTGGCGAGCGTGCCGAACGGAGCGAGGTCCCCGCGAACGCAGTGAGCGGAGGGCAGCGAGACGGCGGAGGAGTCTCGCGAGTCCCCCGAGTCGAGACGCTCGGGGCTTTCTGACGGGGTAGCACCGGTGAAATCCTTCGTCAGGGGAGCTCTCTGACTGTTCGTTGAGCTGTACAGGACCGACACCGAACGGCAAAAAATCGATTGGCTGTTTACAGCCAATCTACGTTCCCTGGACACGGTTGGGAGTGTGGGGGGTGGGAGATCGGTGAGTAATCTGCTCACCGCTGGTTGTGGGGGTCATATCTCCCGTCTCGAAGATGGGTGGGAAAACGTATCAACCCCTACACTCACCCGTTTAATTGTTCGTTATGAGGCCAGTGACAGAGCACCCAGTCAACCGGAGTCCGTAGACGCGGAGAATCGGGACGGACACAGGGTTACTTATCGGAAACACTCCCGACGAACCAGCATCAGCATCTACGACTCGTTTCGCACGCTTTTTCCCGCTCCGGACCGACTCACAGTACAACGAATGATCTCGAAGGGCTGTGAACAGTGCGCCGAGGGGGGCAAGATGGTCATGTTCGTCTACGGCTACTGCGACCAGCGCGACTGTTTCTACTGCCCGCTCGGCGAGAACCGGAAGAACGTCACGGACGTCTACGCCAACGAGCGCCTCGTCGAGTCCGACGAGGACGTCATCATCGAGGCGAAGCGGATGGACGCACTCGGCACCTCCATCACGGGCGGCGAGCCCCAGGAGGCGATGGACCGGACGTGTCACTACCTCTCGCTGCTGAAAGACGAGTTCGGCGAGGACCACCACACGCACCTCTACACCGGCATCCCGGGCGGCCGGGAGAACATGCGCCGCCTCTCGGAGGCGGGCCTCGACGAGATCCGCTTCCACCCGCCCCTCGAACTCTGGGGCGACATGCACGGCACGGAGTGGGAGGAGATCCTCTACATCGCCCGCGAGGAGGGGCTGACCCCGGCGTTCGAGATCCCGGGTATCCGCCCCGAGGAGGAGTTCCTGGAGTTCCTCGACGAGGGCGCGGCGGAGTTCTGCAACGTCAACGAGTTCGAGATGAGCGACGGGAACTACCGCCGGATGCAGGAGGAGGGCTTCGAGCTGAAGGAGGACCACATGAGCGCGGTCGACGGTTCCCGGGAAGCCATCCTCGACGTGATGGGCGACCACGACCGGGTGTACTTCTGCACCTCGGTGTTCAAGGACGCCGCCCAGCACCGTCGCCGCCTCAAACGGATGGCCCGGAACGTCCGCCGCGAGTTCGACGACGTGACCGACGACGGGACCCTGGTGTACGGAAAGACCTACGCCGACCCCGCGGAGTTCGAGGCGCTCGGCGTCCCCGAGGAGTTCTACACCGTCAAGTCGAACCACGTCGAGATAGCCTGGTGGCTGCTCGAGGAGATGATACAGGACGGCGACGTGGACGACGGCGAGATCGTCGAGCAGTACCCGACGTACGACGGGCAGGTCGTCGAGCGGACGCCGCTGGCCTGAACGGGAGCGGAGCGACCCCGACCAGGAGGGCAACTTCTTCGCACAGCCGCCGACAGGCAGCAGACATATACACAATCGTGCAGAAACCTCGTACGATGAACAGGTCCCTCCTCTACCACGGTTCGCTCGTCGTCTGCGGGTTCGTCCTCGCCGCCGTGAGCGTGCCCTCGCTCGTCGCCGGCAAGTTCAGCGTCAGCGGCGTACTGATGGCGGTCGGTGGCGTCGGGATGGTCGTCGCGTCGACGTACGAGCAGCTGACGAACGACGACCCGGCCGTCCCCGAGACGCCGGGGCTGGTGGTCGTCACCGGCTTCGCCGCCGTCGCGCTGCTCGCGTGGGGTATCAGCCTGCTGTAGCACGCCCGTCACCAGCGCGACGGTCGCGAGAGGAACCGCGCCCCCACAGCGCCGCCGAAGCCGACCGTGAGCGCGGTCGCCAGCGTGACCGACGGCGACCGACCGAGCGCGACGCTCGCACCGACGAGCGCGGCGGCGACGAGTGCGCTCGCGCCGAACACGAGCGTCGCGGAGAGCAGCGGCGCGCCGGCGCGGTCGTGGACGGCGACGCCGCCGAGGAAGGCGGCGAGGGCGACGGGTGCGGCGAGGTACGGCTGTCCCGCGAGCAGTCCGGCGGTCAGCACGCCGACCCCGACGACCGTCCCGGCCGCGAGCGTCGCCCGAGCCGGGGGGAGCGAGTCGCCGTACGTGAGCGCGTACACCGCCGGCGGGAGGGCGACCGTGGTGGCGACGAGCAGGCCGAACAGCGCCCGACCGCCGAGCGCACCGGCCAGCACGGGGACGAGTGCGAGCAGCCCCGCGACCGCGGCGACCGGTCCCGGCGGGAACGTACCCGCGGGGTCGTCGTCGAAGTACACCGCCCAGGCGGCGAAGGGGTAGCAGAGGGCGGCGGCGACGAGCACGACCGGGAGGATGGCGGCGGGCTCGCTGAGCAGCCGGTCACCCTCGACGAGGACGACGAACGCGAGCCAGCCGGCGGCGAACAGCACGCCGACGACGATGGCCATCTCGGGGACGCGCCGTGACATACCTCCGGCTCGGGGTGGGACGGGGGAAACGGTTGCGCTCGCGGACGCCTCTCGCCGCGACTACTCGACCACGGCGAGCAGGCCGAGCGCGACGCTCACGAACGCCGCGAGCAGTGCGAGCGCCCCCGCGACGGGTCGCTGGACGCCCAGTGCGGCGACAGTCGTCGTCTCGGCGGGCGAGGCTGCTGCCGGGTCCACGGCGTCGATGTCGGCCTCCATCGCGTCGGCGTCGAGCGACGTCGGCGGGTCGTCCGGGATCGTGTCCAGCCCGGGAGCGCCCCCGGGGACAGCCGGAGCAGCGTCCGTCCGGACGTAGCGGTCGAGCCAGCCCTCCATCTCGCCCCCGGCGACGGCCTCGACCACCGCCACGAAGTCGGCGTAGCTGACGGTGCCGTCGTGGGCGTTCAGCAGCCGCCAGACGTCGACGATGCTGCGCTCGCCGCCGGTCGCCAGCCGTATCTCGGCGTCGAGCGCGGCGACGACCCGCTCGCCCTTGTCGTAGGGCACGTTCGGCGAGGACCACGTCGAGCGGTCGGCGAGGGTCGCGTCGACGTGTGCGTCGGTGGTGACGCGCTCGCGGAACCGGTCCTCGGCTAGCCGACCGGCGCGCAGTTCGACGACGGCGGCCTGGTACTCGGCCATGCCCTCCAGCAGCCAGTGCATCGACGGGCCGTCGCTGCCGTCGGCGAGCGTGAACGACTGCCGGACGTGGGCGAGCTCGTGGGCGAACACCGCGGTCGAGCCGTGCGCCCAGAGCTCGCGGTCGGGACCACGACGGACCGTCGCCAGCCCGCCCGAGCGGATGGCCGCGGGCGGCAGGACCACCGTCGTGGTGTCGCCGCGGTCGCCGACCGGGAAGGAGGCGTCGGCGCTGGCGAGCAGGTCGAACACCTCGTCGGTCGGTCGTGCGCCGTCGGCGCGGTCCGACCTGACGACCCGGTAGGTGTGCCCGCCACGGGTCTCCTCGGTGACGGTGACCGGGCCGACCACGGCAACGTCGTCGCCGGCCCAGCCCTCGACCCCGTCGGCGAGCGCGAGGGTGCGGCTGCTCCCCGGCTGTTCGCCGTAGTACCACCAGTCGATGGTCGCGAGGTCGACGGCGTCCTCGTAGAGGAACGACCACTCCTGCGTCGAGATGGACTCCAGCCCGCCGTTGGCGAAGCGCGTGGCGTCGACGACGTAGGTTATCGAGGCGTCGCCGTGCTGGTCCCACCGGTAGTCGTAGCCGTCGCCGGCGGCGTCGAACCCTTCGGTGGACTCGACGCTCGCGCCGTCCGGGACGGCGATTGCGGCCCGCGAGACCGACTCCGAGAGCCGGAACTGGGCACGCACGCGAACACGTCCGTCGGCCGCGTCGACCGGTGCCAGCTCGTACTGGACCGACAACCCGGTGTCGGACGTTCCCCCAACCCCCGACCGTTGCTGGGTCGGCGATACGTCGTCAAGCCGCGGCGTGGCCGCGGCCCCGCCGAACGCCGTGGCCCCCACCAGCGGCGTCGCGACGAGCAACAGGACGAGCACCGCCGCCAGTGACCGTGTTGGGCGGGTGGTTGTCATCTGGTGTCCGTACTCAGTCTGTATCCGGTCCGAAGCGGTCACCACTGTTAACGATTCGGGCCGTACAGGCCCTCTCACGCTCGTTTTATTGCAAACCGGTTGCGGCGATATCAAGCGCCGGTCTGTGGGGTGTCGCCCCCCGACCAGTCCACCGGTTGCGAGTCCGGTGTGGGTGGTGCTGCCTGGGCCGCCGTCACGGCCAGCCACAGGCGGCTCCTGCCGGCCCGTCCCCCGATGCGCAAGCGTTTAGACGCCCGCCCCGCTACACGAGTCCATGCCGGACTGTCCACTCGCAGACGACTGCCCCAGTTTTCAGGAGCGAATCTCGGGGATGGGTTGCAACCACTACGGTGATCGTGGCGGCATGGAGTGGTGCGGTCACTACGACCAGCCCATCTCCGACCTCAAGACCCAGCCCGTCAAGCGTGGCGAGGAGATCGTCGTCGACGTCACCGACATCCACGAGTCCGGTGCCGGTGTCGGCCGCACCGAGGACGGCTTCATCGTCATGGTCGACGGCGTCCTCCCCGAGGCCCGTGCGAAGGTCAAGATCACGAAGGTCCACAACAACCACGCCCGCGCCGACGAGGTCGAACGCCTCCCCATGGAGGGCGAGGACGACGACGGTGAGGAGAGCGAGGCCGACGACGGTGCGGGCGAGGACGAGGAGGAGAGCGACCGGCCAGCCAAGCGCGAACGCCTCGGAAGCCGCGATAACTTCTGGGGCAACTGACGGCCGAACGAACCCGCGTCGGGGCATCTGGACAGTCCACCGACCGGCCTATCCTGTATTTGAGTTCACAACCTGCGTGGCAGAGCCGTTCCTGTTGTACAGAGATGCAGCGTCGCAGAGGCGACCTCGAAGGGTCCAGCTCCTCGTCTTGGGAGTGGCTCACCTGACTCGAACAGCCAGAGATCCCCGGCGGGCCACGCTCCCGGGAGCCGTACGAGACTCCTCCGTCGTCTCGCTGCTTCCCGCTCGGTCGCACGCTCCCTCGCACGAGTGCGGCTCGCGGGCTTCGCCACGCTCGCCAGCGTGAGAGCGAGCTCTCACTGGCCATCGGAATCGCGGAGCGATTCCGAGACAGCTGCGCGCCACCCGGCCAGTCGAAGTACCGACGCGGACGGAACCCCGGTTACCGCCGTCCCCAACGCTTAGTCCTCGGGCCACGTCGTCACGTCCATGGACCTGCATCTCGACGGCGATACGGCACTGGTCACGGCGAGTTCGGCCGGGCTCGGCCTCGCCAGCGCGAAGGCACTCGCCCGCGAGGGCGCGAACGTCACCATCTGCGGCCGGGACGCCGACCGGCTCGCCGAGGCCGAGGCGGCGTTCGAGGGCCTCGACGGCGACGTGCTCGCACGACAGGCGGACATCACCGACCCCGACGACATCACGGACCTCGTCGACACCACGGTCGAGGCCTTCGGCGGACTGGACCACGTCGTCACCTCCGCCGGTGGTCCACGTTCGGGCCCGTTCCTCGACATGACGGAGCGGGACTTCTACGAGGCGTACGACCTGCTCGTGATGAGCGCCGTCTGGACGCTCCAGGAGGCGTCCCCCCACCTCGCCGACGGCGGCGGAACCTGGACGGCCGTCACCTCGACCAGCGTGCAGGAGGCCATCGACGGGCTGGTGCTCTCGAACGGCGTGCGCCGGGCCGTCGTCGGCGTCGCGAAGACCGTCGCCCGGGAGTGGGCTCCGGACGTGCGGGCGAACGTCGTCCTGCCCGCCGCCCACGAGACGAGCCGCATCGAGGAGCTGGTCGAACAGGGCCTGGAGCGCGGGGAGTACAGCACCTACGAGGAGGGCCTCGAGGACTGGGCCGACGGCATCCCGATGGGCCGCATCGGCGACCCCGACGAGTTCGGGGACGTCGTCGCGTTCCTCGCGTCGGACCGGGCGAGCTTCGTCACCGGCGCGTCGGTGCCGGTGGACGGCGGGCGGCTGCGGAGCTGAGTCAGAACAGGTTCTCCTCCCGCAGTGCGCTCACGACCTCCCGAACCCGCTGGGCCTCGTCTTTCGGCACGACCAGCACCCGGTCGTCGAAGGCGGCGACGACGAGGTCGTCCACGCCGACGAGCGAGACGTGCTTTTCGTCGCTGGCGACGACGTTGCCCGATGCATCGACGGTGAGCCCGTCGCCGAGTACGGCGTTCCCGTCCCGGTCCTCGACGCCGAGACCCGCGTCGGTCAGCCGCTCCAGCGCGTCCCACGCGCCGAGGTCGTCCCAGTCGAAGGCGGCGGGGACGACGTACGCGTCGTCGGTGCGTTCGAGCACGGCGTAGTCGACGCTGAGTGCTTCCGCACGGGCGAAGCCCTCGGCGGGGTCGTCCGCCGTGGCGACCGGTTCGAGCGGCGTCCCGCGGCACTCCCGGAGGAAGGCGTCGGGTGTCCACGCGAAGATGCCGGCGTTCCAGAGACAGCCAGCGTCGACCAGCTCGTGAGCCGTCACCTCGTCGGGTTTCTCGCGGAATGACGCGACGGGTGCGACGCCGTCGGCGGGATCGCCGCCGCCGTCCTCGAAGCTCCCGGCGGGCTCGATGTAGCCGTAGCCGGTCGCCGCCCTGGTCGGCTCGACGCCCATCGTCACCAGCCCGCCCGTCTCGACGGCGACCTCGCAGGCGTGCCCGGCGACGGTCGCGAAGTCGCCGTCGACGTGGTGGTCGCTGGGCACGCAGACGAGGACGGCGTCGTCGACCTGCTCGCGGATTCTGCGGGCGGCGTAGGCGAGTGCCGGTCCCGTATCCTTCCCCGTGGGTTCGACCAGCACGCCGGCACGGGGCGCGTGCTCCCGCACTGCCTCGGCGTAGCGGTCGCCGGTGAGCACGTACGTCTCGTCGGCGAAGGCGACGCGGTCGACGGTGCGGGCGAGCAGCGAACCCTCGCCGCCGAAGTCGAGGAACTGCTTCGGGCGGTCGGCCCTGCTGGCGGGATAGAGCCGGGTGCCGGTGCCGCCGGCGAGCACCAGCGCGACGGTCGTCACCACGTCTCGATGACCCCCTCGCGGATGTCCTCCAGACAGCCCTGACAGTCGCGGTTCTCGGCCTCGAAACAGGGTGGGACGCCGTCCTCGGAGAGCATGACGGCGCGCCGGTCGGCGTGACGGCGGCAGACGATCTTCGCGCGGCCGTGCTCGTCGGCCGGCAGCCGGTTCACGGTGCGCCCGGTGGTGAACTGCTCGCGGGACTGCTCGTACTGCCGGCCGGCCGAGCGGATGGCGCGGCGGATGTAGCCGCCGATGCCGCGCTCGGGGTCGTCGCTCACCGGGACCACCGCCCGGCGGCGGGCGTTCGGGCACGGAGTCGGCGCAGGCCCGTTGACATGGACGACCGTAGCGGGGCGGGCCACAAAGTCGCGTCGGTCGTCCACCTCCGCTCACCTCCAACCGACGGATACTGCCGTTCTGGGGCCGGAAGACCTCGTTTCGCGTCCAGACGCCGATTTCACTTTCACCGCGCTTGGCACAGTTTAAATACCATCGCGCCCCAACGTCGATACGTCTCCCACTGAACACACGCGGAGACAGAGCCAACCATGACCGATGTGCGACAGCACGCCGAAGACCTACACGAACAGTTCTCCGGACACGCGGACGTGTCCGTCGACGAGATCGAGGAACGACTGGAACGACTGGTCGACGAGTTCAAGGTACCGATGGACGAGGCAACGCGCAGCGTCCGGAGCCACTACGTCGACGAGACCGGTGTCGACCGCGACGAGCTCGCGGGCGGCTCCAGCCAGGAAGTCGAACTGGGCGACATCGACCAGGACGAGCAGTGGGTCGACCTGACGGTGAAGGTCACCCAGCTCTGGGAGCCGCGCTCCGATTCCATCGCCCAGGTCGGGCTGGTCGGCGACGAGTCCGGCACCAAGAAGTTCGTCTCGTTCACCACCTCCGAGCTCCCCGAACTCGAGGAGGGGAAGGTGTACCGCCTCTCGAACGTCGTCACCGACGAGTACGAGGGCCAGTACTCCGTGAAGCTCAACCGGACCACGACCATCGAGGAGCTCGACGAGGAGATCGAGGTCGGCGACGACGACGTCACCATCGAGGGCGCGCTCGTCGACATCCAGTCCGGCTCGGGCCTCATCAAGCGCTGTCCGGAGGAGGACTGCACGCGCGTCCTGCAGAACGGGCGCTGTGCGGAACACGGCGAGGTCGAGGGCACCTTCGACCTGCGCATCAAGGCGGTCGTCGACGACGGCGTCGACGCCCACGAGGTCATCTTCAACGAGGCCGCGACGGAGGACGTCGCGGACATCTCGCTGGAGGAGGCCAAGGACATGGCCATGGACGCACTCGACACGACCGTCGTCGCCGACGAGATCCGCGACGAGGTCATGGGAGTGTACTACCGCGTGACGGGCCCGACGTTCGGCCGCTACGTGCTGGCCGACGACGTCGAGGAACTGACCGAGCGTCCGGACACCGAGGCGACGCTCATCCGAGCGAGGTCGATGTGACATGAGCCAGGCACCCACCCGCGAGGTCGCAAAGCGCGTCTTCGCACGCGAGTTCAACGACGCGACGTACACGTTCAAGGAGTCCGACGAGGAGCGCGCCCCGAACTTCGCGCTCCTGCCGACGGGCGACCGCGCGAACCGCGTGTTCGTCGTCGGCACGCTCACCGAGACCGAGGACATCGGCGAGGACTCCGAGTACTGGCGCGGCCGCGTGGTCGACCCCACGGGGACGTTCTTCATCTACGCCGGGCAGTACCAGCCCGAGGCGGCGGCGTTCCTCCGCGACACGGAGCCGCCGGCGTACGTCTCGGTCGTCGGCAAGCCCCGGACGTTCGAGACCGACGACGGCAGCATCAACGTCTCGCTGCGGCCCGAGTCCATCACCGCCGTCGACGAGGCGACCCGTGACCGCTGGGTCGTCGAGACGGCGGAGCGGACCCTCGACCGCATCGAGGCGTTCGACGACGACACCAACGAGTACGCCGCGATGGCGACCGAGCGCTACGACGCGAGCCTGCTCGACAGCTACCGCGAGGAGGTCCTGACCGCGCTGGAGAGCCTCGACGGCGTCGACGTCGACGCGGAGCCGGAAGCGACGGCCTGAAGGGCCACTCGGCGATATTTTTCGTCTCGGAAGCGCCCGCGAGCCGCGAGCTACCGCTCCGTCCCGCGTTCTGTCTCGCGGAGCAGTTCGAGTCGCCGTTCGTACTCCTCGTCGGAGACCCCGCCCTCGGCGTACCGCTGTCTGAGGAGTTCGATGGCGGTCGGGTCGCCGTTCGCCCCCGTGGGCCGGTCGACCGTGAACGTCACGCTCGACACGTCGTCCTCGAACACGCGGGGACCTCCAGCGGCCGTGGTGTCGGGACCGAGGAGCCCCTCGAGCTCTTCCGGTCTGACCGCCGGTTCGGCCGCGTCGAGACGCTCGATGCCGGCGGCGAGTTCGTCCCGGTCGATTTCGCCGCGTGCGTAGCGGATCGCCAGCTGCTCGACCCGTGGATGCGCGTCGAACTCGCCGTCGAGCTCGAAGAGCCGTTCCAGCCGGTGTTCGTACTCCTCGAGGTCTATCCCCCCGTCCGTGTACCGGGCTTCGAGGACGTCCAGGGGGTCCGCCGCCGCGTGCTCGTCGTCGCCCGCCTGCGCCGACGAGCCGCGGGCCGACAGCCAGACGGCGAGACCGACGACCCCGACGACGAGGAACGGCACGAGGAACGGGAGGTACCAGAGCAGGGTCCCGAGGGAACCGCCGCCGAACCCGAACACGAAAAAGAGCGGGAGCAGGGTGGTGGCGAGCACGACGAGGACGCTCAGGAGGATGGCACCGACCAGCACTGGTGTCGTACGGGTCCCCGACGGTCCGACGCGTGGCCCATCGGTACCATTCATACCCAACACTCGCTGAAACGAACAATGAAGATTGTGGTTGGGCCGACGCAGCCGGCCGGATTCGGAGCGGACGGTGTCGGTCCGACGAACCGACCGGGCGTTGCTGCCCCGTCCGGCGGCCAACGGCACCACCGCACCGAGCGTCTGACGAACGTTCAAGTGCCTGTGTGACAGTTACGGGTAGCATGGGCAACAAGAACAAGACGGTCTCGTTCCGCGTCAACGAGGACGCGTTCGAGACGCTGCAGGAGATCGCCGAGGAGCGCGACCTCTCGCTGTCTGCGGTGTTCCGCGACTACGTCGACATGCTCGTCGCCCACGACGGGCAGGTCGCGGTGATGCCCGAGCACGAGGCACCGGCGGAGACGCCGGTGGACGAGGCGTGGCCGCCGAAGGTAGAGGTGCCGAAGAGCTTCGTCCGCGAGCACGAACGCCTCGAACTCGAGACCGACCACCTGCGCGAGCAGCTCGACGAGTACAAGCAGTACGTCACCTACCTCCGCGAGCGCGTCGACGACGAGGACGAGGAGGACGTCATCCATCTCGAGGACCTCGACGCGGGCGAGGACGGGGACGACGAACCGTACCAGCTGGGCTAGCCCGAGAGCGTCTCCTTCTCGCGTTTCGCTGCCTTCCGGGCATCCTCGTTGCCCTCGACCCGCGCCAGCTCTTCCATCGCCTCCAGCGTTCGGACCGAGTTGTCGAGGAACGAGAGCACGTCGCCCTCGTAGGCGTACACCATGTAGTCGTCGCCCATCACGTCGACGATGGCCGACGGGCGAAGGCCCTGGGCGCGGAGTTCGAGGAGGTAGCGCACGAACTTCTCCTCGGGGTGGCCACAGTACGGGCTGTTGTCACAGCCACAGTCCATGAAGTCCTTCGAGAAGTCGAGGATGCGCTCGCGCGTCGTCTCGTCGAGCTTCTCCAGCGCCTCACCACCGTTGAACAGCATGTCCAGTGTCGCCCCCTTGAACACGCCCTTGGGGATGTTCGTGTCGAGCTGGGAGCTCAACTGCCGGTGGTTCTTGACGTAGATCTTGTCCGTGATGGCCACGCTTGCCCCACGATAGCGTCGTGACGGGCAAAAACGTCGCGGTTCCGACCGTGACACCGCATGACGGAGCCCCCACCGAGTCGTAACGTATTTGAGTTCGACCCGGGTACGTTCTGGTGCGTGTCCGGGTTAGGGTAGTGGACTATCCTTCAGCCTTGTGGAGGCTGAGACGCGGGTTCGATTCTCGCACCCGGACCTTCTTCTGCGAACAACGTGACCAGACGACGGTCCGTCGAAGCGAATCGAAGCAGGGAGGACACGCGCAGCGGAGCGAGCAAGTCCGACCGAGGTTCGATTCTCGCACCCAGTCCTTTTCTCTCACCGGTGAGCGTGTGCGCTGGCAGACGTCCAGTGGAACCCATCGCGCCGCTCGACCGCTACGACGACGTCGCCGCCGCTAGCACGGTTCTCGCGGCGGTGTTGTCCGTCTCGACGGCGGTGCGTACCGGCCGTACGTACTCCTCCGTCTCGGTCTCGCCCTCGTCACGGTTGTCGTCGCCATATCCCGGCCCTCGCCAACGGACCGGGGTGCCGGGCTGGAGGACCACCGCCATAACCGACGCCAGAAGAAGCTGAAGATGGAGAGCGGTGGCTACGGCGGGTCGTCAGTCGTCGTCCTCCTCCGGGGTCGCGGTCGGGTCGTCGTCCCCGGCTCGCGTCGGGTCGGGTGCCTCCGCTCCGGCGTCGGCTTCGGTGCTTCCGTCGTCCGGTTCCTCGCTCCAGATTCCGCCCTCGGGCAGCACCGTTCCCTCTGAATCCGGGAACTCGAAGGTGCTCTCGTCGTCGCCCCCTCGTGTCCCCCCGGGAACCGCGAGCACGTCGTCGTGCGCGCCGGGTTCCGTTGGTGGTTCGTACACGTAGCAGAGCTCGCCGTCCGGGACGTAGAACCGGCCGTCGTCGTTCGACTCGATGACGCGGGAGTCGGTGTCGATGGCGACGTCCACGAGCCCCGTGAGCGAGTCCATCTCGACGGCCGTCCGTGACCGTATCGACTCGGGGACCGTTCCCGTGGAGATCCACTCCGCGAACTCCTCGCGCTCGGTCTCGAACTGCGAGCGGGCCAGCTCGGTATCGGTGGGAGCGATGCGCACGTCGCGGTATCGGGCCGCGACGCCCACGATCACGAGACCGAACGTGAGCAGCCAGAGGATGACCGAGCCAACGAGGGACACCGCGACGACAGGCCCGTTCGGCGGTTCGGTGACGGTCCGTCGTTCGGTGGCGGTCACCGGGGGCGCGTCGAGGCCCGACGGCTCGACACGGACGGCGGTGTCGTCACCGGTGAAGCGGATGCGGAGCCCGTCGGACTGATCGACGGCCCGCCCGGACACCTGTCCCCGTCTGTGGACCGTGGCCCGGAGGAACACCTGTGTCTCGCCGGCGCTGCTGTCGAGCGCGCGCTGGATGGCGTCCACGCGGTCGAACAGCGCGGTGGCATCGACGGCGTACGGAACGTGAAGCTGCTCGCCGCCCTCGAGCGTCTCGCTGGTGGTGTTCCGCGCGAACGTCCGCTCCCAGTAGACGGTCGTCTCGGTGTCCTGTTCGCTGGTGCTGTCCGACCCACCGCCACTGGCGACCGCTCGGATGACCACCGCCGTCTCGACGGTCGTGTTCAGCGTCGCGTCGCCCTGATGTCCGACGGTGACGTTGCCCGAGATGACCGGCGAGACGTTCGCGAAGTAGACCGGCCGGTTCTCGAGTCGCTCGCGGTCGTAGACGGGTGTCTCGGTGACGACGTCCGCACCGTGGCTGACCGACGCGGTCGGTTCGTACAGCGTCCGCTGTTCCGAGACCGTTCTCGACTGCGCCTGTACCGCGTCGGCGACGACGACACCGGCGACTGCGCTCGCGACGAGACAGACGACCAGCAGCGCCCGGTAGTTGTCTGCAATCAGTGCTCGGACACGCGTCCCTCCTCGAGTCACTCGGCGTCACCCCCCAGTTAGCGTGCCTCTCTGCTAACAATAAGCGTATACGTTGGTATGTCACGCACCCACCGGAGCCATTAGATATCGCCGAAAGACTCGGTGACTGGTTATCTCGGTCTACGTCTCCCGGACGGGCGCACGTCGACTCGGCTCGACCGAGCCGGTCTCCTGGACCACGTCGAAGGCGGTCATGAGGTCCGAGCGCGAGATGAGGCCGACGAGGTCGCCACCACGGACGACGAGCAGACGCCCGACGCTCTCGGACTGCATCGTCTGGAGCGCCTCCATCGCGTCGGCGTGTGGATCGATGGTGTGGAGCTCCCGCGTCATAATCTCCGTGACGGTGTAGGCGTCGCGCTCGACGGGTTTGATGTCACGTGCGTCCTCCAGCGTGACGAGCCCGACGAGGTTCCCACCGTCGTCCATCACCGGGTAGCCGGTGTGGCGCTCGGAGAACATCCGCGACATCAGCTCGGAGACGCTGGTGTCGGGCGTGACGGTGTGCAGCTCCGGTCCGGGCGTCATCACGTCACGGACCGTCACGCCCTCGAAGGCGGCCTTCATGACGACCTGCTGGGCCTCGGAGGACGCGCCGATGTAGATGAAGAAGGCGATACCGATGAGCAGCCACTGAAGGTTGAGCAGGCCGAACAGGCCCAGCAGGAGCGCGAACACCTTGCCGACCTCGGCGGCCATCTGCGTCGCCTTCGCGTACGGTCGGGTGCGAGCGAGCAGCGCGCGCAGGACCCGACCGCCGTCCATCGGGAAGCCCGGGAGCATGTTGAACAGCGCGAGCGCGACGTTCATCACGGCGAGGTAGCCGAGTACGAACCGCGCCGACGGGAGACCCTCGGGGACGGCGAGGAACGCGGCGTAGGAGACGGCCCCGACGGCGATGGAGACGACCGGGCCGGCGATGGCGATCTGGAGCTCTTGCTTCCAGTCCTCGGGCATCTCCGAGAGGGAGGCGATGCCGCCGAAGATCCAGAGCGTGATGGAGTCGATGGGGAACCCGTACCGCATCGCGACGACCGAGTGCCCGAGCTCGTGCAGTACGACGCCGACGAACAGGCCGATGGCGACCGAGAACCCGAGCACCCAGGGCATCCAGCCGGCCAGCAGCGGATCGACCGGCAGGTTGGCTCCCATCGTCTCGTTGAGGAGGTCCGTCACGGGTCCGACCTGCTGCTGGATGAGGAACGCAAAGAGCGGCAGCACCAGCAGGAACGTCAGGTCCAGCTTGATGGGGATGCCGAACACCGACCCGATCCTGAAGCTTCGCATGGTAGCGAGTAGCCGCCGGCCACTCTTAAATTGGGGGACGATGTCCGTCGGTCGGCGGGTCGAAACCCGTTAAGTGCCCCACGCACCTACCATCGTGCATGTCCGACCCGAAGCCGGTCATCCGCCGCAGCGACGACGTATCCTACGAGCCGGTCGACGCCGCCGACGGGCTGTCGAAGGGCGTGCTCATCGACGCCGACGACGGCGCACCGAACTTCGCCATCCGGCGGTTCACACTCGACGCCGGAGCCGAGGTGCCCAAGCACACGAACGCCGTCGAGCACGAGCAGTACGTGCTGGAAGGTGAGTACGTCGTCGGCATCGGCGACGAGGAGCACGTCGTCTCCGCCGGCGACTCCCTGCTGATTCCTGCGGGCGTCGTCCACTGGTACCGCAACGAGGGCGACACACAGGGCGCGTTCCTCTGTGCGGTGCCCAACGGCGACGACGAGATCCAGCTGCAGGAGTGACCGACCCCGCCGAGGTGCCCGAAGAAGTTCCGAACCCCTGAAATACCTCCCTCGCATACCGACTCGCGTGTCACGACAGGTCCAGCGCGTCGACACCCTGTTCCTCCACGAGGCCGGCAGGAGCTACCTCGCGGTCGTCGAGCGCGACGGCGAGCGCGTCTTCCGTGGGAAGCTCGAGCTCAAGGAGACGAACGCCGGCCCCCGGCCCGGGAAGTTCCGGCTCGTCCGCGATTCCAGCGAGGAGCCACGCAGCCCCGAGGAGTTCGTCGAGATCGCACGCCGCGCCGAGCGCATCCGCATCTCCGAGCAGACCACCCAGCGTGCACGGGAGGAGCTCCAGGCGATGCTCGACGGCTACCAGCTCGACGCGAAGGTCGTCCGGACCTGTCGCTACTGCGCCTCCGCCGGTCGGTACTCCCCGGTCACGACCGACACCGCGGTCAAGTCCGGCGACGACTGGATCTGCACCGACTGCGCCCGCCGCGAGCTCGAACAGGAGCTCGCGTTCCACGGCGAGTTCACGAGCGCCGCGAAGGAGCGCCTCGAGGAGCTGCTGCTCGACGTGCAGGACATCGAACGCATCAAGAACCTGCTCAAGGGCCAGCTCGACCCCGACCTGACGAAGTTCGACGAGATATCCGCGACGACGGACGACATCGACCTCGTCCCCGTCGACGACCTCGACCTGCACCCGGAGCTGCAGGGGCTGCTCGAACAGCGGTTCGACACCCTGCTGCCCGTCCAGAGCCTCGCCGTCGAGAACGGCCTGTTCGGCGAGCGAAGCGGCGACGCCCCCCGGGGGATGGGCGACGACCAGCTCGTCGTCAGCGCGACGGCGACCGGGAAGACGCTCATCGGCGAGCTCGCCGGGCTCCAGAACGTCCTCGACGGGAAGGGGAAGATGCTCTTCCTCGTCCCGCTGGTCGCCCTCGCGAACCAGAAGCACGAGGACTTCGCGGACGAGTACGGCGACCTCGTCGACGTCACCATCCGGGTCGGGGCGAGCCGCGTCAACGACTCCGGCTCCCGGTTCGACCCCGGCGCGGACGTCATCGTCGGCACCTACGAGGGCATCGACCACGCGCTGCGGACCGGCAAGGACCTCGGCGACATCGGGACCGTCGTCATCGACGAGGTCCACACGCTCAAGGAGGAGGGCCGGGGGCACCGCCTCGACGGGCTCATCTCCCGGCTGAAGCACTACAGCCAGCAGCGCCAGAAACAACGGTCGAGCTACGACGGCGCGCAGTGGGTCTACCTCTCCGCGACCGTCGGCAACCCCGCCGAACTGGGTCGTGCGCTCGAGGCGAAGCTCATCGAGTTCGAGGAGCGCCCGGTGCCCATCGAGCGCCACGTCACCTTCGCCGACGGGCGCGAGAAGCCCAGGATCATCAACCGGCTCGTCAAGCGCGAGTTCGACCGCGAGTCCTCCAAGGGCTACCGCGGGCAGACCATCGTCTTCACCAACTCGCGGCGGCGCTGTCACGAGATCTCCCGCAAGCTGGAGTACAGCGCCGCCCCCTACCACGCCGGGCTGGACTACGGCCGCCGGAAGAAGGTCGAACGGATGTTCGGCGACCAGGAGATCTCGGCGGTCGTCACCACGGCCGCGCTGGCGGCGGGCGTCGACTTCCCCGCCTCGCAGGTCATCTTCGACTCGCTCGCCATGGGAATCGAGTGGCTCTCCGTCCAGGAGTTCAGCCAGATGCTCGGGCGGGCGGGTCGCCCGGACTACCACGACCGCGGGAAGGTGTACATGCTCGTCGAGCCCGAGTGCACCTACCACAACTCCATGGAGATGTCCGAGGACGAGGTCGCGTTCAAGCTGCTGAAGGGCGAGATGGAGCCGGTCATCACCCGGTACGACGAGGACGCCGCCGTCGAGGAGACCCTGGCGAACGTCGCCGTCGCGGGTAAGTCCGCGAAGGCGCTCAACGACCGGATGCTCGGCGACATCCCCACGAAACACGCCGTCGGCAAGCTGCTCGAGTACGGCTTCATCGACGGCTTCGAGCCGACGCCGCTCGGGCGGGTGGTGTGCCAGCACTTCCTGACCCCGGGTGACGCGTTCGCGATCATCGACGGCATCCGGAAGGAGAAGCACCCGTATCAGGTGGTTGCTGACCTGGAGCTGCGCGAGACCGAGTTGTGAAGCTGTGTTTCTGATTTCTGGTGGAACTCCTGGCCTGGCGCCGCGGGTTCGGGGTGAGGTGTGGCGACATCGCTTCCGCAGCCGGGTGGCGCGCGGCTGGTGAACGTGCCGAGCCCCGCGAGGCCGTGAGCCATCCGCGCGAGGGATGAGAAGCGCAGCGGAGCGAGCATCGCAATCGGCTGGGGAGGCGTGAGGTGCGGTCGCGGCGGGTGTCCCCGTGAGCGAGCCTGCGAGCGAACGGGGGCTCGTCGGACCGCAGGTCCGACGGTGGGACTGAAAGGGGCGAGTCGCTGGAGGAAGGCGGCCGACGCAAGGACCGCAGGAACGAGGACCGGTCACGAGACGCTCGCGTCTCGTGAGCACACCAGAAATCTTCGATTTCTGGGGACGCAGCGAGGCCCCCGACTCCAGCGACTCGGAGCTTTCTGGCTGTTCGCGGTTCCAACGAGTCCTGCGACGCACCTGTTCCTCCAGACCATTCGCAGACGTAACCCCCATGCCGTCGCGCCACCTAATCCAATCAGAACCGATGGACGCGCAGACGGTCCGGGAGCACGCGAGCGACCTGCCCACTGAGCCGGGGGTCTACCAGTTCCTCGAGGGCGACACGGTGCTGTACGTCGGGAAGGCCGTGGACCTGCGCTCTCGCGTCCGGTCGTACGCGGACCCGCGCTCGGCGCGCATCGCGGGGATGGTCGAGCGCGCGGACGACCTCGACGTGGCCGTCACCGACACGGAGACGCAGGCGCTGCTGCTGGAGGCGAACCTCATCAAGCGCCATCAGCCGCGGTACAACGTGCGGCTGAAGGACGACAAGTCGTATCCCCTGGTGCAGCTGACCGACCACGAGTTCCCCCGCATCGAGGTGACGCGGGACCCGAACGAGGGCGCGACCGTCTTCGGCCCGTACACGAGCATGGGCACCGTCGAGACGGTCGTGAAGGCGCTGCGGGAGACGTTCGGCGTGCGGGGCTGTTCGGACCACAAGTTCGCGGGACGGGCGCGCCCCTGTCTGGACTACGAGATGGGGCTCTGCACCGCGCCCTGCACCGACGAGATAGCGAGAGAGGACTATATCGCCGACGTCGACTCGGTGACGCAGTTCTTCGCCGGCGAGACGGGCGTGCTGGCCGACCCGCTGTCCCGGGAGATGGAGCAGGCGGCGGCGAGCCAGTCGTTCGAGCGCGCGGCGAACCTGCGCGACCGGCTGGAGGTCGTCGAGTCGTTCCACGGGGGCGGCGGCGAGGCCGTCAGCGGCCGGGAAGAGTACGAGCGCTCGGTCGACGTGCTCGGGGTGGCGCTCCGGGGCGACGACGCGACCGTGGCGCGGCTCCACGCGGAGGGCGGCCAGCTCGTCGAGCGGGACCGGCACGCCGTCGCCGCGCCGGCGGGAACCGACCAGGAGGCGAGCGACGCCGTCCCGGCCGTGCTTGCGGCGTTCCTCGTGCAGTACTACGCGGAGCGGTCGCTGCCCGACGCCATCCTGCTCCCCGAGCACCACGGCGACGAGGAGGTGGCGGCGTGGCTCGACGCCGCGGACGTGGCGGTCCGGGTGCCGGGCGCGGGTCGGGAGGCGAAGCTGGTCGAGCTGGCGCTGAAGAACGCCCGCCGGAACGTCGGCCGCCGGGACGAGTCCGCCGCGCTCGCGGACGAACTCTGCCTCTCGCGGGTCTCTAGAATCGAGGGCTTCGACGTGAGCCACGCGCAGGGGAGAGCGGTCGTCGGCTCGAACGTCTGCTTCGTCGACGGCTCCGCCGAGAAGTCGGACTACCGGCGGAAGAAGCTCGACGAGACGAACGACGACTACGCGAACATGGCCGCCCTCGTGCGCTGGCGGGCCGAGCGCGCGCTCGAGGGCCGCGACGACCGGCCCGACCCGGACCTCCTCCTGATAGACGGCGGCGAGGGCCAGCTCTCGGCGGCAATGGATGCGCTCGAAGCGACGGGCTGGGACGTGCCCGCGGTCGCGCTCGCGAAGGCCGAGGAGCTGGTCATCACGCCCGACCGCACCCACGACTGGGACGACGACGCGCCGCAGCTCCACCTGCTCCAGCGCGTCCGCGACGAGGCCCACCGCTTCGCCGTGCAGTACCACCAGTCGGTTCGGGACGACGTGTCGACGGTGCTCGACGACGTGTCCGGCATCGGCCCGGCGACACGCCGGCGGCTGCTCGGACGGTTCGGCAGCGTCGAGAACGTGCGTGCGGCCAGCGTCGACGAGCTACTGGCCGTCGAGGGCGTCGGCGAGAAGACCGCGGAACGGCTGCGTCGGCGGCTCTAGTAGGCGTCGCCGGCCCGTGGGTCGCTGGTGCCTGGCGCAGCGCTCCCCGTCGTCGCGATGTCGCGGGCGACGGTGCCGAGGTAGTGGAAGATACCGGCCTGCAGGATGAACGCGAGCGGGAAGCCGACGAGCAGGAGCATCAGCGGGAGGATGACGAGGAACGCGAGGAAGTTCACGATGGCCGCGACGACCAGCGCGACGAAGTAGTCGACCGTGAACGCGATCTCGCGGATGGAGTCGAAGTCGAACGCAGCACTGAACTCCTCCTCGGTCGCGAGGCCGACGAGCGCGGCCGGCATCACGTAGTACGCGAGCAGCAACAGCAGGAGGGCGATGCCGCCGAGGACGAGCATGACGATGAGGCCGATGCCGCCACCCGCGGCCGCCCCACCCTCGCCGGCGGCGCTGCCGGCTGCCGCGCCGAAGGAGAACACGAAGAAGCCGAGGAAGAACAGCCCGAACAGGAGCATCATCGGTATCAGCGTGTACACGAGCGTGACGCCGAACATCAGTGCGCCGTCTTTCAGCAGGCTCTCCCAGTCCTCGAACTCGGGTGGGTTCGGGTCGTTCCGAGCGCCGGCACGCATCGACTGGAGGCTGTACCCGTTCACGATGAGCTGTGGAAGCAGCGGGATGATGGCCGAGGCGAGCAGCAGGCCACCACCGATGATGGCCCGCAGTAGCCCGTCCTCACCCTTCGTCGGGAACTTCAGTGAATCGACTACCATGGGTCGACGTCCAGCGGCCGGCTAAAAAATGTTCGGACATCGAAACGACGAAGCGAAATCACGGGGCAGGCTCAACCGAGCTCCGACCGGCGGAACGAGAGGTAGCCGACGGCGAGCGAGACGGCCGACCACGCGAGCATCACCAGGACGGCGAACCACGTCTGGTCGTGGAGCCTGTCGCTCTCGGGCTGGAAGTTCAGCTGGAACGCCTGGTACTGGTCGAACACCCCCGCGTACACCGGTTCGGTCGACTGGAGGTACGCCGTCGCGGGCGACATGATGGCGACGTAGCTCCGGGTGTTCTCGGAGATGGTCACCCCGAGCAGGCTCCCGACCGTGTCGAGGATGGTCCCGAGGTTGATGACCGGGAAGAAGCCGAACCAGAACACCACGAACACGAAGTACGCGCCGAGCGCGCCGAACATCGCACGCGACCGCGAGGAGGCGGCGGCGGAGATGGCGACGAAGATACTGACGAACGACACTGTGTAGACGAGCGAGACGCCGGTAAAGATGGCGAAGCGCTCGACGCTCGGGGCCTGCACGTACGTCGCGAACGCGACGACGAGTCCCACGAGCATTCCGAGGACGACGGCGGCGGCCGCGACGCTCAGCCGGGAGAGGAACTTCCCGAAGAAGTACTCGGCGCGGCTGTTCGGCAGCCCCATGACGTACTTGATGGTCCCATCCATCCGGTCGCCCGCGATGGAGAGGTACGCAAGCGGCGCGAGAAAGAGCGGGAAGACGAACGAGACGAACGCCGAGACGTCGAACAGCGTCCGGTAGGGCTCGTCGTAGATGCCGTACTCCGAGGCGAAGATCATCGCGACGAGCAGCGTGAACACGCCGATGACCGCCAGCACGATGGAGGAGCGCCTGGCGTTCGTGAAGTCGTCGCGGGCGATGGTGGCGAGGCGCATCAGTCCTCGCCTCCGGTGACGGCGGTGGCGTCTTCGGCGGTGGTCGCCTCGGCGGCCGTCGCATCCCGCCCGTGTTCACCGTTCGTGTACTGCTCGAACAGCGATTCGAGCGACGTGGTGTCGATACCGATGTCCGAGACGGTCGCGGCGTCGTCGATGCGTCGGAGCGCCGGCATCTTCGCCGCCGGCTCGGCGCAGGTCACGCGGACCACGTCGTCCTCCGCGGTCACGTCACGGACGCCCTCGACGGCCCGGACGGGGCCGAGGTCCGGCACCGCGTCGACCGTCGCCTCGACGACACCGCCGACGCCGAGCTGCTCGCGCAGGTTCCCCAGCGTGTCGAGCGCGACGAGCTCGCCCTTCGCCATGATGCCGACGCGGTCGCAGACCTTCTCGACCTGGTCGAGGATGTGGCTGGAGAAGAACACCGTCGCGCCGCGGTCGGTCTCCTCGCGGACGATGTCCCGGAGGAGCTTGATGCCCTTCGGGTCCAGTCCGGAGGAGGGTTCGTCGAGGACGAGCAGGTCCGGGTCGCCGACGAGCGCGATGGCCAGCCCGAGGCGCTGTTGCATCCCCTTCGAGTAGCCACCGGCGGCCCGCCGTGCGTCGCCGGCGTCGAGGCCGACCCGGTCGAGCAACTCGTCGGGGTCGTCGGCCGAACCCTTCGTCTCGATGGCCGAGACGAGGTGCTCGCGCCCGGTCAGGTTCTCGTAGAGGCCGTACCCCTCCGGGAGCAGGCCGATGCGCTCGCGGACGGACCGCGAGTGCGTCGTCACGTCCGCACCGAGCACCTCGGCTCCGCCGCTGGAGGGCTCGATGAAGCCGAGGAGCACGTTGATGGTCGTCGACTTCCCGGCCCCGTTCGGGCCGAGGAAGCCGAACACCTCCCCCTCCTCGACGGTCAGGTCGAGACCGTCGACCGCGACGACGTCACCGAACCGTCTGGTGAGGTCGTCTGTTCGTATCGCTGCCATGTACCTCGACGTACTCCCGTCCGTTCCTTATAAATGCCCGACGAGTTTCACGGCGAGCAACTGCCGCTCAGAACTCGGGGTCGGCCTCGGGCTCGA
Organism: Haloarchaeobius salinus; assembly: GCF_024464185.1. Lineage (NCBI taxonomy): Archaea > Methanobacteriati > Methanobacteriota > Halobacteria > Halobacteriales > Halorubellaceae > Haloarchaeobius > Haloarchaeobius salinus. The sequence goes on from NZ_JANHAU010000001.1 coordinate 423,304, forward strand.
TGGTGCCGTCGTCGGGGTCGTCGAGCGCCTCGAACTCCTGGCGCAGGTCGCGGATTCGGTCGCGGATGTCCGCGGCGAGCTCGAACTCGAGGTTGTTCGCGGCCTCCTGCATGCGGTCCTCGAGCCGCTGGATTCTGGCGGCGGCGGCCTCTGCGTCCTCCGGTGCGCCCTCGCTCGCCAGTCCGCCGGTGTCGGTCTCCGCGCCGGGGAGGCTCGTCTCGCCGACGTCCTTCTCGATGGTCGTCGGCGTGAAGCCGTGCTCCGCGTTGTACTGCTGCTGGATGCGCCGGCGGCGCTGGGTCTCCTCGATGGCGGCGTTCATCGCGTCGCTGCGGTCGTCGGCGTACAGCACCACCTCGCCGTTGACGTTCCGGGCCGCACGGCCCATCGTCTGCACGAGCATCGTCTCCGACCGCAGGAAGCCCTCCTGGTCGGCGTCGAGGATGGCGACGAGGCTCACCTCGGGGATGTCCAGCCCCTCCCGGAGCAGGTTGATGCCGACGAGCACGTCGATGTCGCCGAGTCGGAGCGCCCGGACCAGCTCGTGACGCTCCAGCGTGTCCGTCTCGTCGTGCATGTACGCCACGTCGACGCCCGACTCCTCGAGGAACTCCGTGAGGTCCTCGGCCATGCGCTTCGTGAGGGTGGTCACGAGCACGCGCTCGTCCTGCTCGACGCGCTCGTCGATGCGGTCCATCAGGTCGTCGACCTGCCCCGTCGCCGGCGCGACCTCGACGGCCGGGTCGACGAGGTGGGTCGGGCGGACGATCTGCTCCGCGACGTTGTCGCTGTGCTCGCGCTCGTAGTCGCCGGGCGTCGCCGAGACGTACAGCCGCTTGTCGGTCTTCTCCATGAACTCCTCGAACGTGAGCGGGCGGTTGTCGTACGCCGTCGGCAGCCGGAAGCCGTTCTCGACCAGCGAGTCCTTCCGGGACTTGTCGCCGGCGAACTGCCCCTTGACCTGCGGGAGGGTCTGGTGGGACTCGTCGATGACACAGAGGAAGTCGTCGGGGAAGTAGTCGAGCAGGGTGTACGGTGCCTCCCCGGACTCGCGGTCGGAGAGGTAGAGCGAGTAGTTCTCGATGCCCGAGCAGTAGCCCGTCTCCTGCATCATCTCCAGGTCGAACGTCGTGCGCTCCTCGATGCGCTGGGCCGCGACGGCGTCGCCCTTGCGCTCGAAGTAGCGCACCCGGTCGGCCATGTCCTCCTCGATCTGCTCCATCGCCCGTTCGAGGCGCTCCTCCGGGATGGAGTAGTGCTCCGCCGGGTGGACGAGCACGGCGGGCTCCTCGCTCACGACCTCGCCCTGCATCGGGTCCATCTTCACCATGCGGTCTATCTCGTCGCCCCACAGTTCGACGCGGACGGCGTACCGGCCGTACATCGGGTAGATCTCGACGGTGTCGCCGCGCACCCGGAACGTGCCCTGCGTGAAGTCCACGTCGTTGCGCTCGTAGTTCAGGTCGACCAGTCGGGCGAGCAGTTCGTCGCGACCCACCTGCTCGCCCACCTCCAGCCGCAGCGACATGTCCACGTAGTTCGCCGGGTCGCCGAGCCCGTAGATTGCCGACACGCTGGCGACGACGATGACGTCGTCCCGCGTCAGCAGCGAGCGCGTGGCCGAGTGCCGGAGCCGGTCGATCTCGTCGTTGATGGAGGCGTCCTTGTCGATGAAGGTGTCCGTCTGCTCGACGTACGCCTCCGGCTGGTAGTAGTCGTAGTAGCTGACGAAGTACTCGACCGCGTTGTCCGGGTACAGCTCGCGGAACTCCTCGTAGAGCTGTGCCGCCAGCGTCTTGTTGTGGGCGATGACCAGCGTCGGCTCCTGGAGCTCCTCGACGGTCCACGACACCGTGTTGGTCTTGCCCGACCCCGTCACCCCGAGCAGCGTCTGCTCGGTCGCACCGGACTCGAAGCCCGCGACCAGCGACTCGATGGCCTCGGGCTGGTCGCCTGCCGGCTCGAACGGTGCGTCCACCCGGAACGGTTTCTGGGCGTCCGGTCTGTCCGGAGAGAGAGGGCCGGAGTTGGCGTCGCTCATCTTGCCCGTCGTATGCGAGCCAGGGCAAAGAGTCGTGCGTTCGCGGGTGACGGTGGTCACAGCCGCCACCCCGCCCACCCGCTCCGCCCCACCGGAACACCGAGGGCGGTTGACACGCTCCAACACACATCCGATACGGTTTTCCCGACCCCACAGCAACCACCTTGCAAATGCTCGACCGCCGATACCTCCGGGAGAACCCCGAGGAAGTCCGCGAGAGCCTCGACGACCGGGGCTACGACGTGGACCTCGACGAGATCCTGGAACTGGACGCGGAGTGGCGCGAACTGAAAGCCGAAGGCGACGACCTCCGCCACGAGCGCAACGAGGTCAGCAGCAAGATCGGCCAGCTCAAGCAGGAGGGCGACGAGGAGGCGGCCCAGGAGGCCATCGAGCGGTCCAGCGAGCTGAAGGAGAGACTCCAGCGGGTCGAGGAACGCACCGACGAGCTGGAGGACGAACTCGACGAGGCGATGCTCGAACTGCCGCAGGTCCCCGACGACAGCGTCCCCGTCGGCGACGACGAGGCCGACAACGTCGAGGTCGAGCGCTGGGGGTTCGACGACCTGCGCGACCTGCCGGACGAGGTCACGCCGCACTACGACCTCGGCGAGGACCTCGACATCATCGACGAGGCCCGCGGCGCGAAGACGACGGGTGCCGGCTTCTACTTCCTCAAGGGCGACGGCGCGCGCCTCGAGCACGCACTCATCCAGTTCATGCTGGACGTCCACCGCGAGCAGGAGTACGTCGACGTGTTCCCGCCGGTCCCCGTGAAGTCGACCTCGATGCGCGGCACCGGCCAGCTCCCGAAGTTCAACGAGGACGCCTACCGCATCGGCGGCGACGAGTTCGACGCGTACGACGACGACGACCTCTGGCTCTGCCCCACCGCGGAGGTGCCGGTCACGAACATGTACCGCGACGACATCCTCCTCCGCGAGGACCTGCCCCTCAAGCATCAGGCGTACACGCCGAACTTCCGGCGCGAGGCGGGCGAGCACGGCACCGAGACCCGGGGCATCGTCCGCGTCCACCAGTTCAACAAGGTCGAACTCGTCAACTTCGTCGAGCCCGAGGAGAGCTACGACCGCCTCGACGCGCTCGTCGAGGAGGCCGCCGAGGTGCTCGAACGCCTCGGACTCCCGTATCGGGTGCTCGACCTCTGCACGGGCGACCTCACGTTCGCCTCCGCGAAGACGTACGACCTCGAGGTCTGGGCCCCCGGCACCGACAGCGAAGACGCCCCCGAGGGCATGGGCGGCCGCTGGCTGGAGGTCTCCAGCGCCTCGAACTTCGAGGCGTTCCAGGCGCGCCGGGCGGGCATCCGCTACCGTCCCGAACATCACGAGAGCGCGGAGTACCTGCACACGCTCAACGCCTCCGGCACCGCCGTCGGCCGCGTGATGGTCGCCATCCTCGAGTACTACCAGAACGAGGACGGCACCGTCGACGTGCCCGAACCCCTCCAGCCGTACATGGGCGGCACCGAGGTCATCGAGGGCCACGAGAAGGTCGGCGAGAGCGCGCTCGGCACCGACGAGTAACGCCCGACCCCGCCGCCGCGAAACGCTTTTTCGACGCGACGACGTTGCTATCGTATGTTCCCGCCCGCGTTCTTCGGCAGCGTCGGTGCTCCCGAGATCGTCATCATCCTGTTCGTCTTCTCCCTCCCGGTCGCGCTGGTGCTCCTCGCCGGCGTCATCCACGCCGCGCGTTCACAGCAGTCCAGCACGGACCGCGCACTCGAGGAGCTGCGCATCGCCTACGCCCGCGGCGAGATGGACGACGACGAGTTCGAACGCCGGAAACGGACGCTCGAGGGCGAGGACTGAGCCACCCTCACCGGGTGTACGTCTCGACGCGCTCGATCAGTCCGTCGGCGAGCGCGAACGCGTCGACGAACCGGAGCAGCACCTCGCCGTCCTCGCACACCCGACCACGGACGAGAACCGTGGGTCCGTCGCCGTCCTCGCCGTCGCCACCAGCACCGTCCAGCCGGAACCGACCCTCGAGCTCGTGGCTCGTCTCCGGGGACGGCCGGCCGTCGCGCATGAACCGGACGAACGACTCGCGGTCCTCGAACGTGCGGTCCGGTCGGTGCTGGACGAACGACGGCGAGAGGACCGCACGGAGCGTCTCGTAGTCGTGCTCGTCGAGCGCGCGGTAGTACGTCGCGACCGGGTCGTCGGTGGCCATACGACGGCTTCGGTCGCCGGCACCAGAAACCCGGCGGTCGGCGGCTGGTCGCCAACAGCCGACGCCGACGGCTACTCCTCCGGGAACAGCGACGACGGCGTCGGGAGCGCGTCGCCGGTGCTCGCTGCCTCGTGTGGCCCCTCCGCGTCGGCGCGGTACTCGTCGCCCAGCGGTTCGTCGTCGGCGGCGTAGTGCTCTGCCGACCGGGCGTACCAGCGGGCCGCCTGCCGGTAGTCGTCGGCACGGTCGCCGGCCTCCTGACACGCCACCTCGACGCGCTCGGACTCGGCGAACCGTTCGGCCGAGCGGAGGCTCTCGCTCGCCGCGTCGAAGTACGCAACCGCCTCGTCGAAGTGCTCGACCGCGCCACGCCACGCGCCGACCTCGTACTCGCTCCAGGCGGTCTCGAAGCGGTCCCGACCGGCTCCGAGGTGTTCGTACCCGCGGGCGTACCGCTGGACGGCGGTCCGGTCGTCGCGCACGTCGTCGATGGCCGCGCGGACCTCGCCCACGTCCGGGAGGACGGTCTGATCGTCGGCCGACCAGGCGTACCGTACCCGCTGGCGTTCGTCGACGACGAACACCGACCGTTTCGGGACGTTCCGGTGGCCGCGCCAGTCCGGCATGCAGACGCCGTACTCCGCAGCGACCTCGCCCATGCTGTCGGCCAGCAGCGGGTAGGTGATGTCGTACTCCTCGGCGAAGCGCCGGTGGCTGTACATCGAGTCGCCCGAGATACCGAACAGTGTCACGTCGGCATCCAGATTCAGCAGGTCCATATCCTGGAGCGTACAGAGCTCCTCGGTGCAGGTCGGGCTGAAGTCGGCCGGATAGAACGCGATGACGACGAGGTCCTCGCGGAGCGCCTCGACCAGCGAGTACTCGTCGAACTCGCCGTTCTCGACGCCGGGGAGGGAGAAGTTCGGGGCTTCGGAGCCGACGGAAAGCATGCACCAGTGTATCGACCCCGGCGACTTAACCGTGGTTGCTCACCAGACGGGGACCACGTCCCGACACCGCCGCCAGCCAACGGTTTTCACGCTTGCACGCCAAGATGACCCATGGCAACTACCGACGAGGAGTTCGTGCGGGTCAGTACGCTCGCCCAGCTCCGCGACGAAGGGCGCGCACTCGTCACCGAAGGTGGGCACGCCATCGCCCTGTTCCACCACGAGGACGAGGTCCGGGCGGTGGACAACCGGTGCCCGCACATGGGTTTTCCACTCGTCGAGGGCACCGTCGACGAGGGCGTCCTCACCTGTCACTGGCACCACGCACGGTTCGAACTCGGTTGCGGCGACACGTTCGACCCCTGGGCCGACGACGTGGCGACGTACCCCGTCGAGGTACGTGACGGCGACGTGTTCGTCCGCCCACGGCCACGACGGGACGCCCCGCCGGCCGAACACTGGTCGAACCGCCTCCAGACCGGACTCGAGGAGAACCTGCGGCTCGTCGTCGCCAAGGCGGTCGTCGGGCTGGACGACGCCGGCGTGGACCGGACCGACGTGCTCGACCGCGGCGTCAGGTTCGGCACGAAGTACCGCGAGGACGGCTGGTCCTCCGGGCTGACCATCCTCGCAGCGATGGCGAACGTCGCACCGGAGCTCGATACCGACGACCGGAAGCGGGCGATGTACACCGGGCTCAGACACGTCGCCTCGGACTGTGCGGGCGAGCCGCCACGGTTCGCACAGCCGCCGTTCGAGCGCGAGGACGTCGACCCCGACCGGCTCGCGTCGTGGTTCCGCGAGAACGTCGAGGTCCGCGACGGGGACGGCGCGGAGCGCGTGCTCCGGACCGCCGTCGCCGCCTGCGACCGCGAGGGCGTGGAACGGATGCTCTACGCGGCCGCCACCGACCACCGGTACCTCGACACCGGGCACACGTTCGACTTCGTCAACAAGGCCATCGAGACGCTCGACCACGTCGGCTGGGACCACGCCGACGACACGCTCGCCAGTCTGGTTCCTTCGCTGACCGACGCCGAACGGAGCGAGGAGCTCTCCTCGTGGCGACAGCCGGTCGACCTCGCCGGACTGGTCGAGGATGTCACCGCGGAGCTGGACGACCTCGCGGCTCGCGGTGCGGACGACTCGTGGACCGAACCCGACGAGTTCCGGGCGCTGCTACTCTCGGACGACCCGCACGCCATCGTCGACGGGCTCCGCGACGCCATCGCCGACGGGGCGACGCCGGAGCAACTCGCGAGTACGGTCGCAGCGGCCGCCGCGACCCGTGTCGCGCAGTTCGGCACGAGCAACGAGTTCTCGGACTGGAACACGGTCCATCACACGTTCACCTACGCGAACGCGGTCCACCAGGCGACCCGACGGGTCGACGCGCCCGTACTCTACCGGGGGGTGCTCGACGGCGCGGTGAACGTCTACCTCGACCGGTTCCTCAACACGCCGCCCGCGCCGATACCAGAGCCGGCCGAGACGGATCGTAACCCGGAAGCCATCCTCGACGACCTCGACGGGACGTTCGACGCCGAAGGTCGGGTCAACGAGGCCGGCCGGCTCGTCGGCGAGTTCCTCGACGCGGGTGGCGACCCCGCCGACCTGCGGCGGCGACTCGGCCACGCACTGCTTCGGGAGGACGCGGGGTTCCACACGCTGCAGGCGCTCGAAGCCGGCTTCCGGCAGTTCGACTGCGCGAGCGACGAGCGCGACCAGCGGGTGGCCATGGTCGCCGTCGCGCGCTACCTCGCGGCGCACTTCCCGACGCGCCGGGAGGCCGAGCAGACGTTCACCATCGCGTCGCGGCTACTTCGTGGTGAGGCGGTTCACGAGGAGAGCGAGGCCGACGACTGAGCGAAGCGAAGGAGTCGGCCTCGTCCTCGCGAGCGGGGAGCGAAGCGACCCGCGAGCCGCCGAGCGAAGGGGTCGGCCTCGTCCTCGTGAGCGGAGGAGTCGGCCTCGTCGTCGCGACCGCTCTCGGAGCCTTTTACCCGATCCGGAACTACCTCTCGACCATGGTACGGTTTCGACTCGACGGCGTCCACGGCGGCTGGGAGGCCGCGGTCACCGGTCCCTCCGACCACGTGGAGTTCGCCGTCGAGACCGACGACGACACTGTGTACCAGGGATACGGCTCGATCCACTCCCTGCTCCGGCTCTACGACCTCGCGCGATTCGAACGAGCGGTCCACCCGTTGTTCCTCGGGTACGACGTGGCCGAGCGCGGCGGGACGGTCCTCGTCGACCTGCAGATGGGCCACGTCGAGACGAGCTACGACGAGCTACGGGACGCCATGGAGCCGTTCCTCGCCGAGCTGTTCGAGTCGATGGACGGGCAGACGGTCGGCGACCGCGCCGACCACATCGCCACGATGCAGGACCGAGAGCTGACGCTGGTCGACGTCGACGACCTGTACGACCGGCTGGTGTAGCGTGGCGCTTTTGCCCGCTGCCGGGCAACCACTGGTGTGAAGCTCCACGTCCGGTACGAGGGCGACGACGACCCCGACAAGTGCACCGCCCGGAAGCTCGCGAAGTTCGACCTCGCCGAGCTGCACCGCTCGAACCGGGCGACGCCGTACGGCCTGGTTCTGGACCCGCACGCGGAGCAGGCGCTCTCGCCGGCCGACGACCCCGACGCGCTCGTCGCGCTCGACTGCTCGTGGGAGAGCGCGGACGTGGACGCGTTCGACCTCCGCGGCGAGCACCGGGCGCTCCCGTTCCTCGTCGCCGCCAACCCGGTGAACTTCGGGAAGCCGTTCGCGCTCACGACCGTCGAGGCGCTGGCCGCGGCGCTCTGTATCCTCGGCGAGCGCGACCACGCCGAGCGGATCCTCGCGAAGTTCACGTGGGGCGAGACGTTCCTCGAACTCAACGACGAGCCGCTGCGGCGCTACGCGGACTGTGCCGACTCCACCGAGGTCGTCGCGGTCCAGGACGACTACCTCGCCGACGAGTCGGTGTAGCGAACAGACGGCGCGCTCACGGGTCGCGAGCTCCCCGTTCGCACTCGCGGAGCTGGCGAGACTCCTCCGTCGTCTTGCTGCGTTCCGCTCTCTCCGTTCGCGGAACCCTCGCTGGCGCTCGGCCCGCGCACTCCGCGCGAGGGTGTGCCGTGCTCCCGCCTCGGCCCCCGCGCGACCGTACTCAGGTCACGGTGGCTCTGGCTCCGGCTTCGTATTTGAAGGGTGCCCCGGCGATGGTCGCCGAGCGCCTCGGGGCTTTCTGGCCGTTGTCGACAGCAGAGACTCCAACGACAGACCGGAGTTTCCGGCTGTTCGAATCGGTCCCCTCTCCAAGTTCGAAACAGACTACAGCCCGCGGACGCACTCGGAAACGCTTTTACCCGCAGCACGGTGTAGGGAGGAGTATGGCACGATTCGAGGCTGCGGAGAAGCGGTCGCTCGAGAAGATGATCTGCATGCGCTGCAACGCGCGGAACCCGAAGCGGGCGGAGAAGTGCCGCAAGTGCGGCTACAAGAAGCTCCGTCCGAAGGCGAAGGAAGCGCGCGCGGCGTAGTCGCAGTCGTCTTTCTCGTCTCACCCGTACGGTGAGTAGCGACGCTGGCGCGTACGCTATCGGGGCCAGCTACTCGTCGGGGTACTTCGGCTCGCGTTTCTCTGCGCGGACGAGTGCGGTCTCGACCACGTCGCGGACGTCACCGTGGAAGGTGGAGCCGTGACCGGCGTACATGTACTCGACGGTGTCGGGCATCCTGTCGAGCAGGGTGCTGATGCTCTCGATGAGGCGTTCGCGGGACTGCCCGGCCATATCGGTGCGGCCGAAGCTGCCGTAGTCGAACGCGCCGTCGTCGTGGACGACGACGTCGCCGCTGAACAGGGTGGTGTCGCTGACCAGCGAGACGTGGTCCGCGGCGTGGCCGGGGGTGTAGACGACCTCGAAGCGCTCGTCGCCGATGACGACGTCGTCGCCGTCGGTGAGGGCGTGGGTGCGACGGGGGTGGTCGCCGTAGGCGTAGCAGTCGGGGTCGTCGAACGCCTCGAGCACCGCGTCGAGCTGGGCGACGTGGTCGCCGTGCTGGTGGGTGAGCACGACCGCGTCGAGGTGGTCGGTGTGCTCGCGGACGACGTCGACGACGCCGTCCATCGCCCCCGCGTCGACGAGTACCGTCCGGTCACCGACGGTGAGGTAGGCGTTGCAGGTGAACGTCTCCGCGTCGGCAGTGACGTTGTGGACTTCCATACACCGGCGTACGGCTGGTGGACTTAAGTGCTGACTGGAGCCTGCAACGAACTCAAGACACACTCCGATGGCCATTTCCGAACGTAATAAAAGCGGCGCGGCCGCCGTGGTTTTTTTGAGTCCGCCACGATTATTGTACAGTGTATGGGTTTCGGGAGCTACGACGAATCGGAACAGGACAATCAGAGCATCGACACAGAGCTCGACGAAGAGTCGGTCGATTCGCGCGAGACCGACCACCAGGGCCGAATCGAGTTCGAGAACGGGGCGAGCAACGACGAACTCATCGACCGACTGAAGGACATCAAAGACGACGGCTGACGCGATGAAAGCCGGCGTGCGGGCGGTCGGCATCGCCGAGTCCACGCAGGGGAACGTGAGCACGCTCGCCGGCGTCGTCGTCAGAGCGGATCGCACCGTCGATGGACTCTCTTTTGCGACGTGCACGGTCGGCGGGAGCGACGCGACCGACGCTGTCGTCGAGACGTACGAACGCCTCGGCCGCGAGGACGTCCGATACGTCGTCCTCGCCGGTCTCGCGCTGGCGTGGTACAACGTCGTCGACCTCCACGCCGTCCGCGAGGCGGTCGCCCGACCCGTGCTCTCGGTCACGTTCGAGGCGAGTCCGGGGCTCGAACCCGCCATCGAGGAGGCGTTCGACGGTCGGGCGCGTGAACGACGGCTCGAGGTGTACCGCCGCCAGCCGTCGCGAACGCCCGTCGCGGTCAACGACGAGACGGTGTACGTCCGTGCCGTCGGCGTCGACGACAGCGAGGCACGCGACGTTGTCCGCGCGTTCACCCCCGAAGGCGGCCGGCCGGAGCCGCTCCGTGTCGCCCGGTTCGCGGCGCGGGCCGGCGACGCGCTCCGCCGGGAGTGACGTGGAGCCGCCGGTGCCAGAGCGTAGCGGTTAGGTGGCCCGCCCACGCGTGGAGGCGTATGGAGACCATGGACGGGCTGGAGGTCCACGACTGCGAGCGCTGCCCGGCGCTCTGTGACTCCCGCAGCCGGATCGTCAACGGCGTCGGTCCCGCCGACGCCGACGTGCTGTTCGTCGGCGAGGCACCCGGCGCGAACGAGGACGAGCAGGGCGAGCCGTTCGTCGGCCGCTCCGGCGACGTGCTCACCGACACGCTCCGCGAGGTCGGCCTCGACCGCGAGACGGTCCGCATCACCAACTGCGTGCGCTGTCGTCCACCGGACAACCGCGACCCGCACGCCGACGAGCTCGAGAACTGCCGCCCCTACCTCGAGAGCGAGATCGACCTGGTCGACCCCGAGGTGCTCGTCACGCTCGGGAAGGTGCCCGCCGAACACCTGCTCGGGCGCTCCGTGGCGGTGACGAAGGAGGCCGGGGACCTCTCCGACGTTCGTATCGAGGGGGAGCCACGACGGCTGCTCGTCTGTGTCCACCCCGCCGCGACGCTGTACGACCCGAGCCAGAAGGAGACGTTCCTCTCGGCGCTCGAAACTGCCGCGGAACTGGTCGGCGGCCGCGAGAACGGGAGCGACGGGCAGTCCCGTCTCGGCGAGTTCTGAGCTACTTCCCGAGCGACTCCGTCATCCGCTGGGGGAACTCCTTCAGCAGCGTGAGGAAGCTCTTCGTCTCGGTGTCGCTTCGGAGGTGTGCGCGGGTCCGCTGGGAGACCATCTCGACGGAGATGACCAGGATGAGGATGACGAGGATGGTCGCCATCATGTTCGTGTAGTGGAACAGCTTGCGCTGGGTCTGGAGGACGTACCCGATACCGCCGCCACCGATGAGGCCCATCGTGACGGCGATGCGCGTGTTGATCTCGAAGATGTAGAGCGTCCACGCGATAAAGGGCGTGAACACCTGCGAGAGCATCCCGAAGACGACCGTCTGTGGTTTGTCCGCGCCGGTCGACCGGATCCCCTCGATGGGGCCCTCCTCGATCTCCTCCAGTTCGTCGGTGAACAGGCGACCGAGGTTCCCCATCGTGTCAGTCCCGATGGCCAGCGTCGCGGTGAACGGCGAGACACCGCCGAGCGGGATGTAGATGAGCGCCCACACCAGCGCCGGGATGGCGCGGATGGTGGACATGATGCCACGGAAGATGAAGTTGAGCGGGAACGGGAGCACCCGCTCCGAGCCCAGGATGCCCATGATGAGCGCGCCGGGGAAGCCGAGGACGGTCCCCGCAAAGCCCATCGCCAGGGTGACGATAGCCTGCTCCAGGAGACTCGCCTCCTGGATGAAGTCGAAGTACGCCCCGACGTCGATGAACGGGATGCCGACGACTGGCGCGAGCGGGAAGAACTGGCCGAGGGCCTCGAAGAACTCGCCACGGTATCGGTACAGCTCACCGATGGTGAAGCCGACCTCGCCGAGTGCGAGATAGAAGAGGAACCCGAAGACGACCGCGCCGACGAGCATCAGCAGCCGTCGGATGGTCTTGGCGCGCTTCAGCTCGATGAGCCGCTGTTCGACTGCTGTGTCGCCGGTGACGCCGAATCCGAAGCGGGCGAGGGTACCGCGCTCGGAGCCGTCGTCGGTACTCATACTGCGGCCTCCTCGCTCTCCGCACCGGAGTTCCGTGCGGCGTTGGTCTCCTGGCCGTAGATGCGGTCGACGGCCTCGATGGTGAGGTCGTCGAGCCCACCGTCGAACACCTTGTTCCCGTCTTTGAGGCCGATGAACCGGCTCCCGAACTCGCGAGCGATGTTCACCTGGTGGAGGCTGGCGACCGTCGTGATGTCGCGTTCCTCGGCGGCCGTCCGGAGGTAGCTCATCACGGTCTCCGCGCTCGCGGGGTCGAGGCTCGCGACCGGCTCGTCGGCGAGCAGCGTGGTCGGGTCCTGGACGAGCGCACGCGCGATGCCGACGCGCTGTTGCTGGCCCCCGCTCATGCTCCCCGCCCGTTGGTCGGCCTCCGCGAGGAGCCCGACGGTGTCGAGCGCTTCGAGTGCCTCAAGCTTGTCGTCGTGCGAGTACATGCTCAGCATGCTCTTGAGGAACTGTGTCCGGTTGAGCGCCCCCGTCAGGGCGTTCGTGTAGGCGGAGGCCTCGGTGAGGACGTTGTGCTGCTGGAACACCATGGCGATGTCGTCACGGGGACCGACGACCTCGTTCCCGTCGATGCTGACGGTTCCCTCGGTCGGCGTCGTGAGACCGTTGAGACACCTGAGAAGCGTCGACTTCCCTGCTCCCGACGTGCCGAGGAGAATCGCGAACTCACCGGACTCGATGGTGAACGAGATATCTGATAGCGCTTGCACGTCCCCGTATGATTTGCTTAGATTTTCGACTTGTATGCGGCCCATTGTTGGTTCTGTGTCCGTGGCGAAATATGAAAGGTGTGAATTGTTCGAAGCGGGCGGTACGTGACTGCTACCGGTTACTGACCCAGTTCGACGCCGAGTGCGTCGATGACGTTCTGGACGGGCTGGTAGTCTTCGACCGAACCCTCCGCGAGGCCGGTGAACCAGAGTTCCGCCTCCGCGTCCTCGTCGATCAGGTCGGACTCCTCGGCCGCCAGCAGGGCGTCGACACAGCGGCTCTTGACGTCGTCGTCGAGGCCCGAACGGATGAGGATGGGTGCACGGGGGATCGGGTCGGAGCAGCTGAGCAGCCGCAGCTCCTGCTCGTCGGTCGCGCTCCCGGCGTTGTCCCACTCCGCGGAGACCTCCTCGAACTGGGAGGGGAACTGGTCCTTGGGGACGTGGGCCGCGGTGGAGAACGCTCCGGTCCCGGCGGCGGCGACCTCGGACCGGTTGATGAGCGTCTCGCGAGCGGTGGAGTGGTCGGACCACTGGCCGGTGAAGTCCTCGGGCTCACCCTCGGGCGCACCGCCGGTGTCGAGACCGGCATCGTTCAGCATGTACAGCGGGAACAGCGAGCCGCTGGTCGACAGCGAGTCGGCGAAGGCGATCGTCTCGCCCTCGAGGTCGGTGAGCTCCTCGATGTCGCTATCCGGCAGGGTCGTGATGAGCGAGAAGTACCGGGATGCACCGTAAGCGATGCGGATACCGGCGACCTCGGCGATGTCCTGCTCGCCGGCCTGGAGCGCGATGGCCGGTGCCGCGTCCGCGATGTCCGACTGGTCGCTGTCGAGTGCCTGTAGGACCGCCGCGTAGTCCGCGGCGACGGTGGACTCGATGGTCACGTCGGCCTCGGACTCGAGGTAGTCGAACATCGGCTGATACTGCGTCTGAATGTCCACGTCGGACTCCGCCGGAGTCAGCGTGAACGTGATCGTATTAGAACTGCCACCACCGAAGCTCCCGATGCATCCCGAGAGCCCGGCGATTCCGGCTGTTCCCACTGCACCAGTTGCTTTGAGGAAGCTGCGTCGACTTTCCATTGCGAATCAATTCAAAGTTCTTGATATCGCTATTAAAAGTTCCTAATCTATCTACGTAGAACTACGTAGACCACAGGATCAACGGGTCTACACGCGCTGTTACGGGTTGGATGCCCGCAGTCAGTCGATTCCTGTTATTGGATGAGCGACACAAACTCGATAGACGGGAGCGGCCTGTTTCGAGCAGCCGGCTGTTCGGAAGCAACTCCTCGTGTCTATGTAGACCGACGTTCCTAATCACCGTCACCCCGCGCCGGAAAATCAGCATCGGGCCGGACAGAATCGAACGGCGGTGTGGCGAGCGTGACCGCAACGGAAACGCACTTGCGCGCCGGGGCAGTACCCGTTCACATGAGCACGCAGTCGCACTCACGCGAGCAGGAGACGCTCGCCGACGTCGTCGTCGTCGATTACGGGCTTGGGAACCTCCGGAGCGTCTCGCGCGGGATCGAACGCGCCGGCGCGTCGGTCAGTATCGACAGCGACCCCGAAGCGTTCGCCGAGGCGGACGGCGTCGTCCTCCCGGGCGTCGGCGCGTTCGGCGAGGGGATGGAGAACGCCGAGTCGGTGCGGGACGCGCTCGTCGAGGTGGCCGAGTCCGACACGCCGCTCTTTGGCATCTGTCTCGGAATGCAGATGCTCCTGACGGAGAGCGAGGAGGCGGAGCGCGAGGGCCAGGGCGACGTGAAGGGCCTGGACCTGATCCCGGGCCGCAACGTCCGGTTCGAGGCGGGCCAGACGGTCCCCCACATGGGCTGGAACGACCTCTCGGTGCAGCGCGAGCACCCCCTCGTCGAGGGCATCGACGGCCGCTACGCGTACTTCGTCCACTCCTACTACGCCGTCCCCGACGACGAGGGCGCGGTCGTCGCGACGACGGACTACGGCGTCGAGTTCCCCGCCATCGTCGCCAACGACGACGGCACCGTCTTCGGCACGCAGTTCCACCCCGAGAAGTCCGGCGAGACCGGGCTGACGATACTGCGGAACTTCGTCGAGCTCTGTGCGGAGTAACCGGCACTGGACGTGGGTCGACTGACCTGCCAGCCACTGGCATTCCACATGTAGCTACGCCGAAATGGCTCGCGCCGTGAATGACGACTGATGTCCTCCGGTTTCGGCGTATGTACTCCCGTCACCCCACGTCTGTCGGCCGTAGCGGTCCCGAACGGGCGCTTCTCGGAGTCGACGTTTCCGGATTACGGGTACCCATCGACCAAAAGAATAATCACATGGAAACGTTCATCTCTGGACAATGTCTCTCGAAGATGAACGACGGCGGTCGATACTGTTGGCCGGTGCAACGGCGCTGACCGGCGGGCTCGCCGGGTGTACGGGGCTCCTCGAAGAAGCAGCCCCCGAGGACGGGACCGAGAACGGGACTGCGACGTCGACACCGACGGCTGCTCCGACGACGACTGCGGAACCCATCGACCTCCCCGTCGAGGGCGAGGCGACGCGCATCGAGTACGGTGCGACCGTCTCGGGTGAGCTCACGGCCGACACACCCTCGGACCCCCAGTTCGAGGGCCACTACGAGCCCTACACGTTCGTGGGCTCGGCCGGCGACATCGTGCACATCTCGATGAACTCCCCGGGCGGCGACACCTACCTCTACCTGCTCGACGAGCAGGGGAACGTCCTCGAGGAGAACGACGACGATGCAACCAGCCTCAACTCCGCTATCACCGGGTTCGAGCTCCCGTCCGACGGCGGCTACGTCATCCTCGCGGCGAGCTTCAGCGACACCATCGACTTCGCGTACGAACTCTCGCTCACACAGGTGCGGAGCGACCTGCGCTCCATCGCCGTCGGGGAGACCCGGACGGGGGTCATCGACAGCAGCGACCCACAGAGCAGTCAGTTCAACGGCTACTACGAACCGGTCACGCTCGAGGTCGGGAGCGAGATGTCGGTGAACGTCTCGATGTCCTCCGTGGACGGCGATACCTACCTCTACATCCTCGACCCGGACGACAACGTCATCGGGGAGAACGACGACTTCAGCGGCCTCGACTCGTTACTCCTCAACTTCACCCTCCCCGAGGCAGGGGAGTACACCATCGTCGCGGCGAGCTTCGAGCCTGAAGGGACGTTCACCTACGAGCTCTCCGTCACCGACGCGACCGCGACGCAGTCCATCTCCGTCGGCGAGACCATCGAGGGCGAGCTCAGCAGCGACGACGGCCAGCTCCCGGCGCTCAACGGCTACCACGACTTCATCGACCTCGACGTCGACAGCGACGTCACGGTCGACATCGAGATGAGCTCCTCGGGTGGCGACACCCTCCTCGCGGTCCTCGATGCGAGCGGAACCGTCGTCGCGGCCAGCAACAGCCGCAACGCCGGTATCCCGCAGCTCTCGGTCCCTGCGAACAGCGACTACACCATCGTCGCAACCAGCTTCGATCCGACCGCGACGTTCGCGTACGAGCTGTCGGTCACCGAGAGTGAGTCGCTGCCGGACCTGCGTTCCATCTCCGTCGGGGAGACGCGCACCGGCGGTATCGACACGAGCGACCCCCGCGAGAGTCGGTTCAACGGCTACTACGAGCCCGTCACGCTCGACGCACCCACCGGCACCACGGTGGACATCTCGATGAGCTCCGCGAACGGCGACACCTACCTCTACGTCCTCGACCCGAGCGGAACTGTCGTCGCTCAGAACGACGACCACGACGGTCTCGACTCCCGTGTCTCACGGCTCACGCTCTCCGAGAGCGGCGACTACACCATCATCGCCACCAGTTTCTCCGAGGAGGGGACTTTCGAGTACGAGCTCTCCGTCACGGAGGGGTCGGACCTGACGCCCACGCAGTCGATCGCGCCCGGCGAGACGCTGACCAGCGAACTGGACCCGAACGATCCTCAGAGCGACCGGTTCAACGGCTACTACGAGCCCATCGCGCTCGACGCGCCGACCGGCAGCACGGTGAACATCTCGATGAGCTCCGACGACGACACCTACCTCTACCTGCTCGGCCCCGACGGGCAGGTCGTCGCCCAGAACGACGACTACAACGGCCTCGACTCGCGGATATCGTCGTTCACGCTCTCGGAGACCGGCGAGTACACCATCATCGCCACCAGCTTCGACTCGGGTGCGACGTTCGAGTACGAGCTCTCCGTCGCCGAACTGGACGGCGACCTCCGGTCCATCTCCGTCGGCGAGACCCGTACCGGTGTCCTCGATACGAGCGACCCTCGTGAATCCCGGTTCAACGGCTACTACGAGCCCGTCACGCTCACCATCGACAGCGCGACGACCGTCGACATCGAGATGACCTCGGCCGACGACACGTACCTCTACCTGCTCGGCCCGAACGACCAGATCATCGCGGAGAACGACGACTACAGCGGTCTCGACTCCGCCATCGTCGACATCCCGCTCGACCCCGGCGAGTACACCATCATCGCGACGAGCTTCTCGGCCAGCGCGACGTTCGAGTACCAGCTCTCGGTCAGGCAGGCCTAGAGGAACTCCCTGACCTCGGAGTACCACATGTCGTGGTGGTCGACCGCGCCGACCCGCTCGGCGATGGGCACCGCCAGGGCGTGCCAGCACAGCTCGGTCGGGTCGGTCGGGTCCAGGTTGTACTCGGCGTCCTTGCACGTGCAGCCGCCGTCCTCGACGATGTACTCGTCCTCGTAGCCGACGACGACCGTGAAGTCCCGGTAGCGCTTCACACGCCCCTCCGAGACGGCCTCGATGGCGTGCTTGCCGCGGTCGCCGTGGACGTTCATTATCTGCTCGACCGCCTCTGGCGTCAGCTCGCCCGCCTCGTCGAGCATCCCCTTCCACGCCGCCACGGCACGCTCGCGCTCCTCGTCGGTCACGCGACCCACCCGGCGGCGATGCCCTCAATCACTGTCGCGTCGTTCGGTCGGGGGTGTGAAAACAGTTCGGACGCCCCGGCGACCGTCGTCCCACCACATCGCATCCCTTTTCGCCCACCGCCACCCACGGACCCGCATGGACGTCACGGAGGGCAACGTCACGGTCTCGGTGCCCGAGCAGGACGGCGAGGGCACCCACGAGTCGGTCTTCTTCAACCCGGTCCAGGAGTTCAACCGCGACCTGACCGTCGCGGTCCTCCGGGCGTACCGCGAGCGCGAGGACCGCGCCGACACCTACCTCGACGCGATGACGGCCTCCGGAGTCAGGGGGGCTCGCGCCGCCGCCGAGGGCTGGGAGGTGACCTGCTGTGACATCGACGAGGAGGCGGTCGAACTCGCCCGGGAGAACCTCGCCCGGAACGACCTCGACGGCGCGGTCGTCCACCGGAACGTCAACGCGCTCATGCACGACGACTACTTCGACGTTGTCGACCTGGACCCGTTCGGCACGCCGATGCCCTTCGCCGACGCCGCCTTCGCCAACACGCGGGACCTGCTCTGTGTCACCGCCACCGACACCGCGCCGCTCTGTGGCGCGCACTTCGACTCCGGCGTGCGCTCGTACGCCGCCGTCCCGCGCAACACCGACTACCACGCCGAGATGGGCGTGCGAATCCTGCTCGGCGCGCTCGCCCGGGCCGGCGCGCGCTGGGACACCGGCATCACGCCGTTGCTCACCCACGCGACCAGCCACTACGTCCGCACCTACCTCGACCTCTCCGGGCGGGCCACCGACGCCAACGCCAGCATGGACGAGCTGGGCTTCCTCCACCACTGCGAGGACTGCCTCCGGCGCGAGGCCGAGCAGGGCCTCATCCCGCACCCGCCCGAGACGTGCCCGCGCTGCGACGGCAACCGGGTGCTCACCGCCGGGCCGCTCTGGCTCGGCTCCTACCGCGACCCCGAGTTCGTCGCCGACGTGCGCGACCGGGTCACCGACGACATGGGCACCGCCGACCGCGCACGCGACCTCTGTGACACGCTCGAAGCGGAGCTCGACGAGCCCAGCCACTACGACCAGCACCGCCTCTGCAAGCTCTGGGGCCGCGGCGCGAGCGGGATGGACGAGTTCCTCGACGCGCTCCGGAACGCCGGGTTCTCGGCCTCGCGGGCGCACTACGGCGGCACGACGTTCAAGAGCGACGCGACGATTCCGGAGATGCGCGCGGCGACAGCGGATATCTGACCCCGGGTTCTCGTCGGGACGGATGCGTGTCGGCCGTGGACGACCCCGGCGTCTCCAGTGGCCCGCATCCGCACCGTCTTCGACGACGGGCTTTTTGGGCGAGTCGTCGTAGTCGGAGGTGTGTCACTCCCGTCAGCGGTCAAGCGCGTCGTCTCGCTCGTCGTGGCGGTCGTCGCCATCGCGCGCGACGAACAGCTGACGTTCCTCGCGGCGGCCATCGCCTACTACGCGTTCGTCTCGCTGTTCCCGCTCGCGCTGCTGGTCGTCGCGGTGGCGACCGCGGTCGGCGGCGAGCAGCTGGCGAACGACGTGGTCGCGATGGGCGGGGAGACCCTCACGCCGGCGAGCCAGGAGGTGCTGCGGAACGCGCTCGTCGGCGGCCAGGGCCGTGGCGGCGCGACCATCGTCGGGCTCGTGGTGCTGGTCTGGAGCTCGCTGAAGGTGTTCCGTGCCATCGACCGGTCGTTCTCGGCGGTGTACGGCCACGGGCTGGAGCAACCACTCGGCGACCAGCTCGTCGACGCGGGCATCGGCCTCGCGGCGGTCGGCCTCGCCGGCGGGGTCGCGGCCGTGGTCACCATCGCGGTGAACCTGCTGAACCTGCCGTACGGGGGCGTCGTCGGCGGGGTGGTCACCGTGGTCGCGCTCGGGCTGGTGTTCTTCCCGCTGTACTACATCTTCCCGCACGCCGACGTGACCGTTCGCGAGGCCCTGCCCGGCTCGGCGTTCGCGGCGCTGAGCTGGACCGTCCTGAGCGTCGTCTTCTCCGTCTACGCGACGGAGTACGCGACGGGCTACGCGGTGTACGGCGTCGTCGGCGGTATCCTGCTGCTGGTGACGTGGCTCTACCTCGGCGCGCTCGTCCTGCTCGTCGGGGCGGCGCTGAACGCCGTGCTGGCCGGTCGCAACCTCGCGACGGAGGAGCTGGACGCGACTCTCGACCGGCACCTTCAAAGCGCGGGCCTGCGACAAGACGAAGCGACAAGGAACAGCGACGATGCCTGAGGACGAGACGGACGACCCCACCGAGCAGGGCACCGACGCGACCGAAGACGACGCACCAGCGAGCGAGGAGGACGCGGGCGAGGAACCGCCCGCGGACGACGGACCGGACGATGGCGATACCTCCGGCGACGCTGGCGGCACGGGTGGCGACGAACCCGGCGATGGGGGTCCAGACGGCGACGGCGGCACCGGCAGCGGCGGCTCCGAGGACGACGACCGGACCGACCGCGAACGCGAGATCGACCGGCTGTACGAGCGGCTGGCCGACCTCGAGGACGAGGTCGAGGGCAGCCGCGCCAGCAAGGACTCCGTCGCCGACCTCCGCGAGGAGCTCGCCGAGTTCGAGGACGACGTGCAGTCCCGCACCGTCAACCGCGACGAGATGCGGGGCGAGCTCAAGCGCTACGTCCGTCGGAAGCTCCGGCGCGGCCACGCCCGCGGCTGGGGTCCGTACGTCGTGCTGCTCTACGGCACCGTGATGACGCTCGGGCTGCTGTACACGCCCCGACTCCAGGGCGACGGCTGGGTCGTCCTCGCCATGATCATCATCTGGCTGTCGACGCTCGGGCTGTACGTCCTGTTCGTGCTGTTCGGACTGACGTTCTCCGTGCTCGGTATCCCGGGCCGGCTCCGGGACCGCGTGCAGGAGTGGCGGTCGAGCTAGACCGGGTCTGAACGGGGTATCGACGCGGCGAAAATACGATTCGGGTTCTAGAACTTCTCGAGGTACCGGTCGAGCTCCCACTCGGAGACGTCGACGAGGTAGTCCTTGAACTCGGCACGCTTGGCCTCGGTGAACTTCTCGTAGACGTGGTCGCCGAGCGCGTCGGCGACGACCTCGTCCTCCTCGAGGGCGTCGACGGCCTCGCCGAGGTTCGTCGGGAGCGTCTCGATACCGTACTCCTCGCGCTTCTGTTCGTCGAACTCGTAGATGTTCTCGCGGACCGGGTCGGGGCACTCGAGGCCCTGCTCGATGCCGTCGAGGCCGGCGTGGATGAGCGCGGCGAACGCGAGGTACGGGTTGCACGACGGGTCGGGGAAGCGCGCCTCGATGCGGCTCGCCGCCGGGACGCGGGCGGCGGGCTTGCGGATGAGCGCGGAGCGGTTGCGGTCGGACCACGCGACGTACACCGGGGCCTCGTAGCCGGGGACGAGGCGCTTGTAGGAGTTCACGGTCGGGTTCGTGACGGCGGTGATGGCCGGCGCGTGTTCGAGGACGCCGGCGGTGAACTGCTTGGCCGTCTCGCTCAGGTTGAACTCGTCGTCGTCGTCGTGGAACGCGTTCTCGCCGTCCTCGAACAGCGAGATGTGGGTGTGCATGCCGGAGCCGTTGATGCGCGGGATGGGCTTGGGCATGAACGTCGCGTGCAGCTCGTGCTCGGCCGCGATGGCGCGGACGACGGACCGGAACGTCGCGACGTTGTCGGCCGTCGAGAGGGCGTCGTCGTACGTGAAGTTGATCTCGTGCTGGCCCTCGGCGACCTCGTGGTGCGAGGCTTCGATGTCGAAGCCCATCGACTCGAGGCCGTAGATGATGTCACGACGGACGTCGCTGGCGAGGTCCTTCGGCGCGAGGTCGAAGTAGCCGCCGGCGTCGTTGGTCTTGGTGGTCGCGCGGCCGTCCTCGTCCTCCTCGAACAGGAAGAACTCGGGTTCGGGCGCGGCGTTGATGTCGTACCCGAGCTCCTCGGCACGCTCGATGGCACGCTTCAGGACGCCACGCGGGTCGCCGGAGAACGGCTCGCCGGTCGAGGTGTCCATCACGTCACAGATGAGGCGTGCCGCCGCACTGTCCTCGGTCTGCCGCCACGGGAGGATGGCGAAGGTGCTCGGGTCGGGCTCGAGCCGCATGTCCGACTCCTGGATGCGGACGAAGCCGTCGATGGACGACCCGTCGAAGTAGATACCCTCCTCGAACGCCTTCTCGGCCTGGCTCGCCGGCACGGAGACGTTCTTGACGGTGCCGAGGATGTCGGTGAACTGGAGCCGCAGGAAGTCCACGTTCTGTTCCTCGATCTGTTCGAGCACCGCCTCCTCGTCCGCGCTGAAGTTTCCGCTTGTCATCTTTCTGGTCGCCTAATCCAACTATTGCCAGTACTAAAACCCTACTGTTACGCGCAAATCTCTACCTCTCCAGACGAAACTGGATGTTCGTAAACTTCTAATGGCTGGGGACGTACCGTGGATACAATGACGTACGAAAATCTCGACGCGAAGTTGGTGAATGCACTTCTGAACAACGGCGACGCGAGCCTGCGGAGCCTCGCCGAGCAGCTCGACGTCTCCGTGACGACGGTCTCGAACCACGTCTCCGCCCTCGAAGAGGATGGCGTCATCCGGGGTTACACCCCGAAGGTCGACTACGACCTGCTCGGCTACGACGTGACCGCCGTCCTCCAGCTCAAGGTCGAGGGGAACGCACTGCCCGACATCACCGAGCGGCTCCGCGCGGAGAAGCAGATGGTCTCGGTCTACGAGGTCACCGGCGACTACGACGTCATCGCCATCGGGAAGTTCACCGACACGGACGGGATGAACGACCAGATCAAGCGCCTGCTCACCGACCCCGACATCAAGGAGTCGAACACCAGCGTCGTGCTGAACTCCGTCTGCGAGAACGAGCAGTTCGCGCTCGAAGTGGACGACTGAACGGAACTCCTTCTCCGGCGGTCACACGCTCGGGAGTGGCGACGCTCGCGGTTCGCGGCGTCCGAAAAAACGGATCGGTTTCGCGTCGATGCGGCGTGGTGGGACGTGTGGCCTGGTGGCCGATGGAAGTCGGTCGTGGCCGAACTTACATCGCGCCGCCCATGCCGCCCATACCGCCCATGCCACCCATGCCGCCGGGTGCGCCGCCCTCGTCGCCGCCCTTGTCGGTGCTCAGGTCGCCGGCGGCGATGATGTCGTCGATCTTGAGGACGAGGTTCGCGGCCTCCGTGGCGGAGGACAGGGCCTGCTCCTTGGAGTGCGCGGGCTCGACGATGCCGGCCTCGAAGGTGTCCTCGACGTCGCCGCTGAAGACGTTCAGCCCGGCGCGCTTCTCGCCGCTCTCGTGGGCTGCGCGCAGGTCGACGAGCGTGTCGATGGAGTCCAGCCCGGCGTTCTCGGCGAGCACGCGCGGGACGAGCTCCAGGGAGTCCGCGAACGCCTCGACGGCGAGCTGCTCGCGGCCCTCGACGCTGTCGGCGAAGTTGCGGAGGCGGTCCGCGACCTCGACCTCGATCGCGCCGCCGCCGGCGACGACGCGGCCGTCGGAGACGGTCTGTGCGACGACGTCGAGCGCGTCGGTGACGCCGCGCTCCAGCTCGTCGACGACGTGGTCGGTGGAGCCACGCAGGAGGAGCGTCACGCCGTGGGCGTTCTCCGCGCCCTTCACGTAGAACAGCTCGTCCTCCTCGTCGCGGCTGACGGTGCCGAAGCCGAGGTCCTCGGGACCGAAGTCGTCGAGGTCCGAGACGATGTTCGCGCCGAGGATCTCACGCAGGAAGCGCACGTCGGCCTTCTTGACGCGGCGCACGGCGAGGATGCCCTCCTTCGCGAGGTAGTGCTGGGCGAGGTCGTCGATGCCCTTCTGGCAGAAGACGACGTCCGCGCCGGAGTCGACGATCTGCTGGACCTTCTGCTTGAGCTGCTTCTCCTCCTGGTCGAGGAACTGCTGGAGCTGGCTCGGGTCCGTGACGTTGACCTCGGTGTCGACGTCGGTCTCCTCGATCTCGACGGCCTCGTTGAGGAGGAGGATGTTGGCGTCAGTCGCCTCGGTGGGCATGTTGTCGTGGACGGGGTCCTTGTCGATGACCGCGCCCTTCAGGAGCTCTGAGTTGGAGGCCGACTGACCCGTCTGGGTCTCGATGTTGAGGTACTCCATGTCGACCTGCTCCTCGACGGTGACCGACTGGATGGCCTCGACGATGATCTCGGCGAGGTGCTCCTTGTCGAGCTCGGCACCCTTGCCGGTCATCGAGGTCTCGGCGACCTTCCGGAGGAGGTCCTCGTCGTCGGCGTCGACGTCCTCGGAGATGTCGTCGATCTCCTCGCGGGCCTGCTGGCTGGCGAGGTGGAAGCCCTTGATGATGGCGGTCGGGTGGATGTCCTGCTCGAGGAGGTCCTCGGCGTTCTTCAGGAGCTCGCCCGCGACCGCGACGGCCGTCGTGGTGCCGTCGCCGGCCTCGTCCTCCTGCGTCTCGGCGACCTCGATGATCATCTCGGCCGTCGGGTTGTCGATGTCCATCTCCTTGAGGATGGTGACGCCGTCGTTCGTGATGGTGACGTCGCCCATCGAGTCGACGAGCATCTTGTCCATCCCTTTCGGGCCGAGTGTGGAGCGTACGGCCTCGGCGACCGCGCGCGCGGCCTGGATGTTGTAGTCCTGCGCGTCGCGGTCCTTGACGCGCTGGGAGTCCTCGCTCATCACGATCATCGGCTGTCCCTGCTGCATTCGCTGGCTCATGGTCACCCGAAGCTATGAATGTGATTCTATATAAAAGTTGGTGTTCGGGTTCGATGGGGAGCCCGTCGTCGGACAGCCAGTGAACGGAGAAAACGCAACACGGTGGCCGATTCGCCGACCGACTTTGACAACAACTAACACGAACCAGACGGATGAGCGGTGCTCCACGCCCGGGCTTTTATATACTTTCGATGGTCCGGGAGGCTACCTCGCCGCGTCGACCGGCTCGACCACGACCGGGCTGTCGTTCGACGGGTCGTTCACCGCCGTCGACACCGGGTACGCCCGCATCGCGTCGGCGGGGTAGGGGTCGAGTAGCGTCTCGGCCTCGTCGGCGTCGCCGTGGAGCCACGTCTCGTACTCGTCGGGCGCGAGCAGCACCGCCATCCGGTGATGGAGCTCCGAGACGAGTCCGTTCGGCTCCGTCGTCAGTACGGTGAAGGAGACGTGGCGTTTCCTCTCGGGCTCGGCCGACCCGCCCCCGAAGGCGTCGAGCCCCGGCTGGCGCTCGACGCCCTCCCAGACCGCGAACAGCCCCGCCATCGCGAACGGGGCGTCGTCCCGCATCGCCACCCGGTAGGGCTGCTTGCGGTCGCCGCCCGTCTCGACCCACTCGTAGAAGCCGTCGGCGGGGACGAGACAGCGGCCGGCCGCGAGCTCGTCACCCCCGCTTTCTGTCCCGGATTCGAACGCCGCCCGGAACGTCGGCTTCTCGCGTACCGTCTCCGACCGCGCGTTGATGGGCTTGCTCGCGTCGGCCGGGTCGTCGGCCCACGACGGGACGAGCCCCCAGTTCGCGTACGAGAGCTCGTCGTCGCCGTCGCTCCGAATCACTGGCAGGTCCTGCGACGGCGCGGCGTTGTACCGCGGCTCGAACCGCTCGGGCACCCGGACGCCGAACGCCGAGGCCAGCTCGTCGGGTTCGACGAACAGACTGTACCGTCCACACATGGCCGCACGTACGTGCGGGAACTACTTACGACCGTGCATCGCGGTCGTCGTCATCGTCGTCGTCGTCCGCCCGACGGTCGCGCCGCCGTCGGCTCCGGTCACGCCCCCCTCGACGTCGTTCGCTGTCACGGCGGTAGCGACGCTCGTCCGAACCACGACGCTCACGACGCTCGTCCGAACCACGACGCTCGCCGCGGCTGCGTCCGGTGTCGCGGTCCTCCCGGTCGCTCCGCCCGCGGCGCTCTCGACGGTTCTCGCGGTCGCGCCGGCGTCGATTCCGGCCCTCGCTTCGGTCGCGCCCGCCCCGCCGGTCAGCCCGCTCGCGGCGCTGGTCCGGCTCACGTCGGCTCGTCGGTGCCTCGTCAGGCTTCGCTGCCGCGGACTCGATGTCGGGGTCGTAGCTCCCGTCGCTGCCGCCGGAGCCGCTCCCGCGCCGGTCGGCCACCGCCGCCGCCGTCTTCGATTTCACCGTCCCGCCCGCGTCGACGCTCTTCTTCGCGGTCCCCTTCGCGGCGAGCCACGTCGTGTGCAGCGACTCGAACGTGTAGAAGCCCGCGAGGATGCAGCCGACGAACAGGAACAGCACGGCGTCGACCTGGCCGCCGAGCATCGGCACCGTCACGTTGTACTCGACGCCGATCAGGCTCAGCGCGAGCGTCGCCGCCCCGCCGACGCCGAACCCCGCGTACCGGCTCACCTTCTCGGCGGCGGTCAGCAGCGTCCACACCAGCCCCGCCAGTGCCGCGATAGAGGCCACCGCATCGAACAGCTGTGCGGCGTACTCCTCACCGACGAGCAACCCGATGGTCCGGCGAGCCAGCCGCCGTCCGACCACCTTCGCGGTGACGACGAGCAGGCTCCCGGTGCCGAACACGAACAGCCCGGTGACCAGCGTGTTGCCCTCGGCCAGTCCGAGGACGGTGTCCGCCACCGCCAGGACGAACCCCAGCGCGAGGCAGTACGCGGTCCCGGCGACTGCGTACCGTTTCCGCTCCGCCGTCGCGAGCAGCATCGGCACGATGGCCGCCGTCATCCCGAACAGGAGCGGGATCGCTGGGGCAGTCGGTAGCAACGCGAGCGTGACCAGTGTCACGACGACCCCTATCGCCGTCGCGTGTCGGAAGTCGAGGTCCTCCTTCATGTCCCTCGCCAACACGCCTCTGTGCGATAAAATTACTGCCCACTGTCAGGAACGGCTCGGGGGATCGGGAGCCGCTGGAGTCGCTATGGAACCGGGAGTCACTTGCGTGGCCTCGCCCTGCTCGCGGGTTACTACGTTCCCCGCTCGCTGTTCCGAGGCCGACTCCTCCACTTCGTTCAGTCGTCGGCCTCGCCCTGCTCCACGGCTCCCTGACGGTCGCCGTTCCGCTACGAGGCTTCGCTCCCTGCGGTCACTCAGCCTCGCCCGTCTCTATCGGCGCGCCGACCAGGTTGCCCCACTCGGTCCAGGAGCCATCGTAGTTGATGGCGTCCTCGTAGCCGAGCAGTTCGTGGAGCGCGAACCAGGCGACCGACGAGCGCTCGCCGATGCGGCAGTACGCGACGGTCGTCGAGTCGCCGTCGATGCCCTTGTCGGCGTAGAGCTCGCGGATCTCCTCGGCGGTCTTGAACGTGCCGTCGTCGTTCGTCACGGCCGCCCACGAGATGTTCTGTGCGCCGGGGATGTGGCCGCCGCGCTGGGCGGTCTCCTGCAGTCCCGGGGGTGCGAGAATCTCGCCGGTGAACTCCTCGGGCGAGCGCACGTCGACGAGCGGGACGCCGCGCTCGATGGCGTTCTCGACGTCCTCGCGGTACGCGCGGATGCTCTCGCGCGGGCCGCTGGCGGTGTACTCGACGGCGTCGAACTCCGGCACGTCCGTCGTGAGCGGGTAGTCGTGTTCGAGCCAGTAGTCGCGGCCGCCGTCCATGAGCTTCACGTCGTCGTGGCCGTAGTACTTGAACTGCCAGTACGTGTACGCCGCGAACCAGTTCGAGTTGTCGCCGTAGAGGACGACCGTGGAGTCCTCGGTGATGCCGTGGCTGCCGAGGAGGTCCTCGAAGTCGTCCTTCGTGAGGATGTCACGGGTGGTCTGGTCCTGGAGCTGTGTCTCCCAGTTGAAGCCGATGGCCCCGGGCGCGTGGCCCTCGTCGTAGGCCTCGGTGTCCACGTCGACCTCGACGAGTCGGTGTGCGGGGTCGTCGCTCTGGAACTTCTCGAGGTTGCTCTCCACCCAGTCGGCGGAGACGAGTACGTCTTTGGCGTATTCCGTCATACACACCCTACTTATCTCCACAGGGGTATATTCCTGTGGCACCCCGGCATGACCCGCCGGTCATCGGCCGAACCGGAGAGAATCGCCGCGAGTTCGGGCTCGCGGTCGTGGGAGCGCGACCCACGCCCCGTCCCGTTGGCACAGCGACCCCCGACCTGTCCACGACTGGATACGTGTTCGCGACCCAACAAACGGTAACATCTGCCGGGCTCTACGAGACGGGGCGTTCCGCCGGCATCGTGGGTGCTTAACCGGGCCGAGCCGTAGCGCCACCCATGACAGACGTGCCACGGGTGGTCCCCCGGGAGTGGCTCGCCGACGAACTGGAGGCGGTGCGGGTCGTCGACGTACGCGACGCCTGGGAGTACGAGGGCATCGGCCACATACCCGGCGCGGTCTCGGTGCCGTTCGACTCGTACCGCGACGAGGAGAGCGACGCCCCCGGCACCCTGCCCGACGCCGACGCCTGGAACGCGCTGCTCTCGGCGGCCGGCATCGCGAACGACGACACGCTCGTCGTCTACGACGACACCCACGGCGTGTTCGCCGCGCGGTTCGTCGTCACCGCGCTCGCGTACGGCCACGACGACGTCCACCTGCTCGACGGCGACTTCTCGGCGTGGCGGCTCGACTATGCGACCGAGAGCGGCAGTCCCGAGGTCGCGCCGACGGAGTACGAGGGCCGGTTCGACGAGGGCTGGCCGCTGGTCGACGCCGAGGACGTGCTCGCCGCGCTCGACACCGACGCCGTCCTCGTCGACACCCGCGAGGACTGGGAGTACGCGGAGGGCCACATCCCCGGCGCGCAGCTGCTCGACTGGCGCGAGTTCGTCGACGAGGCGAGCCGCGGCCTCAAGCCCGAAGCCGAACTCAGGGAACTGCTCGAAGTACGCGGCATCACGCCCGACAGGCGGGTGATCCTCTACTGCAACACCGCCCGGCGCATCAGCCACACCTACGTCGTCCTCGACCACCTCGGCTACGACGATGTCTCGTTCTTCGAGGGGAGCCTCACCGAGTGGGAGACCGTCGACGGCCCGCTGGAGACGGCCTAGGCGTCGTCCGCAGTCGGGTCGTCGCCCGGAGTTCCCTCGCGGGCGTCGTCCACATCCGCCCCGCCGTCGGTGTTCGCACCGTCGGTGCCCGGCGGCGGCTCCTCGGCGCTGTCGGTCCAGTCGCCGTCGACGCCCTCGTCCGACGTCGCCTCGTCTGCCAGCGTCTGCTCGTCCTGCACGGGGACCTCTGCTACCTCTTTGGAGAGCTGCGTGACGCTCTCCGTGAACAGTGCGACTGCCAGCGGCCCCATGATGACCCCGACCGGGCCGACTGTGAGCAGGCCACCGATGAAGCCGACGAAGTAGAGACTGCCCGGCATGTCGGCGGTCATCGCCGCCAGCCGCGGCCGGATGATGGCGTCGGGCAGGTACGCGATGACGACGCCCCCGGCGATGACCATGAGGATCGCCGCGTTCACGTCGCCGACGCTCAGATGGTAGAGCGCGACCGCTCCGATGAGCAGGCTCGGCCCGATGACCGGGAGGAACTGGAGGATGCCCGCGATGACCGCCATCGTGACGGGGTAGTCGTAGCCCAGCGCCCAGAACGTCGGCAGCGCCATCGCGAACGTTCCGACGGCCGTGGCGATCTGGAGCAGGTAGATGGCCTGCAGCGTGTCCTTCGTACGTTCGTGGAGCGCGAGTGCGGCGTCCCGGTACCCGACGGGGACCACACCGAGGGCGGTCTTATACGCGCGGTCCTGCCCGACGAGGAAGCCGAAGAGCACCATCACGAACACGAGTATCTTCAGACTGAGGTCCGGCGCGGCGCGTGCCGCGTCCTCCAGTAGCACCGTCAAGAAGTCCAGGGCCATCGATTGGGCCTCCTCCAACGAGAGCTCGTACGCGGTCCCCAGGACGACCAGTGAGAACGACTCCGGCAGCGTCTCGACGAGACTGAACAGCTGCTCCCGGCGGAGGTACACGACCACGAACAGCGGCGAGAACACCACTACCCCGCCGACGAAGGTGGTGATGGTCGTGGCGACCGCCGCCCAGTACTTGGGGATGCCGCGGGCTTCGATCCGCTTCTGGAGGGGGAGCACGACGCTCGCGACCGTCAGCGCGAAGAACACCGTCCCGAACACCTCGGAGATGACCCACCAGGTGAGTAGGCCCACGACGACGACGACCAGCGCGAGTCCGAGTCGACGGTCTAACTCCATCTGTTGACTACGTCACCGCGAGGATAGAAAAATACACCGCCGTATCGAGACCGCTCGCAGTCTGCCGGAAATCACCGAGGACGACGACGTGACGGTCCGCCCCACAACATCACGCCCCTTTTGTACCACCGAGTGCAATCACCCACTAATGAGACGCAGAGCGTTCCTGAGTGGTGCAGGGTCGGTCGGCGCACTCTCGCTCGCCGGCTGCCTGACCCAGGTCGGTGGTGGGGGCGAGCCGAGCGGCACGCTGACGGTCGCGACGTACGAGTCCTTCGTCGACTCGCCGTCGTCCAGCCCCGGTGCGTGGATCAAGGACAACTTCGAGGCCGAGTACGACGACGTGACCGTCGAGTACGTCACGCCCGAGAACGGCGTCACGAACTACGTGCAGCGGAGACAGCAGGGCGCGTCGGTCGACGCCGACGTCTACGTCGGGCTGAACGTGGACGACCTCGTGACCATCGACGCCACGCTCGGCGACGACACGCGGCTGTTCCGCGAGATCGACCGCGACTTCGTGCCGAACGCCGAGCACCTCCGCCCCGAGCTGGAGTTCGGCGACCCCCGGAGCCGCGTCCTCCCGTACGACACCGGCTACATCAGCCTCGTGTACGACGAGGGCGAGGTCGACGAGCCGACGACGTTCGCGGACCTGACGGACCCGGCCTACGAGGACGCCCTGCTGGCCCAGAACGCCCAGAGCGCCGACTCCGGGCAGGCGTTCCTGCTCTGGACCATCAACGAGTTCGGCACGGACGGCTACCTCGACTACTGGCGCGACCTCCAGGCCAACGGCGTGCGCATCCTCGGCAGCTGGTGGGAGGCCTACAGCGCGTACCTCGAGTCCCAGCGCCCGATGGTCGTCTCCTACTCGACCGACCAGGTGTTCGCCAACGTCGACGACCTCCCGATGAGCCGCCACCAGATCGGCTTCCTCGAGGACCAGGGCTACGCAAACCCCGAGGGGATGGCGGTGGTCGAGGGCACCGACAACGTCGACCTCGCCACGGACTTCTTCGACTTCATGCTCCGCGGCGAGACGCAGGCCGAGATCGCGGTCCGGAACGTCCAGTTCCCCGCCGTCACCGACGACCAGGTCGACCTCGAGGACTCGTTCGCACAGTACGCCTTCCGCCCGCCCGAGCCCGTCTCCTTCGGCTACGAGGAGCTCGAGGGGAACCTCTCGGGGTGGGTCGAGGAGTGGGCCCGCACCATCGCGAGCAACTGATGCGATGAGCCGGGGCGAGCGGGGCGACGGCACCGGAGGCGGGCCGTCGGCCGACGACGGGAAGCGCGCGGTGTCGACCGACCGCGCGCTCCGTGGGCTGGCCGTCGCCGCGACGGTCGTCACCGCGTTCGTCCTGCTGCTCGTCCTGTACTTCCCGGTCGGGCTGGTGTTCGCCGAGGCGTTCGGCGGGGCCCGCCCGTTCGACTCGTTCGTGACCACCCTCACGGACCCGTTCTACACCGGCGTGCTCGCCGAGGTGTTCGCCCGGCCGCTCGCCGTCGGCTACCACGTCGACAACGTGCTCTCGTGGTTCGGCGGGGTCTCCGTCGGGCTCGACGGAATCGACACCCCGCCGCTCCGGAAGGGGCTGTTCGGCTTCACCGCGTACCAGGCCGCGCTGTCGACGGTCGCAAGCGTCGCCATCGGCCTGCCCGGCGCGTACGTCCTCGCGAACTTCGAGTTCCGGGGGCGGCGCACGCTCCGCTCGCTGACCATCGTCCCGTTCGTCCTCCCGGGCATCATGGTCGCGAGCGGCTTCTACGCCGCGTTCGGGCCGACCGGGCTGTTGAACGACACGCTCGCGCTCGTCGGCGTCGGGCCACAGCAGCTCATCGAGACGAACCCGCTGTTCGTCGTGATCCTCGCCCACGCGTTCTACAACGCGCCGCTGGTCACCCGGGTCGCGACGGCGGCGTGGGAGTCCGTCGACTACCGGGCCGTCGAGACCGCCCGGAGCCTCGGCGCGAGCCGCCGGCGTGCGTTCCGCGACGTGGTGCTCCCGCAGCTACGGCCCGCTATCGCGACCGGGGCGCTGTTGACGTTCCTCTTCACGTTCCTCACGTTCCCCATCGTCCTCGCCATCGGCGGCCTCGAGCTGGCGACGGTCGAGGTCTGGGTCTACCACCGGCTCACCGAGACCCTCGCGTTCGAGGAGGCCGCGACGCTCGCGGTGCTGGAGACGGTCATCTCGCTCGGGGTGACCTACGCCTACCTGCGCTACGAGTCCGCCCAGCGCGCCGCGAGCCCCGGCGACGGGCCGCCGCGCGAGCCGCTGTTCGGCCGCGCGAGCGACGTCGCCGGCTCTCCCGCGGTCGGCTCCCGCCTGGCCGGCCTCCTCGACGGCCGGCGGCTCGCTATCGCGGGCTACGCCGTCGTCGTCTTCGTCCTGTTCGTCGGCCCGCTCGCGGCCATGGTGCTGGAGGGATTCACCGACGGGAGCGGGTTCACGCTCCGGCACTACGAGTTCCTCCTCCAGCGGCAGGCCACGGGCGCGAGCTTCCAGACGAAGCCGCTACCGGCCATCCGGAACTCGCTGCTGTTCGCCGTCGCGACGGTCGCCGTCGCGGTCCCGATGGGGCTCGTCGTCTCCGTGGCGAGCACCGGCGAGGGCCGCTGGCGGTCGCTGCTCGAGACGGCGACCATGCTCCCGTTCGCCGTCTCCGGCATCGTCTTCGGCATCGGCCTGCTCCGTGGACTCGTCTTCGGCGTCTCGCTGGCCGGTGGCTGGCGGTTCGTCATCACGGGTGGGGTCGCCATCGTCGCCGCCCACGCCGTCGCCGCCTACCCGTTCGTCGTCCGCAACGTCGCGCCACAGCTCGCGGGCATCGACCACCGGCTCGTCGAGTCCGCCCGGAGCCTCGGCGCGAGCCGGGTGCGGGCGTTCCTCGACGTCGAACTCCGGCTGGCTGCGACCGGCCTCGTCGCCGGGGCGGCGTTCGCCTTCGCCATCAGCATCGGCGAGTTCGATTCGACGGTGATTTTGGCCAGCGACGCGGGGAGCTACACGATGCCCGTCGCCGTCGAGCGCTACCTCGGTCGCCGGTTCGGCCCCGCGATGGCGATGGGGACCGTGCTGCTCGTCGTCACCGCCGCCAGCTTCGTCGTGGTCGACCGCCTCGGCGGGAGGGTCGAGCGTGGCTGAGCTCTCGCTCGACGGCGTCTCCGTCAGCTACGCGGGGACCGTTGCGCTCTCGGACGTGAGCCTCGACGTGGGCGACGGCGAGTTCTTCACGCTCGTCGGCCCCTCCGGCTGCGGGAAGACGACGACCCTCCGTACTATCGCCGGGTTCGAGCGCCCCGACGCCGGGGAGGTGCGCTTCGGCGGCCGCGAGATGACCGGCGTCCCGCCCGAGGAGCGCGACGTGGGCGTCGTGTTCCAGAACTACGCGCTGTTCCCGCACATGACCGTCGCCGAGAACGTCGGCTACGGCCTGCGATTCCACGACGTCGGCGACCCCGACGAGCGCGTCGCCGAGCTGCTCGACCTCGTCGACCTGGAGGGCTTCGGGGACCGCGACCCGACCGAACTGTCGGGCGGCCAGCAACAACGTGTCTCGCTGGCCCGCGCGCTCGCCCCCGAACCCGACGTGCTCCTGCTCGACGAGCCGATGAGCGCGCTCGACGCGAGGCTCCGCGAGGAGCTCCGCCGCGAGGTGAAGCGCATCCAGACCGAACTCGGCATCACGACCGTCTACGTCACCCACGACCAGGAGGAGGCGCTGGCGGTCTCGGACCGTGTCGCCGTCATGCACGACGGCCGCGTCGAGCAGGTCGGCACGCCACGCGAGGTGTACCACGAGCCCGGGAGCCGGTTCGTCGCCTCGTTCGTCGGCGAGAACAACCTGTTCGACGGGGAGCGCGTCGACGGCGGCGTGCGGGTCGACGGCACCTCGTTCACCGTCGACGGCCTCGACGCAGCCGGCCGGAACACCGCCGGCCGCGCGACCCTCTGCGTGCGCCCGGAGCACCTCCGGCTGGACGCCACCGAGAACCGCTTTTCGGTCACCGTCGAGCAGTCGGAGTTCCTCGGCGAGGCGACCCGCGTCCACTGCGACTGGGACGGGCGCGAAGTCGTCTGGCGCACCGACGGCACGGTGCCCGAGCGTGGTGAGCGCGTCGAACTGGGCTTCGCTGCCGAGCACGGTCGTCTGCTGTAGAAGACGGTCGGGCCACAGGGGGAGACGGCCGGCGCGCACGCGAGATGGCGGGCTCTACAGTGCTGTGTCCGGTCCGTACCGTCGGGTCCGATCCGGGAGGTCCGACGGGCCCGTCAGCCCAGTCGCGCCACGAGGTCGGCCCCCTCGACGTACGGGATGCCCTCGCGGTCGGCGTACGCGCGTGCGTCGGCGGGCGTGAGCGCGCCGCCGGTCTCGTCGTCGAGCATCTCGCAGACGACGACGGCAGGGGCGACCTCGCTCTCCTCGGCGAGCGCGACGCCGAGTTCGGTGTGGCCGAGGCGGTGGTCGAGCAGGCCGGGGGCGGCCCGGAGCAGGTGGACGTGGCCGGGTGCGCGGAACTCGTCGACGAACGGGAAGCCGTCGGGGTCGGCGGCGGCCTCGGCGAGCTTCGTGATGGTGAGCGCGCGGTCGTCGTCGGGGATGCCGGTGAAGGTGTCGCGGTGGTTCACCGTCAGCGAGAACGACGAGCGCTCGTCGTAGCCGAGCTCGTGGTCGGCGGCGAGCGGGTGGTCCAGTTCCTCCTGCATGAACGGCAGGTCGAAGGCGTCGGCCACCTGGTCGGGCAGGGCGACACAGACGAGGCCGCCGGCGTCGTTGCGCATCCGCCGGACGGCGTCGGGCGTGACGCCGTGGGCCGGGTAGACGATGTCCGTCTCGCCCTCGCGGTCGGCGGCGTCGTGGATGCAGACCGGTTCGCCGGCGCGGAAGGCGGCGATGGCACGGTCGACGGCGTCGTCGGCGTCGACCGGGACGTCCGCGTCGACCTCTCCGTCGTGGTGCTGTGACCGGTTCATCTCACTGCTCCCGGACATTGACGGTCACCTCGGCGTCGTCTCCCAGATCGAGCGCGTCGCGGAGCTTCTCGGGCGCGATGACCTCCAGCTGGTCCTCGTCGTGGTGGGTGCGCTCGGGGGCGATGGTGTGTGCGTTCTCGTAGGTCGTCCCGTCGGCGGTCTCGACGGTGGCGGGGTAGCAGACGGCGGGTCCGTAGGTGCGGTCGTCGTCCTCCCAGCCGTCGATGTGGACCGGCTCGATGGCGGACATGGCGGTGCGCCGGCGGACGCTCTCGTCGTCGAGTTCGACGTTGAGCGTGCCGAGGAACGGCTCGTAGCCCAGCTTGTCCTCGAACTGCCGCATGTAGCCCGGTAGGGAGATGTAGTGGCGACCTTCGCCCATCCCGCTGGTGACGACCCCCGAGAGTTCGACGCTCGTCTCGCCCTCGAAGACGCGACGGTAGTCCTCGTACTCGGCGCGCAGGGCGCGTTCGCCCTCGTCGGTGAGCTGGACCCACTGGCCGTCGCTGACGGTCTCGCGGGTGATGTAGCCGGCGTCCTCGAGTCGCTGGAGGCGTCGGGAGGCGGTCTGGGTGGAGGCGTCGAGCCGCCCGGCGAGCCCCGAGCAGGACACCTTCAGCTCGCCGTCGATGGCTCCGTCGAGCGCGAGGAGCTTCGCGACGGCGAGTTCGTCGTGGCCGACCGCGTACGACGCTGTCTCTGACATGACTCTGGATTGGGACCCGTTCCGGATAAGCGTACCGAATCCGGTATGCATAACGTATCTGTTGAGCACCGTCACGCTGTCGTGACGACATCGGAGAAACGAGACTCGTGTGGAAAGTTGTCGTCGCACGACTAAAGCGCGTCGGTCGCGGCGGGCGGTGGTCGCCGAGCGCTCGCCGCGGGTCCGGACTGCGTCGTCTGCGAGCACCGCGCCGACGTCGACGGACTCGCGGTCCCGCGTGCAGTGCGGCGGTCGAACTCGGGCTGCACCCCGCGTAGGCCAGAAACGTTATCCCCGGTGATGGGAAACCGACTGTCGAACTATCGTGTCGGAGACAGCGACGTTGCTCCACGTCCGTCGTCCCGGTCGCCCGTCGCCGAGTCTCCCCCCGGGTTGGGCCATCGACACCGTGTCCTCCGCGGCCGACGCGAACGACCGACTCGACCCGGACGTCGACTGCGTGCTCGTCGAACACGACCTCGACGACGGGGCCGACGGGCTCGCGGTCCTCGACGCCATCGACGCCCGCTGTCCCGTCATCTATCGGACAATCGAGCCCGACGGCGAGGTCGCCTCGGCCGCCTCGGCACGGGGCGCGGTCCACTACCTCCACGGCGGCGACGACGTGGCCGAACGCATCCGGACCGTCGTCGGCGACGTGGCCACCCCCCACCGGCGCGGGCCCGATGCGGGGGCGGCCAGCGCCGCCGAATCGCCGGTGCTCGAACGCATCGACGAGGCGTACGTCTCCTTCGACGCCGACTGGCGGTTCACCGACATCAACGAGCGCGGTGCGGCGATGCTCGACACCGTCCCCGAGGCGCTCGTCGGCGAGGTCGTCTGGGACGTGTTCCCCGACGCGACCGACCTCGCCTACTACGAACAGTACGTGCACGCGGTGGAGACGGGCGAACCGGTCTCGTTCGAGGAGTACTACGAGCCGCTCGACCTCTGGACGTCCAACCGGGCGTATCCGACCGCGGACGGGCTCGTGGTGTTCTTCCAGGACATCACCGAACGGAAGCGCTACCAGGAGATGCTCCCCGGGCTGTTACAGACGACCCACGAGATGATGCAGGCCGAGGGACCCGAGGAGATCGCCGGCCAGCTGGTGGCCGCGACCGAGGAGCTGCTCTCGCTCGACCTCTCCATCGTCCGCTTCCACGAGCCCGCCACGGACCAGCTCGTCCCCGTCGAAGGGACGACCGCGCTCTCCGAGACCCTCGGTGACAGGCCGAGCTACGCCGTCGGCGAGGGTGGCCCCGGGGCGGTGTTCGAGTCCGGCGAGCCGACCTACTGCGACCCGGTCGACATCGAGGGCGTCTCGGCGGTGCTGTACCTGCCACTCGGCGACCACGGGACCCTCTCTGCCGGCGTCGCTCCCGGCGACGAGTTCGGGGCCGTCGAGCGCCAGACCGCCGAACTCCTGGCGGCGAACGCGACGACCGCGCTCGACCGGACCGAGCGGCGCGAGCGGCTCGAGCTGTTCGAGCGCGTCATCGAATCGATCGAGGACATGCTGTACGTGCTCGGTGCCGACGAACGGTTCGTCTACGTCAGCGAGCCGTTCGCGGAGTTCACGGGCTACGACCGCGACGAGCTCGTCGGCGGCACCCCCGCGATGGTCGTCGACCGGAAGACGCTCGAACGCGGGCGGGAGGTCGTCGCGGAGCTCCGACACTGCGACGAACGCTCGCGCACCATCCAGACGGAGCTCGAGACCCGCGACGGCGAGCGCCGACCCGTCGAGGTCGACGTCGCCCTGCTCCCGAACGGGGACGACGCCGAGCCCGGCACCGTCGCGGTCGTCCGCGACGTGAGCGCACTCCAGGAGACGCGACAGCGCCTCGCCATCGAGAACGAACGGTTCCGGTACCTGTTCGACCACATCCCCGATGCACTCGTCGAGTTCACCTTCGAGGGGACAGAGCCCGTCGTCGAGAGCGTCAACCCCGCCTTCGAGCGGACGTTCGGCATCAGCGCCGGCCACGCCGTCGGCGAGTCGGTCAACGATCTCATCGTACCGGAGGAGTCCCACGACCAGGCGAAACAGCTCGACGAGGCCGTCGACGAGGGGTCGGTCCAGACGGAGGAGGTCGAGCGGCTGACGAGCACGGGCCTCGGCCACTTCCTCTTCCGTGGCGTCAGCTTCGGGACGGGGACGAGCCGTCGCGGCTTCTGCATCTACACCGACATCAGCGACCAGAAGGAACGCGAGAGCCGACTCGAGGTGCTGCACACCGTCCTCCGACACAACCTCCGAACCGAGATGAACCTCATCGAGGGGTACGCAGAGCAACTGCAGCGACGGTACGACGACGACCCGGTCCTGCTCGACGCCATCCGCCGGGAGGCCAACCAGGTGGCGGACCTCAGCGACACCGCCCGGCGGGTCGAGCGCGCGCTCGACCGGGACGACGACCGTCTCGTCGCGACGGACGTGACGCGGTACGTCGAGGAGGCCGCGGAGACGGCGCGGAAACGGTTCCCCCACGCCGACCTCACGGTGTCGACGCCCGAGTCGGCGACGGCCGTCGCGGACCGCCGGCTCGTGTTCGCGCTGTCGAACGCCATCGAGAACGCGGTCGACCACAACGACGCCGAACAGCCGTCGGTCGACGTGACCGTAGAGACGACCGACGGAGGCGTCGAGATACGGGTCGCCGACGACGGGCCGGGCATCCCGAAGCAGGAGCGCGACCTCGTCACCGGCGAGCGCGACATCACCCAGCTCCAGCACGGCAGCGGGCTGGGGCTGTGGGCCATCAACTGGATCGTCGAGAGCTTCGGCGGGAGTATCTCGTTCGAGGTCCAGGAGGAGGGAAGCGTCGTCGTGCTGCGGTTCCGGGCTCAGTAGTCGACGAGCGGGTCCTCGGCCCAGAACTCGCTGTCCTTGTTCAGCTTCGGCACCCACGTGTCCGCGTCGCGAGCCAGCAGCGCGACCCGCGAGTTCGGCACGTCCTTGAGCTCGTCGTGCTCGGGCATGTGCTCGGCGACGTCCCCGGCGAACGCGAGCACGTCCTCGTGGTCGGGCATCGCCGACCGGTCGAGTCTCCCCCGCGAGTGCCCGACGTGCATGTACGCCTTCAGCTCCACGAAGTCCGGCTTCGCGCGCCGGTAGAACGCGGCGTACCAGTCCGGGTCGCGCATGTTCTCGCCATCCACCAGCGTCGTCCGCAGCACGGTGCGGGTCTCCTCCTTCTCGGCGAGCACGTCCATCGTGTCGACGAGGCGCTCCCACGCATCGTCCTCGACGGCCTTGACCACGCTGTCGAACGTGTGGCGCTCCGGCGCGTCGACCGAGACGTAGAGCTGCGTGGGGTCACAGCGCGCCAGCAGCTCCGGGTTCGTCCCGTTCGAGACC
This sequence comes from Haloarchaeobius salinus, assembly GCF_024464185.1. Taxonomy (NCBI): domain Archaea; kingdom Methanobacteriati; phylum Methanobacteriota; class Halobacteria; order Halobacteriales; family Halorubellaceae; genus Haloarchaeobius; species Haloarchaeobius salinus. Next base: position 462,046 of record NZ_JANHAU010000001.1, read on the forward strand.
AGGAACGTCGTGATGTCGCGTGCGTGGAACTCGTCGATGAGCTCCGGCAGGTAGGGGTACAGCGTCGGCTCGCCGTCGAGACTGATGGCGACGTGGCGCGGCTCCATCGCCTGCTCGAACACCTCCCGGGGCACCTCGTCGTTCCCGCCGTAGCCCGCCAGCAGCTCGCGCTGGAGTTCGAGGGTGGCGTCGGCCACGGCGGCCGGGTCGTCCCACTCCACGTCGCCCAGTTCGTACGCGTGGCCTGCGTGGTCCCGCCAGCAGAACACGCAGCGCTCGTTGCACTTCACCACCGGCGTCATCTGCATACAGCGGTGCGACTCGATGCCGTAGAACGCGTACTTGTAGCACTTCCCGTCCCCCGTCAGCGCGTTCTTCGTCCAGCCGCAGGTCTGGGCCGCGGTGTGGTTGACGCTGTGGTAGTTCGGGTCGTCGACCTGCATGGGGCCGTCGGACTCGCTCATTGCACGAGTGGACGGGTCCCAGTCCTAAAGAATCCGTTCCTCCCGTTCGCGGTCGGTCGTCGCTTCGATCCTGCGCGCTGCTCGCCCGGAGTGAGTCGAACCTCCCCCGTAATCACCGGTTACCTATGTCGGTCTTCGTCGAACGACCCCCCATGACCCTCTACGCGCTGGAGGACGTCGACGACGCGTACCGGGCGACGCGGAACCTCCTCACGCCCATCGACCGCACCATCTGGGTGAAGCTGGCGGTCGTCGTGTTCTTCCTGGGGCTGCCTGGGGTGAGCGGCAACTCCGGCCAGTTCGGCTTCGGCGGCGACTCCGGCGGCGGGACGATGCAGCCCGGGCAGCCGTTCCAGGACCCCGGGGGCGGCTTCTGGCTGGTCGTCGGGGGCGTCGTGCTGGTGGTGCTCCTCGTCGTACTCGCGTTCGCCTTCGTCGGCGCGGTGATGGAGTTCGTCTTCGTCGAGTCGCTCCGGCGGGAGACGGTCGAGATTCGTGAGTACTGGACCGAGCACTGGCGGCGGGGGCTCCGGCTGTTCGGCTTCCGGCTGGTCCTCGGGCTGATCGTCGTCGGGAGCGTCGCCGTGCTCGCGCTGCCGTTCGTCCTCGCTGCACTCGGTCCCGGGCAGGGCGTCGGGGGGGTCGCGGTCGGCGCGTTCCTCCTGTTGCTCCCGCTGTTCATCGTACTCGCCATCGTCGTCGGCGTGGTCGACGGGTTCACCACCGTGTTCGTCGTGCCCATCATGCTGCGTGAGGAGCGCAACGTGCTCTCGGCGTGGAGACGGCTCTGGGGCTCCATCCGGCAGCACTGGACGCAGTACCTCGCCTACGCCGTCGCGGGGCTGGTGCTGTCGTTCGTCGGGGGGATGGCCGTCGCCATCGCCACCGGGGTCGTCGCGCTCGTCCTGCTGATCCCGTTCGGCCTGCTCGCCGTGCTCGGCGTCGGGCTGTTCGTGGTGTTCGAACCGGCCGGCATCGCCGTCGTCGTCGTGACCGCCGTCCTGTTCGGGCTCGCCGTCCTCGCGGCCGCCGCGCTCGTCCAGGTTCCGGTGCAGACCTATCTCAGGTACTACGCGCTGCTCGTCCTCGGCGACATCGAGCCCGGCTTGGACGTGGTACCGGACCAGCGCGCCGCGGTCCGGGAGACTGACGGCGACGACGACGACGACGAGACGGGTGGTTCCGGTGGTGACGAGGACGACGATGGCGGTGACGACGGTGACGCTCGCGGTGGCAGCGACTCCGGCCCCCCCGATGACGACACCACTGTCGGGGCCGACGAGGACGAGCACGCACGGTGGCGGGGCGACGATGACCGGGCCGCCGACGGCGGGGAGGACGACCACGCCCGCTGGCGCGGCGACGAGGAGCACGTCGGTCGCCGCTCGTCCGACGACGGCACGTCCGACCGACCGGACAGGGGGTAGCTTCTTGCGCTATCGTGGTGTACGTTAGCGTATGCTGCTCCGAACGTTCCTGGCGCTCGTCGGGCTGGCAGAACTGCTCGCACCACGTCGGTTCGTCGACTTCTGGATGCGACTCGCGACCAAGTCCGACGACGTCGAGCCCCGGCGGTGGGTGTACACGGTCGCCCGGCTCGAGGGACTGGTCATCCTGCTCTGGCTGCTGACCCGTGGCGACGACGAACCGGGCGAGGCCGTCGCCGTCACGGCCGAGACCTGATATCGCATTCAGAAACCCCTTTACAGTCGCCAGCGGTACGTGGCGGTATGTTCATCGCCGTCCGCGAGGAGGTCGCGGCCGCCATCGAGGACGCCCTCGACGCGCTCGACCTCCCGACAGACGACCTCGGCATCGAAGAGCCGCCGGAAGACGTCGACGCCGTGCTGGCGTCGAGCGTCGCCTTCCGGCTGGCCGGCGAGGTCGGCGCACCGCCGCCGAAGGTGGCCGCCGACATCGCCGACGAGATCGACCCCGACGCGTTCGAATACGTCGGCGACGTCACCACGCAGGGCCCCTACGTCAACTTCCTCCCGAGCGAGGCGTACTTCGAGGCGACGCTGTCGGCCGCACAGGACGCGGAGTACGGCCACCTTCCCGACCGCGACGAGAGCGTCGTCGTCGAGCACACCTCCGCGAACCCGACCGGCCCCGTCCACGTCGGCCGCGCCCGCAACCCCATCGTCGGCGACGCCGTCGCGAACGTGCTGGAGTTCGCCGGCTACGACGTCGAGCGGCACTACTACGTCAACGACGCCGGCCGACAGATGGCCGTCTTCACCTGGGCCTACGAGCACTTCGACGAGGACGACCTCGACTCCGACCCGGCGCGCGACCGCATCGAGTACGACCTCGTGCGCTACTACCGCAAGGGCAACGCCTTCCTCGAGGACGGTCCCGCCGACCGGGTCGAGGAGGCCGAGGCCGAGATACAGTCCATCATGCAGGGGCTGGAGGAGCACGACGAGGAGACCTACGAACGCGTCAGCGAGGTCGTCGACCAGGTGCTCTCGGGGATGCAGACGTGCCTCGCGCGCCTCCCCGCCGAGTTCGACCGCTTCGTCAAGGAGACGCAGTTCATGTTCGACGGCTCGACCGACGACCTGGTCGCACGACTGCAGGAACTCGACGAGGCGGTCTACGAGGAGGACGCCTGGCAGCTCGACCTCTCGGAGCACGGCATCGACAAGAAGCTGGTGTTCCTGCGCTCGGACGGCACCAGCCTCTACACCACGCGCGACCTCGCCCACCACGAGTGGAAGTTCGAGAACTACGACCGTGCGGTGACCGTCCTCGGCGAGGACCACAAGCTCCAGGCCGACCAGCTCCGCCAGGCGCTCTCCCTGCTCGGCGACGACGTCGACCAGCTGGAGAACGTCATCTTCTCGTGGGTCAACCTCCCCGGCGGGCTCGGGATGTCCACCCGGGAGGGCACCGGCGTCGACCTCGACGACCTGCTCGACGAGGCCATCGACCGCGCCCGCGACGAGGTCGAGACGCGCATGGAGGAGCGCATCCGCGACGACGACCTCACCGAGGACGACGTCGAGCGCATCGCCCACCAGGTCGGCATCGGCGCGGTCCGCTACGACATCGTCTCCAAGCAGCCGACGAAGGCGATCACGTTCGAGTGGGACCAGGCGCTCGACTTCGAGGCCCAGTCCGCGCCGTACGTCCAGTACGTCCACGCGCGCTGCTGTGGCATCCTCGACGAGGTCGACTCGGTGCCCGAGTCGGTCGACGCCGGCGTCCTCGAACGCGAGGAGTCCCGCGACCTGCTCCGGGTCATCGCGCGGTTCCCCGGCGTCATCGACGAGGCCGCGGACGACCTCGAGCCCCACACCGTCGCGACCTACACCCGGGAGTTCGCGGAGACGTTCAACGCGTTCTACCGCGAGTGCCAGGTGCTCGGCGCGGAGGACGAGGCCGTGCGGGACGCGCGCATCGCGCTCGTGGCCGCGGCTCGGCACACGGTCGCCAACGCGCTGTCGACGCTGGGCGTGGCCGCACCCCGCTCGATGTGAGCTAGAAGGGCGGTGCGGTCCAGGCCATCAGGCTTCCGCCGGCGAACATGACGGCCGCGACGCCCGCGCCGAGTGCCAGTGCGACGAACAGCAGTACCCAGGAGAGTGGAACCGAGTTATCGTCGTTTGCCATGCTCGATACTGCGACGTGGCGACCCATAACGGTTTCCAGTCTCGGCCGTCGGCCTACGAATCGGACTCGGCGTCGGGGATGTCGATGTGGGGCTGTCCGCTGTCGGTCTCGGAGTCGGCGTCGATCTCGGAGATGGCCGCGGAGACGTCGTCCTCGCTCGCGGCGCTGGCCCCGTCGGTGCCCTCGTCGTCACCCTCGTCCCCACGGTTCGGCTGTGCCTGTGAGCGAGACTGTGTCGGCTCCCCGAACGTCGGTCTGTCCTCGGGGTCGGCCTCGCCGACGAGCCGCGCCGCGAGGTAGCGGTACGCTCTGGACGCGGGGCTCTTGGGCTCGTGGACGACCAGCGGCGTCCCCGCGTAGACGCTCTCGCGCACCGTGGGGTCCTCCGGGATGGTCACGAGGAGGGGAACGTCGAGCTTCTCCGCGATGCCCTCGTGGTCGATATCGCCCGACGGCCGCGTGCGTGTGAGGACGACTCCGGCGATGGTCCCGCCGGCCCGGTCGGCCAGGTCACGGGTCTTCTGTGCGTCCTGCACCGACGCCGGCTCGGGCGTCGAGACGAGCACGACGGCGTCGGCCAGCCCGAGTGGGAGGACCGTCTCGTGGCTGACGCCGGCACCGACGTCCAGGAGGACGTAGTCGAACTGCTCGCGGAGCTCCGCCACGACCTCGCGGAGGTTCTCCGTCTTGACGGACGCGTAGCTGTCGAGCTCGATGCCGCTCGGGACCGCCCAGATCCCGTCCGCGAGCTCGTACGTCGCGTCCGTCACGTCGGCCTCCCCGGCGAGGACCTGATGGAGCGTCGTATCCTCCGGCGAGAGACTCACGAATCCGGCCAGGTTCGCCATGCCCAGGTCGACGTCGACGATCACGACGCGGTTGCCCGCCCCCGCGAGGGCGGTGCCCAGGTTCACCGTCGTCGTGGTCTTGCCGACGCCGCCTTTCCCGCTGGCGATGGCGTACACCGTCTCCTGCGTGTTCATGTACCTGGACAGAGTCACGGACGACTAATAAAACCTGAAGCCACGGCTCCGGAGTGGCGAGCAGGCGGCACGCACCACGCGCCCCGGGGGGTGCCGCACACCCGCCTCGCCCGCCGGGGCGGCCGTCGTCAGGTCACGCCGGTCCTGGCCGCCCGCTGGGCTATAAACCACGGGACGAGGTCCCCCCGAGAATCACCCGCATGCGAGGGTCTGCCGGGCAAGGAACAGTTACTTACCGCCAGCGGGGCCTAGAACCTCCAATGAGTCAGCAGGAGGGCGAGGAGTCCGACCGCAAGAAGTACGAGTTCCGGAAGGTGATCGAGGAACTCGACGACTACGAGGGGTCGGGCACGCAGCTCGTCACCATCTACGTCCCCGAGGACCGGCAGATCAGCGACGTGGTCGCCCACGTCACACAGGAGCACAGCGAGGCGTCGAACATCAAGTCGAAGCAGACCCGGACGAACGTCCAGGACGCCCTCACCAGCATCAAGGACCGGCTGCGCTACTACAAGAACCCACCCGAGAACGGCATGGTGCTGTTCTCGGGCGCGGTCGACTCCGGCGGCGGCCAGACCGACATGGTCACCAAGGTGCTGGAGGGGCCGCCCCAGCCCGTCGAGTCGTTCCGCTACCACTGCGACTCGGCGTTCCTCACCGAGCCGCTGGAGCACATGCTCGCGGACAAGGGCCTCTACGGCCTCGTCGTGCTCGACCGGCGCGAGGCCAACGTCGGCTGGCTCCGGGGCAAGCGCGTCGAGCCCGTCAAGTCCGCCTCCTCGCTGGTCCCGGGCAAGCAGCGCAAGGGTGGCCAGTCAGCACAGCGGTTCGCCCGGCTGCGCCTCGAGGCCATCGACAACTTCTACCAGGAGGTCGCCGAGATGGCCAACGACCTGTTCGTCCCCGAGCGCCACGACCTCCAGGGCGTGCTCGTCGGTGGCCCCTCCCCGACGAAGGACGAGTTCCTCGACGGCGACTACCTCCACCACGAGCTCCAGGACAAGGTGCTCGGCAAGTTCGACGTGGCCTACACCGACGAGTCCGGCCTCTACGACCTCGTCGACGCCGCCGAGGACGTGCTCGCCGACGCCGAGATCATGGAGGACAAGGAGCTCATGCAGGACTTCTTCAAGCAGCTCCACGACGGCAACAAGGCCACCTACGGCTTCGAGCCGACCCGCGAGAACCTCGTCATGGGCTCGGTCGAGACGCTGCTCATCTCCGAGGACCTCCGCAAGGACGTCGTCACCTACGACTGCGGCGGGACCGACGAGTACGAGCTCATCGACTCCCGGAAGAACACGCCCACCCACACCTGCGACGACGGCACCGAGGTCGAGGCGGAGGGGCGCGAGGACGCCATCGAGTTCCTCATCAACATCGCCGAACAGCGCGGCACCGAGACGAAGTTCATCTCTACCGACTTCGAGAAGGGCGACCAGCTCTACAACGCCTTCGGCGGCATCGCCGGTCTGCTGCGGTACTCTACGGGAGTCTAAATCTCTGCAGAAGACATTTACGGGGAGTGGCCATCGTCGGTGACATGAACCGACGCTCGGTGGTTGCTGCTGGTTTTTCTTCACTGTCAGCTGTTGGACTATCCGGGTGTTTGTGGAACACCGGAGGCACTTCGAAGATTCGGCTCGAATCCGAGCGGATGACCCAGTCTGACGTCTGCTCGTGGCCGTTGAAAGCGGTCGAGAACGTCGATAGGAGGCATATCGACCCTGTTGAAGAAGCAATCGAGACTGGGAACGCGACCGGCGACTACGCCTTCGAAGAGGCACTGTTCGTCAGCAGCGAGACGAACTACTTCTACATCGACATTACGATTACCGGTGACGACGAAGCGGAGTACAGTGTCGAACACGCTTTCGACACGCAGGAGCGGTTCTGCGAATTCACCCTCGACCGGCTCGTCCACTCCGTGGACCCGGTATCGGTCGATATCGAGGTTCTTGAGACGCTACGGACGACGATTCGAGACGGCACGTTCGAGTCCGAGCCACCGAGCGACGCTGCCGAGGCGACCGTCGAATACCTCCGCAACACCGTCGGGACGCTGTTTGAGGACGAGTTCTTCGTCGAACTCGACGACCAGTACTACCACATCCACTACCACTGGGAATCGGGCGAGTGACTACCCATCAACGGTAAGTCGGTCCACACCAACGAGTTTGACGAATGGTCGACGACCTGGCACGGACGCTGCACCGGCGGAGCGACCTGCTCGCGTTGCTGGTCACGGAACCGCTGGACAAACGCGCTCTCGAGGAGCGCGTCGAGTCCTCGCGCTCCACCATCGACCGGGGCATCCGCGACCTCGAAGCGGCCGGGCTGGTCGAGCGGACGAACGGCGGCTACGCGGCGACCGTCTCGGGGCGACTCGCCGCCGAATCGCGCGCGGCCCACGTCGCCGAACTCGACGGCCTGGACCGCGCCGGTCCGCTGATCGACCTGCTGGACGACGACGGCGAACTCGGCCGGGAGATGCTGGCCGGCGTCGAGGTCGAGCGGGCCGAACCGCCGTCGCCGGCCGCGCCGCTTGACCGGCTGAAGGAGACCATCCGCCGGTCCGACCGCTACCTGGGGATGTCGGCGATGGACACCGGCACCGGGTTCGGCCAGTTCTTCCACGACCAGGTGGTCGAGGAGGGACTCGACCTCTCGTTCGTGTTCACCCACGAGATGGCCGACCACCTGGAGTCGAACCTCGGCGAAAAACTCCCCCCGATGCGGGAGGAGCGCTTCGAGATGCGTGCTGTCGACGACCTCCCCTTCGGTCTCGGCGTGGGCTTCGCCGACGACTGGGCCGTGGCGGCCGTCCTCGTCTACGGCCCCTCGTCCCGACTCGCCGGCATCCTGTTCAACGAGAACCTGGTCGCCGTCGAGTGGGCGACCGGGGTGTTCGACAGGTACAGCGCGCGTGCCGAGACTGTTCCCCCGTAGTCCGTCGACGACCTGCCCTGTCTGCCGCCGCATCGCACGGCGCTGGTTGCTATGACGAGTGCCGAAGTAGCGTTACCTCCCGACCGGACCACTCACCGGCCGAGTTCTGGTACAAAAAGGTTCGTCAACCCATGAGCTGCTCTAGTTGACTGCGGCGGCGGCCGATGGCGACGGAGGGTTTCAGGCTCGCGTCGGCTTCCAGCTCTTCGAGGACGAGCATCGGATCGACGCCGTGATCCTCGACGCGTTCGAGCAGGAGCTCGATCTTCGAACGGTTCAGCGCGAGCGAGGAGAGCAGCCCGACGACCAGTGCCATCTCGACGGCGGCCTCGCCGTCCACGTCGAACGCCTCGCTGACCTCGGTGAGGTCCGCGTCGTCGTCGGCCGACTCCACGGCGTAGACGCGTAGACAGGACGTACAGATGGCCGCCGCGGAGCCGTTGCCGGGTGCGAACTCCGAGACGTCGTCGGGGACGGTGAACTTCACCGTCTCAGAGCGACAGTTCGAACATTGCATACGCCCCACAAGGCAGGGCCACCTCTAAAATCTAGGCCGGAATCAGTCCGCGCTGACGGCCTCTCGCTCGCGCTCCGCCTCGGCCTCGAGCTCGGCCTCCTCGGCCTCCTTCTTGTCCTTGATCTTCTTCATCCGGAAGATCTCCTCGCGCTCTTGCTCCTCGAGCTTCTGCTCGATGAACTCCTGGTTCCCCTTGAGCTCGGGCAGGAGCTTGAACTCCAGTGCGTTGACGCGGCGCTTCGTCGTCTCGATCTCGGTGAGCATCTTCTTCATCGCCGTCTCGACCTCCGCGGCGAGGATGATGCTCTCCAGCAGTTCCTCGTAGGCCTCGGCGGCCTCGTCGATGCGGGCCGAGGTGCCCAGCACGCCGTAGCCGCGCTCGCCGAGGGACTTCTTCACCTTCGAGGACTCGATCTGCGGGACGACCACGCCCATGATGTTGTTCGACTCGGTGGTGATCTCGGGGTGTTCCTTCAGTGCCGCTGCAGCCCCACGGACCGCGACGTCGCCCTCCATGGCACGGGCCATGTTGATCTTCTTCTGGGCGGTGTCGTAGTCCGACTCCAGGTTCGAACGGACGTCCTGTGCCTCGTCGAGGATGTCCATGAACTCCATGATGAGGCCGTCGCGCTTCTGCTCCAGCGTGTCGTGGCCCCGCTCGGACAACTCGATGCGGTCCTCTATCGCCATCAAGTTCTTGCGAGTGGGCTTGACGTCCTTGGCCATTAGGGGAGGCTTGCGCGGCCAGCCTGTTAACCCTTTACGATTGTCCCCGCGTACGAACGCGAGAGAGCGGTCCTATCCGAGGAACAGGTCGGCCAGGTCGCCGTCGGAGGTCCCCTTGTACAGCTCGGCGTAGCCGCAGTTCACGCAGGAGATGACCTTGAACCGGCGGTTCTGGATGTCGAACATCTTCGAGAGGCCGGAGCCGGTGGTCGATATCTCGTCGATCTCCGTCTCGCGGTGGCCGCACTTCGGACAGCCGTCGTCGTAGCCGTCGGTGGGTGGAGGGCTCATACGGGGTCGTACGGCACCGTCCCCTGAATATTTTGTCACCGCGTGGAGAACTGGCGAGCGGGTGACCATGTCCGGACTGTTCGTCCTCCTGATACTCGTGTTCGTCGTCGTCGGCCCGCTGGTGCTCTTCGCGCTCATCCAGTCCGAGACGAGCGGCACCGAGGTACTGGACCGTGGCGACGCGGAACGGCAGGTCAGAAACGACACGGACGACGGCGACCGCCGGGAGTGACCGGTCGCGCCGCTGGTCGGCCGTCGAAACGGAGAGAGTAGAATCCCGAGTTCAGGCCTCGACGGCCTCGGCCTCGGTGTCTTCCTGGTAGTACTTCTCGATGAGCTCCTCGTCGACACGGTTGAGCTCCGTCTTCGGGAGCGTCGAGAGGAGGTCCCAGCCGATGTTCAGCGTCTCGTCGATGTCGCGGTTCGTATCGAAGCCCTGGTCGATGAAGTCGGACTCGAACTGGTCCGCGAAGTCGAGGTACTTGTTGTCGCGCTCGGACAGTGCCTCGCGACCGACGATGTTCACGAGGTCGCGCAGGTCCTGGCCCTCCGCGTACGCGGCGTAGAGCTGGTCGGAGACGCCACCGTGGTCCGCACGGGTGAGCCCCTCGCCGATACCGTCGTCCATCAGCCGGGAGAGGCTGGGCAGGACGTTGATCGGCGGCTTCAGGCCCTGGCTCTCCAGGTCGCGGTCCATCATGATCTGGCCCTCGGTGATGTAGCCGGTCAGGTCCGGGATCGGGTGCGTGTCGTCGTCACCCGGCATCGTGAGGATGGGGATCTGCGTGATGGAGCCCTCGACGCCCTTCAGGCGGCCGGCGCGCTCGTACAGCTGGGCGAGGTCGGTGTACATGTAGCCGGGGTAGCCACGGCGACCCGGCACCTCCTCGCGTGCGGCACCGATCTCGCGCAGCGCCTCACAGTAGTTGGTCATGTCCGTCAGGATGACGAGCACGTGGTACCCCTTGTCGAAGGCGAGGTACTCCGCGGTCGTCAGGGCGAGACGCGGCGTGACCGTCCGCTCGACTGCGGGGTCGTCCGCGAGGTTCATGAAGACGACCGAACGCTCGAGTGCACCGGTGCGCTCGAAGTCGGCCATGAACTCGTTCGCCTCCTCGGCGGTGATACCCATCGCGCCGAAGACGACTGCGAACTCGGAGCCGCCCTCGTCCTCCTCGCCCTCGTCCTCCTCCGGCACGGTCGCCTGCCGGGCGATCTGGAGTGCGAGGTCGTTGTGCGGCAGGCCGGACGCCGAGAAGATCGGCAGCTTCTGGCCGCGCACCAGCGTGTTCATACCGTCGATCCCCGAGATACCCGTCTGGATGAACTCCTCGGGGTACTCCCGTGCGTACGGGTTGATAGCTGCACCGACGATGTCCCGACGCTCGTCGGGGACGATGTCCGGGCCGCCGTCGATGGGGTTGCCGGAGCCGTCGAGCACCCGCCCGAGGAGGTCCTCGGTGACGGGCATCTTCATCGTCTCGCCCAGGAAGCGGACGGACGAGTTCGTGTCGATACCCTCGGTCCCCTCGAACACCTGGATGGCCACGAGGCCGCTGCTGGATTCGAGGATCTGACCGCGCTTGATGTCGCCGTTCGGGGTCTCGATCTCGACGATCTCGTCGTAGCCGATATCCTCGTCGACCTCGGCGAACACCAGCGGACCGCTGATCTCCGTGATTGTCTGATACTCCTTCATTGTTAGTACAGCTCCCGGAGCTGTTCGGTGATGTCGGCCTCGAGTTCGTCGATGAACTCCTCGGCCTCGTCGTCTTCGGTCGTCGCGATGCGGTTCAGCTTCGGTGCCGCGTCGATGTTCTGGATCTCCTCGACGGGGACGCCGGCGTCGAGCGCCTCGAACGCCTCGTCGTTGAAGTGCTTGATCGCCGTGAGGATGCCGTAGGTCTTCTCCGGCGGGCAGTACTGGTCGACCTCGATGAACGCGTTCTGCTGGAGCCACGCCTCGCGCAGGTAGCGCGCGACCTCGAGCGTGAGCTGCTGGTCCGGCGGCAGCGCGTCCTTGCCGACGAGCTGGACGATCTCCTGGAGCTCGCCCTCCTCGTCGAGCGTGTCGACCGCCCACTGGCGCACCTCGGGGTAGTCCTCGGCGACGTTGTCGCGGTACCAGGGGTCGAGCTGGTCCTGGTACAGCGAGTACGACTCGTTCCAGTTGATCGCGGGGAAGTGACGCCGTTCCGCGAGGTCGGCGTCCAGCGCCCAGAACGTCTTCACGATGCGCAGCGTGTTCTGGGTGACCGGCTCGGAGAAGTCACCGCCCGGCGGCGAGACAGCCCCGATGACCGAGATCGATCCTTCCGTACCGTTGATGTTCTCGAAGTAGCCGGCCCGCTCGTAGAACTGCGAGAGGCGCGCGGCGAGGTACGCGGGGTAGCCCTCCTCGCCGGGCATCTCCTCCAGCCGGGAGGAGATCTCGCGCATGGCCTCCGCCCACCGGGAGGTGGAGTCAGCCATCAGTGCGACGTCGTAGCCCATGTCGCGGTAGAACTCGGCGATGGTGATGCCCGTGTACACACAGGACTCACGTGCCGCCACCGGCATGTTGGACGTGTTCGCGATGAGGCAGGTCCGGGCCATCAGCGCGTTCCCCGTCTGGGGGTCCGGAAGCTCGGGGAAGTCGTCGATGACCTCCGTCATCTCGTTGCCGCGCTCGCCACAGCCGATGTAGACGACGATGTCCGCGTCCGAGAACTTCGCGAGGCTCTGCTGGGTGACCGTCTTCCCGGAGCCGAACGGCCCGGGAATCGCGGCCGTCCCACCCTTCGCGAGCGGGAACAGGCCGTCGAGGATGCGCTGACCCGAGATCAGCGGCGTCGTCGGCGTCTGCTTGTCCTCGCTCGGGCGCGGGGACCGGACGGGCCACTCCTGGCGCATCTGGATCTCCTCGCCGTTGTCCAGCTCGGCGACCGTCTCCTCGACGGTGAAGTTGCCGGCCTCGATCGCGGTGACCTCGCCACCTTCGTAGCCCGGCGGCACCATGACCTTGTGGTCGATGGTGACGGTCTCCTCGACGATGCCGACCACGTCGCCGGGTGCGACCTCGTCGCCCTCCTCGACGGTGGGCTCGAACTCCCAGGTCTTCTCCAGGTCGATGCCCGGCGCGTCGACACCGCGGTCGAGGAACGCCGAGTCCATCTTCTCCTGCAGGACGTCGAGCGGGCGCTGGACGCCGTCGTAGATGGTGTCCAGCATGCCCGGCCCGAGGTCCACGGAGAGCGGCTCGCCCGTGTTCTCGACGGGTTCGCCCGGCGCGACCGCCGAGGTCTCCTCGTACACCTGAATCGTGGACAGGTTCCCTTCGATCTCGATGACCTCGCCCATCAGGCCCTCGTCACCGACGTAGACGACGTCGTTCATCTTGGCCCCGAGGTCCGTGGCGGTCACGACCGGACCGCTCACGCTCTCGATGACACCGTCCTCGCGAACGGCCTCCGAATCTGTTGCTTGGCTCATGTGTTAGTCTTCCTCCATCAGGTCGATACCGATGGCTCGCTTGATCTGTTCGCGCAGTCCGCTGCTGCCGGCCTCACCGCCGACGGTCACGAACGTCGGCTCGACGCTCGTGTCGACGATGCTACGGGGTTCGCGCGAGAGGTAGTCGAGGTCCTCCGCGTGCATCACGACGATGCCGACCTCCTGGTCCCGTGCGACCGACCGGACGGCGTCGTCCAGCTCGTTCGACTTCTCCTCCGGCGTGACGTTCTCGAACTTCCGAACGCCGGCCAGCCGGAAGCCGGTGGTGAACTCCGGACTGCCGATGACGGCTATCTCCTGGCTCATATCGTGACCAGCTCCGCTTCGATCTCCTCCTCGCTCAGTCCCGCTTCCTTGCCGCGTGCGATGGCGCGGATGTTGTCGGTCTCCCGCTCCTTCGTGATGATGTACGCGAGGACCGGGGTGATCGATATCGGGAACGAGTTCGAGAATTGGTCCGCGTACTCGGTCAGTGCCGCGTCGAGCGCGTTCTCGAACCCGATGAGGCTCTCGGCCCCCTCGAGCTCGTTGAGCGCAGCCGACAGGTCGTCGCCGTACGTGCTGTCGCGGATGCGTGCGACCAGCTCGTCGGTGTTGGTGACCAGCTGGGTCAGCTCGTCGGCGTCGAACAGCCGACCGCCCTCGATGAAGTACTCCGCGGGGTCGATGTCGGCCCCGCTGCGCGAGAGCCGGAGCGCGTTCCGGACGTTCCGGAAGTCGATCTCCGCCTGGAGGAACTCCAGGTAGAGTGCGGCCGGGCTGTCGACGTCGTTCACCGTCCCGACCTCGTCGAGCAGGTGCTCGTAGAACGCACGGTCGACGGCGTTCTCGAGCGGGACGAGGATGTCCAGCTCCAGATACTGGTCCAGCGCCTCGTCGAGCCCGGGGCCGAAGATGGTCCCCGAGCACGCTTCGACGATGGCCTCGATGTCCTGCACCTCGAGGAGCTGGCCGAGGAACTCGTCGTCGAACTCCCCGGCCTGGATGAGGTCGGCCTCGATCTCCTCGCGTTTCGAGCCGGCGTACACGCCCCGAAGGATCGTCTTCAGGTTCCACGCGTCGAACTTGCGCAGGTACGCCGCGAGCTGGTCGTACAGCTGGCCGCCCGACCAGTCGAGGATGTCCTCGAAGTGCTTCGCGAGGTTGCGGTTCAGGGCGTACTCGATGAGGTCGACGCCACTGTAGCGGGCTCCGAGTGCGTTCATCTCGGTCTCGTACTCGGACTCCTCCATGTAGCGGGCGATCTCACCGGTCCCCATGCGGACGAGCTTGCGGTAGTCCTCGTCGTCGTAGAGCTTCGCACGACGCGCTCTGACCCGGGCGTTGACGTACTCCGGATTGGAACCGCTGTCGCTCTTGTTCATTGCTCGTCGAACAGTCGGGTGCTGATTTCCTTGAGTTCGTCCTCCCAGACGTCCTCGACAACCGAGTCGAACGTGTTGTTGACCCGGAGGCGGCTCTTCTCGCTCTCGACGACCACGCCGCCGAGGCAGTCGTACTCGCCGGCCCACTCGTAGCCGTCGTAGTCGGCGAGGATCTCCTCGACGAGCTCCTGGTCGTCGGCGCGACCGTGGACGAGGACGCTGGCCGCGTCGTCGAACTCGTCGGCCGCGTCGTCGAGCAGCGCGCGGGTCAGCTCCTCGCGGTCCTCGCCGTCGAGGTCGACGATGGCCTCCTCGACGGCGTCGCGGACCGACTCGAGCACGTCCCGGCGCGCCTCGAGACGCATCTGCTTGGCCTCGAGTTTCGCGCTGGACAGCTCGCGTTCGCGTTCCTGTGCCACGTTCCGTTCCGCCCGGCGCTTTGCCTCCTCCAGGGTCTCCTCGGCGTCCGCCTCCGCCGCCTCGACGAGCGACTCGGCCTCCGCCTCGCCCTCTTCGCGGATTTCCTCCGCACGCGCGCGGGCTTCCTCTCGTATGTCCTCAACGACTGTTTCCAAGGTCATTGTAAGAAGGGGGAACGGTTTAGACGAAGAGCGCGACGAGCGCGAAGATCGCCAGGGTCTCCGGCAGGACCGTCAGGAAGACGGCGATACCTGTGCTGATGGAGTCCTCGGCGAGTGCGCCGACGGCGGCTGCGCCGATACCACGCTCGGCGTAGCCCGCGCCGATGGCTGCGAGCCCGATACCGAGTGCTGCACCGGAGCCCTCCGGAATGGCCGGTGCGTTGCCCTGCATGTACGTGGACGCGAAGTCGGTTACGCTGTTCAGTGCTGTCGTGCCGATGTCAAGAGCTTCGAACATATGTGTGTACCTCTAACCGGACATGCGGTATTCCCCGTAGTGGCTTCATAAAACTTCCCAAAATAACCGGCTGTCAAGCCGTCTAAACGCTATATGGCGGGTTGAAGGGGGTTTATACTTTCGATTATATTGCGGCAATCCACGCCGAACGACAGGAAGAATCGTGAAGGAATGCCGAGGTCAGTCCTCAGTCGTGAACTCCCGTTCGTAGCCGAAGGGGTCGAACGCGCGCCCCTCGCCGTCGTAGAACTTGTCGAAGAACTCGACGTACTCGAGACGGACCCCCTGCAGGCCGGCGCTGGTGATGCCGAGCAGGAGCACGGCGATGTGGCCGACGACGAACACGAGGATGCCGACGAGCGCCATCGCGATACCACCGTGGAGCAGGCCGCCGAACATGATCTCGGTGACCTCGTAGTGGTGGTACTCGATGCCGGTCCCGCTCGGCATGCCGCCGGTCCCGAAGTGCCAGCCGCCCTTCGCATCGACCCACGCCCCGAAGAAGAGCAGGTTGACGACGAACGCCATCCCCGCCTTCGCCAGCAGCACGGCCGCGAGCCGGAAGTACGAGAGCACGTTGACGAGGACGTTCACGCTCTCGAGCGGGCCGACCACGAGGCCGGGTGCGCCCATGTGCTGGAACTCGCCGTAGGTCATCACGACGAGACCGAGGGCGAACATCCCGAGGCCGGCGAACGCAGCGACCTCCGGCATGCCGGTGTAGCCGAGATCGTAGGCCGCGTTCGGGCCGCCGAGCGTGGTGAACATGAAGTCGGGCTTGATCCCGCGACCCGCCGTGCTGAGGATGGCGAGCCAGAGCCCGAGCATCATCACGAGCCACGAGAGGTCGTCGTAGAGGACCTCCTCGATGCCGTGGCTGATGTGGTTGACGACGCCGAAGAAGTACCCCAGCGTCATGTGGGCGAGCCCGGCCAGCACGCTGACGAACAGCCACGTCTGGGCGTACTGGGCATACGCGGGCTGGAGCCCCTTGTGCATCGGCGGGTTGCCGTTGAACAGCACGTCGCCGAGGACGTGCAGTCCGAATAACTCACCGTACAGGACACCGAACAGCATCGTGAAGCCACCGGCCCACATGCCGATACCGCCGAGGGCGCGGATGGCGTCGCTGTCGAACCGGCTGTACATGTAGAAGCCGGCAACGGTGTAGAGGATACCGTAGCCGAGGTCACCGATCATGAACCCGAAGAACGCCGGGAACGTGAGCATGATGAAGAACGTCGGGTCGAGCTCGTCGTAGCTCGGCAGTCCGACCATCTTCGTCAGGAGCTCGAACGGCTCGGCGGGCTCCGAGTTGTCCATCATCGTCGGCGGCGCGTCGTTCATCGTGACGACGCCACCGTCGGTCGCGGCCGCCTTCCCGGAGCCCTCGCCCTCGGGGGAGACGTGCTCGGTGTCGGTCGCGTGGCCCTCGCGGTACTTCGCGCGCTCGATCTCGTCGACGTCGACGCGGTTCCCGACCGCGTCGGAGAGCTCGGCCTTCAGGTGGTCGACCTGGTCGGTCGGGATCCAGCCCTCGGCGACGAACGCGCTCTCGGTCGTCGCGAACTGGAGCGGTGCCTCGGACTTCTGGACGTCGATGGTCAGTCGCTCCTCGGCGGCCAGCAGGAAGCCGGCGGCGTCGAGACGCAGGTCGCCGATCTCGTCCTCGATGGTCGAGAGCTTCGACTCGAGCTGCTGCCTGCGGTGCCGGAGCTCGTCGATGTACTCCGCGGCGTCGCCCTCGGCGTCCGGGACGTCCGTCCGCGTGAAGCTCGCCTGCACGAGCAGGTCGTCGAGGATGCTCTCGCGTGCGTTGGACTCGGGGTAGGCGAAGACGGCGACGAGTTCGTCACCGGTCTCGATGTCGAACGAGCGGATCGCCTTCGAGTCGTCGAGAACGCGCTGCACGGCGGCCTGATCGCCCTGGCCGACGGCGACGTGCAGGGTGTCGTAGCCCGAGAGCAGGTCGAGCGGGACGCCGAGCGTGGTGAACGGCTCGACCTCGTCGATCTCCTCTTCGACCTCGCGGAGCTCCGATTCGATCTCGTTGCGGCGGTCGTCGAGCTCGTTGGCCTCGGTGCGGATCTCCTCGAGCTCCTCGTCGAGCGCCTCGTCGGTGACGATGCGGCTCGGGCCGGCGTCGTCCCCGTCGACGTCGAGGATGCTCTCGAGCGAGCGGACCGTCACGAGCTTCTCGGACGCGTCGTCGGCGTCCGAACGGGGCGTCCCGTTGTCGAACCCCTCCCAGGAGCCGTCGTAGTCGCTCAGGTGGACCCGGTTGAGGTCGTGTACCGTCTCGATGACCGGGTCCATGACCGCCTTGGACCCCGTCACCGAGACCTTGCTCATCTGCTCAGGTCTGAGCATGTACCTCCTCCTGGAAGGTCTCGAGGACGTACGCGACGACGTCGTCGACGCGACCGTCGGCACGGTCGCGAAGCTCCTCGCGCTCGGCTTCACCCTCCTCGAGGATCTGCTCGCGTTCCGCCTCGATCTCCTCTCTGGCCGATTCGAGCCGCTGCTCTTCGAGCTCGCGTGCCTCCTCTTCCGCCTCCTGACGGATCTCGTCGGCGCGCTGTCGAGCCTCGGCGATACGTTCGTCGCGGTCGGCCTCCGCCTCGGCGACGATCTCGTCGGCCGCTGTCTCGGCCTCCTTTATCTGTTCGAGAACCTCTGGCCTCGGCATAGATTGAACAGTCGAGAGTTTACACAGCGCCTATAAGGTAGTTGCGAAAGGTGTCGGCCCCCTCGACGGCCGATTCGCGTCGTCACGACAGAACTTTGTGCCGACGTTCCCAACCCCCGACCAATGGGTATCCTCGAAAACAAGGCGCGGGCGCGCCTGTTCTACAAGTATCTCTCGAAGGTGTACGACACCATCAACCCGTTCATCTGGAACGAGGAGATGCGCACCGAGGCCATCGGGATGCTGGACATCCAGCCGGGCGACCGTATCCTCGACGTCGGCTGTGGCACCGGCTTCGCGACGGAGGGGCTGCTCGCCCACGAGAACGTCGAGGAGGTCTGGGCGCTCGACCAGTCGCCACACCAGCTCGGGAAGGCGTACGCGAAGTTCGGCCGCACCGGCCCCGTCCACTTCCACATGGGGGACGCCGAACGGCTCCCGTTCGCGACCGACAGCTTCGACATCATCTGGTCCTCGGGCTCCATCGAGTACTGGCCGAACCCGGTCCGCGCACTCCGGGAGTTCCGACGCGTCGTCAAGCCCGGCGGGCAGATCCTCGTCGTCGGGCCCAACTACCCGAAGACGACGGTCATGCAGAAGATCGCCGACGCCATCATGCTGTTCTACGACGAGGAGGAGGCGGACGAGATGTTCCACGCGGCCGGGCTCGAGGACATCAGGCATCGACTGATGGGGCCGAGCTACGACCCGGACGTCGCGATCACGACGATTGCACGCGTGCCGGGTGACCCGGAGACCGACGGCACCAGCCCTGCCGAGGAGACCGAACCCGACATGGCGGGTGACCGGGACGGCGGCAGCGAGAGCGTCGAACCCGACGACGAAGTCACGCCCGACATGGCGGGTGACCGGGACAGCGGCAGCGAGAGCATCGAACCCGACGAGGCCGCCGACTGACCGGACCTGTCCTCCCGCAGGGCCGCCGACCGCTGTCCGGTCCGACCCGCCGCGACCGACCGAACGCTCGCGACGATGTTTCCTTCGACGACGAGCGTGACGACGACGACGGCCCCGTGAGAGACGACCGGACCGTTCGTCCCCGCGATCGCGAAGCTCGCCGACTCGCCCGCCGTCCAGCGCTGGTCGGCCGCCACGTTGAACGGCCCGGTCGGCCCGGAGACGAACCCGCGCGCGGAGAAGAACGGCACGGGTGGCTGCCGGCGCAGTTCCTCGCCGTCGACCGTGACGACGAGCTCCAGCTCGTCCACGTCGATGGCCTCGCCGCCGCGGTGCGTGATGGTGACCCGGCCCGTCGACGCGTCCGCCGTCGCGTCGAACGTCGCCTGCGGTGGTGCCGTCTGCTCGGTCGCGAGGTCGAGCGCGCCGACGGCGACGACGCTCGACGTGACCACTGTGAGCGCGAGGAGGAGTGCGATCCCGACGACCGGACTGACGGCACGAGCGGCGAGCACGCCCGGTCTGGGTGCGGCATCCGACAAGAAGGTCAGGCCGAGACGCTGGCGTTGGTCGTCGTCTCGGGGGGGTCGATGGGAACGGTGACCGTCCCGTCGGGAGTCCGGACCGTGATGGTGTACGCCGCGGACGGCTGGAGTATCCAGAGGCTGCCGCCGGACCTGGTCTGCCCGACACGTTTGCCGTCGACCACGACCTCCGCGGAGACGGTGTTGCCGGTGAGGGCGTTCGTCGCGACGACCCTCGCGGGGCCGCCGTTCGGCGTCAGCTGGACCGACACCGTGGTCCCGTTCTCCGTCTCGGTGAGGCGGCTGCTGCGCGGGAGGTCACTCAGCCGGAGCGACTGGTACTCCCGGTAGACGCCCTCGGTGCGGCCGTCGTTGTAGAGCCGGATGTCTCCCTGGTCGTGTGAGTTGACGTAGACGTTCGTGCCGTCGGTCGTCTCGTCGAGGTCGGCGTCGTAGGTCGTGACGTACGGGTACCGGTCGTTGAGCATGTCGAGGAACGCGTTCAGGCTGAACGTGTTCGGCCCCTCGTCGTAGTTGTCGAACCGGATCGCTTCGCGATAGTGGTCGCGGCTGAAGCGCGACTCCGACAGCGCCTGTAGCACGACTCCCTGCGTCGACCCACGGACGTGGACCCGGAACGACGTGTCCGCCTGTCCGGTGAACGCGTCACGGATCTGCGCCCGGATCGGTGTCTGGAGTTCGCCCGCCCGACGCCGGAGGTCGTCCGCGTTGAAGTCGGCTCCGTCTTCCTCGAGCCGTGTCGCTGCTGCCTGGATGGTCGCGGCGCGCGAGTGGACCACGGCGAGGCGGTGCAGCAGTTCGCGCTCCCCGATCTCGCCGTTCCCGTACGCCAGGAGGACCTCCCACTCCCGGTCTCGCAGTTCGTCGATGGCCCGATTGAGCCGTTCGACCTCCGCGTCCGCGATGGCCCGCCGCTGTGCCGCGGAGCCGACATGTTCGACGCGGACCGAGAGGTACTCGAAGCGGAGGCCCTGGTCGAGCTCCTGTCCGGTCACCGCGGCGGTGCTCGCGAGGTCAAGTCCGGGGGAGGAGTACGTCGCGCGGTCGACCGTCGGGAGGTCGAGCCGTCGTGTGGTGTTGTTCGCCTGTATCGTGACGACGGTCCCGGGCGACTCGGCGGTCGCCGCGGGCGCGTCGTCGGCGTCGTCGGGTGGGAGTGGGGGTGCGCCGCCGCCCACGCCGGCCACCGATGCGACCGGTGCGATGGCGAGGAGGGTGAGGAGGAGGGCGAGCGTGAGACGCGTCATCGCCGGCACGTACACAGTCGGGATACAAAAAGTGGTCGACCTGGATGCTTAGGGACACTCGGCCGACAACGAGACGGGAGAACCCATGAGACGTTTCATAACGCCGTCTGACGTTTTATCAGGATGGAAAGCGTTTTTTCCTATGAGCCTCCACGTGCAGTCGTATGCGGTCACTCTCCGCGTTCGCTGTCGCCCTCCTCGCCCTCTCGCTCGTCGTCGCCCCCGCCGTCGGCGCGTCGAGCACCGGTTCCGCGCCGACCGAACTGTCAACGTACCAGGACTCGGATCGGACACCGTTCGCCGAGGCGAGTCCGCACGTCGTCTACGAGGTGAACGTGACGGCCTCGGGCGACGCCCGCTGGTCCGTGACCTACCGCTACATCCTGAACTCCTCGAACGAGACGGAGGCGTTCCAGCGGTTCGGTGACGACGTGGCGGCCGGGACGGGCGACGTCCAGCTCTCGCGTGCGACGTTCCAGCGGTTCGCGGACCAGGCCCAGTCGTGGACGGACCGCGAGATGACCATCGAGGCCGCCGGCTGGGAGGACGTCAGCATCGAGGAGCGGGAGATGCCCGAAGCGAGGACGACGACGCGGACGACGCGGTCGACGAACGAGACCGGGAACGAGACGACGACCTACGTCGGCGAGCTGACGTACTCCTTCGTCTGGACGAACTTCGCGGCGGTGCAGGGGAACACTGTCAGCGTCGGTGACGCCTTCGGGACGGAGAACGAGACGTGGTTCAACCAGCTGTACGACGACCAGCGCCTCGTCCTGAACAGCCCGACGAACTACGGCATCCGCAACTCGCCCGACGACAAGGGCCCGGACAACGGGACGCTCGTGTGGGACGGCCCGGTGACGTTCGAGCCGGGCTACCTGGAGGCGACGTACTTCGAGCTCGCGCCCCCGAACACGAGCACGCCGACGGACCCCGGCCCGAACCCCAACGAGGAGGGGCTGTCCCCGTTCGTGCTCGTCGGGCTCGTCGGCGTGCTCGTCGCCGGCGCGGCCGGCGGCGCGTACATGTTCGCGAAGCGCCAGTCCGACCGGCCCGACGACGGCGACTCCGTGGCGACGCCCAACGGCGGTCACGGCCCGACCAGCGACGGGGGTGCGACCGGCGCGATGGCCGCGTCGGAGGACGAACCCACCGACGGAGCGGACGACGCCGACGAAGCGGCTGCCGCGGCAGCTGGGACCGACGAGCCCGACGAGATCGACGAGGAGCTGCTCTCCGACGAGGAGCGCGTGCTCCGCCTGCTCGACGACAACGGCGGCCGGATGAAGCAGGCGAACATCGTCAAGGAGACGGGCTGGTCGAACGCGAAGGTGTCACAGCTGCTGTCGGGGATGGCCGACGACGAGGAGATACGGAAGCTCCGCATCGGCCGCGAGAACCTCATCACGCTCCCCGGGGAGAGCCTCGGCGAGTTCGACGACGAGGTCTGAGCGCACGCGGCCGGAAACGGTTCTCCGCGGACGGGCGGTTTCGTAACCATTTACGTAGGGGGCAGCGTTAGCTCCTGACGATGAAAGTTCTCGTTACCGTCAAGGAGGTGGCCGCCGTCGAGGACGAGTTCCAGATCGCGGGCACGTCCATCGACGAGACGTACCTCGAATACGACCTCAACGAGTGGGACGACTACGCCGTCGAGGAGGCCGTCCAGCTCCAGGAGGCCGGCATCGCGGACGAAGTCGTCGCCGTGACCATCGGTCCGGAGCGGGCCGAGGAGACCATCCGGATGGCGCTCGCGAAGGGGGCGGACCGCGCGGTCCGCGTCTGGGACGACGCGCTGGAGGGTGCGGACCTGCTCGACGTCGGTGCGAAGACCGCCATCCTCGAGAAGGTCGTCGAGGAGGAGGACCCCGACCTCGTCCTCTCCGGTGTCCAGGCCGACGACGACGGCTTCGGCGCGACCGGCGTCTCGCTGGCCGACGCGCTCGGCTTCGAGTGGGCCGCGGTCGTGAACCACCTCGACCAGGACTCCGTCGAGTCCGGCACCGCGTCGGTCCGCCGCGAGCTGGAGGGTGGCGTCGAGGAGCTCACCGACGTCGAGCTTCCGGCGGTCCTGACCATCCAGACGGGTATCAACGAGCCGCGCTACGCCAGCCTCCGGGGTATCCGGCAGGCACAGCGCAAGGAGATCGCGCCGAAGACGCTCGGCGACCTCGGCCTCGACGCCGCGGCCGTCGAGAACGAACTCACACTCACCGACATGTACGAACCCGAGACGGAGAGCGACGCGACCTACTTCGAGGGCGGTCCCGAAGAGGAGGCGGCACAGCTCGCTGACCTGCTCCGCGAGAAGGGGGTGGGTGCACAATGATTTCCGTTGCACGCTTCGCGCGCAACGACGTCATCGCTCTCACCGGAGGTGAGAGCCGATGACCGACGTCCTGGCCATCGCCGACCACCGGCGCGGCGAGCTCCGCGACATCTCGTTCGAACTCGTCACGGCGGGCCGCGAGCTGGCCGCCGAGACCGGTGGCGACCTCCACGTCGCCGTCATCTCCGGCGACACGGAGCGCTTCGGCGAGCAGCTCCAGCTCGACGGCGTCGACACGGTCCACACCGTCGAGGACGGCGAGGAGTTCAACCACGACGTGTACGCACAGGTCGTCACGCAGCTGTTCGACGCCGTGGAACCGCAGTTCCTGCTCATGCCCAACTCGGTCAACGGTCTGGACTACGCGCCGGCCGTCGCGAACCGGCTCGGCCTCGCGTACGTCAGCGACGTCGTCGACATCGGGGTCGACGGGTCGACGCTGACGGCGACCCGCGAGATGTACGGCGGCAAGGTCGAGACGACGACCGCGGTCGAGGCCGACCAGGTCGCCGTCTCCATCCGCGGTGCCGAGTGGCCCGTGACCGACGACACCGGCGACGCCGACATCGAGGCGTTCGAGGCCGATGTCGACGAGTCCGCCGTGCGCTCGACGGTCACCGGCTTCGAGGAGGTCGGCGGCGGCGACGTCGACATCAGCGAGGCGGACGTGCTCGTCTCCATCGGCCGCGGCATCGAGGAGGAGGAGAACCTCGACCTCGTGCGTGACCTCGCGGACGCGCTCGACGCGACGCTGTCGTCCTCGCGTCCCATCGTCGACGCCGGCTGGCTGCCGAAGAACCGCCAGGTCGGACAGAGCGGGAAGGTCGTCACGCCCGACGTCTACATCGCCATCGGCATCTCCGGGGCGGTCCAGCACGTCGCCGGCATGAAGGGCAGCGACACCATCGTCGCCATCAACACGGACCCGAACGCGCCCATCTACGACATCGCGGACTACGGCATCGTCGACGACCTGTTCGACGTCGTCCCCGCGCTCATCGAGGAGTTCGAGTGACCACCGGACCGGGCGCTTCGAGCGCCTGAGGGCTGGAACCCGCCGCTTCGCGGCAATGATTGCTGGTTGGCGTGTTCCGTCACCTACTTTTCGCGGCGTTCCCAACGCTCTCGCGATGGAGTTCCTGAAGCGTCGGCGCGAGCTGGTCGACGACCGGCTCGTCGAGGTGTTGGACGCCGTCGAGCCGTCGGAGCTCGCCGACGAGCTGCGACACGTCTCGCTCTCGGGGGGCAAACGGGTGCGGCCGACGGTGACGGTGCTGGCCTGCGAGACCGCGGGCGGCTGTCCGGAGGACGCCGTGGACTTCGGGGTCGGTATCGAGCTGGTCCACAACGCGTCGCTCGTCGTCGACGACATCATCGACCGTTCCGAGGTCCGTCGCGGCACGTCGGCGGCGTGGGCCGAGTACGGCTACGGCCCGGCGATCATCGCCTCGGACGGCCTGCTCGGCGAGGCGTTCGCGCTGTTCTCGTCGGACCCGCAGGCGATGCAGATCGTCTCCGAGGCGATGGTCGAACTCGGCGAGGGCGAGGCGACCGAGCTCGCCGCCCAGCCGACGAACGAGCGGGAGTACATGGAGCTGGCGCGCCGGAAGACGGGCGCGCTGTTCCGTGCCGCCGCGGAACTCGGTGCGGTCGCGGCCGACGCCGACGCGTACACGGTCGAGGCGCTCGGCGAGTACGCCGAACGGGTCGGCGTCGCGTTCCAGATCCGCGACGACGTGCTCGACGCGACGGCCGACGCCGACGACCTCGGCAAGCCCACCGGACAGGACGCCGAGATGGACCGCCCCTCGGTGGTGCAGGTGACGGACCTCACGCCCGAGGCGGCGAACGAGCGCGCGAAGGCCGAGGCGAACGCGGCGCTCGACGCGCTGTCGACGGTCGAATCGGGCAACACCGACGCCAGGGAGTACCTGGAGGACCTCGCGCGGTTCGTCGTCGTCCGCGAGCGGTAGGGGGGCGGTCGTCGCGCGCGACTGCAGGAGATTTACAACGGCCTCGGGTGAACCGCGGGACGATGCCAGGCTCTCCGCAGCCCGTGCTCGGGTCCGACCTCGCGACGCTCGCGGCCGCGGTCGGTGTGGCCGCGGTCGCCGTCGCGGTCGTCGCCGTGCTCGGCAGTCGCGAGTCGCGGCCGCCCGTTGTCGCAGCAGTCGTCGGCGTCGCGTACAGCCTCCTCGCGCTCGGGGTGTACTTCGCCGCGCGGACAGGAGCACAGACGTTCCTCGACATGTCCCCGCCCGAGACGGCGGTGGCGTTCGCAGCCCTCGGCGTCGTTGTCGTCCTCCTGCAGGCCGCGGTCCCAGCGTACGGGTTCATCGAACAGGGGTCGCCGGCGTGGCTCCTCGGGATGTTCGCCTCGACGACGTTCCTGTTCGCTCTCCTGCTCCGGGTCGGCGGCGAGAGCGACGTGCTCGTGCTCTACCCGTTCTTCGGTTCGATGGCGCTCGTCGCGACCGTCGTCCCGGTCGCCGTCGAGCAGATGCTCGGCGCGCTGGGCGTGGTCGAGGAGTCGTCGTAGTCAGCCGGCCTCGACGCGCTCCGAGAAGTGCGTCTCCGCGATGGCGAAGGCGAGCGTGCTCGCCAGCCCAAGCAGCGTCCCGCCGGTGAGCACCGCTGCCATTCCCGTCAGCACCATGAACTGGAGGAAGTAGGCGGCGACGGCGTGCAGGACAGCGCCCATGGCGACGACGTAGAACGGCGCGTTCAGGTAGCGCCACTCCAGCGTGCCGGCGATGTACTCGTCGGTGATCTGTCCGAGGCTGGTCGTGACGCCTGCCGCGGCGAACCAGCGCACGGCCCCGAACGTGAGCGCCGCGAGCACCTCCGTCGCGGTGAGGTCGGTCGCGCTCGTGGCCTGGACCGCCTCCAGCTGTTCGACGCCTGAGACGCCGCCGACGACGAGCAGCGCCGCGGCGACGACGTAGGAGATGAGCGTCATGCGGCCCGCGTACAGCCCGCGCCGGGCACGGTCGACGGCCCCGTCGAGGCGCTCGCCGAGGCCGAGCCCCCGCGAGATGAGGTAGAGGCCGAGCAGCGCCGAGGAGAGCCCCAGCATCGAGCCCGGCAGGTTCAGCAGGTCGCCCAGCAGCGCGAGCGGGTAGATGAGCACGAGGATGCCGAGGGGGACGAGGATGGTACCCCGGGTCTCGGGGTCGTTCAGCACCTGCTTGATGGTGTAGTACATCGACTCCAGGTCCTGGGCCTGCCGGACGACCACCCGGCGCACGCCGTCGACCTTCACCCGGGAGCGGATGACCGGGATGACGGACTCGTCCTGCGCGCCGTCGGTGACGATGAGCGCGGTGACCTCCTCGCTGGTCGACAGCCCGGCGAGCACCTCGTCGACCTCCTCGCCGACCTGTCTGTTCGCGCTCACGTCGCCGCGCTCGTTGCCCGCGACGGCGGCGACCTCGACGGACTCGGCGGCCAGCTCGTCGACGAGGTGGACCCCCTGGAACAGGACGTTGACGTCGCTGTCCTCGGGGTCCGCGGTGGCGAGCTTCACCGCCGCCTCTTCGACGGCGTCACGGCCGACGACCGGCGTGCGGACGTCGGTCTTGCGGCCCACGTCGTCGTCGAGGTCGACGCACAGCACGAGCAGCATTCACCTCTCCGTTGGCCGGTACCGGTCAAGTGCTTTTGGTTCCGTGTCAGTCTGTCGAGGTTCACGAGGAGGCCGTCTTTTGGCTGTGTATTGAAATAGGGTCCCGCCGTAGCCGTAACGGACAATGGAAGCGACGGTCGGGTCGGCCCTCGACACGATTCCGGCGGGAACGAACGTGCTGGTCGCGGGGCCGCCGTTGACGGGCAAGCGGGAACTGCTGTACGAACTGCTGGGCGGCGATACGACCGACGGGACGGTGTTCGTCTCGACGCGCAAGCGGGCGTCGATCGTCGAGCGGGAGTACCGACAGCGGGCACCGGAGCCGGCACTGCGGGTCGTCGACTGCGTGAGCGGGCAGTTCGGACGCCCCCAGCAGACGGGCCATCACCGGTTCGTCTCGAGCCCCGGTGACCTCACCGGTATCGGCATCCGCGCCTCCGAGTTCATGCGTCAGCTGCAGGAGACCTGCGACACGGTCGGGCTGGGGATGCACACGCTGTCGACGTCGTTGATGTACGTGGACCTCCGGCAGGTCTACCAGTTCCTGCACGTGCTGACGGGGCGGGTCCAGCACGCGGGGTTCCGGGGTGGGTTCGTCCTCGAGGACGTGGGCGACCTGCGGTCGAACTCGGTGCTCGGGCAGCCGTTCGACGGGCTGGTCGAGGTGCGCGAGGGCGAGACCGGCCGCGAGGTGCGGGTCCGCGGGCTGGACATCGGCCCGCGGGCGTGGACGTCGCTGTAGCCGGGACTACAGCTCGTCGTTCTCCAGGCTCTCGAGCGTCTGCTCGACGGTCTCGCTGTCGGCCCGGTCGGCGACGACGACCACACCGGACCAGTCCTCGTCGGGGAAGAAGGCGACGACGACGGCGTCGTAGAAGCGCAGCGTCGCGTCGAGTTCGCCGAAGTCGAACAGTGAACCGTCGCTCGGCGGGTCGCCCAGGCCCTTCATCATGAGCGTCTGTATCCGTCGCTCGAACTCCTCGTCGGTGAACCGTGCGCGCACGTCGTCGCGGACCTGCAGCAGGTCGTACGACTCGCCCTCGTAGCGGAAGGCGACGCGCACGTCGTCGCCGTGGAGGTCCACCGTCGAGAGGTGCTCGCGCAACACGGGGTCAGCAACGCCGTCGAAGTCGTCGTCGGTCATGGCCGACAGTTCGGCGGGTCGACACATAAAGGGTGTGCGCAACGGAGTCGGCCGCGCGTGTCGGCGGTCGTCAGCTGGGCCAGCCATGCGGGAACCTGAACCCCTTTAGGGGGGGATGGCGAACGGGGAGGCAATGACGCTGGTCGCGTTCGACTTCGACGGGACGCTCTCGGACTCGGAGATGACGGTGCTGCTCGGCCGCCGCTACGGCGTGGCCGACCGGATGGAGGAGATCACCGAGCGGGCGATGAACGACGAGATCGGCTACGCCGAGAGCCTGCGCCAGCGCGCGGCGCTGCTCGAGGGGCTGCCGAACGAGGACGCACAGGCCGCCTTCGACGAGGTCCGCCTGCGTCCCGGCGCGGCCGACCTCGTCCGCGCGCTGAACGAGGCCGGCGTGACGACGGCCATCTTCACGGGCGGGTTCCAGCGTGGCGTCGAGGCCGCACTCGAACGCGAGGGCGTCACCGTCGACGCCATCGTCTCGAACCGGCTCCCGGTCGCCGACGGCGAGCTGACCGGCGATGTGGAGGGTCCGCTCATCGAGGGGACGAAGGACGACGCACTGGAGTCCCACGCCGCCGAACTGGACATCGACATGGCTGACACGGTCGCGGTCGGCGACGGTGCGAACGACCTGCCGATGCTCGAAGTGGCCGGGCTGGCCGTCGGCTTCGACCCGAAGCCGGCCGTCGCGCCCGCCTGCGACGAGACGGTGACGACGATGGCCGAGCTGCAGGACCTGCTGGAAGCGCGCGGCGTGCTCTGAGCCTGCGAACAGAGCGGCGCGAACCGCGAACTGCGACTGCAGACCGCGAAAACGAGTGCTCCTCAGTTCGTCGCCTGCGCGATGGCCTGGTCGAGGTCCGCGACGATGTCGCCGACGTCCTCGACGCCGACCGACAGCCGGACCATGTCGGGCGTGACGCCCGCGGCGAGCTGTTCCTCCTCGGTGAGCTGCTGGTGCGTCGTACTCGCGGGGTGGATGACGAGCGTCTTCGCGTCGCCGACGTTCGCGAGCAGGCTCGCCAGCTCGGTCGACTCGACGGTCGTCCGGGCGGCGTCGTAGCCCTGCGCCAGCCCGAACGTTATCATGCCGCCGTAGCCGCCGTCCAGATACTCGCTGGCGGCGTCGTGCGTCTCGTGGTCATCGAGCCCGGGGTAGTTCACCCACGACACCTCGGGGTGGTCGGCGAGGTGCTCGGCGACGACCTGTGCGTTCTCGCAGTGGCGGTCCATCCGCATCGGGAGCGACTCGAGCCCCTGGATCGTCTGCCAGGCGTCGAACGGCGACTGCTGGTTGCCGAGGTCGCGCAGCCCGCGGGCGATGGCGGCGTAGGTGAACGCGGCCTCGCCGAACCGCTCGGAGAAGTTGACGCCGTGGTACGCCGGGTTCTCCTGTGCAATCTCGGGATAGTCGTCGGCGTACTCGTCCCACGGGAACGAGCCACCGTCGACGAGGACGCCGCCGACCGTGGTGCCCGAGCCGTGGAGCCACTTCGTCGTCGACTCCCAGACGAGGTCCGCGCCGTGGTCGAGGGGCCGGCAGAGGTACGGCGTCGCGAACGTGTTGTCCACGAACAGCGGGACGCCGTGGTCGTGTGCGATGTCGGCGATGCGCTCGATGTCCGGCGTCACGAGCGCGGGGTTCCCGATGGTCTCGAAGTGGACGTACGCGGTGTCGTCGTCGATGGCCTCCGCGTAGGCGTCGTAGTCCAGCGTGTCCACGAATCGGGCCTCCACACCGTTGCGCGGCGCGGTGTGTGTGAAGTACGTGTACGTCCCGCCGTAGAGCGAGGAGGCGGTGACGATGTTGTCGCCCGCGTCCGCCAGCAGGAACGTCGCGAGGTTGAGCGCGCCCATCCCGGACGCCGTCGCGACCGCGCCGACGCCGCCCTCCAGCGCCGCCATGCGCTCCTGCAGGGTGGAGACGGTCGGGTTCATCAGCCGCGAGTAGATGTGCCCCGGCTTCTCCAGGGCGAACTGGGCGGCGGCGTCCTCGGCGTCGTCGAACACGTAGGACGTCGTCTGGTAGATCGGCGGTGCCCGCGCGCCGGTCGTCGGGTCGGGTTCCTGTCCGGCGTGCAGCGAGTCCGTGGCGAACTGTCGCTCGTCGGAGTCCTCGTCTGTCATGGGCGCTCGTACGGGCGGCGGGGGTAGTAACGCGGTGGTAGCGGCCGGATTTGACGCTATGAGTGACGCCAGCGGGCGGGTACGAGCGTGTTGGGTGGTACCGCTGGTCTTGATACTCCTGCTGGCCGAAGGTGGCCCATGGCATCCGACCTTCCGGACGCTGTCACGGCACGGCGCGTCGAGACCGAGCGACTGGCGACGAACGTACTCGTCTCGGGCGACCCGGACGGCACGCCCGTCTGCCTGGTGCACGGGAACGTCTCCTCGGCCCGATTCTGGGCGGAGCTGATGGCCGACCTGCCCGACGACTACCGGGTCGTCGCGCCCGACCTCCGCGGGTTCGGCGGCTCGGAGACGAAGCCCGTGGACGCGACCCGCGGGGTCCGCGACTTCACGGAGGACCTGACCGCGCTGTTCGACGAACTGGGCCTCGAGCGGCTGGCGCTCGTCGGCTGGTCCATCGGGGGCGGCGTCGCGATGCAGTACGCCATCGACCACCCCGAGCGGCTCAGCGACGTTGTCCTCGTCAGCACGATGTCGCCGTACGGCTTCGGTGGGACGACCCGCGACGGGACACCCTGCCGGCCGGACCACGCCGGCACCGGTGGGGGCCTCGCGAACGACGAGTTCGTCGAGCGCCTCGCCGCGGGCGACACGAGCGCCGAGGACGACGCGTCGCCGCGTACGGTGATGCACGCCTTCTACGTCGGCCCGGCCCACGAGTTCGACCCCGAGACCGCCGACGCCTACGTCGAGGCGATGTGCGATACGGCCGTCGGCGACGGGAACTACCCCGGCGACGCGGTCGCGTCGGAGCACTGGCCGGGGGTCGCACCGGGCGAGCACGGCGTGCTCAACGCGGTGTCGCCGAAGTACTACGATACGTCGGGACTGGTCGACATCGACCCGAAGCCACCGGTGCTGTGGGTGCGTGGCGACGCCGACATGATCGTCTCCGACACCTCCTTCTTCGACGCCGGCTACCTCGGGCAGGCCGGGGAGCTGCCCGACTGGCCCGGCGAGGACGTCTTCCCGCCGCAGCCGATGAACGAGCAGACCCGGGACGTGCTCGAGGCGTACGCCACCGAGGGCGGCAGCTACACCGAGGAGGTGTTCGCCGACGTCGGGCACTCCCCGCACATCGAACGCCCGGGACGGTTCCGCGAGCTGTTGACCGGCTTCCTCGCGGACTGACGCCGCGACGGCCGGTCAGTCCCCGAACAGGCTCGTGTGGACGGGGGCGAACTCGTCGCCGTCGTCGGTGGACTCGGCGGTGTCGGTGACGGCCTGCCCGGCGACGCCGTCGGCGATGAAGTCCGACAGCGGCGGGCCGACGCGCTCGGGTTCGACGAGGAAGGCGTCGTGGCCGTGGTCGGAGTCGACGACGTGGTGGGCGACGGGCACGTCGGCCTCGCGGGCGGCCTCGGCGAGCCCCTCCGACTGGGCGACGGTGAAGTGCCAGTCGCCGGTGAACGAGAGGCAGAGGAGTTCGCCGTCGAACGCGCCGAGGGCGGCGGCGTCGGACTCGTAGCCGGCGGCGGCGTCGTACTCGTCCATCGCCCGGATGAGGTAGAGGTACGCGTTGGCGTCGAACCGCTCGACGAAGCGCTCGGCGTTGTAGTCGAGGTAGGACTCAACGTCCCGGTACGGGAAGAACGAGGCGGCGGGGTCGGGGACCTCGCGGGAGTGCCCCCGGCCGGCCGAGCGGCGGCCGAACTTGCCGTCCATGGAGGCCTTCGAGAGGTACATGATGTGGCCGATGCGGCGGGCCTGTGCGAGCCCGTCGTCGGGGTCGGGACGGTCGTCGCCGTAGTAGTCGCCGCCGTTCCAGTCCGGGTCGGTGGTGATGGCGCGGCGCGCGACCGTATCGAGCCCGAGGCACTGTGCGTCGAGGCGCGGTGCGGCGGCGACGACGGCGACGTGGTCCACGTCGTCGGGGTACCGCACCGCCCAGTCGAGCGCGTTCATCCCGCCGACGCTGCCGCCGACGACCGCCCGGAGTCGACCGACGCCGAGGTGGTCGAGCAGCCGGCGCTGGGCGCGGGTCCAGTCCGCGACGGTGACCGGCGGGAAGTCGGTGCCCCACGGCTCGCCGTCCGGACCCTCGGTCGGCGGGCCGGAGGAGCCGTAGCAGGAGCCGGGGACGTTCGCGCAGACGACGAACTGCTCGGTGGTGTCGATGGCCTTGCCGGGGCCGACCACGTCGCCCCACCAGGCACGGGCCTGGCCGGCGGTGTCGGTGCCGTCGCCCGCGTCGTCGCCGTCCACGCCCCGGTCCGGTCGCCGGGCGACGTGCTGGCTGCCGGTGAGCGCGTGGCAGACGAGCACCGCGTTGCCGGCGTGCCGGTCGCCGTCGGCGGGTTCGTACTCGCCGTAGGTCTCGTAGGCGATCTGCAGGTTCTCGATGGACTCGCCGCACTCGAACGTGAACTCGCCGAGGTCGGCGACGCCGCGCTCGTTCATCGGGAGCCCTCCGGGCCGGTGTCGCCCCCGACTGGCCCGTCGTCGTCACCCGTCGCCGCCGCGATGGCCTGCGCCACGTCGGCCAGCAGGTCCGTCGGGTCCTCGATGCCGACGGAGAACCGGAGCAGGTCGGGCGTGACGCCGGCGTCGCGCTGCTCGGCCTCGGTCAGCTGTGCGTGGGTGGTGCTCGCCGGGTGGATGACGAGCGACTTCGCGTCGCCGACGTTGGCGAGGAACGAGACCAGTTCGACGTTCTCGCAGAAGCGCTTCCCGCCGGCGTAGCCGTTCTCCAGGCCGAACGTGAGCATCCCGCCGTAGTCGGCGAGGTACTCGCTGGCGTTCCCGTGGGTCGGGTGTGAGTCGAGGCCGGGGTGTGAGACCCACGCCACGTCGTCGTGGTCGTCGAGGTACTCCGCGAGGACGAGCGCGTTCTCGCAGTGGCGGTCCATCCGCAGCGGGAGCGTCTCGATGCCCTGCAGGGTCTGCCAGGCGTCGAACGGCGACTGCTGGCTGCCGAGCGCGCGCAGCGACCGGTACTGCACGGCCTTCGCCAGCGGCGCGTCGAACCGTTCGGAGAAGTCGACGCCGTCGTAGCCCGGGCTCTCGCCGGCGAGCTCGTCGTAGCCACCGGCCGCCCAGTCGAAGTCGCCGCCGTCGACGACGACGCCACCGACGGTCGTGCCCGAGCCGTGGAGCCACTTCGTCGTCGACTCCCAGACGACGTCGGCCCCGTGTTCCAGCGGGCGACAGAGGTGCGGCGTCGCGAACGTGTTGTCGACGACGAGCGGGACGTCGTGGGCGTGGGCGAGCTCGGCGACGCGTTCGAAGTCCGGCGTCACCAGCGACGGGTTGCCGACCGTCTCGACGTGGACGAAGGCGGTGTCCTCGTCGATGGCCTCGGCGTAGGCGTCGTAGGAAAGGGTCTCGACGAACGTCGCCTCGATGCCGCGTCGGGGTGCGATGTTCGAGAGGTACGAGGTCGTCCCGCCGTAGGTGTCCGTCGAGCAGACGACGGTGTCGCCGGCCTCGGCGAGCACGAGCGTCAGCGCGTCGAGTGCGGCCATCCCGCTGGCGGTGGCGGTCGCGCCGGGCGCGTCGTGGAGCGCGGCGAGCCGTTCCTCGAGGCGGTCGACCGTCGGGTTGGAGATGCGCGAGTAGACGTGGTCGTCGCGGTCGAGCGCGTAGCGGGCGGCGGCGTCGTCTGCGTCCGGGAACGTGTACGAGGTGGTCTGGTAGATGGGGGGCGCGCGGGCCCCTGTCGCCGGGTCCGGCTCCCCGCCCGCGTGGAGCGTGCGGGTGTCGAAGCTGGCGTCGTCGTTCATGTACGTGGTGCATATTACTACAAACGTGTATAACTCTCAGTTACGGCAATATTGGGTGGAACCGCCGGTGTGTCGACGTATCGCACGCGGATGCGGACCCGAAGCCGGGGCTGGCCGTCGGGACGTACTCGGCCGAAGAGTGGCACGGGAAAGATAGAGAGAGTCGAATGGTGGTGGATTCAGCAGGCAGCCCCGGGTCGGTCGGGAGTCCGACCCGGATGGGTGCAGGGGCCGAGCCGGTCCGGTCCAACGAACATGCAGATAGGCGCGGATGTCTCGGCCCGCTCTGTAGCTTCGCCGGCGGAGTAAAAAGAGGGGGTCGCCGATTCCGAGCGACTGGGAATCGGCGGGGGTCCTTCTACCGAAGCCCCCGTGACCACCGGTCTCAGTACAGGTTGACGTTGACGTTCTTGACCTGCGTGTACTCCTTGATGGCCTCCTCGCCCTGCTCGCGACCGTAGCCCGACTCCTTGTAGCCGCCGAAGGGCGTCTGCGGGAACGTGACCGGGTACTCGTTGATGGAGACCATGCCGTACTCCAGGCGCTCGGCGACGCGATGTGCGCGCTTGATGTCGTTCGTCCAGATGCCGGACATCAGACCGTACGGCGAGTCGTTGGCGACCTCGATGGCCTCCGCCTCGTCGCTCACCTCGATGACCGACAGCACCGGCCCGAAGATCTCCTCGCGGGCGACGGTCATGTCGTTGGTCACGTCGGTCAGGACGGTCGGCTCGACGAAGTGGCCGACGTCCTTGTCGTCGGGGACGCCACCGCCGGCGGCGACGGTCGCACCCTCCTCGACGCCCTGCTCGATGTACGAGAGGACCTCGTCCTGCTGGCTGGCCGATACCTGCGGGCCCATCCGGCCGTCGTCGTCGATGCCGGAGCCGAGCGGCATCGCCTCGGCCATCTCGCAGACCATCTCGACGAGCTCGTCGTGGACGTCCTCGTGGACGACCAGGCGCGAGCCCGCCCAGCACATCTGCCCGCAGTTCATGAAGATGCCGTTGCGGACACCCTTCGACGTGGCGTCGAGGTCCGCGTCGGGGAAGACGACGTGCGGGCCCTTGCCGCCGAGCTCGAGCGTGACGCCGGTGACGTGCTCGCTCGCGGTCTCCATGACGTGCTTGCCGATCTCGGTCGAGCCGGTGAACGCGACGTGCTCGACGCCCTCGTGGCTGGCCAGCGCGTCACCCGCCGTGCTCCCGCGGCCGGGCAGCACGTTGAAGACGCCGTCGGGCAGGCCGGCCTCCTCGGCGGCCTTCGCGTAGTACAGCGCCGACAGCGGCGTCTCGCTGGAGGGCTTCAGGATGGCCGTGTTGCCGGCGGCCAGTGCGGGCGCGAGCGAGCGACCGGCGAGCTGGAACGGGTAGTTCCACGGGCTGATGTGGGCGGTGACGCCCAGCGGCTCGCGACGGGTGTAGTTCAGGCGCGGGCCGTCGACCGGGATGGTGTCGCCCTGGATCTTGTCCGTCCAGCCGGCGTAGTACCGGAACGTGTCGACGACCATGCCGACGTCGATGGACGCCTCGAACGGCGTCTTGCCGTTGTCGTGGGACTCGACGAGGCCGATCTCCTCGTCCATCGCCTCGATGGCGTCGGCCATCGCGTGCAGGTGCTGACCGCGCTCGCCCGGCCCCATGCGGCTCCACTCGCTGTCGTGTGCCGACGCGGCCTCGGCCGCCTCGACCGCGCGGTCCACGTCCTCGGGGCCCGCCGCCGATACCTCGGCGTACAGCTCCTCGGTCGCCGGATCGTAGGTTTCGAGCGTCTCGCCGGACGCTGCATCTGTCCATTCGCCGTCGATGTACAGCTGTGTCGGGCCGTCGTATGCCATAGACGGTGGTTCGGTTTGCGGCGGATTAGTAGTACCGGAGCGTGGCAAGGCGCGCCGGGTCTCCCCGGTCTCCGGAGTCGACCGGAACGGGGCCGCCCACGAGACAGGCTTTTCACCCGGCGGCACGCGCCACCACGTATGACAGCAGGCGACGTGAACGAAGTCACGACGGGCGAGTGCTCGGACCTGTACTACGTCGACACCGGCATGTACGGCACGGCGGAGTACGGCGCGGTGTACGTCCTCGACGCCGCGGAGGTCGCGCTCGTGGACACCGGCATCGGGACGCATCACGACCGCGTCCTCGACGCGCTGGACGAGCTCGACATCGCGCCCGAGGCGGTCGACCACCTCGTGGTGACGCACGTCCACCTCGACCACGCGGGCGGGGCGGGCTTCCTCGCCGACGCGTGCGAGAACGCGACGGTCTGGGTCCACGAGCGCGGCGCGCGCCACCTCGCGGACCCGTCGCGGCTCTGGGAGGGGACGAAGGCCGCGGTCGGCGACCAGATAGACTGGTACACCGAACCGCAGCCGGTGCCCGAGGAGCGCATCGAGACCCTGGCCGACGGCGACACCATCGACCTCGGCGACCGCGAACTGCACGCAGCGCACGCGCCGGGGCACGCACCGCACCAGCACGTGTTCCACGACCCGGCGAACGACGCCGTGTTCACGGCCGACGCGGCGGGCATCTACGTCCCGAGCCTGGACCTGGTACGGGAGACGAGCCCGCCGCCGCAGTTCGACCTCGAACAGGCGCTCGCCGACGTGGAGACCATCCGGTCGTTCGAGCCGTCGACGCTCCTGTACCCGCACTTCGGGCCCGCGGCGACCGACGACCGGCTCACCGAGTACGAGGCCAGACTGGAGTCGTGGGTCGCGGAGGTGGCGGCAAAGCGCGACGAACTCGGCGACGACGAGGCCGTCGTCGAGCACTTCGCGGAGACGACCGAGATGGCCGAGGTCTGGGGCGAGCGCAAGGCCAGCGGCGAGACGGCGATGAACGTCCGGGGCGTGCTCCGGTACCTCGACAGCCGGGACGACTGAGCCGGTCGCGCAGTCGGGGAGAAACTGACCGAAAGTTCAGGTGTTTTTATCCCCCCTGCAGTACAGGGGTGTGGTATGAACTGGCAGGAGGCGGAGCGAGAGTACACCGACGAGGTGACAGGTGAGACGAACCTCGCCCGGATGTTCGAGGACAGCGCCGAGCGACACGCCGACCGTCCGGCACAGATGTTCAAGGGTGGGGTCTACGACCGTTCGCTGACCGAGTCGGTGGTCCCGGCGGCCCCGGACGGCGAGTACCGCGCCATCAGCTACGACGACATGCGGACCGTCGTCCGCCACCTGGCCGCCGGCTTCCGCGACCTCGGCGTCGGCGCGGGCGACCGCGTGGGTATCTTCTCGAACACGCGGATGGAGTGGGCACAGTGCGACTTCGGCCTGCTCTCGGCCGGCGCGGTCGTGACGACCGTGTACTCGGGCTCGTCGGCCCGGCAGGTGCGCTACCTGCTCGACGACCCGAACGCGACGGCCGTCGTCGTCGAGAACGAGGACGCACTCTCCCGCGTGCTGGAGGTGGAGGACGACCTCGACCTCGAGTTCATCGTCTCCATCGACCGGCTCGACGGCCACGACGACCGCGACGACATCCACACGCTCGCCGAGGTCCACGACCGGGGCGCGGAGCTCTTCGACCGCGACGAGTACGAGTCCTGGGTCGACTCGCGCGAGTGGGACGACCTCGCGAGCCTCATCTACACCTCGGGCACGACCGGCCAGCCGAAGGGCGTCCAGCTCACCCACGGCAACTTCCGGTCGAACGTCAACCAGATCCGCAAGCGCTACGGCCCGCGTCCCGACAAGGGCGACCTCCCGGTCATCGACGCGGACACCCGGACCGTCTCGTTCCTGCCGCTGGCGCACGTCTTCGAGCGGACGGCCGGCCACTTCGAGATGTTCGCCGCGGGGGCCTGCGTCGGCTACGCCGAGAGCCCCGACACCCTGCGTGACGACTTCAACGCGGTGAAGCCGAACGCCGCGACGAGCGTCCCGCGGGTGTACGAGAAGATCTACGACGCCATCCGCGAGCAGGCCGAGACCTCGAACCTGCGCTCGCGCATCTTCGAGTGGGCGACCGACGTGGGCGTCGAGTACTACGAGGCCGAGAACCCGGGCGTCGCGCTCCGGGCGAAGGCCAGACTCGCCGACAAGCTGGTGTTCCAGAAGGTGCGCGAGGCGCTCGGCGGCAACGTCGACTTCCTCATCAGCGGCGGCGGCTCGCTCTCGCCGGAGCTCTGTGCGCTGTACCACGCGATGGGCCTGCCCATCATGGAGGGCTACGGGCTCACCGAGACCGCACCCGTCGTGTCGGTGAACCCGCCGGAGGAGCCGAAGATCGGCACCATCGGGCCGCCGGTCGTCGACGAGGAGATCCACATCGACGAGGACGTGGTCGAGCAGGCGACGTTCGCCGACGACCCCGGACAGGTCGGCGAACTGCTCGTCCACGGGCCGAACGTCACCGAGGGCTACTGGGAGAAGCCCGGCGAGACGACCGAGGCGTTCACCGAGCTGGACGGCGAGCGCTGGTTCCGCACCGGCGACATCGTCCACCTGCGGCCCGACGGCTACATCGAGTTCCGCGAGCGCTCGAAGCAGATCCTCGTGCTCTCGACCGGGAAGAACGTCGCGCCCGCCCCCATCGAGGACGCCTTCGCCGCCTCGCCGGTCGTCGAGCAGTGCATGGTCGTCGGCGACGGCGAGAAGTTCGTCGGCGCGCTCATGGTACCGAACCTCGAACGGCTCCGCGACGAGGCGGCGGAGGACGGCACCGAACTGCCCGACGACGACGAGGCGGCCGTCGAACACGAGTACGTCCGCGAGCGGGTCCAGGCGGAGGTCGACCGCATCAACCCGCAGTTCGAGACCTACGAGCAGATCAAGCGGTTCCGGCTGGTCACCGAGGAGTTCACGGAGGAGAACGACCTGCTGACGCCGACGATGAAGAAGAAGCGCCGGAACATCATCGACGTGCACGACGGGCTCATCGACGATATCTACGCGGAGTAGCACCGGACGGCTCGACGCCCCTCACACCGGCAGAACGGGGCGAAGGCCGCGCTTGAACTGCGGGAAACGGGCAAAACTGCCATAACTTTTTATCATGGTCCGGTCCTGATAACGCCCAGTCATGGATTGGCGGGAGGCAGAACAACAGTTCTCGGACGACGTGACGGGCATGAACACCCTGGCACGGATGTTCAACGACAGCGCGGACCGACACCCGGACCGGCCGGC
This sequence comes from Haloarchaeobius salinus, assembly GCF_024464185.1. NCBI lineage: Archaea > Methanobacteriati > Methanobacteriota > Halobacteria > Halobacteriales > Halorubellaceae > Haloarchaeobius > Haloarchaeobius salinus. The sequence continues at coordinate 500,887 of NZ_JANHAU010000001.1, forward strand.
ACAGAAGTACAAAGGCGATGTGTACGACCGGAGTCTGGCCACGGTGGGGGCGGTGGACGAGGCACCGGCTGACGGCTACGCGACGCTCAGCTACGCCGAGATGCAGGACATCGTCCAGAGCCTCGCGGCGGGGTTCCGGGCGCTCGGCGTCGGGGCTGGCGACAGGGTGGGGCTGTTCTCCGACACGCGGATGGAGTGGGCCCAGTGCGACTTCGGCCTGCTCTCCGCGGGCGCGGTCGTGACGACGGTGTACGAGTCGTCCTCGCCGGCACAGGTGCGCTACCTGCTCGACGACCCCGGCGCGACGGGTGTCGTCGTCGAGAACCAGGAGCTGCTCGACCGCGTACTCGAGGTCTCGGACTCCCTGTCCATCCGTTTCATCGTCTGCATGGACGACCTCCCGGCTGAGTACGGCGACGAGGACGGCGTCTACACGCTCGGCGAGGTGTACGAGCAGGGGCGGAAGCGCTTCGACGGCGACACCTTCGAGACGTGGCTCGACGAGACCGACGTCGAGGACCTCGCGAGCCTCGTCTACACGTCCGGAACGACCGGCCAGCCGAAGGGGGTGCGCCTGACCCACCGCAACTTCCGGTCGAACGTCAACCAGATGTACCGCCGGTACGGCCCGCGCCCGGAGAAGTCCAGTTCGTTCCCGACCATCGACGAGAACACCCGGACGGTGTCGTACCTGCCGCTGGCGCACGTCTTCGAGCGCGCCGCCGGGCACTTCCTCATCTTCGCGGCCGGCGGCTGCGTCGGCTACGCCGAGAGCGTCGACACGCTGAAGGAGGACTTCCAGACCGTCGAACCGAACACCGCGACGAGCGTCCCGCGGGTGTACGAGAAGATCTACGACGCCATCCGCGAGCAGGCCGCAGAGAGCGGCTTCAAGGAGCGGGTCTTCAACTGGGCGACCGGCGTCAGCCGCGAGTACTACCGCTCCGACCGGCCCGGGGCGCTGCTGAGGGCTCGCTACTGGCTCGCGGACAAGCTCGTCTTCAGCGACGTGCGCGAGGCGCTCGGCGGCAACGTCGACTACCTCATCAGCGGCGGTGGCACGCTCTCGGACGAGCTCTGTACCCTCTACCACGGGATGGGGCTGCCCATCTACGAGGGCTACGGGCTCACCGAGGCGTCGCCAGTCGTGACGAGCAACCCGCCCGAGGAGGTCAAGATCGGCACCATCGGCCCGGCGTACCACGACATCGACGTCCGCATCGACACCTCGGTCGTCCCCGAGGGCGAGGCGACGGACACGATGGGCAAGCTCGGCGAGCTGCTCATCCGCGGGCCGAACGTGACCGACGGCTACTGGAACAAGCCCGAGGAGACCGAGGCCGCGTTCACCGAGGACGGCTTCTTCAAGACCGGCGACATCGTCCACGAGCGACCGGACGACTACCTCGTGTTCCGCGAGCGCTCGAAACAGATCCTGGTGCTGTCGACGGGGAAGAACGTCGCGCCCGCCCCCATCGAGGACGCGTTCGTCTCCAGCCGTCTCGTCGAGCAGGTGATGGTGATGGGCGACGGGGAGAAGTTCGTCTCCGCGCTCGTCGTCCCGAACTTCGAGGCGCTGCGCGAGCGGGCCGCGGAGGAGGGCGTCGACGTGCCCGACGACGACTACGCGCTCTGTGACGACGACTGGGCGTACGAGACCATCGAGGCGGAGGTCGAGGCGGTGAACGAGCGCTTCGAGAAGCACGAACAGATCAAGGAGTTCCGGCTGGCCGAGGAGGAGTTCACCGAGGACAACGACATGATGACGCCGACGATGAAGAAGAAGCGCCGGAACATCAAGGACCGCTACGACCGTCTGGTCGAGGAGATCTACGGCGAGGACGACCGCGCGGAACCGGCGGAAGCCGAGGACTGAGCTGCCGGACCGCCGTCGTCGAGACGCCGCGCTCGCCTCCTGCGACGGCCCCCGATGCGATGTCGTCGGGCCACCCACGGACCGCGCACCCTTTTATTCCGGTCCGCCCCGAAGCTCGGGCCGTCATGTCCGCGACGGCACTCTACACGCTGAACACCGCGCACTGGACGTTCGACTTCTCGGCGGCCGTGCAGATGCAGAACCCCGGCGAACCGTACCGCGGTACCTGTCCGGCCTACCTGATCGAGCATCCCGAGGGCACGGTGCTCGTCGACACCGGCGTCAGCCCGGAGCTGGTGGCGGACCCGGCGTCGTACGGCCCCACCGGGGCGGCACACATGGCCCCGCTGCTGGAGACGCTGGAGCAGGCCGAGGACCAGCACCTCGAACGACTGCTCGACGCGGTCGGCTACGAGCCGGCCGACGTCGACGTGGTCGTCATGAGCCACCTGCACACCGACCACGCGGGCAACCTCGATCTGTTCCCCGACGCCGAGTTCGTCGTCCAGAAGGCGGAGCTGCGCTACGCGTTCTACCCCGACGGCGTCCAGCGCCTGTTCTACGTCACCGGCGACTTCCACCACCTGCGACGGATGGACTACGACGTGACCGCGGTCCGCGGCGAGTACGACGTGTTCGGCGACGGGAGCGTCGTCGCGTTCCCGACGCCGGGGCACTCGCCGGGCCACCAGTCCGTGCAGGTCGAACTGCCCGACGCGGGGACGGTCATCCTCGCCATCGACGCCGCCAACCATCGCGAGGGCTACGAGGGCGAGCTCGCGGCGTCGTTCGCACACTCGCTGGAGGACTCCGTGGAGTCCATCCAGGCCGTCAAGCGTCGGGCCGAGCTGGCCGACGCGGACGTGTACGTCCACCACGACCCCGACGACATCGGCTCGCTGCCCGAGCCGCCGGCGGCGCTGAAGTAGTTGGTTCGCCAACAACGTTATCTCACAGACCCCCGAAGCGTCTGACGCACGTCCGACGCGACGGGGGAGACTCGTCGTCGGGTGCGTGATACGCGATGAACTCGGCAGTCATCTCGACGTTGCCCGACGACCACCACCAGCGCGTGCTCGACATCTGGGACGACCTGGAGGCCGAGTTCGGCATCGACCCGGCGTCCGAACTCCCGCCGCCGCACGTCTCCTACCACGTCGCGGAGACCTACGACGCCTCGACCGTCGAGTCGCGGCTCCACTCGGTCCGGCCGGAGGTCGAGCCGTTCACCGTCCGCACCGGCGGGCTGGGCGTGTTCACCGCCGCGCCGGTGGTGTACCTGCCCGTCGCACGGTCACCGGAGCTGGCCGAACTCCACGACAGCCTCTGGTCGCGACTCACCGACTTCGCCGACCGCGCCGACGACTACTACCACCCGGAGCGGTGGTTCCCGCACGTCACGCTGGCGTACCACAGCCTCGACGACGAGCTTGCGGGCGACGTGGTGACCTTTCTGTCCGACTACGAGTTCGACTGGGAGATGGAGATCCGGGACCTCGCGCACCTGGAGTCCAACGGCACCGAGACGCGCATCTGCTCGCGCGTGGAGCTGTGACCGAGTTCCGCTGACGACGAACCCTACTCCGCCGGCGACTCCGCCGCCGCCTCCCCGACCTCCGTCGTCACCGCGAGGAACGCATCCTCCAGACTGGTCGCTTCGCCCGTCTCCGCCCGGCGTTTCAACTCCTCGGGCGCGCCCTGAGCCACCAGCCGGCCGTCGTGGAGCACGCCGATACGGTCCGCGAGCTCGTCGACGACGGGCAGGATGTGCGTCGAGAGGAACACCGTCATCTCCCGGTCCGCGAGGTCCGCGATGGTGTCGCGCATCGTCCGCGCCGCCCGCGGGTCCAGCCCCGAGGTGGGCTCGTCGAGGAACGCGACCTCGGGCTCGTGCAGCACCGCCTGGATGACGCCCGTCTTCTGTCGCATCCCCTTCGAGTAGGCGTCGATGCGCTTGTCCGCGTCGTCGAGCAGGTCGAAGCGTTCGAGCAGGGACTCGATGCGCTCGGCCGCCTCGTCGTCCGGGATGTCACGCAGGCCCGCGACGTACTCCAGCTGCTCGCGCCCCGTCAGCTCCTCGTACAGCGGTGGCTCCTCCGGCAGGTAGCCGATGTGGGGGGTCACCGACTCGCGGTCGGTGATGGGCTGGCCGGCGACGTGCGCGGTGCCCGCACTCGGGCGCGTCAGCGTCGTCAGCATCCGCATCGTCGTCGTCTTCCCCGCGCCGTTCGGCCCGAGGAAGCCGAACACCTCGCCGCTCTCGATGCGCAGGTCGAGGTCGCCGACTGCCGTCTCCCCGTCGTACTCCTTCGTCAAGCCGTCCGTGACGATGGCCGCGTCGGTCATTGTCGGAGTCGTTCGTGGGCTGGCGGTATGAAGGCACCGTGGCTGTTTCCGGGTGTGAAAAGTCGGCTAGTGATGTTCGAGGAGCGTGCTTCGGGCGGTTGTCTGGGTAGGGGGAACAGCTGGGTCCCTCGGTCAGTCGTGGGACTCGCCAGAACCGTCAACAGCCAGAAAGCCCCGGCAGGCTACGCTTCCGGGACTCGCTGCGGTCCTCGTTCCTGCGGTCCTTGCGTCGTCCAGGTTCGCGTAGCCTGCCGCCCCTTTCAGCCCCACCCGACCCCGACTGCACCGCACCTCACGCCTCCCCAGCCTCCTGCGGTGCTCGCTGCGCTGCGCTCCTCGTCCCTCGCACGAGTGGGGCTCGACACGCTCGCTTCGCTCGCGGTCTCGCCAGCCGCGCGCCACCCGGCTGGTCGGGAAGCATCGCCACTGGCGGAGCGACGAAAACGAAAAACTCCAGAAATTCGATTACTCCCCGTTGACTTCGAACTCGATGGCTGCGCCCTGGCACGACCACCTTTTGTCTCCCTCGCTTCGCTCGGTCGCAAAAGCTGGGCCAAAAAGTGGGAGTGAAGGCGTCTACTCTCCGTTGACTTCGAACTCGATGGCTGCGCCCTGACCGAAGCCGACGCAGAGCGTCGCCAGGCCGAGGCCGCCTCCGCGCTTGCGGAGCTCGTGGATGAGCGTCACTGGCAGCCGGGCACCGGAGGCACCGAGCGGGTGGCCGATGGCGATTGCGCCGCCGTTGACGTTGAAGATGTCCTCGTCGATGCCGAGCTCCTCGCGGGCGTACACCGTCTGGGAGGCGAACGCCTCGTTGAGCTCGACGAGGTCGTACTCCTCGATGTCGCGGCCGTTACGTTCGAGCAGGCCGCGCGTGGCCGGGACCGGACCGATGCCCATGACGGTGGGGTCGACGCCGGCGACGTTGTTCATGCCGACCTCGGCGAGGATCTCGAGGTCGTGCTCCTCGGCGAACTCCTTCGAGGTGACGAGCGTGGCCGCTGCACCGTCGGAGATCTGGCTGGAGTTGCCGGCCGTGATGTCCTTCATGAACGCGGGCGGGAGGCTCTGGAGCGTCTCGAAGTCGGTGTCGGGCCGGATGCCCTCGTCCTCGGTGATGGTGCGGACCTCGGTCTCGACGGGCTCGCCCTCGTCGTCCTCCTCGACGGTGACCTCGGCCTCGATGGGGATGATCTCGTCCTCGAAGCGGCCCTCCTCGGTGGCGGCGGCGGCGCGCTGGTGGCTCTGGACGGCGTAGCGGTCCTGGGCCTCGCGCGAGATGTCGAACTCGTCGGCGACCTTCTCGGCGGTCATGCCCATCTGGAGCTCGACCATGTTGTACAGCTCCTGGAACGCCGGGTGGAAGTTCCGGCTCTCCATCCCGCCGCCCATCGGCACGCGGGTCATGTGCTCGAAGCCGCCCGCGATGATGCAGTCGCGGTTGCCCGCCGCGATGGCATCAGAGGCGGAGATGACCGCCTGCATCGAGGAGGCACACCAGCGGTTGATGGTCGTCGCGGGCACACTCTCGCCGAGTTCGGACATCAGGGCGATGATGCGGGCGACGTTGTTGTCCTGCTCGCCGCGCTGCTGGGCGCAGCCCCACATCAGGTCGTCGACGTCCGCGCCGGAGAGGTCGTTCTCGGCGAGGATCTCGTCGATGAGGGGGACGGAGAGGTCCTCGCCGCGGGTGTTCTCGTAGACGCCACCCTGGCGACCCTGGGGTGTCCGGTACGCTGCCGCGATGACGGGCGTGTGTCCTGGCATACCTGTAGCGTGGGCAGGCACCACCTTAAATCACGGCTGAACGGGCAGTAATCGTGCCGGGAGTTTATTCGACCCGTCAACGAGCGGCCGGAATCGTTCCAGCCACCCGACACCGAGTCGGAATCCGACGGTCCTCCCGGTGAACGGAACCCAAAAAGGGTTTAGGCACGCTCTCGCTGGAAGCGAGTAATGACCGACGACCCCACGCCGCCCTCCAGCCGTCCGGCGGACGCGGTCCGCACCGACGGCGGGTCGTCGTCCCCCTCGACGGACGACCGGGACGAGGCCGACGGCCGCGACGGGCCAGCGGAACACGACGAGGTCGACGAGCCCACAGGAGAGGACGAGACACCGGGTGAGAGCGCCGACGAGCGGACGGACGACGACGAGTGGGACGAGTGGACCGCCGGGACGGTGAGCGAGGACACGCCCACCGACGAGCCCGACGACGAGCAGCCGACGGGCGACGACGCAGCGACCGACGACCCCGAACCGGACGAGCTCGCGGGCAACGACGACTACCCGTGGTCGTCGAGCAACCGCACGCTCGGCGCGCTCGTGCTCGTCGCCGTGGCCGGCCTCGCCGCGCGGCTGGTGTGGCTCGGCGAGCGGCTCGTCCACCAGGACGAGGGTCGGGTCGCCTACTGGGTGGTCCGCTATCTCGAGACCGGCGCGTACGAGTACCGCCCCATCGTCCACGGCCCGTTCCTCTTCCACGTCGACAGGTACGTCTTCCAGCTGCTCGGGCCGTCGGACTTCAGCGCGCGGCTTCCGGTCGCCATCCTCGGTGCCATCCTGCCGCTCGCGGCGTGGCTCTACCGGAAGCACCTGCGGGACACCGAGGTCGTCGCACTCGGGCTGTTCCTCGCGTTCAACCCGGTCCTGCTGTACTACTCGCGGTTCATGCGCTCGGACATCCCGCTGGTCGTGTTCGTCGCGTTCACCGTCGGGTTCTTCCTGCGGTACTACGACGAGCGCCAGCGTCGGTACCTCGCCGCCGGGGTGGCGACGCTCGCGCTCGCGATGACGACGAAGGAGAACGCGCTGCTCTACCCGGTCTGCTGGCTCGGGGCGGCCGCGCTCCTGCTCGACCACCGGCTGTTTCGTGCGCCGGTGACCGACGACCTGACGGTCTGGGGCGTCCTCGTCGACTACCTCGACTGGGTGCTGCCGTTCGACCTTCGCGGGTCGTGGAACACGCTCACGGCGGGGAACGTGAACGGGCTCGTCGACCGCCACATCGACTGGTGGCGGACGGGCTGGACCGCCGTCGCGGTCGCGGTCGGCCTCGTCGTCGAGTTCTTCGCCATCATCGTGCTGTTCTACGCGCCCCGCGGCGGCGGCTACACGAAGCAACACGCCGCAGGTTGGCCCGGTCCGGAACAGGCCGGCCAGAACATCGGGCTGTGGAACTCGCTCGGCCAGCTCGCCGGCGGCGACCCCGACATGTTCGTCGCGGTCGTCCGGGAGGCCATCGTCGGCTCGTGGGAGGAGTTCACCGGCCAGTGGGCGAGCGACCACGGCAACTCCTACCTCTCGTTCTTCGAGCACTACGTGAACGTGCTCGAAGCGGCGGCGCTCGTGCTCTGTGCGTTCGCCGTCATCGGGTTCGTCGTCGACCGCTACAGCAGCGACGGCCCCCGCGACCTCGTCGCACTCGCGTCGTACTGGGGCTTCGTCAGCGTGCTCGGCTACCCCATCGCGACGGACATCCGCGCGGGCTGGGCGACGACCCACGCCATCATCGCGCTCGCCATCCCGGCGGCGGTCGGCCTCGCCATCGTCTTCCGCTGGGGCATCGAGTCGTTCACCGACGACGACCCCGTCGGCGTCGCGCTGACGGTCGTCGTCCTCCTGCTCGTCTCCGGGCAGGTCGCCACGACGGCGGTCGGGCTGGTGTACGTGAACGACCAGGACCCCGACAACATGCTCGTGCAGTACGCCCAGTCCTCCAGCACGGACCTGAAGGACAGCCTGCAGGAGGTCGAGCGCATCGGCCGCGAGCAGGGTGGCCCCGACGACGTGGACGTGCTGTTCTACGGCAACGAGTACTACACGTCGAACCTGAGCGACGACTTCCAGCCACCGGCCTCCAGTGGCTACTACGAACGCCGGACGCTGATGTGGTACATGGAGATGTACCAGTACCGCGCGAACCAGACCGACGGGGAGAGTTTCGTCTACGACACGGCCATCACGCTCCGGCAGGTCAACCGGACGAACGCACCGGTCGTCGTCGCCATCGGGAACGGCTCCAACGGCGATGACGCGGAGGACATCCACCGGTGGCTCATCGAGGAGGGGTACGAGCCACGCGAGTTCCAGCGCTTCGCGACGGTCAACCGGACGGACGAGGGGCTCGGACCGGGGACGCCGTTCATGATCTACGTCAACGAGTCGGCGCTGTCCGAACCGGCAGACGTGCCGGCACCCGAGCAGTCGAACGCGGTGGGACCCGTCTCGACGGCACCCACCGACCGGCTGCAGACGGCGGCCCGGACCGTCGCCGTGGACGACTGGCTCCGACGCGCGGCGCGACCGGCCCGAGCGCGCGGGTCGCCTGTTCTCGGCGCGTAATCGGTGCTCCGACGGCCTTAAGCGGCCGTGGCGTCAACCTCTGGAAGAATGAGTAACGCGGCGCTATCGGTCGTCGAGTTCCTGTTGACCGCCGACGTCTACACCGAGAACCGCGAGCTGGACGAGAACGACCTCCCGCCGCGGTTCCGACGCGTGTTCTACGCCGACGGCGAGGTCGAGCGACCGCTCACGGTGACGAACAAGACGGCCCGGGCGGCGACGAGTATCGACCACCCCTGGGACGCGGTCTCCGAACTCCTCTTCACCGACCGCGACGAGTTCTCCGGGAAACTGACGCTCACCCAGCCCGAGATGGCCGAGAACTGGTTCCTCGAACGGGTGGACGCCGGGGTGATACGCCGGAACCCCACCCTCGCCTGGGAGTTCGCCGACGAGTTCGACGGGGTCACCTACGAGGAGGCCCGGGAGGCCAACCGCCCCATCCAGGCCGACCGCGTCTGGATCGACTCGCTGCTCGACGAGATGTTCGAGGACGAGGAGGACGAGGAGATGCTCGACCTCGTCGACATCCGCGCGCCCGAGGAGATCGACCAGACGCTCGACGACATCGTGCTCACCGAGGAGCAGGAGGGCGAGATTCAGAAGGTCGTCAAGGCCATCGAGCACCGCGAGTACCTCGCCGAGATCGGCCTGCGCGAGATCGGCAAGCTGCTGTTCGTCGGCCCGCCGGGCACCGGGAAGACCTCCGCCGCGAAGGGGCTGGCGTACAAGCTCGACCTGCCGTTCGTCGAGGTGAAGCTCTCGATGATCACGAGCCAGTACCTCGGCGAGACGGCCAAGAACGTCGAGAAGACGTTCGAGGTGGCAAAGCGGCTCTCGCCGTGTATCCTGTTCATGGACGAGTTCGACTTCGTCGCCAAGACCCGCGGTGGCGACGAACACAACGCCATCAAGCGCGCCGTCAACACCCTGCTGAAGAGCATCGACGACATCTCGCTCATCCAGGACGACGTGCTGCTCATCGGTGCGACGAACCACCCCGACCAGCTCGACGCCGCGGCCTGGCGGCGCTTCGACGAGATCGTCAACTTCCCCAAACCCGACCACGGGATGCGTTCGGACATCCTCCGCATCATCACCCGCGCGATGGACATCGAGGAGTTCGACCCCGACGCCATCGCCGACATCACCGAGGGCCTCACCGGGAGCGACCTCCGGCTGGTCATGCGCGAGGCCGTCCTCGACGCGCTCACCGAGGAGCGCACGACGCTGACCCAGCAGGACCTCGAGGCCGCCGTCGCCGACTTCGAGGAGCGGGACAATCTCAAGAACATGGACATGATCGAGGGCGACCACGACGCCCTGGTCGCGGGCGGCGACATCGCGGGCGACGGGTCGGGGCACGACAGCGACGAACACGATCACGATCACGGTCACGACGACTGAGACGACGACCCCCAACCCGCGCCTTTTTCGCCCCCCAACCCAAAGCCGGAGACGATGCTGGTCACGCTGCTCGGAACGGGCGACACGACGGGGACGCCGACGCCCGGCTGTGACTGCGACACCTGCCAGGCGGCCGTCGAACGCGGCGTCGAGCGCACCCGGTTCTCGGTCCACGTCCACAACGAGCGCACCGGGGAGTCCCTGCTCGTCGACTGCAGCCCCGACTTCCGCTACCAGTTCCTCAAGAACGACGCACCCCTGCCGGACGCCGCCGTCGTCACCCACATCCACTTCGACCACCTCGACGGCCTCGGCAACGCCTACCGGCTGCTCGACGGCCTGCAGGTGCACGCGGCGAACGAGACCGACCCGGAGACGGGCGAGAGCGTCGCCGACACCGTCGACCGGAAGTACGACTACCTCGACGCGGTGACGGTGAACCACCAGACGCCGTTCGAACCCTTCAGCACCTGCGGCTTCGAGGTGACGCTCGTCCCCGTGGCCCACCCGCCGCTGGTCTGCTACGGGCTGGCCATCGAGGACCCCGAGACGGGCGCGAAGCTCTCCATCTCGGGTGACACGAGCTACGCGCTGGGAGAGGACTCACGGGACGTGCTTCGGGATGCCGACCTGCTGCTCGCCGACGGTATCGTGCCGGCCAGCCTCTGCAGGCACCACCCCCTCGGTGGCGACCACGCCGACGCGGACGGGGTCTTCCGCACGTTCGGCACGAAGCACATGACCTACGAGGGGGCGCTCGCGCTGGGTGAGGACGTCGACGCCGACGTGACGCGGGTCGTCCACGCGGCGCACTTCTACCCGGTCGAGGCGGCGTTCGACGACGCCATCGCGGTCGACGGCGAGACGTACGAGCTGTAGAAGGAGACGACCGGGTGTGGGATGACGGACGCCGGTCATGGGATGGAGGCTGCTTGCGCCGCCCGTTCAGAGTGTCTCGCCGACGAGGTGGACGAGCGCGAACGGACTCGCGACGACGCCGACCAGCAGCGCGGCGTAGACCGCGAGGCCGACGGCGAGCGCAAGCCCGGGGACGAGCGTCAGCGCGACGGTCGCCAGCGCGAGGACGGCGACGACGGCGAGCAGGACGCGGCCGAGTCCCTGCGGGACGGTGGTGGTCTTGGGTCGGTTCTTCCGCCCGAGCGTGGTGTTGGTGGTGGTGGTGGTGCTCATCTGTTCTCATCTGTTCGTAGCACTGCCGACCCAATAAGTATAATCTGAAAAACATTTCTGTAACCTGCTGTACTGAAATTCCCTTCACCAACCGCTCCCGGGGTGGGGCGAGGGACGAGAAGACCGGACAGCGACCGCAGTCAGTCGTCGGCGGGAACCGGTGCCGTGCGCTCGACCTCGGACACCGCGAGGTCGTCGTCGATGGTGACCGTGAGGGACTCCCCGTCGAGCTCGATGGTCACGGTGACCGAGAAGGGGTCCGTCGAGTGAACGGTCGTCCCGTGGTCGGAGACGCACCACGGGAGCTCCCAGTACGGCGTCCCGTTGAGGTCGACGTCGTGCTCGCGGTGGAAGTGGACCACGTCGGACTGGTCGAGCAGCACGAGGCCGATGGCCGAGCAGAGCGAGTGCCCGCACTGCTGGCAGACGTGCTCGACCCGGACGTCCGAGCCGATGCAGCAGTCGCCCTCGCGCTCGACGTGGCTCGCCATCCTGCCGCTGCACTCGGGGCAGACGCCGTCGGCGGCGAGACAGTGGAGGTGACGGACGCGCTGGTCGAACGCCTGCATGACCTCGTCCCGGTCACGGTCGGTCAGCCCGCCCGGCGGGAACGGGTACTCGCCGTGGGGGTGGCCGCAGTCAGCGCACTCGATGGTGATGTTCTCGTCCTCGTAGGCGGCGACGAGCGAGCCACCGCAGGCGACGCAGTCGGCGTCGAGGCCGTGGGGCCCCCAGCGCGGGTTCTGGTTGAACTCGCCGGCGATGACCGCCCGGACGACCTTCTTGCCGGCGTAGCGCAGGTCGTAGCCGTCGTCGGTGTTCACGACGAACTGGTCGGTGAGCTGCTGGAGGTGATAGTTGAACTGGGCGCTGTCGCGCATCTCGACGGTCTCGCGGAGGTCCGAGAACCGGACCGGTCGCTCGTCGGCCCGCCAGAGCGCCTCGAGGATGGACAGCCGCGTCTCGTTGCCCACCACCGAGAACGCCTCCGCGGGCGCGACGCACGCCTCGCACTCGTTGATGTCCGGTTTGCTGTCCGGTCTGCTCATAGACGGTAGTTCACGAGCATCCAAGTAAAGCGTTCCCTGTAGTCCGTTTTGGTACAGAAAATGACATTATCCGGACCGAGGGTTCACAAAGGATGACGGGACCAGCCCCGGCGTGCTCTGACGAGTCGCCGCGGGCCGACCAGCGGTCGTACGGCACACCGGTCCGCGCCCACCCACTGTGCCGTCTGTTCGCCCCACGGTAGCGGTGGCCTCCCTCAGCCGAACCGGTCCAGCCCCGCCTGCCTGCTCGCCAGTCCGTCCGGGTCCGCCACCCAGCCGGTCCGCCCGTCCCGCTCGCCCGCCGCGTCGACCGAGGGCGGCTCACCAGCCTCGAACCCCGGACAGTCCGGGCCGCACTCGTTGCCGGGATCGACGACGCGGCCCTTCCACTCGCAGTGCGGGACGCCGCCACCGCCAGCGACGGCTTCGTCCCGGACCCACGCACAGCCCGGGAACTCGGCCACCCGCCAGCCCTTGCCGTAGGCACGCTCGGCCAGCCGGCGGCGTGCCCGGACCTTGGCCTCGGCGGTCGCGACCCGCACCTCCGTCCAGCCCGCGTGCTCCTCGACGATCTCGGTGCCGTGCTCGTCGACCGGGAGTGGCGACGCTTCCCGGACGACGGTGCGGTCCAGCGTCTCGGGGTCGAACCGCCAGACGCCGACCGCCTCGGGGATGCGGTTCAGGTGCGCCCGGGTGACGTGACTCGCCGTCGCGAGCACCACCTCGTCGACGAGCGCCAGCCGGACGTCCTTCAGGAGCTGCGTCTCCAGGTCGCCGGGTGCGCCGAGGTCGGGCTTGTTCTCGACGGCGACGAGCCGGTCGAACCAGCCGTCCGGGTACCGACACGCCCGGCGGACGTGCTCGGCACCGGCGGTCGGGTCGCGCTCGAAGAAGCCCACGTCGACGGCCCGTTCGACGATGCCGCGGGCACGTTCGCCTGGGAGGTCGAACGCGCCGCGCCAGTCCCGCGAGCGACCGCGGCCCACGCCGCTCTCGATGGCCCGGTGGGGGATGCTCCGCTCGGTGATGGCGGCGCGGTCGTCGAACGTCGGGCCTGGTTCGACCACGACCACGTCGAGCACCCGCCGGGCGCTGTGGACGCCGCCGCCGAGCTGTCGCGCGAGCACCCCGTCGACGTCGCGCTCCAGGCTGGCACAGAGCCGCTGTTCGAACGCGAATTCGCGCACAGGTGGCGTTGGCCTCGCGGGGCTAAAAGTCCGTCTCCGAGCGACGTCGACTCGCCACGGACCGGCGTCGTTGGGGTAGCTATTTCTGGGCGACGGGAGAACGACGGGCAATGGCCGTCCCAGAACCGACGACGGCGATGCTCGTGGTGTTCGCCATCACGGGTGTGGCGTTGCTCGCGTTCGTGACGGAAGTGGTCTCGCCGGACGTGACCGCCCTCGCGGTCCTCGTCTCGCTGGTCGTCCTCGAACCGTGGACCACGGTCGACCCCGCGACGGCCCTCTCGGGCTTCGCCAGCGCCGCGACGATCACCATCATGGCGATGTACATGCTGAGCGAGGGGGTCCAGCGGACCGGTGCGGTCCAGCGCCTCGGCGCGTTCCTCGGCCGCGTCACGGGTGGCGACGAGCGCCGCGTCCTCGCCGCGACGGTCGGCACGACCGGACCGCTCGCCGGCATCGTCAACAACACCCCCGTCGTCGCCGTCTTCATCCCGATGATCGGCGACCTCGCCGAGGAGAGCCACCTCTCGCCCTCGAAGTTCCTCATCCCGCTGTCGTACGCCGCGATGCTCGGGGGGACGTTGACGCTCATCGGGACGGCGACGAACATCATCGCCTCCGACCTCGTCGCGACGGACCTGGTGCCCGACCACGGCCCCATCGGGATGTTCGAACTCACGCCGCTCGGTATCGTGATCCTGCTCGTCGGGAGCCTGTACCTGCTGACGGTCGCACCGCGGCTCCTGCCCGAGCGTGTGCCGCCGACGCTCGACGTGACGGACACGTACGAGGTCAGCGACTACCTCGCACAGGTCCAGGTCCGCGAATCGTCGGGACTGGTCGGCCAGCGTGTCGAGGACGCGTTCACCTCGATGGAGCTCGACGTGGACGTGCTCCAGCTCGTCCGCGACGACGAGGTGTTCATCGCGCCGGGGAGCGACCGCGACGTCATGGCGGGCGACGTGCTCACCGTCCGGGCGAACCTGCAGGACGTGAACCGGTTCGCGGAGGCGTACGACCTCCGGCAACTCCCCCGCGAGGAGGTCACCGGCGACAGCCTCAGCGCGCCGTGGATACGCGGCGAACTCATCGAACTCGCCATCCCGCCGGAGTCCGAGTTCGTGGGCGACACTCTCGCGGAGCTGCGGTTCCGGGAACGGTACGGCGGGACGGTCATGGCGATCCGGCGCGGGAGCCAGGTCACCCACGAACGACTCGACGCGTTCGAGCTCTCGGGCGGTGACTCGCTGCTCGTCTACGCGACGTCGACGGCGGCGGAGCTCCTCGCGGACGAGGACGAGGTGCTGGTGACGCGGGGTCCGCGTGACGGGACGGAGAAGCCCCCGCTCTCGCCGAAGACGCCCGTCGCCATCGGCATCCTCCTCACCGTCATCGGGCTCGCGGCGTTCACGCACTTCCCCATCGTCGTCACCGCACTCGGCGGCGTCGTCGCGATGGTCCTCACGGGCTGTCTCGACATCGACGACGCCTACGACGCGGTGTCGTGGAACGTCATCTTCCTGCTGGCGGGTATCCTCCCGCTGTCGGCGGCGCTGCAGGCCTCCGGCGGCGCGGGCTACCTCGCCGACCTGTTGGTGCTGGCGGCCGAGGGAGCCGACCCGCTGCTCGTCGTCGGCGCGTTCTACGTGCTGACGGGGCTGCTCGCGAACGTCATCACGCCGGTCGCGAGCGTCGCCCTGCTGGTACCGGTGGCGGCTCGCTCCGCGAGCGAGCTGGCCGCGGACCCGTTCTCGTTCGTGCTCGCGGTCACCTTCGCCGGCTCGACGGCGTTCATGACCCCCATCGGCTACCAGACGAACCTGATGGTGTACGGTCCCGGCGGCTACCGGTTCACGGACTACCTGCGCGTCGGCGCGCCGCTCCAGCTGCTGCTCGCGGTCGTGACGACGCTGGGTATCGGTGTGCTGTGGCCACCGGGGTGACGCGTCAGTCCCCGTACCCGTCGATTCCGCGCCGCGCTCGTCCCGGAGCGTGGCGTCTGAGAACGGTGGGTTTATCAGTCGCTCGGGGGTAGTCGTAGCCAAGATTACTCTCGATATGGCAGGAAACCATCAACAACCGGAGGTGAACATCGGACTCGTCGGCCACGTCGACCACGGGAAGACGACACTCGTACAGGCGCTCAGTGGCGAGTGGACCGACCAGCACTCCGAGGAGATGAAGCGTGGCATCTCCATCCGCCTCGGCTACGCCGACGCCACGTTCCGCCGCTGCCCCGAGTGCGAGGGTGCCGACGCGTACACCGTCGCCGACCACTGCGAGGAACACGACGTCGACACCGAGGTCGTCCGCACGGTCTCGTTCGTCGACGCACCCGGTCACGAGACGCTGATGGCGACGATGCTCTCCGGCGCGGCCATCATGGACGGCGCGGTCCTCGTCGTGAGCGCGACCGAGGACGTGCCCCAGGCCCAGACCGAGGAGCACCTGATGGCGCTGGACATCATCGGCATCGAGAACATCGTCATCGCCCAGAACAAGGTCGACCTCGTCGACGCCGACCGCGCCCGCGAGAACTACGAGCAGATCACGGAGTTCGTCTCGGGTACCGTCGCCGAGGACGCCCCCATCATCCCGGTCAGCGCGGGACAGAACGTCAACATGGACGTCCTCATCGACGCCATCGAGACGCGCATCCCGACCCCCGACCGCGACCCCGACGCCGACGCACGGATGCACGTCGCACGGTCGTTCGACATCAACCGCCCGGGCACCACATGGGACCAGCTCAAAGGCGGCGTCATCGGCGGCTCGCTCGTCAGCGGCCGACTCCACACCGACGACGACGTCGAGGTCCGTCCGGGCCGTGAGGTCGAGGAGGGCGGCCAGACCGAGTACCGGCCCATCGAGACGACCGTCCGGTCGCTCCAGGCCGGCGGCCAGACAGTCGACGAGGCGTCGCCGGGCGGCCTGCTCGGCGTCGGCACCGGGCTCGACCCGTCCTACACGAAGGGCGACGCGCTCGCGGGACAGATCGCCGGCCCGCCGGGGACGCTCCCGCCGACGTGGGAGTCGTTCACCATGTCCGTCGACCTGCTCGACCGCGTCGTCGGCGACGACATGGGCGAGGTCGAGGACGTCAACACCGGCGAGCCGCTGATGCTCACGGTCGGCACCGCCACCACGGTCGGTGCGGTCACCTCCGCCCGCGACGGCGAGTGCGAGGTCAACCTGAAGCGGCCGGTGTGTGCTTCCGACGGCGCGAAGATCGCCATCAATCGTCGGGTCGGTGCACGCTGGCGGCTCATCGGGGTCGGCACGCTCCAGGGATAGCCGATGTCGACACGGGTCGTCCTCGATACGAGCGCGCTCATGATGCCCGTCGAGCTGGACGTGCGGCTGTTCGACGAGCTGGACCGCCTCGTGGAGGGCGTCGACCCGGTCGCGCCGCAGGCGGTCGTCGAGGAGCTCCGTCGCCTCTCCGAGAAGGGCGGCGAGGAGGGCACCGCCGCGAACGTCGGTCACGACCTCGTCACCGAACGCTGTCTCGTCGTCGACACGGAGGAATCGTACGCGGACGACGCCATCGTCGAACTCGCCCGCGAGGGCCACGCCGCGTACGTCGTCACGAACGACCTGCCCCTGCGCGACCGCGTGCTGGACGCGGGCGTTCCGGTAATAGCTTTACGGGGCAAGAACAAACTCGCAGTAACTCAACCATAAACAGATGTACAAACGCGTCAGGCTCAAGGACACGGTCGAGGTGCCGCCGGAGGAGCTCGGGGACGTCAGCCCGGACCTCGTGAAGAAACTGCTGCAGGACAAGCTCGAAGGTCGCATGGACGAGGACGTCGGGAGCGTCGTCACCGTGACGAAGGTCCACGACATCGGCGAGGGCACCGTCCTCCCGAACCGTCCGGGCGTCTACTACGAGGCGGACTTCGACGCGGTCACGTTCGACCCGCAGATGCAGGAGGTCGTCGACGGGACCGTCGTCGAGGTCGTCGAGTTCGGTGCCTTCGTCGGCATCGGCCCGGTCGACGGGCTGCTCCACGTCTCCCAGATCTCGGACGAGTACCTCGCGTTCGACCACGAGAACCAGCAGCTCGCCTCCAGCGAGTCCAACCGCACGCTCGGCGTCGACGACGCCGTCCGGGCGCGCATCGTCACGAAGAGCATCGACGAGCGCAACCCGCGGGACTCCAAGATCGGGCTGACGGCGAAACAGCCCGGGCTCGGCAAGCACGGCTGGCTCGAGGAGGACAGACAGAAGCGCGAAGCGCAGGCGGGTGATTAGATGGCGCAAGACAGAGTCGTCTGCCGCGAGTGCCACCGGGTGAACGAGCCGAACAACGCGACGTGTGACTCCTGTGGCTCCAGTTCGCTGACGGAGGACTGGGCGGGCTACGTCATCATCGCCCATCCCGAGACGTCCGCCATCGCCACCGAGATGGAGGTCACGGAGCCCGGCAAGTACGCGCTGAAGGTCCGCTGACGTGAGCGGGGACAGCGACGGCACGGTCGTGCTTACGCTGCCCGAGTCGCTCCGCAGCGCGTTCAAGGAGCCGCTGGGCCCGGTCGAGACCGACGCGAAGGTGCTGCTGCAGGATGTCTCCGGCCCGCTCGTCGCCGTCGGCGACATCGTCACCTACCACTTCGTGAGCGCCGGGCGACAGCCGGACGTGGCGCTGGTCGACGAGCGCACGAAGCGTGCGCCGGTCGACGAGGCCGTCCGCGAGGCGGTCGTCGACGCCGACGTGACCGTGCCGAATCCGGCCGGAACTATCACCGAGGAGCTGCTCGTCGCGCTCCGCGGGGCGCTCGAAGACGGCGAGACGACGACCATCTTCGTCGACGGCGAGGAGGACCTCGCGACGCTGCCCGCGGTACTGCTGGCACCGGAGGGCGCGAGCGTCGTCTACGGCCAGCCCGACGAGGGGATGGTCCACGTCGAGGTCACGTCGGAGAACAAACGGAAGATGCAGTCGTTGCTCGACCGGATGAACGGCGACCACGAGCGGGTCGCCGAGCTGCTCTAGTTCTCGTCCGGCGCGTCGCCGAACTCGAACTCCACGTCGTCGGAGACCGATTCTTCTCCGCTCGCGTCTGCGTTGCCGCCTGCGTCGACGTCCGCAACCGCGTCCGCGTCGAGCACCTGCTCGTCGAGCGTGTCGGAAAGCGTCAGTTCCTCGCCGAGCAGGCCCTCCGCGCCGTCGCCCGCATCGGTCGTGAAGCGGTCGAGTGCCTCGCTCAGGCGCGACGCCTGCTGGCTGAGCGAGCCGGCGCTGTTGGACACCTCGGTGAGCGCGGTGGTCTGCTCCTCGGCGGCGGCGGCGACGTTCTCGGCCTCGCTGGTGGTCTCCTCGGAGATGGTCGCCGCGTCGTCGACCATCGCCACGACCTCCTGGGTGGAGGCAGCCTGCTCCTCGGTCGCTGCCGAGATCTCCTGGACGCCGGTGTTGGTCTCCCCGGCGTACTCGGCGATCTCGTCTAAGGCGTCGACCGCACGTTCGACCGACTCGACGTTCTCGGAGACGCGTTCGGCCGTGTTCTGGACCTCGGTCGCGGTCTCGTCGGTCTGCTCCTGGATGCGTTCGAGGCGCTCCTCGATGTCCTCGGCGGCTGCCTTCGTGTCCTCTGCGAGCTCCTTGACCTGCTGGGCGACGACCGCGAACCCTTCGCCTTCGCCGTCGGCGTTCCCGGCTGCACCGCGTGAGGCCTCGATGTTCGCGTTCAGCGCGAGCATGTTCGTCTCCTTCGCGAGGTCGGTGATGAACTCGGTCAGCTCGTCGATCTGCTGCATCTCGTCCTCGAGCTCGGCGATGGCGTCGACGGCCGCCTCGGAGTCCGTCTCGATCTCGCGCATCCCCTCGATGGCGTCCTCGGCCGCGTCGCGACCGGTGCGGCCGGTCTCGGCGGTCCGCTCTGCGATGTCGGCGACCTCGTTCGAGGAGGCCGCGATCTCCTCCGTGGTCGTCGAGAGGCTCTCCATCTCGCCGCTGACGTTCTGGAGGCTCTGGTTCTGCCGTTCCGCGCCGTCCGAGATCTCCTGGATGGATTCGGTCACCTGCTCGGACGCCGACCGGACCTCCTCGCTGGAGGCGGTCACCTGCTCCGAGGCGGTCGCGACCTCGCTCGCGAAGCGCTTGAGCCGCTCGACGGTCGTCTCGATCTCGCCGATCATCTCGTTGAACTCCGTCGCGATCTCGCTCATCGCGTCGGACTCGGACTCGGCGTTCATGCGGGCGGTGAAGTCGCCGTCCCCGCAGGACTGCATCACCCGGGCGTACTGGTCGGCCTTCTGCTCCAGGTGCCGGTTCATCTCCTCGGCCTCGGCCTGGGCGAGCTCGGCGGCCTCGCGTGCCTCGTTGGCGTTCTGGATCTGCTCGCGCAGGGCGTCACGCATCGAGGCGAAGCCCGCGTACAGCTGCCCGATGTTGTCGACCCGGCCGGTCTCGAAGTCGACGTTCAGGTCGCCCTCCTCCATCTGTTCGGCCTTCCCGCGGAGGCGGTCAATGGAGGTCGCGGTGTTCCGGCCGAGCACCGCACCGACGAGACCGATGAGCAGGACGATGCCGCCGGTGACGTACAGCCCGTACTCGGAGATGTCGGAGACGACGCCGTACGCATCGTCCTGGGGCTTGTGGACGGCGACGACCCAGTCGGTGCCCTCGACCGGTGCGTAGCCGGCCACGTAGGCGTCCCTGAGGCCGTAGGAGCTGCTGTCGAGGACGCTGTCGGGCGAGCTCGCCGTGAGCGCCGCGCTGTCGTTGCTGCTGCCGCCGGCGACGCCCGTGATCTCCCCGGCACGGTTCGCGTCGTAGCTCTCGCCGAAGAACACCGAGGAGAACTGGTCGTCGAAGACGATGGTCCCGTCGCCGTCCATGACGACGGTCGCACCGGAGTCGCCGACGGTCCCGCGCAAGTTCAGCGAGTAGGCGTCGGCGCTCATCGTCAGCAGGACGGCGTGGCCGTCACCGGTCGCCGCGGCGTAGGTGACCGCCTGGAGCTGGCCGTTCTGGTAGACGTCGACCAGCCGGGGGTTCTCTGTGCCTGCGATGTCGTCGAGCGCGCTGGTCGACGACATCCCGAGGCTGTCGATACCCTCGCCCTCGAACCCGCGCGTGCTCGCCTCGATGGTCTGGTCGTCGAGGCTGACGTACTCGATGGCCTCGACGTCCTCGAGGGTACTCCGCTGTGACAACATGTTCGAGATCCGGGTCGTATCCCCGCTCTCGACCGTCTCCGACGTGCTCAGGATACGGGTCAGCTGCTTGTTCCGTTCGTTCCACTTCGCGAGCTCGTTCGCCTCCTGGTTGGCGAGGATCTCGTACTCGTCGTTGGTCCCCTGCTTGACCTCCTGTTCGACCTGTGCTGTCGCGGCGAGCCCCACCGCCCCGACCACGATACCGAGGAGAACGAGTGCGATAGCGAACTTCAGTGCGTACCGTCTCCGAATCGCGTTCGGAACGAGCATCCGGACAAGTTGGAACATACGCTTGAATTTAGTGGCTTATTCATAAAGCTCTCGGCAGATATTGTCACTCGAATCTCACTCCGCTATCGCGCCCCGTGACGAAGACGGGCCCGTGACGGACCCGTGTGACGTTGCGGCACTCGCTCGCCGAACACCCGTCGCCTCAGCGGTCGAACCTCCCACTTCGAAATCCTTTTACCCGCTTCGCGGGGTAGATTAGGTAACTGGATACCATGGACATCGAGATACTCTCGGAGGAGGAGAACCCCATGTTGCACCGAACGGACGTCAAGTTCGAGATGGTCCACGAGGAAGCGACCCCGTCTCGTCTCTCGGTTCGCGACAGCCTGGCGGCCATGCTGAACAAGGACGCGGACGAAGTCGTCGTCCGCAAACTCGACACGAAGTTCGGGATGCGCAAGACCGTCGGGCACGCGAAGGTGTACGACACCGCAGAGCGCGCCCAGGACGTCGAACAGGACCACATGCTCGACCGCAACAAGATCGTCGCCGACGAGGCCGGCGAGGAAGCCGAGGAGGCCTAAGATGGCACGCTACGAGTACTACAACGACGACGGCGAGGCGGAGCGAGAGCTGTGCCCCCGCTGTGGCGACACGTTCCTCGGCGACTACGGGGACCGAAAGCACTGCGGGAAGTGCTCCTACACCGAGTGGGAGTAGATGCGCGTCCTCGGCGTCGAGGGCACGGCCTGGTGCGCCAGTGCCGCCTGCTACGACGCTGAGGCCGACAGCGTTCTCATCGAATCCGACGCGTACGAACCGGAGAGCGGCGGCATCCATCCGCGCGAGGCCGCCGAGCACATGCAGGAGGCCCTGCCCGCGGTCGTCGAGCGGGTCCTCGAACGGGTCGACGGCCCCGTCGACGCCGTCGCGTTCTCGCGTGGCCCCGGCCTCGGCCCCTGTCTCCGCATCGTCGGCACCACCGCACGGGCGCTCGCCGGCTCGCTCGACGTGCCGCTCGTCGGCGTCAACCACATGGTCGCCCACCTCGAGATCGGCCGCCACCGTTCTGGCTTCGAATCGCCGGTCTGTCTGAACGCCAGCGGCGCGAACGCCCACCTGCTCGGCTACCGGGACGGCCGCTACCGCGTGCTCGGCGAGACGATGGACACGGGCGTCGGCAACGCCATCGACAAGTTCACGCGTCACGTCGGCTGGTCGCACCCGGGCGGCCCGAAGGTCGAGGCCCACGCCGCAGACGGGGAGTTCGTCGACCTGCCCTACGTCGTCAAGGGGATGGACTTCTCCTTCTCGGGCATCATGTCGGCGGCGAAGGGGGCCTACGACGACGGTGTCCCGGTCGCGGACGTCTGCTTCTCGCTGCAGGAGCACATCTTCGGGATGCTGACGGAGGTGTCGGAGCGGGCCCTCTCGCTCACCGGCAGCGACGAGCTCGTCCTCGGGGGCGGCGTCGGCCAGAACGCCCGCCTCAGGGAGATGCTGGAGACGATGTGCGAACAGCGCGGGGCCGAGTTCTTCGCGCCCGAGCCCCGGTTCCTTCGGGACAACGCCGGCATGATAGCGGTGCTCGGCGCGAAGATGCACGCCGCGGGCGACACCCTCGCCATCCCCGACTCGGGCGTCGACCCGAACTTCCGGCCCGACGAGGTGCCCGTCACGTGGCGGGACGACGACGAGGACGTCGCCATCGCCCCCGAGTCGGGGCCGGTCCGGGGTGCCGAGGCCGTCGTCGAGTTCGACGGCGACACGGTTCGAAAACGGCGCGTCCCCAAGCGCTACCGCCACCCCGACCTCGACGCGACGCTGCGACGCGAACGGACGACACAGGAGGCCCGGCTGACGAGCCTCGCCAGACGGGTCGGCGTTCCGACGCCGGTCGTCCGCGACGTCGACGTCGGGTCGGCGACCATCGAGTTCGAGTACGTCGGTGCGTCGGACCTGCGAGACGCCCTCTCCGCGCCACGGGTCCGCGACGTGGGACGGCACCTCGCCACCATCCACGCGGCCGGGTTCGTCCACGGGGACCCCACCACCCGGAACGTCCGGGTCGGCGGCGACGACGACCGTACGTACCTCGTCGACTTCGGGCTCGGCTACCACACCGACCACGTCGAGGACTACGCGATGGACCTGCACGTGTTCGACCAGAGCCTCGTCGGGACCGCCGACGCCCCCGACGAGCTGCGGGACGTGGTCCGCGACGGCTACCGCGAGGTCGGCGACGAGCAGGTGCTCACGCGGCTGCAGGACGTCGAAGGTCGCGGTCGGTACCGGTGAGAATCAGGCGGGGCGCTCTTCCACGTCGGCGCGCTCGCGGATCAGCTCGCGCAGCTCCTCGGCGTCGCGCATTTTCTCGACCTCCTCGCGCTCGACGATGGCGGTGCCGTCGACGGACTCGCGCTTCGAGCGGTCGACGAAGTACACCGACCGCGTCCGGGTCACGTCGCCGATGGAGGCCATGATGCGGGCGCGCTTCTCGGCGGCCTGGGTGAACGCGGAGTGACCGGTGAGGATGGTGTCCTCGCGGACCTCCCACGCGTCGGCGTCGTCGCTGGCCTCGTGGTCCTCGCTGACGGCCTTGAACGGCGCGCGCGTCGTCGGGTGGACGTCGAAGCCGACGCGGGTCATCACCGTGACCATGGGCTCGTCGTCCGGGTCCGCGTCGGGGTCCTCCGGCGTCGGTTCGGCGTCGCGGACCTCGTCGGCACCGTCCTCAAGCACGTCGACGGGGGCGGTGAGCGGTGCGTCGAACAGCTTCTCGAGTCGCATCGCGACCTCGACGGAGGCGTTCATGCCGTCCTCGTACTTGGAGACGGTGCGTCTGGAGACGCCGAGTTCGCTGGCGAGCTGGCCGAGGCTCATGTCCTGCTCCTCGCGCTCGTCGGCGAGCAGGTCGCCGTCGATGTTGACGTAGAGGCCGCCGGGGGCGGCGTAGACGAGCGGCGGGACGCCCTCGACGAACAGCCCCATGGCCGTGTCGGGGGCGAAGACGGGGACGCCGTGGCGGAAGTACACCACGTCGGATTCGAGGTCCTCGTCGCGGGTCCGGAGGCCGATGACCATCGGGGTCGCGTTGAGGTACGCGCCGAGGCGGCGCATCTCCGCGCCGGTCGCGGCGTCGAACGCGTCGATGTTCGAGAGCACCTTCAGCAGGACGAGGTCCTCGCCGCGCCGCGCCGCGAGGTCGAAGCTCTTGGGCCGGATGGCACACCGGTCGCTCACGGCGAAGCCCGCATCCTGGAGCATTGCTGTGAGGTTGCCGACCAGTGCATCCCGGGACATACCCGTACGTAATCGATTCTTCGCATATATGTGTTGTGCCGGTCGCAAACGCCCGATGTCCGGCGATTCTCGACGAATCGAGGGGAAGGTACAAATACGAGGTCCGCCGCGCCCGCGGGCCCGCGACCCGGACCCGAAAGCGATTACCCGCCACCGCCGCTACGAACCCCCGATGACGGTCATCGGGCTGGACGACACCGACTCCCGCGAGTTCGGGATGTGCACGACGTACGTCGCCAGCGGCGTCGCCGACCGGGTCGAAGCAGCTGGCGGCCACGTCGACCGCGTGCTGCTCGTCCGGCTGAACCCCGCCGTCGAGCACAAGACCCGCGGCAACGCCGCCCTCGCGGTCCACTGCGACCTCGCACCCGAGACTGCCGAGTCCATCGCCCGCGAGGAGCTCGCCGCCGCCGAGACGGACGACCCGAACACGAACCCCGGCTTCGTCGTCGCACCCGGCGCTCCGGACGCCGTGCCGGACGCCGTCGCCGCCTTCGCCCGCGATGCCCTCCGCGAGATCCACGCCATCGACGACGCCCGCGTCCTCGCCGACGAGTCCGGCTACCGCCACGGCGGCCACGGCAACGCCCGCGGCACCGTCGGTGCGCTCGCTGCGGTCGGCGCGTGGGCCGCCCTCGACGACTGGACGTACGAGCACATCAGCTACCGCGAGTCCGACCGCTGGGGCACCGAGCGCGACGTGGACTCCGACTCCCTGTTCGCCGCCGCGGACCGCCACTACCCCGACGTCTGGGACACCGTCGACCGCGTCGAGGGTGAGGCCGTCTGCGTGCCCCACACGCCCTGTCCCATCCTCTACGGCATCCGGGGCGACGACCCCGGTTCGGTGCGCGCACTCGCCGACGAGATTCGAAGCGAACCCGTCCACGACTCGCGGCTGTTCGTCACCAACCAGGGCACCGACGCCCACCTCGCCGACGGCGAACTCGGCGCGCTCGACCCGAAGCGGGGGTGGCGCGTCGGCGGCACGGTGCTCGGTGAGCCCGAGACGCGCGAGGGCGGTCACGTCTTCGTCGGATTCGGCGACCCCGACGGCCCTCGCATCGAGTGTGCCGCCTTCGAACCAACCAAACGGTTCCGCGACCGGGTGCGGGCGCTCCGCCCGGGCGACCGCCTCACCGTCTGCGGCGAGGTCAGCGACGGCACGCTCAAGCTGGAGAAGTTCGCCGTGCGCGAGCTGGACCGGACCCGGCTCGTGACGCCGACGTGCCCCGACTGCGGCCGGACGATGAAGTCCGCTGGCCGGAACCAGGGCTACCGCTGCCGGGACTGCGGCACCCACGCCGACGGCAAGGTCGAGACCACCGTCGAGCGCGACCTCGAACCCGGCTGGTACGAGGTGCCCCCGTGTGCCCGCCGGCATGTCGCCAAACCGCTCGTCAGGGGCGGGTTCGACGCCGAGACGCACCCGGAGCGGTGAGGGAAACCGATTCTATGTGGGGGCGCGCGGCTGTCCCGGAATCGCGGCGCGGTTCCGATGGCCAGTGGGAGCTTGCTCTCACGCTGGCGAGCGAAGCGAAGGCCGCTCGCCGCGCGCGTGTGAGTGATGAGAAGCGCGGCCGATACTCACAGTAGAAGCGACGGATACTCCCGGGCACCGACACCGACAAACCCCTCCCACCCGAAGCCCGGTTCAATGACCGACACCGTGCAGTGCTGGCTCGTGGAGCGCTCGTTCGGCGACCGGAACCTCGTCACCGTCGTCTACGCGACCGAGGACGGGGAGCTGTACCGCCAGCAGGAGCGCTCGGAGCACGCCGTGCGTCGCTCGCCCGTCACCGCGGGCGCGGAGTTCCCGGCCGGGGAACTGGAGGAGACGCCCGACGAGGAGACGCGTGAGCGGTACGCGGCGGAGGCACGGCGCACCGCCGAGTCGTACGAGCCCGACGAGGAGATCTGATACCGAGACGCGGACGGGAACCGGGTAAAGATACGAGAACCAACACTAGGGTCCGTTTTCTCCGTTTTGTAGCGTTTTGAGCCCTCGAAACGCCGTGCTACTACCCATCAGAGTATCTATAAATAGCCGGAAGACGTATATCCCTTATGGATTCTGTAATCGAACTTACCGACGTGACGAAGCAGTTCGGTGACGTGACCGCACTGCGAGACGTCGACCTCGCCGTCGAGGAGGGGGAGGTGTTCGGATTTTTGGGCCCGAACGGGGCCGGCAAGTCCACCACCATCGACATGCTGCTCGACTTCGTCCGCCCGACAGCGGGCGAGATCCGCGTGCTCGGGCTGGATCCCCAGGCCGAGAGCGTCGCGCTCCGCAAGCACGTCGGCATCCTCCCGGACGGCTACCACGTCTACGACCGACTGACCGGCCGCCAGCACGTCCAGTTCGCCATCGACTCGAAGGGTGGTGACGACGACCCCATCGAGCTACTGGAGCGCGTCGGCATCGCGGAGGCCGCCGACCGAAAGGCGGGCGGCTACTCCAAGGGGATGACCCAGCGGCTCGTGCTGGCGATGGCGCTGGCCGGCGAGCCCGACCTCCTCGTCCTCGACGAGCCCACCACCGGCCTCGACCCGGCCGGTGCCCGGGAGATGCGCGAGATCATCCGCGAGGAGGTGGCTCGGGGCGCGACCGTCTTCTTCTCGTCGCACATCCTCGAGCAGGTCGAGGCGGTCTGTGACCGCGTCGCCATCCTCAACCGGGGCGAGCTCGTCGCCGTCGACACCATCGACAACCTGCGCGCGAGCATGGGCGACGGCGCGACGCTCACCGTCACCGTCGACGCCGAGCCGACCATGGAGACGCTCGACGCCATCGAGGCGCTCCCGGGCATCACCTCCGTCGGCGCGGCCGGCACCACCATCACGGTCCACTGCGCGTCGAGCGCCAAGACCGCCGTGCTCGACGCCATCGAGGCGTCCGGGCTCACCGTGTCGGACTTCGCGACCGAGCGCACCTCGCTGGAGGACCTGTTCCTCCGGTACACCGGGGACGGCGACGGACCGACCGTCGGGGCAGACGACACGACCGACGACCCGGCCGCCGACGCGGCGATGGAGGTGGAGCGATGAGCTGGACCGTCGTCGCCCGGAAGGACTTCCAGGACGCCCGGCTCTCGCGGTCGCTCTGGCTGCTGACCGGGCTGTTCGTCCTGTTCGCGGCCGGCATGGCGTGGGTGTACACCGAGATCAGCAGCCTCGGCGCGGACGACCCGCAGCTCACCGCGCTCGGGCTGTACGACTTCCTCGCCTCGTCGGCGACGCTGTTCGTCTCCATCGCGGCGCTGGTGCTGGCGTACAAGGCAATCGCTGGCGAGCGCGACACCGGCAGCGTGAAGCTCCTGCTCGGCCTGCCCCACTCCCGTCTGGACGTGGTGCTCGGCAAGGTCGTCGGACGCACCGCGACGCTCGCGGTGTCCATCGTCCTCGGGTTCGTCGTCGCCCTCGGGGTCATCGTGGCCCTGTACGACACGTACTCGCTGGTCGACTACGCGCTGTTCGTCGGCGTGACCCTGCTGTTCGCGCTGGTGTACGTGAGCCTCATGGTCGGCATCTCGGCCAGCGTCTCCACCAGCGGCAAGGCCGCCGCCCTCGCGTTCGGCACGTTCGTCGTCGTCGAGCTGCTCTGGGGTGCGGTCGCCACCGCCGCGGTGTACGTCGCCAACGGCTTCGCGCTCCCGGCCGGCATCGCACAGTACCCGACCTGGTACTTCGGCATCGTGAGCCTCTCGCCCAGTGCGGCCTACCAGTCCGCCCTCGCGACCGTCCTCGACGGCGCGAGCACCACCGGCGAGATCGTCGGCGGGTCCGCCGAGGCGGTCTACCTCGAGCCCTGGTTCGGCTTCGTCTGGCTGACGCTCTGGCTGGTCGTCCCGCTCGCCATCGGCGCGTTCCGGTTCAGCCGCGCCGACCTCTGAGCGGCCCAGTATCGGCAGCCGTTTTTCCGGGTCGGTAAATCGCCGACCCCTTTTATGGCGTGCGTGTTCGTAGCGTGGCACACACATGGCCGCCATCGAACTCGACCGCGTCACGAAACGGTTCGACGAGGTCACCGCACTCGACGAGCTCACCATGACCGTCGAGGAGGGGGAGGTGTTCGGATTTCTCGGTCCGAACGGGGCCGGCAAGTCCACCACCATCGACATCCTGCTCGACTTCGTCCGGCCGACCAGTGGCTCCTGTCGCGTGCTCGGGATGAACCCGCAGCAGCAGCCCGAGGCCGTCCGGAACCGCGTCGGCATCCTGCCGGACGGCTACCACGTCTACGACCGGCTGACGGGTCGCCAGCACGTCCAGTTCGCCATCGACTCGAAGGGCGGCGACGACGACCCGATGCGCCTCCTCGACCGGGTCGGCATCGCCGACGCCGCCGACCGGAAGGCCGGGGGCTACTCCAAGGGGATGACCCAGCGGCTCGTGCTGGCGATGGCGCTGGCCGGCGAGCCCGACCTTCTCGTCCTCGACGAGCCGACGACGGGGCTCGACCCGGCCGGTGCACGGGAGATGCGTCGGATCATCGAGACCGAGGTCGACCGTGGTGCGACCGTCTTCTTCTCCAGCCACATCCTCGAACAGGTCGAGGCCGTCGCCGACCGCGTCGGCATCCTCAGCGAGGGCGAGCTCGTCGCCATCGACACCATCGACAACCTCCGCGACGCCACCGCCGCGGGCGAGACGCTGACCGTGACGCTCTCGACCCCGCCGACCGACGCCGCCGTCGCCGCCGCCGAGAGCGTCGCCGGCGTCCAGAGCATCACCGTCGACGGGGCGACGCTCACCATCTCCTGTCGGGGGAACGTGAAGATGGACGTCCTCGACGCGCTGGAGTCCGCCGGGCACGAGGTCGTCGACTTCTCCACCGACCAGACCTCGCTCGAGGACCTGTTCATGCAGTACACGGGGGTCAGCGCATGAGTGCGACGCTCGTCGCGAGGAAGGACTTCCAGGACGCCAGCCGCTCGAAGGTGCTCTGGATCCTCTCGGCGCTGTACGTCCTGTTCATCTCGGCGATGGTCTGGGCGTTCTCCGAGTTCGAGAGCCTGCTCGCCGGGGGCGACGCGGCCGCCGCCGCCCAGCAGGGCGTGAGCTTCAACCTCTACCTGTTCATGGCCGGCGCGACCACGCTGTTCATCTCCGCGACCGCGCTCGTCGTGAGCTACAAGTCCATCGCCGGCGAGCGCGAGTCCGGCCAGCTGAAGCTCCTGCTCGGCCTGCCGCACTCCCGACGGGACGTGCTGCTCGGGAAGGTCGTCGGCCGGACCGGCGTCCTCGCCGTCCCCGTCCTGCTCGGCTTCGCCGTCGCACTCCTCGTCGCGTTCGTCATCGGCGTCGACGTCGTCGTCACCGAGTACGTCGTCTTCGCGCTGCTCACCGTCCTCTACGCGCTGGTGTACGTCAGCATCGTCGTCGGCGTCTCCGCGATGGCCAACACCACCACGCAGGCGACCGCCGGAGCCATCTCCATCTTCGTCGTCCTCGAGGTGCTCTGGGACCTCGTCCCGACGGTGGCGGTGTTCGGCTACTACTACCTCACCGACCAACCCATCCCGGTGTCTGCGGCGGAGTACCCCGAGTGGTTCTACGTCGTCACCCGGCTCGCACCCACGACGGCGTACAACACCGCACGCAACGCCGTGTTGCCGAAGTCCGCGTCCGTCAGCATCGACAGCAGCTCGTTCCTGCTCCAGGACTGGCTCGGCTTCGTCGTCCTCGGGGTCTGGTTGGTCGTGCCGCTGGTCGTCGGCTACTGGCGGTTCGACGCTGCCGACCTGTGAACGGCCCCCACGCCACCTGAACCCTTTTTCGGCCCGACGCCGTCCGTCGGAACGTGTTCGACACCGAGCCGTTCACCGACGAGCAGGTCGGCCGGGCGGTCGCACTGGCCTGCGACGCCACCGTTCGGTCGTACAGCCACGCCGAGGAAGGCAGCGACCGCATCGCCGTCGCGACGCTGACCGACGACCGCCGGGTGGTGCTGAAGGCACCGGAGCTCGTCGACCCGGAGCGGTTCCGGCCGGAGCCACGCCTCGCCGCGCTGGTCGACCGCGAGACCGACGTGCCCGTCCCGACGGTCCACCACATCGGCGAGGACGGCCCGATCGACGGCCCGTGGTTCGTCATGGCCCACGTCGACGGCGAGAACTGGGAGAACCGTGTGGCCGAGTTCCCCGACGACCAGCACGAGCGACTCGTCCGCGAGGCGGGCCGCAACCTCGCCCGGCTCCACGGCATCCGCCAGTTCGAGGGCTTCGGTCGGGTCGGTGTCGACGGCTCGGGCGCGCTCCGTGTCGACGAACCGCGGCCGGACTGGTGCGAGTGGTTCCGCGAGCTCGCCCACGGGAAGCTCGACCGCATGGCCGACGGCCCGTTCGACGACCTGCTCCCGGCCTGTCGGCGCGAACTCGACCGGCTCGCCGACGCGGTCCCCCGGGACGTCCGTCCCGCACCGGCCCACACCGACTACCGGCTCGGCAACCTGCTCGTCGACCCCGACGCGCCGCCCGCGGAGCCGGTTACGCGGGCCGTCATCGACTGGGGGAACACGTACACCGCCCACGGCGAGTTCGACCTCGCGAAGACCGCGGACTTCCTCTTCGGCTGGGAGGACGTCCCCGCCGACCGACGGGCGACGCTCCGGGAGACGCTCTACGAGGCGTACGCGGCCGAGACAGGAGTGGAACGCGACGCGGCGTTCCGGGAACGCCAGCGCGCCTACCGGCTGGTCACCAGGCTCGCCGGCATGGAGGGCGTCCCGTTCTGGTTCGCGGACGGCTCGGATGCACAGGCAGCAGCCGAGACGCGACACCGCACGTTCCTCCGGGACCGGTACGACATCGCGTAGGAGTCACTCACCGATCCACTCGTCGACGCCGTGCGCCTCGAGCACCGCCCGGAACTCCTCCTCGTCGATGGTCGGCACGTCGTTCGCGTCGGCGTCGTCCTGCTTCGACTGCCCCGGGTTCTCGCCGACGACGAGGTAGTCCGTGTTGCCCGACACCGACGACGTGGCCGAACCGCCGTGGCGCTCGACGAGGTCCTGGAACTCGCCTCTGGACTCCGAGAGCGCGCCGGTGAAGACGAACGTCAGCCCGTCGAGCTCCTCGGCACCGTCGACCTCGTAGGGGTGGGGCTCGACGCCGGCGTCGGCGAGGCGGTCGAGGACGCGCCGGTTCGCCTCGCTCCCGAAGAAGTCGACGATGGTCTCGGCGACGATGGGGCCGACGTCCTCGACCGACCGGAGGCGCTCCTCGCCGCCGTCCTCGGCCGTCTCGCGCAGCGCGTCGAGGCTGCCGAACTCGGCGGCGAGCGCGCGGGCGGTCTCCGGGCCGACCTTCTGGATGCCCAGGGCGGCGAGGAAGTCGGGGAGCGTCGGCTCCTTCGAGGCGTCGAGCTCGGCGAGCAGGTTCTCCGCGCTCGTCTCGCCCCAGCCCTCGAGTTCGAGCAGGTCCGCGCGCTCGATGTCGTAGAGGTCGGCGACGCCGTCGGTGACGAGGCCGGCCTCCACGAACTGCTCGACGGTCTCCGCGCCGAGGCCCTCGATGTCCAGTCCGGTGTCGCTGCCCCAGTGCTCGACGGAGCGCTTGAGCTGTGCCGGACAGCCAAGCCCGCCAGAGCAGAACGCGAGCGGCCCCTCGCGCTCGACCCGGCTGTCGCAGACCGGGCAGGTGTCGGGCAGCTCGAAGTGCCCCTCGGACCGCTTCTCGACGACCTCGGCCACGTACGGGATGACGTCGCCGGCGCGCTCGACGCGCACCACGTCCCCGACGTTGACGTTCAGGCTCTCGATCTCGTCGGGGTTGTGGAGGCTCGCCCGCGAGACGGTGACGCCGCCGACGTCCACGGGGTCGAGCAGCGCCACGGGCGTCAACCGCCCGGTCCGGCCGACCTGCACCGCCACGTCGGCGAGACGGGTCTCCTCGTTCCGGGCGGGGAACTTGTAGGCGAACGCCCAGCGGTACGAGCGGGCGGTCGAACCGAGCTCCTCGCGCGCGGCGCGGTCGTCGACCTTCACGACGACGCCGTCGATCTCGTAGTCGAGGTCGTCGCGCTCGGCGAGCAGCCGGTCGCGGTAGTCGATGGCGTCGTCGACGTCGCAGCCGGTCTCGACGCGGTCGTTCAGCGGCAGGCCGAACTCCGGGAACGCGGCGAGCGCGTCGCTGTGTGTCTCCCACCCCTGGCTCGAGTCGAGCACGTCGAAGAAGAACACCGAGAGCGGGCGCTCGGCGACGACGCTCGGGTCCTGCTGGCGGAGCGTCCCCGCGGTCGCGTTGCGCGGGTTGGCGAAGGGTTCCCCGCCCGCCTCGACGCGTTCCTTGTTGTGCGCGGTGAAGTCGTCCTTCGGCATGTACACCTCGCCGCGGACCGCGAGGTAGTCCGGATAGTCCCCCCGCAGTCGCTGGGGCACAGACGGAATCGTCCGGACGTTCTCGGTCACGTCGTCGCCCTCGTGGCCGTCGCCGCGGGTCGCCGCGCGCTCGTAGCGGCCGTCGCGGTAGACGACCTCGATGCTGACGCCGTCGAACTTCGGCTCGCAGACGTACTCGACGTCGCCGACGGCCTCCCGGACGCGGCGGTCGAACTCGCGGACGTCGTCGGCCTCGCCGGACTGGTCGATGGAGAGCAGCGGCGCGACGTGCTCGACAGTCTCGAACGCGTCGACGGGCTGGCCGCCGACCCGGCGGGTGGGCGAGTCCTCGGTCTGCAGGTCGAACGCCGCCTCCAGCTCCTGTAGCCGCGAGAACAGCGCGTCGTACGTGCGGTCGCCGATGACCGGGTCGTGGTCGACGTAGTAGCGGTAGTCGTGGTAGCGAACGGCCGCCCGGAGCAGCGCGGCCTGCTCGCGGGCCGCCTCCTCGGTCAGCTCGTCGACCGGCTCGAACGTCGTCTCAGGCTCCGCGACGTACGGGTTATCGTCGGCGAGGTCGGCCTCACTCATCGGTTCCGGCTTGGAAGCGGTCCGGGTTAGGTCTTGCTCGATTCCCTCAGCACTCGTCGACGCGCTGGAGGTCGGCCTCGGCCTCGTCCCGCTGTCCACGTGCGGTCGCGAGGTCGTCGTTCCGACCGGCCTCCAGCGCCCGCTGCAGGTGCTCGGTCGCCGCGACGAGGTGCTCGCTCTGACAGCGCGAGCGTTCGAGGTGCGTGGCGATGCTCGACGGCGCGTCCTCGATGCTCGCGAACGCCTCGTCCGCCGCGGCGAACCGCTCCTCGGCGTCGGACAGCGCGGCCTCGGCCGCGTCGTACTCCCGGTCGTCGAGTGCGGTCTCGGCCGTCACCAGGTCCTCGCGCCCGAGCAGGATTGCCTCGTACCCCTCGGTCATCGCGAGCATCGCGTCGACCAGCCGGCTCGCCGCGGTCAGCGACGGCTCCAGCTCGTCGTAGCTGACCGCGTCGACCGCGGCCAGCCGGTCCGGCTCTATCTCGGCGGCCGCCTCCTCCGCGTCCGTCACGTGGCCGTCGGCCTCCTCAGCGAGTCCCTTCGCCTCGCGGACCCGCGCGAGCGCCTCGTCGAAGTTGCCGCTCTCGACGGCGGTCCGGACCTCGCCCAGTCGGCCGTCGATGTCGACCGTGCCGAGCAGGGCGACCAGTCGCGTCATCGACGCGAGCACCGTCGCCAGCGCCCGGAGCGTCTCGATGGTCGCCTGCTGGTCGGCGCTCGCGCCCTCGGCCGCCGCGTCGAGGTCCGACCGGGCGCTGTCGATCGCCGCGAGCGTCTCCTCGGTGTCTATCTCGACCGCGGTCGGGTCCTCCTCCAGCTGGGACTGGCGCTCGGAGAGCCGGTAGCCGACGCGGTTGAGCATCCCGACCGCCGCGCGGATCTGCGCGTCGGTCTCGTCGCTCGACCCGCCACCGTCGCCCGAGTCACCGTCGTCCGACGCGTCGCTGCCGCCGTCGCCGCCGTCGCCACCGCCACCGGACACCCCGTCGTCGTCGTCCGAGCCACCACCGCCGTCAGTGTCGCCGTCGTCACCGCCGGCCCCACCGCCCGGTGTCTCCGAGCAGCCGGCGACCGCCGTCGCGCCAGCGACCGCGAGTGCCCTGATGAAGACGCGTCTGTCCATGTCTGCCTGTGCTACCGGACCCCCCGAACTTGACGCTTCTGGCCTACAGCAGCAGAATCACGGCGGCGAACAGGACCAGCACGCCGAGCACGTCGCAGGTGTTCGTCACGACCGGGATGACCACGTCGTCCGGGTCGAGCCCGAGCCGGTAGGCGGCGTACGTCGTCACCAGCGTCACCGCGATCGCGAGCACCGCCAGCACGGCCCCCGAGAACGCCGCCACGAGGACGACCTGCGCCGGGGCGAGCGTCGCCCCCACGGTCAGCTCGGTCAGCGCCCACGCGCCGAGACCGACGACCGGGAACACCGAGACGGCGAGCCCTGCCGTCGCGAGCGCGTTCCCGACGAGCGTGTCGTCCTCCGGCGAGAACGAGACGGTGCCGAGGTGGACCGCCGTCGAGAGCCGCGCCGCCAGGATGGAGCCGAGGTTCCCCGCCGTCCCGATGGTCACCGGCACGAGCACCAAAAGCGACGGCCGCCGCAACAGCTCCTCCTCGAAGCTCCCGAGCACCAGCCCCGAGCCGAGCTCGACGAGCGAGAGCACGAGGAGCAGCGGGAGCATCGCCCGCGAGATCGACCGGACCGACCAGTGCTCGGGCACTCAGATACCCCCGACCGAGAGCACGATGCGCGCCGCGAGCAGGAGGAAGGTCATCCCGAACACGTCCCCCGTGGTCGTGACGATGGGGCCGACGAGCGTGTCCGGGTTCTGCCCGCGACGGAAGCCGACGAAGACGACCGAGACGACCGCGACCGTGAGCGTGATACCCGAGAGCAGCCCCGCGAGCAGCGACACCGCCACCAGCGTCGCAAGCGGCGCGGCCGCCTGCCCGAGCAGCCCGAGCAGGACGTACGCCGCCACCGCCGCGAACGCGCTTACGAACAGCCCGTTCGTGATGGCCGCCGCGATGGCCCCCCGGAGCCGCTCGTTCCCCAGGTCGAAGCGTGGTTCGAGCAACCCCTGGTGGAGCCCGGTCGCGAGCCGCGCACCCAGCGAGCCGTAGACGTTCCCGCGCGTCGCCAGCAGCGCCGGGACGAGCACCAGTAATCCAGGAACCTGCTGGAGCTCCGAGCGCATCCCGCCCAGAACGAGGCCCGCGAACAGCCCCCCGACGACGCTCGCCCCCAGCGCGGGCAGCGCCTCGCGGTAGGCCTCGCGTGCGACGGCGCGGATGCTCATGTGGCAGGCGACACGCTCGGACGGGATAAATTCACGGCGTGACGGTGGCACTCGTCGCTGTTCTCAGGGCGTGGAACGCCGTCCGGCTACGGCTCCGTCCACCGGATCTCGTACTCCAGCTCGTACCGCTGCTCGCCCGTCTCGGAGTCCGTGAGCCGCTCGAGTTCGACCTCGAAGCGTGGGTTCTCCGGGACCGACACCTGCTGTTCGTCCGTCCCGCTCTCGAGGTGGACCGACCCCGCCCCGATCTCCTCGGCGGCGGCGACGAGTGCCTCGGCGATCTCCGCCCGCGAACGGTGCTCCTCCGTCTTGAACAGCTGTTCTTCGGGCATCGTTCGAACGTTCGCCGGCCAGCGGAATAAACTCCGTCACTGGTTCTCATGGCCCGGGGACGAGCCCCGTAGCCGGCCGGCTCCGGTCTCCTGGCACCTCCTGTCCGACTCCGGGAAGACTTACGGCATCCGGCGCGAAGCTCCGACCAACGTGACCGACA
Organism: Haloarchaeobius salinus; assembly: GCF_024464185.1. NCBI lineage: Archaea > Methanobacteriati > Methanobacteriota > Halobacteria > Halobacteriales > Halorubellaceae > Haloarchaeobius > Haloarchaeobius salinus. The sequence continues at coordinate 536,699 of NZ_JANHAU010000001.1, forward strand.
TCCTCCTGACGAACGACGACGGCATCGACGGCGACGGGCTGGCCGCCCTCCGCGAGGAACTCCTCGACATCGGCGACGTGACGGTGGTCGCGCCCGCCGACAACCAGTCCGGCGTGGGGCGGAAACGCTCGCGGTACACGACCCGCGAGTCCCACGACTGGGGCTACGCCATCGCGGGCACGCCCGCCGACTGCGTAGCCTACGCCCTCCGGGGGCTGGACCGCGAGTTCGACCTCGTGGTCTCCGGCTGCAACCACGGGCCGAACATGGGCTCGTACGTGCTCGGGCGCTCGGGCACCGTCGGCGCGGCGGTCGAGGCGGCCTACCTCGGGACGCCTGCCATCGCCGTCTCCGCGTACCACAACGTCGAGTTCTTCACCCACCCCGCCGAGGAGTTCGACTTCTCCGAGCCGACCCGTGTCGCGGGCGAGCTCACCAGGGCCGCGCTCGACGCGGACGTGTTCGACGCGGTCGACATCCTGAACGTGAACGCGCCGTGTGACGCCACGGACCCGCGGCTCCGGGTGACCCATCCGCACGACGACTTCGACGTGCGCGTCGAGCACCGCAGCGTCGAGGAGGCCGAGGTCGAGGACCTGCCGGTGGACGTCGAGCCGGACGACGAGCTCGTCGCACTCAACGACAAGTTCTGGCCGCACGTCGAGAACTGGGAGAACCCGCTGACCGACGCCGACGAGGTGCGGGACCGCTACCCCGTCGGGAGCGACCGCCGCGCCGTCGTCGACGGCGAGGTGAGCGTCTCGCCGCTGACCGCGCCGCACGAGGCCGCACACCACGAGAAGCTCGACGCGATCGTCGAACAGCTGAACCTGGCCTGACAGGTCATGGGCCGCCCGGCCGGGTGAGGAGGTGGTGATGGCCGTTGAGAGGGCGGAAAGTGATAGCCGTCGGGGAGAAACCCGAGTAAACTATTTTAATGATGCGTGTTACCTACGCTCATGGTTGGAAACAGCGATAGGGTCGTCGACCGGAGAACGTTCCTCAAGATCAGTGGTGCGGGTAGCATCGCAGCGACCGCCGGGTGCCTGGGGCTCGGGGGTGGCGGTGGTGGTGGCGCGATCACCATCGGCCAGCCGGCGGCACAGACCGGTCAGTGGGACTTCCTGCAGCCAGGCGTCTCGAAGGCGACCGACGTGGCGCTGCAGGGTATCAACGACGCCGGCGGACCGCTCGACCGCGAACTCACCCTCGAACGGTCGGACACCTCGGTGAACCCACAGCAGGCACGCACCGTCGTCACGCAGCTCACGGAGAACGAGGACGCCGTCGCGGTGCTCGGGCTGTTCTCCAGCGAGCTCGAACCGATGTACGATTTCCTGCAGGAGCAACAGGTCCCGGTGGTCACGCCGTGGCCGGGGTCGAACTTCCTCGACACCCGTGGCGGCGACCACGGCACGCCCGAGGACGTGAGCGACGACGAGTGGATCTGGCGGACCGTCATCAGCGACACCGTCCACACCGCCGGGGCGGCACTGCGGTCGCTCGACCAGGGCCACGACACCATGGGCATCATCAACGGCACCACCTCCGGGGCACGTAGCTGGGTGGGCGGGTTCCGGAGCGCCTACGAGGCCAACGGCGGCACCGTCGCCGAACAGGTCGAGGTGGCCCAGGGCGAGTCGAACTACCAGTCAGCGCTCGAACGGCTGTTCCAGGCCGACTTCAGTGCGTTCGCGGTGAGCCTCCCGCTGGAGGACGCCATCACGCTCCTGAGCGACTGGGCCGACGGCGGCTATGGCCGTCAGCCCGTGCTCTCGGACCCGCTCTCGCAGAACGAGCTCGCCAACCAGGTCGGCAGCGACCTGAACGGTGCGTGGGCGGCCAGCCCCGGCGAGTCCGGCCCGAACTACGGCACCTTCGAGAGCGCGTACAGCAGCGGCGAGGGCGACGCCGAGATCAACGCCTGGACGCCGCCCGCGTGGGACGCGATCCAGGTCACCGCCCTCGCCATCGAACGCGCCGGCGAGGCGACGCCCGAGGCCATCGAGCAGAACCTCGGCCCCGTCTCGCGCGGCTCCGGCACCGAGGTCGCGGACTTCGCCGAGGGGAAGGAGGCGCTGGCCAACGGCGACGAGATCAAGTACATGGGTGCCGCCACGCCCGTGACGTTCACCCAGTTCGGCAACGTCGTCGGCTCGGTCGTCATCAACGAGGTCCAGGACGGGGCGTTCGGGCAGGTCGAGACCATCCCGGCGGAGGACCTCCGCGAGTTCGTGCCGGAGGGCGAGTACTGATAGATGGGGCTCGCACAGAACCTCATCTTCGGGCTCGTCACGGGCTCGTACATCGCCATCGCGGCCATCGGGTTCACGCTCATCTACGGCATCGTGAACATGATCAACTTCGCGTACGGCGAGTACCTCACCATCGGGGCGTTCATCGGCCTCCTCTCGGCCGGCGCACTCCCCCTGCCGCTGCCCGTGTCGGTGGTCGTCGCGATGGTCGGCGGCGGCATCGCCAGCATCCTGCTCGCGAAGCTGTTCTTCACGCCCATCAACCACACCGGCCCCATCCCGATGCTGCTGACGTCCATCGGGCTCGGCCTCGTGCTCCGCAACGCCATCCGGCTCGTCGCGGGCCGCAGCGCCCGGTACTACGACACCGAGACGACGACCTGGCAGTTCCGGAACGTGCCCGACCTCTCGGTCGGCCCCGTCGACCTGCTCGGGGGCTTCTTCGTGACCTCCCAGCAGCTCATCGTCGTCGGCTGTGCGCTCGGCGTGTTCCTCGTCCTGCACACCGTCCTGACCCGGACCGACGTGGGCATCGCGATGCGTGCGATGAGCGACGACGAGGCACTGGCACGCGTCAGGGGCATCGATACCCAGCTCATCAGGAACAGCGTCTGGGTGCTCGCAGGGATGCTCGCCGGACTCTCGGGCGTGCTGCTGGGCATCCAGACGAACGTCAGCGTCACGACGGGGTTCAGTCAGATCCTCCAGATCCTGTCGGCCGCCATCCTCGGCGGCGCGGGGAGTCCCTACGGGGCGATCGCCGGCGCGTACATCATCGGCGTCGCGCTCGCGCTCTCGACTGCGTTCCTGCCCTCGTCGATGACGGGCATCTCCTCGGCCATCGCCTTCGCCATCCTCGTCGTCGTCCTGCTCGTCAAGCCCAGCGGCATCGCCGGCGCGGAGGTGCGTGAGGCGTGAGCGTCCGCGACTCCCTGCCGGCCCACGACTCCGACACCGCGCTGGTGCTCAGCGTCGTGGCCGTCGTCCTCGGACTCGCCATCGCGTTCACGCCCGTCACGGCGACGATCCCGGGCGACCTCTACGTGTTCTTCGAGGTCGGCATCCTGTTCGTCGTCTACGGCATCCTCGTGCTGGGGCTCGACCTCCAGTACGGCCACACCGGCCTCGTCAACTTCGGCCACGTCGTGTTCTTCGCGGCCGGCGCGTACACGATGGCGATGCTCTCGGCGGTCGACTCGTTCGAGGGCATCGCGCTCGGCTACCCGTGGCCGCTCGGGGTCGTCGCCGCCGTGCTCGTCGCCGGACTGCTCGGCGCGTTCGTCGGAGCCACGTCGCTGCGGCTGCGCGGGGACTTCCTCGCCATCGCGACGCTCGCCACCGCCGAGATCTTCCACACGCTGTTCATCAACTTCACCGACGTCTTCGGCGGGACGACCGGCATCTTCGGCATCCCGACGCCGCTGGGCGACGTCGCTGGCACCCGCGACGCGACGCTCGTGGCGACGCTGCTGGTGTTCGGCGGCCTCACCGCGTTGACGTTCGCCATCGTCGCACGGCTCACCGAGGCACCCTACGGTCGGGTGTTGCGCGCCATCCGCGCCGACGAGCTGGTGACCCGGGCCGTCGGCAAGTCGACGTTCCGGTACAAGATGGAGTCGTTCGTCTACGGTGCCGCACTCGCGGGCTTCGCGGGTGCCATCTTCGCGATGTACAACGGTGCCATCTCGCCGGACTTCTTCGAACTGCAGGTGACGGTGACCATCTGGATCGGGATGCTGCTCGGCGGCGCGTCGAACCACCGCGCGGTGCTCGGCGGCCTCGGCATCATCATGGGCCTGCGGCTGTTCTCGCGGTTCGCCCAGGGCTCTGCGCCCGTCACCGCCGGCGAGTTCGCGTCCATCCGGCTCATCGTGGTCGGGCTCATCCTCATCCTCGTCATCAGGTACCGGCCGGCCGGCATCTGGGGCGACGAACGCGAGCTGGAGGTGGACTCGTGAGCCTGCTCGACGTCGACGGCCTCGTCAAGGAGTTCGGCGGCCTCGTGGCCATCGACGACCTCTCGCTCTCGGTCGACGAGGGCGAGCTCGTCGGCGTCATGGGACCCAACGGCGCGGGCAAGTCGACGTTCTTCAACTGCGTGAGCGGCGTCGTCCAGCCCGACGGCGGCACCGTCCGCTTCGACGGTCGCGACGTCACCGGGGCGGAAACCGAGGTGCTCGCCCGCGACGGGCTGGTCCGGACGTTCCAGCACACCCGCCAGCTCGACACGATGACGGTGCGGGAGAACGTCCGCCTGGCCGCGCCCGGCCAGCCCGGCGAGCAGCCGGTCGCCGCGCTGCTTCGCACCAGCGCCATGCAGGATATCGAGGCCAGGGTGGCCGAGCGCGCCGACGAGCTCATCGAGACGTTCGAGCTCACGCGGCTCGCCGACGAGTACGCGAGCAGCCTCTCGGGCGGCCAGCGAAAGCTGCTCGAGCTCGCCCGCGTGCTGATGCTGGAGCCCGACCTGCTCCTGCTCGACGAGCCGTTCGCCGGCGTGAACCCCACGCTCACGAACGAGATCGCCGACCACATCCGCGGTCTGAACGACGACGGGATGACCGTCGTCGTCATCGAGCACGAACTGGAGACGCTGACCGACCTCGTCGACCGACTGGTCGTGCTCCAGCAGGGCCGCCTGCTGGTCGAGGGCGAGCCCGAGGCCGTACTGAACGACGAACGCGTCATCGACGCCTACCTTGGATCATGAACGACGCAACGACGCTCGACGACGACACGCCGGACGACACCCGTAGCACGCGGGGCGACCACCTGCTCGACGTGACCGACCTCGACGCGGGCTACGGCGACCTGCAGGTGCTCACCGACGTGGACATGCACGTCGACGAGGGTGAGTACGTCGCCATCGTCGGCCCGAACGGAGCCGGGAAATCGACCCTGATGAAGTCCGTGTTCGGCCTCGCGGACCGCATGGGCGGACGGATAACGTTCGACGGCATCGACATCACCGACTTCCCCCCGGAGGAGGTCATCGAGGTCGGGATGAGCTACGTCCCCCAGAGCGAGAACGTGTTCCCGTCGCTCACCGTCGCGGAGAACCTCCGCATCGGCGCGTACATCCTCGACGAGGTGCCCGAGGAACGCAGGCAGGCGGTGTTCGACCGCTTCCCCGTCCTCGAGGAGCGCGGCGACCAGAACGCCGGCACGCTCTCGGGCGGCCAGCAGCAGATGCTCGCCATGGGCGCGGCGCTCATGCTCGACCCCGAACTGCTCCTGCTCGACGAGCCCTCCGCCGGGCTCGCACCCGACCTCGTCGAGGAGATGTTCGACCGCATCGACGAGGTGAACGCCGCCGGCACGTCGGTGCTGATGGTGGAGCAGAACGCGAAGGAGGCGCTCCGGCGCTGCGACCGCGGCTACGTGCTCGCACAGGGCGAGAACCGCTACGAGGGCCCCGGCGACGACCTGCTGGACGACGACGAGGTCAGACGGCAGTTCCTCGGCGGGTGAGGCGGACCCGACCGTCGAACGCCGGGCCGGTCCGCGGACCGTCGCGTTGTCCCACCAATTTTTACCCAGACCAGTCGTACGTCGGACAGATGCCCTCCACACGACGACGACTCCTCGCGACCGTCGGGAGTGCCCTCCTCGGCGGCTGTGTGGGGTTCGACGGCTTCGGGTCCGGTCGCGGAGACCCACCCGTGCCGGCCCTGACGGAACCCGATGACTGGGCGATGCCCGACTACGACGCCGGGAACACGCGTTCGCCGCCGGGGTACGCCGCGCCCGACGATCTCGATACAGCCGCCGACTGGACGGTCGAGTTCACCGAGATCGAACCGGACGACGTCGCCGGCCCCGTGGTCGCCGACGGGGTCGCGTACGTCGCACTGGCGGGCCGCCGGCGAGGACGGGAGGCGGAACGGCTCGTCGCGCTCGACGCCCGGACCGGCGACGAACGCTGGCGGGTTTCGGGACCGGGCGGCAGGGACGCGTCTCCGCCGGTCGTCTCGGGGGAGACCGTCTTCTGGCTCACGTCTGCCGGGGAGCTACGCGCGCTGCATCCCACCGACGGGTCTACCCGGTGGACACGCGACGTGCGGAACCACAGTCGCCAGGTCCCGGCGCACGGACTCGTCCTGACGGTGCGGGGGAGCCACTCGAACCCCCGCCTGGCAGCCATCGACCCACGGTCCGGGACGCCGTACTGGACCAGGAGCGAGGGGGAACGGGGCTGGGACGTCCTCGCGGCCGACGACGACGCGTTCTACGTCAGACTCGGAGCCGCCACCGACGACCAGCCCGTCGAGTTCCACGCCCTGGACCCGCTGACCGGGGAGAGCCGCTGGTCGACCTCGCGTGTGGAATCGAGGGGTGCGACCGTCCACGCTGGAACCGTCTACTGCTCGAGCGGTCGACCCGACGCACGGGAGCTGCTCGCGTTCGATACCGGGCGGCGGGACGCCGAGTGGTCGGAGATACACGACCTCCAGCGGACCGACGACGGCGTCACCACCAACGGTGCACAGAACGTCGCGGCCGTCACCGACGACCTGCTCCTGCTCCACTACGACTTCCACGGCGCGACACACGACCGCATCGAGGCCCGTGACCCCGACACCGGCGACGCGCTGTGGACTGTCGCGGGGACCGGCGACGACCCGGTGTTGTACGCCCCGCCCGTCGTCGCCGGGAACCGGGTGTACCTCGTCCAGTGGCGCTACGACGACGCGGGAGACACCGACAGCACGCTTCGCGTCCTCGACCGGGACGGCGGTGACGAACTGACGCGCCTCGACCTGCCCGAACCGACCGTCACGGCCCCCGTCGTCGCGGACGGTCGGCTGTTCCTCCGGACGGAGCCGACTGCTCGCAGTGCCGGGATCAGCGTGCTGTAGCTGTCGCCTCAGAACGACTGCTCGATCCCGATTCCCTCCTCGGTCGCCGACTCGTACACCGCCGCAGCCGCCGCCGCGTCGAGCACCGCGGTCCCGACGCTCTCGACCACCAGAATCTCCTCGTCTGACTCCCGCCCCGCCTCGCCCTCGAACACCGCCGAGAGCGGGATGAGGTCGTCGACGGTCAGGTCAGTCGCGAGCAGGTCGCCGATTTCGGCGACCTCCTCGGGTACGTCCGCGAAGACGCGGGCGGCGCGGTCGAACACCGCCGGTTCGAGCTCCTGCATCTCGCCGGTGTACGCGCCGACGGCGACGACGAGCGTGCCCGGCGCGAGCGCGTCGGCGGGGAACACCGGTTCCGGGCTGGTCGTCGCAGTCACGACCACGTTCGAATCCTCGACCGCTGCCTCCGCGGAGTCGACGGCTTCGGCCGGGATGTCGTGCCCGCGGAGGTCGGCCGCACAGTCGTGCCGGGAGTCGCTCGGCGAGTAGACTTTGACCGAGTCGACCGCACAGAGCGCCGCGATAGCGCGGGTCTGCCAGCGCGCCTGCGTGCCCGCCCCGAGCACGCCCACGCGGAGCGGTTCCGACGCCGCCAGCTCGCGTGCCGCCAGCCCGCCGATACAGCCCGTCCGGGCGTTCGTGATGCGCCCGCCGTTCATGAACGAGACTGGCTCGCCGGTCCGGGCGTCGGCGAGCACGACCTGCGCGTGGATGGTCGGCAGCCCGCGCTCGGCGTTGCCCTCGTGAACCCCCACGAGCTTCGTCGCGAAGTAGGGCCCGCCGTGGACGTACGCCGGCATCGCCAGACCCATCCCCAGCGGCTCCGCCCCGTCGAGGCCGGTCCCCACGTCGTAGTGCGGGCGTTCGGGACGTTCGACCTCGCCTCGGCCCTGCTTCACGAGCGCGTCCTCCACGACGGGCGCGAGCGACCGGAGGTCGACCAGCGACGTGACCTCGTCGTCCGAGAGTACGAGTACCATGTCGGGGAGTGGCCGGGTGTCGTGTTAACTGTTTGTGGCGGGCCCGACGGTGATCGACCGACCGGTTGCATTGCTCCCCGAGAAACCGGCAGGGCGCGCGGTTGGCGAGACCGCGAGCGCAGCGAGCGTGTCTCGCCGACACTCGCGCGAGGTCTTCGGGAGCGTGCGACCGAAGGCTTGCGAGAGCTTGCTCTCGCAGTGGACGAGGAGCGCAGCTTGCGAGCATCGGTCACGAAACGCTTGCGTTTCGTGAGCACGCCGGAAATCTCTGATTTCCGGAGATGCAGGAGGCTGGGGAGGTTCGAGGGCGGTCGCGGTGCGGGGTGGGACTGAAAGGGGCGAGCTTCTCGGCGAACCCGGAGCCCGCAAGCACCGCAGGCACGAGGAGCACAGCGCGGCTCCCGGGAGCCGAGAAGCTCGGGGCTTTCTGGCTGTTAGCGACTCCATCGAGCCTACAACCAGTACTCGAACACCATCTAGCTCACTTCGCCAGCCGGGCGTTGTAGTACACCTCGTGGTGGTGTTCGACCTCGACAACAGACCACGGCGTCCCGACGCAGATGCCCCGCAGCCGGTCGGGCGAAAAGAGCAGGAAGTGCAGCGCGCGACCGAGAATCCGGTCGCCGTCGCGCGGCTCGTACTCGAAGTGGAAGGTGCGGTGGGCGAAGCCGTCGCGGGGGTCGGGCCGGTAGCCGAACAGGTCGTCGTCGACCAGGTTGGGGTCGTAGTTGTCCACCTGCGCGGTGGCCTCGTCGTCGGTGATATGCGCGAGGTCAGAGAGCAGCGAGCGCACGCCAGCCACCGAGTGTGCCAGCCCGACCTGGGTGCCGTTCAGCAGCACCGACCGGAACCGGTCGCGCTCGAACGGCAGGTCGAACATGTCGGCGACGGCGACGTTCTCGACGCCCCGCTCGCGGGCCGCCTGCACCGCGCCGGGGCTCACGTCGACGCCGAGTACCTCGGTTCCCCGGTCCTCGAAGAAGCGGACGTGCTGGCCCGCGCCACAGCCGAGGTCGAGAACCGGGCCGTCGAGGCCGGCCAGGCGTGCGCGCTGCTCGTCGTCCCAGTCCTCGTGGCTGCCGAAGTAGTTCTCCGCGATGTGGCCGTCCATCCGGTCCTCGCCGTCGACGTACCGACAGTCGCCGAGTTCACCGCGCTGGAAGTCCCGCATCGCCGTGCCGAGTGCGTCTGCTGCCATACAGATGAGCTAACACACCGCAATTGTAATAAAACTGTAATGAAAGGTGGTACCAATCCACAGTTGTGAACGTTTAGCGTCCACGGGGAGCAGCGTCGCCGGTCGGGAGAAAACACTTGACCGACCGTAGAGAACCCCGCGACGTGCATCGTCGTCAACTCCTCCACGCACTCACCGCCACCACCGTCACCACGCTCGCCGGCTGTTCGTTCGGCGGCGAGTACCACGACTTCGAGGCCGACAACCGGCGCGACGACGCCGAAACGGTCAGTGTGGCATGGGACGACACCGAGGAGCAGTTCTCGCTCGCCCCCGGGGAGTCCGTCTCGCGACGCGACCTCCTGCCCGACGATGGCACAACCACCGTCGATGTCGAGGCGAGGCTGCCGACGTCCACGAGCGCATCGAGTGGACCGGAAGCGGCACGCTCCGGGTCAGTATCGATACCCTCGACGTCTCCATCGGCAGAACCTACGACGACTGAAAATCGAACACTCGATTACCCGAACGGCCCGCCACCGCCGCCCATCCCGCCCATGCCGCCACCGCCGCCGCCCTGCTGTTGCATCTTCTTCATCATGCGCTGCATGTCGCCGTCCATACCGCCCTGGAACTGCTTCAGGGTCTGCTCCATCATCTTGTGCTGCTGGAGCAGCTCGCGGATCTTCTCCTCGGGCTGGCCGGAGCCCCGCGAGATGCGTTCGACCTGTGACTGGCCGACCGAGCGCGGGTTCTCCATCTCGTCGTCGGTCATCGAGTCCATGATGACCTCGAAGCTGCGCATGCGCTCCTGGGTGACGTCCATCGCGTCGTCGGGGAGCTGGTCCTTCAGCCCGCCGCCGCCGAAGCCCGGGATCATGTCCATCACCTGGTCGAGCGGGCCCATGCGGTTCATCGCGTCCATCTGCTTTTTCATGTCCTTCAGGGTGAACTTGCCCTGGAGCATGTCCTCCGGGTCCCAGTCCTCTTCCTCCTCCTGGGTCTCCTCCATCGCGCGCTCGACGCGCTCGACGAGCGAGCCCAGGTCGCCCATGCCGAGCAGGCGGGAGATGAACCCCTCCGGCTCGAAGCGCTCGATGTCCTGGACCTCCTCGCCGGTCCCGAGGAAGGCGATGGAGGAGTCCGTCTCGTTGACGGCGGTCAGCGCGCCGCCACCCTTCGCGGTGCCGTCGAGCTTCGTGATGACGACGCCGCCGATGCCGACGGACTCGTCGAACTGCTGGGCCTGCTCCTTCGCGCCCTGCCCGATTGCGGCGTCGAGCACCAGCAGCGAGATGTCCGGGTCGACGGTCGCCTCGATCTCCTCGATCTCCTCGATGAGGTCGTCCTCCAGCGCGTGCCGGCCGGCCGTGTCGACGATGTGGACGTCGGCGTCCTCGGTCGCCTCCAGCCCCTTCCGGGCGATGTCGACCGGGTCGTCGTTGTCGGGGTCGCCGTAGAACTCCACCTCGGCGCGCTCGGCCATCTGCTTGGCCTGGTCGTACGCACCCGGACGGAACGTGTCCGTCTGGATGACCGCCGGGCGGAGCCCCTTCTTCGAGAACCACCACGCCATCTTCGCCGCGGAGGTCGTCTTCCCCGACCCCTGCAGGCCGGCGAGCATGATGGTCTGCTCCTCCAGCGGGAGCTCCGTCGAGTCACCGATGAGGTCGACCAGCTCCTCGTAGACGATGCGGAGGACGAAGTCACGCGCCGGTGTGCCCGACGGCGGCTCCTCCTCCAGCGCGCGCTGTTTGATGTTGTCCGACAGCTCCATCACGAGGGAGACGTCGACGTCCGCCTGCAGTAGCGACCGCTGGATCTCCTTGACGACCTCCTCGACGTCCTCCTCGGAGATGCGTGACTTCCCGCGGAGTTTGTCGAGGGTGCCTCGGAGAGAGCTCCCCAAGTCGTCGAGTACCATTATCGGGTACTCGTACGTGGCTCCCGCCTAAAGGCCTTTTCTCGTCGACTCCGGAAGGACGACTCCGTCCGTGCGGCCACGAATCGCAACCAACCCCTCGATTTGACTACCGAAACTGGCTTCTGGGACCGCTTTTATGCCCGGTCGTCGTAGCACCCCGTGCAGCCTGTCGCCAGCTGTCATCCCCACCCACTTCCATCATCCCGATGGCATCCTGGCGATGCATCTCTCTTTCGCGTGAATCGACCGCAGAAGCGGGCCGCTCCTACTCCTCGCCGCCGAGCAGGCGTTCCACGACGACCTCGGGGTCGAACCGCTCGAGGTGGTCGTATCCCTGCCCGACGCCCAGAAAGAGGATGGGCTTGCCCGTGACGTGGGCGACGGAGATGGCCGCACCGCCGTTGGAGTCGGCGTCGGCCTTCGTCAGGATGGAGCCGTCGATAGTGACGGCCTCGTCGAACTGCTCGGCGCGCCGGACCGCGTCCTGCCCGGCGACGGCCTCGTCGACGAACAGCGTCATGTCGGGGCCGACCACGCGGCCGATCTTCTCGAGCTGGTCCATCAGCCCCTCGTTCGTGTGCAGGCGACCCGCCGTGTCACCGAGCACCACGTCCACCTCGTTCGCCTCGGCGTACTCCACGGCGTCGTAGATGACCGCCGCCGGGTCACCGCCCTGCTGGTGCGAGATGAGCTTCCGGTCGAGCGCTGCCGCGTGCTCGCCGATCTGCTCGTTCGCGCCGGCACGGTAGGTGTCCCCGTTCGCGAGCACCGACGAGTAGCCCCGCTCCTCGAGGTACCGCGACATCTTCGCGATGCTCGTCGTCTTCCCGACGCCGTTGACGCCGGTGAAGATGATGACCAGCGGCTTGTCTGCATCCGCGATGCGCTGGTCGAAGTCGAACTGGCCGACCGAGATGACGTCCAGGAGCGCCTCGCGCAGCGCGTCCTCGACGATGCTCCCGGTCGACTCGGTGAACTTCCGGCGCTCGCCGACGAGCTCCTCCTCGACGCGGTCGAGGATCTCCTCGGCGACGCTCATCTCGACGTCGGACTCGAGCAGCGCCATCTTGAGGTCCCAGAGCGGCTCCTCCAGGTCCTCCTCCTCGATGACGAACTTTCCCGTCGCCGCGGCCTTCACCTTCGCGCCGAAGCCCGTGGAGGTCTCGCCCGCCTCGGGGTCGTCGGCCTCGTCGTCGTCGGCCTCGTCGCCCGACGTGTCCGCAGCCTCGGGGTCGGCGGCCGTCGTCTCCGTGACCGACTCGGCGGCGGACTCGGCAGCCGGCTCGGCGGCGTCGGCCTCTCCGACCGGTTCCGCCGCCGCGGCCTCCGCAGTCTCGCCCTCGGGAGCGTCGGTCGCGGCCTCCTCCTCGGCGGCCTTCTCCTCGGCGGTCTCCTCGACGTCCTCGCGGAAACTGCCGAGCTTCTCCTTCAGGCTGTCGAACATCGCTTACTCGTCGTCGGCCTCTTCCTGCTGCTGGGCCTGCTGCATCTGCTGCTGGAGCTGCTGCTGCTGGGCCTGCTGGGCCTGCTGCTGGAGCTGCTCGTTCTCGCTCTCCAGCTCGGCGATCTCGCCCTGGACGTCCTCGATGCGGTCGTCGAGCGTGTCCTGCTTCGTCTCGAGCGTGTCGATCGCGCCCTCCTGGTCGCGCTCCGCGGCGTAGCCGCCGCCGAGACCGACGACGATCTCGTCGATGTCCTCGACCGTCGCGCGGATGTACGCGTCGCCACCGAGCGGCACCTGCACGACCGAGTCCGTCTCGAGCGTCTCGAGTGCCTCGATGGCCTCGTTCATCTCCGTCTTCTCGTTGCGGAGGTCCTCGACCTCGCCCTCGAGCTCCTCGATCTCCTGCTGGATGGCCTGCATCTCCTGCTGGAGCTGCTGCATCTGACCGCCGCCACCACCGCCCATCATTGTGCCTCGACCTCCGTGACGTCCATCTGCGCACGCTTCAGGTTGTGCTGGCTGCCGAACGTCGCGAACGTGCGCTCACGCGCGACGTTCTCGTTCGGGGCCTCGACTGTCGTCTCGAAGGGGCGGTCCCCCTCGCGTGCCTGGAACGTCCCGCGAACAGTAAACTGACTCATGGGCGCTACTCGGTCGGGCAGATGGAAGAATGTTCCCTTCTGTCCGTGCGCGTGTCGCCCCGAGGTGCTGTTCTCGGGTCGGTGGCGGTTCGCGTCCGCAGGGCGGTCGAGCGTCTCGAGGGCCCCGCTATCGTCGGGAACGGCTCGTTCGATACGCCCGCGACTGCCGGTGTGTTCCGACTGCCGGTCGAACCAGTCGGTACCGGGAGGCGCTCACTCCACGTCGAGGGAGCCGTCGCCGGCCAGCGCCGCCAGTCGCTCCGCACCCGCCCGGGTCCCCTTCGCGATGAGTACGTCGCCGGGGTGGAGCAGGGTCGTGGGGCCGGGCGAGATCTCCCAGTCGTCGCCGTCGGCGTCGGTGTGGCGGACCGCGATGACGCGCATCCCGGTCTCGGTGCGGACCATCTGCTCGCCGAGGGTGGTGTCCGCCAGCTCGGAGCCGGGGGCGACGTCCAGTCGCACGACGACCTCGTCGGACTCGAAGACGGCCTCGGCGACGACGGGGTGGGTGCCCATGCCGCGGAGGACGCCCTCGGCGATCTCGAGCGCGGCGTCGGAGATGACCTCCGTTGCCTCGGCGATGTGCATCAGCCCGCGCAGCGAGACGGGGTCGTCGACCCGGCTGGCGGCCCGGAGGACCCACGCCTCGAACCGGGATTCGAGCGCATCCATCTCTGCCTCGAGTTCGGCGACCTCAGCGGCGAGTGCCTCGCTGTCGTACAGCACCGAGCCGTAGGCGACGTCGACGCCGAGCTCGCTCATGTTCTTCATCAGGACGATGGAGTCGACGGCGCGTTCGAGGTCCTCGATGCCGGGCTCGACGGGGTCGGGGGTGACGTACTCGCCCCCGGTCACGTCGGCGTAGACGCTCGCGAGGTTCTCCTCGACGCCGCGCAGGAGGAGCACGTCGCCGGCCCGGATGTAGTCGTCGCGGTCGGGGTTGAGCCGCCAGTCGCCGCCGCGCCGCATGGCGATGACGCGCACGCCGGTCTCGGTCTCGAGGTTCAGCTCCTCCAGCGTGTGGCCGGCGAGCGGCGAGTCGTCGGCGACGAGCGCGCGGGCGACGGTCTCGATGGCCTCCGGGAGCGCGGTCCGGAGCGCGTCGGGCAGGCCGATCTCCTCGATGACGACCTTCGCCACGTCGCCGGTCGCGTCGCTGATCTTCTCGGTCGCCCCGACGACGCCCAGCACGGGCGCGAGCGCCTCGGCGTCCTCGGGCGACCGGGCGGCCATCATGAGGCTCATCCGGGCGCGCATCTGGAGCACGTCCATGCGTTCCTCCAGCTCGAGCACCTCCTCGGCGACCTCCCGGCTCCCGAGCAGCACCGCCGAGAACGACATGTCGATCATCAACTCGGCGGTGTCTTTCATCTCCGCGAGCACGGCCTTGACGCTCACGGGCTCGTACTCCACGTCACCGACGTCCATACGTCGGGGTTCTCCGGGACGGGAGAAAAGCGTTCGGCCGCCCGTTCCGGGCGACAACCGGCAATTTAGCACGGTAGGGTAGCGAGTAAAGGACAATGTTTTTCGGTGAAGGTTCTAAAGCTCAGCGTATGTCTGACGACCTCAAGAAAGGGCTGGAGGGTGTCCTCGTTGCCGAGTCCGAACTGAGCTTCATCGACGGCGACGAGGGCCGCCTCGTCTACCGCGGGTACGACATCGAGGACCTCGCCCGGGACGCCAGCTACGAGGAGGTGCTCTACCTCCTCTGGCACGGTCGCCTCCCGAATCGGGACGAGCTCGACGAGTTCGCCGCGTCGATGGCCGCCGAACGGGAGATCGACGACGGCGTCATGGCGACGGTGCGCGAGCTCGCCGCCGCCGACGAGGAGCCGATGGCCGCGCTCCGCACCACGGTGTCGCAGCTCTCGGCGTACGACGACGACGCGGCGGCGGACCCGACCGACGAGGACGCGAACCTCCGGAAGGGGCGGCGCATCACGGCGAAGATCCCGACCATCCTCGCCGCGTTCGTCCGCGTCCGCAACGGCGACGAACCCGTCGCGCCCCGCGAGGACCTCGACCACGCGACGAACTTCCTCTACATGCTCAACGGCGAGGTACCGGACGACGTGCTCGCCGAGACGTTCGACATGGCGCTCGTGCTCCACGCCGACCACGGGCTGAACGCCTCGACGTTCACCTCGATGGTCGTCTCCTCGACGCTCGCCGACCTGCACTCCGCGATACCGGGGGGCATCGGCGCGCTCTCGGGCAGCCTGCACGGCGGCGCGAACCAGGACGTGATGGAGGCGCTGCTCGAGCTCGAGGAGTCCGGCAAGGACCCCGTCCAGTGGGTCGAGGACCGGCTCGACGCGGGCGAGCGCGTCCCCGGCTTCGGCCACCGCGTCTACAACGTCAAGGACCCCCGGGCGAAGATCCTCTCCGAGAAGAGCGAGGCGCTGGGCGAGGCCGCGGGCACGCCCCACTGGCACGACTACTCCGTCGCTATCGAGGAGTACCTCACCGAGGAGAAGGGCCTCGCGCCCAACGTCGACTTCTACTCCGCGTCGACGTACTACCAGATGGGTATCCCCATCGACATCTACACGCCCATCTTCGTCATGAGCCGCGTCGGCGGCTGGGTCGCCCACGTGCTCGAACAGTACGACGACAACCGCCTCATCCGGCCGCGGGCCCGCTACGTCGGGCCGATGGACGAGGAGTTCGTGCCGGTCGACGAGCGGTAGAACGCGAGCGAGAACTGCGAGGGCGAACGGGGCGCCTGCGACCCGGAGCGTCTTTTTGGCCCAGCTTTTTCGAGGAGTGGTTCCCGGAGCGAGCGTAGCGAGCGGGGGAACCCGACGATGAAAAAGGTGGTCGTACGACCGCCTCATCCGGCCGCGGGCCCGCTACGTCGGGCCGATGGACGAGGAGTTCGTGCCGGTCGACGAGCGGTAATCGACCCGAGCACACGTCCTCCGTCGGTCGTCAGCGTTCCACGCCGCGGAGCCGCTGCTTCGCGGTAGCGTAGGCGGAGTGGAGGCGGTGCGGTAGCGGAGGCGGAGCGGAGGCGGTGCGGTAGCGGAGGCGGAGTGGAGGCGGCGCGGTCGGTCGTACGGCGGCCGAAGGCCGCCGTTTCACCGCGGCGAACGGAGTGAGCCGCGGCCTTTTTGGCCCAGCTTTTTCGAGGAGCGGTGCGCCGGAGGCGCACCCGACGACGAAAAAGGTGGTCGTTAGTCGGCTCCGGCGTGTTCGCGCCAGCCGCAACCGGGGCACAGGAGCGAGCCGCCGGTCTTCCGGGCGGATGTCGCACAGCGTGGGCAGGTCATGTAGGTCACCTCTGAGGAGGACGGACGCTAGCGGAGGGCTTGACCGTTGCGAGTGTGTGCGACACAGTGTCGTGGCTGGTGGCGTCCGACCGCGGGCCGGTCAGCGGGTCAGCTCCCTGGTGACCTGCACGATACCGATGAGCGTCAGGCACAGCAGCACGAGCGAGACGGTGCTGCGGACGACGGACCGGTACTCCGGCCCCACCCAGTCCGTGATGGCCTGCATGGTGCTCCCGTAGAACTGGAACAGCAGGACGACGCTGAACAGGGCGAGGACGGCGAGTGCGACCCAGAGGACGGACCGGCGGACGCGGTCGCCCGACCCGTCGTCGGACTCGGGTGGCTCGCCGTCGCCACCGTCGCGTCCGGGTTCGGCCTCCGTGACGGCCGGTTCGCTGTCGTCGGTTGACTGGCCGTCGGCATCGGGGGCCGGTCCGTCGGCGTCGTCGGGGACCGACCCGCCGTCGTCGAGCGTGGACCCCGCGTCGTCGGCGTCCGGGGCGGTCGTGCGCGGTTCGTCGTCGGTGTCGTGGGTGGTGTCGTCGGTCATCGTCGGAGCCTCCGTGCGAGCAGGGCGGTCGCGAGCAGTGCAGCGAGAGCGACGGGGACGCCGAAGCCGGGCTGGCCGCCGCCGTCGGCAGCGTCCTCCCGCTCGGTCCGGGCGGGCGGCTGGTCGTCCTCGTCCGCGAAGTCGCCGCTCTCGAAGCCGCCGGTATCGTTCTCCTCGTCGACGCTGAGTCCGGCACCGGGGCCGAGGTTGGCGACCGAGCGCTCGGTGTCGACGACGGTGTCGCCCCGCCAGAGGATGGCGTCGAGGTAGTAGTCGTAGCCGTCGGGGACGGTCAGCTCGGCGCTCGGTGTGACCGTCTCGCCTGGGTCGACGCGCCCGACGTCGACGGTCGTCCGGTCGGCGACGACGTTCGAGCCGTTCTGTCTGGCCTTCAGGACGAAGCGGAGGTCGTCGGCGGGCTCGTCGCCGGTGTTCGAGAGGTACGTCGTCACGTCGAGCGTCGCCTCGTCGCCGGACACCGACGCGATGCTGTACTCGATCACCGGGAGGTCGGCACCCTCGAACTCGTGGAAGGCGACGGGTGTGCGCTCGTACTCGGGGACGAGGTGTTCGACGCCCGAGACGGTCCGGCTCCCGGCGTCGAGCCGACGGTCGTCGCGGTAGAGGACGGCCTCGATGCGGTAGCCGCCCTCGCGGGGGACCGCGAGCGTGCCGGTGACGTTGACCTCGCGACCGCCGGACAGTTCGCCGAGCGAGAGCGTCCGTGTGGCGGCGACGGTGCCGCTCTCGTCGTCGGTGGCCCGGAGGAGGACGGTGACGTTCGGGGCGGTGTTGCCGCGGTGTTCGACGTACGGCGTCACGGCGAAGGTGGCCGTGCCGCCGGAGACGTTCTCGACGGCGATGGTCAGGTCTTCGACGGAGCCACCGCCGGGGTCCGTCGGTTCGGGAGGCACGGGGGACTGGAGGGCGTCGGGCACGGCGACGAGGACACCGGCCGTCGCGACGACGGCGATGACGGCGAGCGCCGCCAGAACCGATTCGATACGCATACCGACATGTCTGCATGCGTTTGTAAATGCTTTGTGTGGGCCGACGTGTCAGCGCTGGCCACAACCCCTTTTATCGCTACACTCGTCTACCGACCGTACTTGGGGCCGCTATCCACTGGAATGACCGACACTGACCGCCCGTCCGTCCTCTGTGTCGTGGCGTCCGACGAGCGGCGTTCCCGCCTCGTCGACGCGTTCGACGGGAGCGTCCGTGTCGAGACGATGGCGTCCGTCGACGACGCGGTGGCGCTGCTCGAGACATCCGTCGGCACCCACTGCGTGCTGCTGGCCGACGACGTCCGGGACGGCGACCTCGTCGAGGCCATCGAGCAGTTCGACGGGTTGATCCTCGACCTGCCGGTCGTCGCCGTCGCCCAGGACCGCCGCGACGTGGCATCGGCCGCGCTCGACGCGGGCGCGGTCGACGTGGTCGACGACGGCAGCGAGGTGGCACGCCGGCTGGCGGCCGAGCGGGCGACCCGTGCCGCCGAGCGCTGGATCCGGGAGATGGAGTCGCGTTCGATGTCGAAGGTGCAGACGTTGTTCGAGAACACGAGCGATGGCGTCGTCGAGGCGAAGCTGTCCGGCGAGACGGCCATCATCCAGCAGGCGAACCACGCCTTCGCGCAGACGTTCGGCGCGGAGCCGGGCACGCTCGTCGGCCGGGACCTCGACGACGTCGTGCTTCCGCCGTCGCGGCGGACCGAGGGGCGGGAGCTCAACCGCCGCGTCGCGGACGGCGAGCGGGTCGAGACCGAGGTGCGCCGGCTCGCCGCCGACGAGGTCCGGACGTTCCTGCTCCGCAGCGTCGCCGTCACGCCGGGGAGCGACCGGGCGTACTTCGTCTACACCGACGTGACCGAGCAGCGCGAACGCGAACGCGAGCTCCAGCGCCAGAACGAGCGCCTCGACGAGTTCGCGGGCATCGTCAGCCACGACCTCCGGAACCCGCTGACGGTCGCCTGCGGCCACCACGAGCTGCTCGACGACGAGTACGAGCACGAGAGCCTCGACGAGCTGGGCTGGGCGCTCGAACGCATGAAGTCGCTCATCGCCGACGTGCTCCAGCTCGCCCGGACGGGCAAGACCGTCGACGACCCCCAGCCGGTGTCGCTCCAGCACGTCGCGCGCGAGGCGTGGTCGTACTGCGACACCGGCGAGGCGAGCCTGCGCGTCGTCGAGCACGACGGCTCGCTGCTGGCCGACCCGGAGCGCCTGAGCGCGCTGTTCGAGAACCTCTACCGGAACTCGGTCGCCCACGTCGGCGGGGACGTGGCGGTCGTCGTCGAACGGACGGTACACGGCTTCGGGGTCGCCGACGACGGCCCGGGACTGCCCGTCACGGACGCCAGTCGGGCGTTCGAGCAGGGTTTCACGACGGCCGAGGACGGCACCGGCTTCGGGCTGGCCATCGTCGAGGACATCGCCGAGGCCCACGGCTGGACGGTCCGGGTCGACCCGGCCCACGACGGCGCGCGCTTCGTCTTCGAGAACGTCGAGTGGGTCGAGGACGACCAGCCCGGGCCCGGTGGGCACTCCGGCGACCCGGCGAGGTAGGCGACGTCGACGCATAGGCGGTCGTCGGTCCGGGCCGGTCAGTCCACCACGCTCCCGCGTTCTGCCATCATCCGTGCCGCCCGGTTCGCCCAGTCGCCGTAGCGGAACCCGAGCGCGACGACGACCGCGGCGAGCCCGTAGTAGCCGACGATGCCGCCGTACGCACCGACGACGCCGTAGTCCAGGACGACGCCGACGACGTAGCTGAAGCCGAGGAAGAAGAGACCGAGCCCGAGGATACGGGCGACGAACGGCGTGCGCGTCTCGCTGCCGCCCTGCAGGCTGCCGGAGAAGACGACGAACGTCACGAGCGCCGGGGCCGCGAGCCCGTAGACCCGGGCGAAGTCGACGGCGTAGTCCACGGTCGCGGGGTCCCGGGTGAAGATGCGCACGAACAGCGGCGCGGTCACGACCAGCACGAGGCCGATGCTCCCGACGGTGACGAGTCCGAGCAGCGCGGTCGCGTAGCCGTTCTCGCGGGCGGCCTCGGGGTCGCCCTCGCCGAGTGCCTGCCCGACCACGACGCTGGCGGCGACACTGTAGCCGCGCGAGAGCGGGCCCGTAACCTGCTGGTACAGCCGGCGACCGACCTGGAACGCGGCGTTGACCTCGGTGCCGAAGCCGAGCAGCAGCGCGTTGAACGGGAACTCCGCGAACGTCTCCACGAACCCCTCGACGACACGGGGGGCGGAGACGACGACGAGCTGGCGGGCGATGACGGGGTTGGTCGGCATGGCGAAGCTCGCGCTGGTCCGCCCCGCGAACATCACCGCACAGAGCACGACGGCGGTGAACACGTTGCTGAAGGCGGTCGCGGCTCCGACGCCGACGATCTCGTAGCGCGGCACGCCGAACAGGCCGAGTCCGAGGGTGACGCTCCCGACGATGTTCAGGCCGTTCGAGACGACGTTGACGTACATCGGCGTGCGCGTGTCGCCGGTGCCCTGCAACGACCGGGCGGCGATGAGCGACACCTGGCGGGCCGGCGCGGTCGCGAAGATGATGGCGAGGTAGGTGCCGCCGAGGCTGGCGACGGTGTCGTTCGCGCCGAGGATGGCCAGCGCCTCGTAGCCGAACGTCAGCCCGAACAGGACGAACGGGATACCGGTGACGAGCCCGAGGACGATGGCCTGCGTGACGGCTTCGTCGCGGTTCGCAGCCGCGGCGGCCCCCGTGTCCTGGCTCGACAGCGCGATGGCCCCACCGCCGAGTCCGAGGCCGATCCTGAGGGGGAAGCGCGAGTAGAGGTCGGCCAGCCCGATGGCCGCGATGGCCGCCGGCGAGAACAGCCCCGTGACGATGATGTCGGTGGTGCGCATCGCCGTGCGCACCGTCTGCTCGACCATCACCGGCCACGAGAGCCCGAGGACCCGCCGCCAGACGGCGAACAGCCGACCCCTGTCCATGGTCTGCTTGTGTCCCTCGGTGCCTTCGTGTTGACGGAAGCGGAAGCGTCAGGGACCCGGCGGCCGTCCGCGAGACCGATGGACGTCTTCGTCTACGGCACGCTCACCGACCCCGACCGCGTCGCCGAACTGCTCGACGACTGGTCGTTCGGCCCGGACGCCGTCCTCCGGGGGGCCCACCGCGTCGACGGTCGGTACCCGACGCTCGCGCCCGGCGGGGAGACGGCGGGGCGGATCCTCCACACGACCGAGATTGCGGCACTGGACCGCTACGAGGGCGTCGAGAGCGGGCTGTACCGACGGGTCACGGTCCCGCGGGAGGCCGACGCTGGCGACGGCGAACCGGTCCAGATGTACGTCGGCGACCCGGCCGAACTCGCGGTCGTGGACGCCGCCGCGGACTGGCCCGACGGCCCGCCGACGCTCGACGCACTGGCCGAACTGGTTTCGGCCGAAGGTGTCGTGGTACCAACGCTCGAATGACACCCGGCAGACGACCGTCTGACGGCCACTGAAGGTCGACGCAGTACTGCGATTACACTTTCACTCCGGATGGCTGGCGTTTATATACATCCGGGCCGACGACTCAGTTGCACGTCACACGCGTGCTACCCCGTATTTCCCTTTGGACGACCGCGGCGGGCTCCCCGTACCCGCGACGGGCGTCTCTTTCGGCGTATCCCGGTGAGCGACGGGCTCGCCGGTCGCTGGATGGAGATCGGATCCGGACCGATGCTCGCGCCGTCCCCGACATCGGCGACGGGCACCCATGACGGCAATATTAACCGGGCGGCGGTCCAACCCCGCGATTATGCTCGAACTCGACGACGTTCTCGCCGCGGAGCCGCGAGTCAGGGAGACATCGCGGCACACACCCATCGAGTACACGCACACGTTCTCGGACATGACGGGCGCGGAGGTCCACCTGAAGATGGAGAACTTCCAGCGCACCGGCTCGTTCAAGATCCGGGGGGCGACCAACCGCATCGCGACGCTGTCCGAGGAGGAGAAGGCGGCCGGTGTCGTCACCGCGAGCGCGGGCAACCACGCACAGGGGGTGGCGCTGGCGGCGACGCGCTCGGGCGTCGACGCGAAGATCGTCATGCCGGAGTACGCACCCATCTCGAAGATCAAGGCGACCCAGAGCTACGGCGCGGCGGTCGTCCTCCACGGCGCGGACTACGACGAGGCAGCCGAGAAGGCCCACGAGCTCGAAGCCGAGGAGGGCCGGACGTACGTCCACGCGTTCGACGACGAGAAGGTGATGGCGGGCCAGGGCACCATCGGGCTGGAGGTCCTGGAGGACCTGCCCGAGGTCGAGACGGTCGTCGTCCCCATCGGGGGCGGCGGGCTCATCTCCGGCATCGCGACCGCGATCAAGGCGAAGAGCCCGGAGACGCGGGTCATCGGCGTGCAGGCCGAGGGCGCATCGAGCGTCGCCCAGTCGCTCACCAAGGGCCACCGCGTCGAGCTCGACCGCGTCGACACCATCGCCGACGGCATCGCGGTCCGAGGCCCCGGCACGCTCACCTACGAGGTCATCACGGAGCGCGTCGACGAGGTCGTCACGGTCTCCGACCCCGAGATCGCGATGGCGCTGACGTACGTGCTCGAACGCGGGAAGACGCTCGTCGAGGGTGCCGGCGCGGCCCCGCTCGCCGCCCTGCTGTTCGACAAGTTCGACTACGAGGAGGACGAGGTCGTCGTCCCGGCGATGTGCGGGGGGAACATCGACCTGAACATGCTGACGACGGTCATCATGCGCGGCCTCGTCGCGACGGGTCGGTACGTGAAGATCCGGACCGTGCTCCGTGACCGCCCCGGCTCGCTCGAGGACCTGCTCCACGTCATCAGCGAGAAGAAGGCGAACATCTACGCCATCCAGCACGACCGCACCTCCCGACAGATCGGCATGGCCGACACCGAGGTCGAGGTCGACCTCGAAACCCGGGGGAGAGACCACATCGACGAGCTGCTGGAGGCAATCCGCGACGCCGGCTACGAGGTCGAGGTGCTGGTCTGACCGGCGTACCTGACCGTCAGGAACTGCCGCCCGCACAGCCACATCTCGTGGGTGGCGACGACGGCGGCCCCCTCCGTTCTCCGCACGTCCGTCGGCGCGCCCGGCGCGTCCGCAGGCCACACCCGGAACCGCTGTACCATCGGCAGGGCGAACGCGCCCGCTGGCGTCACCAGGTAGAGGCCGGGATCACCCGGTGCCTCGGTCGTCAGCTCGACCGCGTCGTCGTCCAGATTCCGGAGCGAGAGCACCGTCGAGAGGTTGCACCCTGGGAGGGGGACCGCGATGTTGACGTACCGTTCGCCGTCGGCGGCGACGTGCGAGCCGTAGGCCGCGACGAACACCCCCTCACCGGTGTCGGCGTCGGTGCGGACCCACATCCGCGCGCCGTCCCGCGGGTCCAGTGCCGGGTCGATGCGCTCGAACCGGCTTTCGAGCCGGACCGTGCGACCGTCGCCCGGCGCTGGGAGGTTCAGCTGTTCGAGCCGGCTCGTCAGGTGACTCGCCAGCCACGCACCGCTCCGGAAGGGGCGGTGCCACTCGGCGGTCAGCGAGAGCTCGTACTCGCCGGTGCGCTCGTAGAAGGCCCGCACCTCGGGATCGACCAGCCCGGGGTCGAAGCCGTCGTGAGCGAAGGCGGCCATGTCGTCCATCTCGCCGACGGGGTGGTCGCCGGTGCCGACGCCGGTGCGCGCGACCCAGTCGCCACCGATCCGGGTGCGTGCAGTCAGCGGGCTGAGCGGCACGTCCGTCACTCGCGTACCGGCGAGACGACGGGCAGCGTAGCCGACCCCGGCGAGGGCGGCGGCTCCGGCGACGGCTCGACCGGCGGTTCGGCGAGGCGCGTCCATCGTCCCGATACGTTCGGGCGGTGGGTCAAGGAACGTCCGGTTCCAGACGACCGGCACCCCTGCTCGGGAAGTCGTCAGTATTTAAGACGGAGGGCGTCGTCGCCCAGCACATGAAGCGAACCATCAGCACCTCCGACGCCCCCGCGGCAGTCGGCGCGTACAGCCAGGCGACGACCAACGGCGACGTCATCTTCACGGCCGGCCAGATCCCGATGACGCCCGACGGCGAGCTGCTCGACGACGAGTCCATCACCGTCCAGACGCGCCAGTCCCTGGAGAACATCGAGGCCATCCTCGACGAGGAGGGCGCGAACATGACGGACGTGCTCAAGGTGACCGTCTTCATGGACGACATCGAGGACTTCGACGAGATGAACGACGCCTACAAGGAGTACTTCGTCGACAACCCGCCGGCCCGCTCGGCCGTCGAGGTCGCGAACCTCCCGAAGGGCGTCGGCGTCGAGATCGAGGCCATCGCCGACGCGGAGTGAACGAACGCACGAAATCGGCCCTGCTGTGGGGTGCAGTCGGCGTCTTCGCCTTCCTCGCCCTCCACCAGGGCTACGTGTTCGTGGGCGGCGAGAGCATCGGCATCCTCCCCGCCATCGGCGTGGCCGTCGTCGTCGGGGCAGTCGCCGCGGTGGCGGCGTACGCCGGCGAGGTCCGGCTGCTGCGGCGCGGTCGGTGACCGAAGAAACGTAGCCGTTAAATGCAGCACCCGATTATCGACGAACGAGCCAGGATGGCCGAACGGTAAGGCGCACGCCTGGAAAGCGTGTTCCCTTTCGGGATTCAGGGTTCAAATCCCTGTCCTGGCGTTTTCGCGACGCAGTAGGACCAGCCACGCGTCTCGAACCCCGGCAGGACGTGCGCCTGGCGGTGGTTACAAGCGGTCGCGGGTCGAACCGTCGGCCATGGATACAGCGGGGTTCGTCGAGGCGGTCGAGGACGGGAACCGGACGGAGCTGTCGCGGCTCGGCTCCTCGAAGTCACTGTACGCGCTGACGGGCGGGGAGCTGGACGCGGACCACGTCTACGCCGTCGTCGAGACGCTCGCGAATGCACAGGCCGACCGGTACGAACCGTGGGCCGACGAGGCCGACGGCGAGCTGGCCGACGTGCTGACTGCCGCGGCCGACGCCGAGCGCGAACGGGCGGCCGACGCCGCCGGGGAGACGGACGAATCCGTCGAGGGTGGACTGTTCGACGGGCTGGACGACTGCGAGGGAACGGCCGAGTGGGCGGCTGGGCTCGTGGCGGCGACGATCGTGACGAAGAAGCTGCAGGAGCAGCTCGTCGGCTTCTTCGTCGGGCAGGCCGACCCGACGACGGCGTCGACGTTCCGGAGCTACGGCGACGAGCTGGGCGAGCGACGCGAGGCGGCGCTGGCGGCGCTCGAGACGGTCTGTGCGGACGAGTCGGAGTGGGAGACCGCGGTCGATGCGGCTGGCGGCGTGGTCACCGCGGCGTACGACGTGTACGTCGACCGGCTGGAGGCGATGGGCGTGAACCCGAAGCCGGTCTGCTGACTCAGACGCCGGGGAGGGTCTCGCGGTAGGCGTGGACGTGGTCGAGTGCGGCGTCGACCTCCTCGCGGACCTCGCCGCCCTCCGCGGTGGCGACGTCGTCGAGGATGCGCTCGTGGCGGGCGAGGCGGCCGTGGTCCGGGCCGCGCTCGGCCTCGGCGTGGCGCTCGAACTCCTCGGCCTGCCGGTACAGTCGTTCGCGGGCGTCGGCGTCGCTGGCTGCCTGTGCGGCGGCGCGGACGTGCTCGCCGGCGGTCTCGAGCTGCTCGCGTGTCATACGTGGACGTACGACGGCTCGGGGGTTGTCGTTTGTGGTGCTGGCGAGGTCTGCGCGGACTGACGACGCGGGGTCGTGGCGACGACTGGGTCTGCGGCCGGCGTGTCGGCGGTTAGCGAGCCCGTCGTCGTCGTGGCGACCGCAGGTGAGGCGTCGGGGGCCGCGGTGGCGCTCGCCGCCGACTGGTTCGTCCTGAGGACGACGGTCTCCCGGTCGAGGGACACGTCGAGTGCGTCGAGCAGGCTAGCGTCGCCGACCGTGACGACGACCGTGGTGTCGTCGGGTCGGTCGGTCGCCGCTCGCACGTCGCCCTCGAGCCGCCAGCGGGCACCCGCCCGCTCGCCGTCGGCGTCGAAGGTGGCGTTCATGGCGTCGCGGAACTCGGTCGCGTCGGCGGCGGTGTCCCAGCGGGTCACCCAGACGAAGCTGGCGTTCGCGGTGGGGTCGTCGCGGTAGGTGACGAGCCGGTCGTTCCCCCAGCCGGCCGCGGCGTCGACCGCCTCGGGGACGGCGACGCCGTTCTCCAGGACGACGCGGGTGTACGCCTCGCCGAGCGTGTCGCTGGCGGAGCCGCGCCAGGTCGCCCCCTCGGCGATGGTCCGGACGGAGAGCGTGGCGGGTGGCTCGCTGCCCGGGTCGAGCCCGTGGAGCACCTGTTCGCTGGTCGTGGGTGGGCTCTCGTAGAGGGTGTCGACCGCGTCGAGCCCCGTCGACTGGTTGCGGACGTACTCGTATCCGAACAGGTACGCGGCCTGGCCGTGCCGGAACGGCGTGCCGGGGGTCGCCTCGGTGTACAGCGTCGTCGTCCGCTCGCCGCCGGTCGGTGCCTCCAGCCCGTAGGTCTCGACGTACCGGGTCTCGGTCCAGACGGCGACGCCCTCGACGATGCTCCGGGCGGTCCAGCGGGCGTCCGTGCTCGTCCCGCCGACGTTCCCGCGCACCGCCGACACCTGGTTGCGCTGGAACTGGACGACGTGGACGAACTCGTGGGCGAGGACGACCTCCAGCGCGGCCGGCGAGCCGTCGCCGGGGTAGACGCTGACGCCGCCGAAGGGGCTGGTCGCGCCGTTTGGCGTCCCCCGGAGGTCGGCGTCGCTGTCGTCGAGTTCGACGCCGACCAGCGCGCCGAAACGGCCGGTCCCGGTCGGTTGTCGTCGGTCGGTCGTGTTCGGTCCGAACCACGTCGAGGCGTTCTCGACGGCCACCTGGTCCGGCGGGCTGGCGGTCACGTCGAGCAGCGACTCCACGCGGTCGAACACCGGGGCGGCCGGGACGGAGAGACTGCCGCCACGGTAGCGGATGCGGGTCGAGTCGGTGTCGGCGGCGTCGGTGGGCTGGGAGGTGGGTCGTTCGGTCGTCGGGGGTGATTCGGCGGTCGCGGTGGCCGTCTCCGGGCGGTCGACCTCCTGTGCGCCACAGCCCGCGAGGAGGACGAGCAGGGTGCAGGCGAGGACGCCCAGCCGACGGCCGCGGCGCATTCAGGCGGTCACCTGCCGTGCGTGGACGACGCTCCGGTTCCCGCCGACCGGCACCGCGTCGTCGGCCTCGGGCGGGAGCGCCACGGTCACGTTCCGGTCGTAGGCGACGAAGTCGCGACGGACGTCGACGACCTGCTGGAGCGCCTGCCCGCTGACGGAGACGGTCTCGTTCACGTGAATGTCCGAGCGGACCACGAGACTCGTCTCGGTGGAGACGTAGAACGTGGCGTCGAACGCGTGGACCTCCCCGCCGCCGAAGTTGACGCCGCTCAGCTCGGCCAGCTCGGCGTCGCTGGGGCGGAGTGAGAGCACGTACGTCTCCTCGCCGCGGACCGTCTCGGTGCCGGTGACCGTGAGGTTCTCGGTGACGTTCAGGAGGTCAGTGTGCAACCGGAGTGCGCTCCGGTTCCGCCACAGTTGGTCGTAGCGTTCGGAGACGTTCTGGGTCACCCACTGGGAGCCGTACTGGCGCTCCAGCGCCGGGCTCCGGATGTAGAGGGAGTCGTTCAGCAGGTACGTCGACTGGTTCACCGTCCGCCCCTGGGACTGGACGGTCTGGTCGACGACGAGCCGACGCTGTGCGGCGTCGATGGTGATGTCGAACGTCGAACTGGTGGACTGGCTGGCGGTCGCCGTCGAGACGGTCTGGTCGAGCACGCCCTCGAGCTGGACGTCCGAGACGCCCCGGAGTGCGGTCAGCGCCGACTGCCGGATCTCGCGCTCCTCGGCGTCGGAGAACGCGGACTCGCCGTCGTCGGTCGGGGCCGTGGTGACGTCGTCTGTCGATGCCTCGGTCGACGTTCCGTCCGCCGGTGCGGTCGTCGCCGGGCGGCCGTCGCCCTGGTCCGCACAGCCGGCGAGCACCGGCGTCGCGAGCAGGACGACGACCAGGAGGAGGGCCTTCGTTCGTTGCATCGTCTACACACGGCTTGGGACTGGGTACGTATAATCCCTCGAGCGACTTTTCGCGGTCGGAAAACACGGACTCCGTCGGCGTGTCGGACTCAGCTCCCGTCGTCGAGCAGGCTGTCGACCTCGTCGGCCGACCAGTTCGCGGGCGTCGGCGACCCCCGGAGCGCGACCCCGAGGGCGGCCCAGGCGAGGGCGGTGGGGACGGCCGCGACCGCGCCGGAGACGGCGACGACGTCGGCGAGCGCGACTGCGACGGTCAGCGCGCCCAGCGCCGAGAGGGCGACGGCCGCGTCCGCGAGGATGCCGAGTTCGTCGCGCGCGGCTGTCGCGAGCAGTGCGGTGCCGACGGCGAGCGTGCCGACGCTCGCGACGAACGGCGTGAGTGCGGGTTCGACGGTCGCGCCGAGGAACGGCTCCGGTGTGAGGATGGCGGCGACGTGGACGGCGGCGACGCCGGCGGTCGCGAGGACGGTGCCGACGCGGTCGAGCGGGCTCCCGAGGCGCTTGATGCGCGTGTGGGCTGCCCAGACCCCGCCCACGACGAGGAGCACCGGCACCGAGATCCACGGCCGGACGGCGTCGGCGGCGGGCGCGAACCCGGCGAGGGTGCCGGCCGTCCAGAGCAGTCCCCCGGCCGCCCCGAGCCCGCCGCCGCGACGGACCCACTTCGGCGGCGAGGCGACGGCCTGCGCGAGCGTGCGAACCGTCAGCGCGGTCGTGACGAACAGCGCGGTGGCGACGGCGACGACGAACCCGAGGACGACGTACAGGAGCGGCGACTCGGGGCGGCCGCGGACGCCGGGTGCGACGGTGGGCACCGCGACGAAGAAGCCGTACAGCGCGACCGCGAGGACGATGCCGGCGACGACACCGACCCGGGCGTGGTGGCGGAAGCCGAGCGCCTCGAAGAACCGGAGCAGTGGCGGTCGGCCCGGCCGATGGTCGTCGGACGCTTTGGCGTCGGGCTCGGCCGCCACGCTGCCGTCGGCCCCGGCTGCCGGGTCGCCGTCGACCGGGTCGGCGGGCTCGGTGGCGTCTGTCACGGTCGACGGTTGGGACGAGAGCGACAAATCGGCGTCGGTCTGGTGCCGGGCGGGGCGGCTCAGGCGTACGCCGCGAACTCCTCGCCACGCAGGAGGAAGTACACGGTGCCCAGCAGGCCGACGACGGTGGCGAGGCCGAACGCGACCGCCGGCCCGGAGTAGCCGAGGTAACCGGCGGAGCCGTACAGCAGCCCGCCGAACGCGGCGCTCGGGATGGTGAGCGTGTTCCGGACGAGGTAGTACGATCCGGTCACGCGCCCGCCGGCGTTCTCCTCGGCGGGGCCGACGATGAGCGCCTTGTGCGCCGGGAGCCCGGCGAACCGGAGCCCGGAGAAGGCCCAGACAGCGCCGACGACGACCGCCTCGGAGAGCGCGACGGTGCCGAGGACGGGCAGTCCCGCGAGCGTGACGCCGCCGTCGGGCGCGGCGACGAGCAGCACCGGGAAGACGGCGTAGACGAAGAAGCCGACGCCGACGACGGGCTTCAGGCCGACCCGGCGCGCGAGGTTCGCGACGGGCACCATCGTCACCAGCGCGACGGCCATCTCGACGGCGAGGAAGACGCCGAACAGCGCCTCCGGGGAGAGGTAGAACCCGAAGAGCGTCGCGTCGGTCTCCAGGTAGCGCGTGACGACGAGGACGGCGAAGCCGTACACCATCCCGTTGGCGAACCGGACGAGCGTGTCGCCGACGAGCAGCGGCCGGAGCGGGTCGGGTAGGTTCGCGAGGTCGTCCCGAATCTGCGAGAGCCCTTCGAACTCCGTACCCAGCGAGTCCTCCTCGGCCTCGTACAGCACGTGCTGGGCGAGCGTCCCGACCAGTGCGAAGCCGACCGCCACGGCGAGCACGTACTGGAACCCGGGGTCGAAGCCGTAGGCGGCGAGCAGGCCGGCGGCGACGAGCGGCCCCACCAGGAAGGCGGTCCGGCGGAACGTCTCCGTGCTGGCGAAGCCCGTCGCCAGCCGGTCGTTCGGGACGCTCTGTTTGACGACGGCGAACGTCGCGCCCAGCCCGAACGACTTCCACGCCTGCGCGAGCACCAGCCCGACGAACACCCACGCCCACGCCGGAATTCCGGCGATAGCCAGCGCCGGCGCGAACACCCAGACCGCGAAGCCGAGCGCGGAGGCCAGCCCGAACAGCGTGAGCGCGGTCCGGGAGCCGATGCGGTCCGAGATGGCACCGCCCGGATACGGGTACGCCGCGCCGATGAGGTTCCCGAAGCTACCGTAGAGTCCGACCAGGAGCTCTGTACCGCCGAGGAAGAGGATGTACTCGCCCATGTACCGGCCCGTCATCTGGAAGCCGAGGCTGAACGCGAACATGGCGACCGAGAGCACGAACACGTCCCGCTCCAGCGCGAAGAACTGGCGGAAGTAGGTGAACGCCCCGGGTGTGTCGGCGTCCGCCATAGATGGCTGGAGGTGCGTTCGGTTCGGGTATAGAAGGTTCGGTCGCGGAGTACGGAGAGGAACGTAGTCGTATTGAGGCGAACTGTCGTCTGGTCGTTCTGAAACGGAGAGCTACCTCGGCTTCTCCTCTCGAACTGCTCGAATCGACGCCTGGACCGCGTTCATGTTTCTGGGATAGGACTCCTCAAGGTGCGGGTGGGTCTGAAGCCACTCTTCTCCCCAAGAACCACTTGTTCCTCGACTGAGCCACCCGTAGCTCCAGTGTGGGGAAGTAACAACAGGTGGGTCTGTGTCGAACACTCTCCCGCACTCCTTCGCCGTTGAAATCCGGCTTCTGTCGACACCGAGTGCGGATAGAGTACGTAAACAGGCGTTCTTCCCCAGCGCGACGATTACGTCCGGGTTTACCTGGTCGATCTCCTCTTGGAGGTAGGTCTGGCAATGAGCGAACTCGGTGTTCCGAGTCTGGTCGTCGATTCCACCCTCTGGTGGACATTTGATCGCGTCCGCCATCCAGACCGAGTCCATGTTCAGGCCATCGATAGGCTCCAACAACTCTTTGAGAACTGGTCCGCCAGTCCACTCCTCCAGAAACTTTTTCGAAATATCCCGATTGTACTCGTCCCATCCATCGTACTCATCCCAGTCGAACCGATGGCTCGGCTCGATTGTGACGAACATGAGCTCTCCCTCGGGATTGAATAATCCTGGATTCACTCGACACGAACGGCCATCATCGTAGGCCGGACAGCCCGAACACGCCGCCTCACCATTGAGTGCGTTGTCCCGAATGCGCTCTATCCACGTCGTTCCCATGCGCCATACTCTATCTCTGTTGACAAAAGTGTGGTTGCAGGTCACACACTTCTTCGAAGTGTGGGACAGGCTCGAAAATACCGCCATCCCACCGCAGACAGAACACCTAAAGGCAGACCGACCTTTGGCTACCTCAATGACGACTCTGGGAACGGCCAGCGCGGACCCCGGCGAGCTCGACACCGGTCGGCTCACCGTCGGGGAGACCCGCGACGGCAGTCCCGTCGGCCTGCCCGTCGCCGTCGTGAACGGCGAGCGCGAGGGCAAGACGCTCTACATGCAGGCGGCGAGCGACGGGAACGAGTTGAACGGCGTCGGCGTGATACGCGAGGTGTTCCCGAGGCTGGACCCCGCCGAGCTCGCCGGCGAGATCCGCATCGTGGGAATCGTGAACTTCCACGGCTTCCAGATCGACTCCCACCGGAACCCCATCGACGACACGAAGCTGAACCGGACCTACCCCGGCGATTCGGAGGGCACGTCCTCGGAGCGCATCGCGGCGGCGACGTTCGACGCGGCGCGGGACGCGGACCTCATCCTCGACCTGCACCAGGGCTCGGACAGCCGGATGATACACGAGACGCGGGTGCGCTGTGGCCGTCGGCACCGGCTGCACCAGCAGTGCCTCGAGTTCGCGAAGGTGTTCGGCGCGGGGCACATCCTCGACCAGAAGGGCCCGGACGGCCAGCTCGCCCGCGCCGGCCCGGACGAGGGCATCCCGACCATCGACCCGGAGCTCGGCGGCACCGTCGGCTTCGACGCCGAGAGCGTCGCCATCGGCGTGGAGGGCGTGTTCAACGTGCTCCGGCACTACGAGTTCATCGACGGCGACACGGACCTGACGCCACAGACCCGCGCGGCGGGCTTCGACCAGTACGGCGCGCCGGCCGGCGGGCTCGTCGACTTCGCGGTCGACCTCGGCGACCGGGTCAAGCGCGGCGACACGCTGTTCCGCGTCACCGACCCGTTCGGCCAGCTGAAGGCCGAGGTGACCGCGGACTCGAACGGCCTGTTCTGGCGGACGCGCCGGCTGCCGCAGGTCGCGACCGGCGAGTACGTCTGTTCGGTGGGGACCGACCTCGACAGCTACTGACGACGGGCCGCCCGGCAAACCTATCTGCCAGCCCTTCGACCACCCAGTCAGACCCCCACAACAGTCACCCACCTTCGACATCAGCCACATCCCTTCCATGACACTACAGAACCTCTACTGCCAGGCCTGCGGTGCGGAGTACGACGCCGGTCCGGACGAGCCGTGGCGCTGTTCCTGCGGCCACGCGCTGGACCTCGAGACACCACCGCTCCCCGACGGCGACCCGCTGCCGGTGAGCCAGCTCGACACCCGACGCGGGCTGTGGACGTTCCACGAGTTCCTCCCGGTCGACCGCGCGGTCACGCTGGGCGAGGGATTCACGCCGGTCGTCGAATCCGACCGCTGGGACGCCGAGTTCAAGCTCGAGTACGTCTCCCCGAGCGGCTCGTTCAAGGACCGCGGCGCGACGACGACGCTCTCGCGGGCGGCCACGCTGGGCGTCGAGAAGGTCATCGAGGACTCCTCGGGCAACGCCGGCGCGGCCATCGCGACGTACGCCGCCCGGGCGGGCATCGAGGCCGACGTGTACGTACCGGCCGACGTGAAGCAGTCGAAGCTGATGGCCATCCAGCGCGCCGGTGCCCGGCCCGTCAGGGTCGAGGGCAGCCGCGAGGACGTGACCGACGCGGCCATCGACGCCGTCGAGTCCGGCGAGGGCTGGTACGCCAGTCACTCCTGGAACCCCGCGTTCTACGCGGGCACGATGACGTTCGCCATCGAGCTCGCCGCCCAGCGCGACTGGACGGTGCCCGACTCGGTCGTCCTCCCGGTCGGCCACGGGACGCTCGCGCTCGGCGCGTACCGCGGCTTCGACCTGCTCGAACGCGCCGGCATCGTCGACCGCGTCCCCCGGCTGCTCGTCGGGCAGGCCGCGGGCTACGCGCCCCTCGCCGCGGAGTTCCGGGGACTCGTCGCCGAGGACGAGGACGACACCGAGAACGAGATGGCCGACGGCATCCAGATCGCCGAGCCGGCGCGTCACGACCAGCTCCGGGCGGCCATCGAGGACTCCGGCGGCGACGCCATCGCGCTCGGCGAGCACGTCGTCGAGAACACGCTCGACGCGCTCCACCGCGACGGCTTCTACGTCGAGCCGACCTGCGCCGTCGCCCCCGCCGCGCTCACGAAGTACCGCGAGCTCGGCGTGATTGACGACGACGAGGACGTTGTCGTCCCGCTCACCGGCAGCGGCCTGAAGACGATGTAGATGACGACCTACCCCGCCAGCTTCTGTCCCGACTGCGGCACCGAACTCGTCGACCGCCACGTCGACGGCCGCGAGCGGCGTTTCTGCGGGTCCTGCTCGCAGGTCGTCTGGCACAACCCTGCGCCCTGTGCCGGCGTCGGCGTCGTCGGCGAGGATGGGGTGCTGCTCGCCCAGCGCGACGTGCCCCCGGGGCGCGGCGAGTGGAGCATCCCCGGCGGGCACATGGAGGCCGACGAACCGGCACCCGTCGCGGCGGCGCGCGAGTTGGCGGAGGAGACCGGACTCCGGGTCGACCCCGCCGACCTCGAACTCGTCGACTGCTTCCACACCAGCAACGGGGACGGCAAGTACGTCGTCTCCGTCGGATACGTGGTACGGGCGGCGGACTGCGCGGGGACGGCGACGGCCCGCGACGAGGTGCAGGCCGTCGGCTGGTTCACGCCCGAGACGTTCGCGGCGCACGACGGCGTCCTCCACGGGGACCACACGGGGCGGTTCCGTGCCGCCTGGGACTGGTTCGGTTCGCGGGCCTGAGCGGCGCCCTCGCCTGTTCTCGCGACGATGGTGACCGTCGAGAGCAAATCGCCCACACCTATATGGGACGCAAGCGTTGCCACGAGCATGAGCTTCGCCGAAATGGACGTGGACACGATCTGGATGGACGGGGAGTACGTCGACTGGGAGGACGCACAGATTCACGTGCTCACCCACGGACTCCACTACGGAACCGGCGTCTTCGAGGGCGCGCGCTGTTACGACACCGAGAAGGGCCCGGCCATCTTCCGCTGGGACGACCACGTCGAGCGGCTCTACCAGTCCTGCAAGCCGTACGAGATGGAGATCGACCACGAGCCCGCGGAGATAACCGAGGCCACGAAGACGCTCATCGCCGAGCAGGAGCTCGCGTCCTGCTACATCCGACCCATCGTCTTCTACGGCTACAAGAGCCTCGGCGTCTCGCCCGGTGACTGCCCGACGCGGACCGCCATCGCGTGCTGGCCGTGGGGCACCTACCTCGGCGAGGACGCGCTGGAGAACGGCATCAAGGTGAAGGTGTCGTCGTGGCGAAAGCACTCCTCCAGCCAGATCCCGACGAACGCGAAGACGACCGGCCTCTACGTCAACAGCCTGCTCGCCGGCGAGGAGGCCCGCCGCAACGGCTACCGCGAGGCCATCGTCCTGAACAAGGAGGGCAACGTCGCCGAGGGCCCCGGCGAGAACATCTTCCTCGTCCGCGACGGCGAGATCTACACGCCCGGGCTCTCCGAGAGCATCCTCGACGGCATCACCCGCGACACCGTCATCACGCTCGCCGAGGAGCTGGGCTACGAGGTCCACGACAACGTCTCCATCTCGCGTGGCGAGCTCAACACCGCCGACGAGCTCTTCTTCACCGGCTCGGCCGCCGAGGTCACGCCCATCCGGCAGGTCGACAACGTCGAGATCGGCGACGGCTCGCGCGGTCCGGTCACCGAGGAGATACAGCAGCGGTTCTTCGACGTGGTCAACCGGCGCACCGACGACCACGACGAGTGGTTCGACTACGTCGACGCCTGAACTGGCTCAGTCCCCTTCTTCGTCGTCCTCGACCTCGACCAGATCCTCGACCGTCGAGTTGCCCATCCGCTCGGAGTCGCCGAAGCCCGCCGAGAGGATGCGGGTGAGGGCGTCTTCGACGCGTTCGTCGGTCTCCTCGAGCTCCTCGGGCGGGATCTCGATGACGAACCCGGTGGTGATGTTCGGCGCGGTCGGCATGAACACCACCTCGCGGCCGTCCTCGGTCGTCTTCCCGGTCTTGAACGCGGTGAGACGCATCCCCGGCAGCGGCTCGACGCGGACGGGTTTCTGCAGCGAGTCGGTGCCGCCGAGTGCGGTCTCCGCAGCCATCTTCGAGGCGTTGTAGACGACGCGCAGGCCGGGGACGCGGTTGGCCATGTTGTCGATGAGTCCCTCGGCCAGGTTGCCGACTGCGGTCCGCATCAGGTAGCCGACGGAGAAGACGAACACGACGAAGACGGCGAG
Organism: Haloarchaeobius salinus; assembly: GCF_024464185.1. Lineage (NCBI taxonomy): Archaea > Methanobacteriati > Methanobacteriota > Halobacteria > Halobacteriales > Halorubellaceae > Haloarchaeobius > Haloarchaeobius salinus. The sequence goes on from NZ_JANHAU010000001.1 coordinate 572,437, forward strand.
GACGACGAGCACGCGGAGCGGTTCGACGAGGGCGTCCGCAACCGCGCTCGACAGGCCGAGGTCGGTGAGCAGGTCGACCCTGATGACGCGCTGTGGCGTGATGGCGGAGACGACGCCGTACAGCCAGGCGATGACGTAGGCGCTGACGAGCACGGGCAGGACGACGATGAGACCCGACGCGAAGTCCCGTTTCCACGACGACATACACGCGACCAATCAGACTGCGGGGTTATGTCTCTGTTCCTATCGGCCGAGGACCGCCCGCAGCGCGAACGTGACGTTTTCTTTCCGTTCGCGCACCCGCCGGTAGAAGTACGAGAGCCACTTCCCACCGTAGGGGGCGTACTGCCACACCTCGACACCCTCGCTGGCGAGGTCGAACTGCGCGTCCTCGCGCACGCCCATGAGCATCTGGATCTCGTAGGGCGTCCCGTGCTCGGCGTGGAGGTCCCGCGCCATCGCGATCATCTCGGGGTCGTGGCTGCCGACGGCGATGCCGTCGTCGAACTCCTCGAACATCTGTCGGAGGAGGTCGCGGTACTGCTGGTCCACCCGCGACTTCTCCTTGTACGCGACGGACTTCGGCTCGTCGTACGCGCCCTTCACCAGCCGGACCTTCCCCGGCACGTCCGCGAGGCGTTCGAGGTCCTCGGGCGTGCGCTTGAGGTTCGCCTGGATGCAGACGCCGACGTTGCCGTCGGTCTCGCGGGCGTACTTCTCGAAGGCGTCGAGCGTCGCGTCGGTCGTGTGGCGGTCCTCCATGTCCACCCAGACGAACGTGCCGGCCTCGTCGGCCACGTCGACGATCTCGCCGAGCAGCTCGTCGAACACGTCGTCGCCGACGTCGAGGCCGATCTGCGATGGTTTGATCGAGATGCAGGCGTCGACCTCGGTGTCGCCGATGTCCGCGACCAGCTGCTTGTACGTCTCGGCGTCGTCCTCGGCCGGCCCCCGCTCGTCGTAGTGCTCGCCGAGCAGGTTCAGGATGACCTTCACGTCGCCCTCGTTCAGCTCCCGGGCGTGTTCCAGTGCCTCCGCTGGTGTCTCCCCGGCGACGAACCGGCTCGCGATGGGTGGAATCATGCCAGAGAGTGGGGGCCGGTGGTACAAGAGGGTTGATGTCCCGGGCTGGGTGGTGTGGGCAGTGATTCCACGTGGGTCGGACACCGAGCGGGGACCGAATCCACGTGCGATGTACACTCCGGTGCCGGGCGGCGGCCCGCGAGCTGTCAGCAGCTGTCCCGAAACGACGTCGGGTCGAACCGGGAACCGGGTACCGCTACCACGGTTCCTGCTTCAGGTCAAGCACGTACGCCACGCCGTTCGTCCCGATGTGCAGCAGCGGCGTCAGGACGACGACGACCGCGAGCACCGGCCACGTGAACCACTCGCCGAACCACGCCGGGTCCACGACGGCGGTGAGCGCGAGCGCGCCGACGACGAAGTCGAGCTGGTCGAGCCCGGGGAACGCGGCCCCGCGTTCCCGGCCGGTCCGGCGCTTGAGGAACGACGCGCCGATGTCCCCGAGCATCGCGCCGAGGGCCAGGGCGAACGCGACCGGCAGCGGGAACGTCGGGAGCGTCACGTTCGCGGCGTCCCCGACGGTCGGGGCGAGTTCGGAGAGGCCGAGGGCGAGTGCGACGCCCACGGCGGTCCCGACGATGGTCCCGCGCCAGGTCTTCCCGTCGCCCAGCACCCGTCGCTCGCCGAGGGTGCGACCGCCGTCGATGGGGCGCCCACCGCCGAGGAGCACCGCCGCGTTGTTCGGCACGTACGCGGGGAGCATCGCCCAGAAGGCGACCACCAGCGTCGAGACGACGTCCATGGTCGTGGGATGTCGACCGTCCGACTTAAGACGTCTGGGTTGCCGTCGGCCCGGTGGTGCTCGACACGAACCGGCGTCAGAGGGACGGTGGCGGCCAGAACGTCCCTGCACGACCGACTCCCGCGGCTGGCCACGCCGTCGGACTCTCGCTGCGCTCCGCTCGCGGATTCCACTCGCGCTCCCCGGCGGGGGCACCCGGCCGGTCCGGACCCACCCCATCGGCGGCAGCGCCGGAGCCGCCGAGGACCAACCGCGGCACGCCCGCGGACGAATCCACGGGCCTTATTGCCGCCGGGTGCGGCTCTCAGTGCAATGACGGACGACGAGCTCATCTCGGCACTGGTGGCGGCCGACGCGGTCCGCTTCGGCGAGTTCGAACTGAGCCACGGCGGCACGAGCGAGTACTACGTGGACAAGTACCTGTTCGAGACGGACGTCGACTGCCTGCGCCAGATCGGCGACGCGTTCGCGGAGCGCGTCGAAGACACGAAGCTGGCGGGCGTCGCACTCGGCGGGGTCCCGCTCGTGGTGGCGACCGCGCTCGCGGCGGACCTGCCGTACGTCATCGCCCGCAAGCAGCAGAAGGAGTACGGCACCGCGAACCTCGTCGAGGGGCGGCTGGACGAGGGGGAGGAGGTCGTCGTCGTGGAGGACATCGCCACGACCGGCCAGTCCGCCGTCGACGCAGTCGAGGCGCTCCGTGACGCCGGCGCGGTGGTGAACCGGGCGCTCATCGTCGTCGACCGCGAGGAGGGTGGCCGCGAGAACCTCGCCGACGCCGGCGTCGAGATGGAGGCACTGGTCACCGCGAGCGACCTGCTCAGTCATGCCGACGACGCGTAGAATCGTGCGATAACGTACCACAGCGCGCATCGCAACCCTTTTCTTGCAGTCTCGGCTATTGAGATGTACGATGGTAGGTGTCTGCTTTACAGGCCGGGCGGCAGCCCACTTCTAACAACATCAACGTCCACCTACCGTTCTCCGCGCTCGCAGACATCAACCAGAGACATCAACAACAGCCATGTCCCAGTCAGAATCCGAATCACAGATAGCGGTCGTACTACCGGACGGATCGGAACTCTCCGTCCCCGAAGGAGCCAGCGTCGAGGACGTCGCCTACGAGATCGGCCCCGGTCTCGGACGTGACACCGTCGCGGGCAAGATCGACGGCGACCTCGTCGCCAAGGAGGCCGTCGTCCACGACGGCGCGGCCATCGAGATCGTCACCGACGGCTCCGACGAGTACCTCGACGTGATGCGACACACGGCCGCCCACGTCCTCGCACAGGCGGTGAAACGACTGTACCCCGACGCGAAACTCGCCATCGGCCCACCGACGGACGAGGGCTTCTACTACGACTTCGACGACATCGACGTCGACGCCGACGACCTCGCCGCCCTCGAGGACGAGATGGCCGACATCGTCGAGGCGGACCTCGAACTCGAGCGCGAGGCGGTCTCCTACGAGGAGGCGAAGGAGCGCCTCGCCGACGAGCCGTACAAGCTCGAACTGCTCGACGAGCTCCACGAGGCGGGCGCGGAGATCACCTTCTACTCCCAGGGCGACTTCGAGGACCTCTGTGCCGGCCCGCACGTCGAGTCGACGGGCGAGATCGGCGCGTTCGACCTGCTCGAGATCGCCGGCGCGTACTGGCGCGGCGACGAGGACAACGAGATGCAGACGCGCATCTACGGCACGGCGTTCGAGAGCGAGACGGACCTCGAACAGTTCCTCGACCGGAAGGAGGAGGCCGAGCGACGCGACCACCGCAAGATCGGCAACCAGATGGACCTGTTCTCCATCCAGGACGTGACGGGGCCGGGGCTACCGCTGTACCACCCCAACGGGAAGACGGTGCTGCGCGAGCTGGAGCGGTTCATCGAGGACCTCAACCTCGATTCGGGCTACGAGTACGTCGAGACGCCCCACCTGTTCAAGACGGACCTGTGGAAGCGCTCGGGCCACTACGACAACTACGAGGACGACATGTTCCTCTTCGAGGTCGACGACGACGAGTTCGGGCTGAAGCCGATGAACTGCCCGGGACACGCCGCCATCTTCCAGGACCAGTCCTGGAGCTATCGCGACCTGCCTGTTCGCTACGCGGAGGACGGGAAGGTGTACCGCAAGGAGCAGTCCGGCGAGCTGTCCGGGCTCTCCCGTGTCTGGGCCTTTACCATCGACGACGGCCACCTGTTCGTCCGTCCCGACCAGATCGAGGCCGAGGTCGAGCAGATCCTCGACGCCATCGACACGGTGCTCGACACGTTCGAGCTCGACTACGAGGTCGCACTCGCGACGCGCCCCGAGAAGTCCGTCGGCAGCGACGAGATCTGGGAGCGGGCCGAGTCCATCCTCGAGCGGGTCATCGAGGAGCACGAGGACGAATACGTCGTCGAGGAGGGTGACGGCGCGTTCTACGGGCCGAAGATCGACTTCGCGTTCGAGGACGCCCTGGGGCGCAAGTGGGACGGCCCGACGGTCCAGCTCGACTTCAACATGCCCGAGCGCTTCGACCTCTCCTACGTCGGCGAGGACAACGAGCACCACCGCCCGGTGATGATCCACCGCGGGGTCTACGGCTCCTACGAGCGCTTCTTCATGGTGCTCATCGAGCACTTCGAGGGCAAGTTCCCGTTCTGGCTCGCCCCCGAGCAGGTCCGTATCCTGCCCATCTCGGACGACAACCTCGACTACGCCCACGAGGTCGCCGACGAGTTCTCGGAGTTCCGCGTCGAGGTCAACGACCGCGACGCCACCATCGAGCGCAAGATCCGCGGCGCGCACAACGACCGCGTGCCGTACATGATCATCGTCGGCGGCAACGAGGAGGAGGCCGGCAACATCTCGGTGCGCGACCGCAAGGAGAACCAGGAGTACGACGTCGAGGTCGACGAGTTCCGCGACCACCTCCGGCGCGAGCGCGACGAGAAGCACGTCGAGCCGGACTTCCTGCTGGACTGAGCGGTCTCGGGGGCCGGCTCCTCCCGGGACGGTTGTTACACGACCGTGTGTACCCACTCGACATTTCGTTTCGACGTATTCATGGTTGCGTAGTCGTGTATAGTGGTCATGAACCGCGCAGAGAAGGCGGCACTCCAGCTTCGCGCCGTCGACGTGCTCCAGATGCTGAAGGAGACGCGCACCTACGACGAACTCGCCGAGGTCACCGGCCTCCCGGCGGGCGATTTGAACCGCTACGTGAACGGCCACGTCCTCCCGAGCGCCGAGCGCGCCCACGAGGTCGTCTCCGGCGTCGGCCACGGGGCACTCGCCGACGAACTCGAAGCCAGGATCGAGGTGGACGACGAGGGCTACGTCGACAACTCAATCGCCGTCTTCGACCAGTCGTTCCTCGACCTCGTCGCACCGGTCGCCGCCGACGCCTACGGGTTCGAGCGGCCGGACGCCGTGCTGACCGCGGCGACGGACGGTATCACGCTCGCGGCGGCGATGGCGAGCTACTTCGGCGCGCGCTGTGTCTACGCGAAGAAGAGCAAGGAGACCGCCGTCGAGGAGTTCGTCGAGGCCCGCCAGCGCCTCCAGTCCGGCATCGAGCTCACCTACTACCTGCCGGCGTCCGCGCTCTCGCCGGGCGACACCGTCCTCGTCGTCGACGACCTCATCCGCTCGGGCGAGACCCAGGAGCTGCTGCTCGACATCGCGGACCACGCCGGTGCGGCGGTCGGCGGCGTCTTCGCCCTCATCGCGGTCGGCGACGAGGGCACCGAGCGTGCAGCCGCGCTCACCGACGCCCCGGTCGGCGCGCTGGTCGACGTCGAACCCTGAGTCGTTCCCGCAGCCCCCCGTTCGTTCTCACGCCTCCCGCTCGACCAGCGCCTCGCGCGTCTCGCGGATGACCCGGGCGACGCGTTCGACCTCGCCGCCCTCGTCGGCGATGTAGCCCGCGATGGACTCCGTCGCCGCGAGCAGCCACGCCGCCCGTTCGGCGATGCGTCCAACGTCGCCCGGCCCGACGCCGTACTGCTCGGCGAGCTCGTCGAGCGCGACCCCGTCGGCCCAGTCCGCGAGCATCAGCGCGGTCTTGAACACGTCGAGCCAGCGCTGGAAGTCGCCGTCGAAGCTCATCACCGACTTCGTGAGCTCGCTCTCGCGTCGGGTCGCCGCATCCGTCACCCGGCCGGCCTCGTCGTTGCGGGTGTACAGCGTCGGCATGTCGCTCGTGTCGCAGACGAGCTCGAGGACGGTCAGCGGCGTCACCCGCGGCAGGTCGGCCGCCTGCTCGATGGCGTCGACGACGGACGCGCCGGTGACGGGGTCGACGTAGACCCGGGAGACGAGCGTGCCGAGCCGGGTGGCGGCGAGCCCGTCGCGCCGGTCGAGCATCCCCGCCGCCGCGAGGTAGTCGAGCACGTCACCGACGACCGAACCCAGCTCGTCGGCGGCGCGCTGGTGGCCGTAGAACGTCTCGTCCAGCAGGTCGAGCACCTCGGTCCGGGAGTCGGCGAAGCCCGACGCGACCGTCGAGAGCACGTGGGTGCGCAGGGCGCGCTCGCTGTCGAGCTTCGAGGTGACGCGCTCGGGCTCGGCCCCGACGTAGCGGTCGCGCAGGTCGTCGGCCGCCTCGGCGTCGCCGGCGACGAGCAGCGCCTCGCCGTAGGGGTCGAGGTGGGGGCGGCCGGCCCGTCCGAACATCTGGTGGACCTCGAGCACCGGCAGCGGGGTCATCGCGTCGCCGTCGTAGCGCTCGTGGTCCCGGACGACGACCCGGCGGGCCGGGACGTTGACGCCGGCGGCGAGCGTCGGCGTCGCGACGATGACCGTCAGCTCCCGGTTCCGGAAGGCGTCCTCGACGACCCGGCGCTGGTCCGCCGAGAGTCCGGCGTGGTGGAACGCCACCGCGTTGGCGGCCGAGCGCGCGAGGTCGGTGCCCGTGCCGGTCGTCGCCAGGAGGCGCAGCTCCTCCGCCACCTCGGCGGCATCGGCGAGGAACTCGTCGGCGAGGTCGCCAGCGAGCGCCTGCGCGGACCGGCGCGAGGAGACGAACACGAGGCACTGGCCGCCGTCGGCCACGGCGTCGCGGGCGAGTGCGATTGCGGGCTGGTCGCCGCCGGTCGGGATGTCGCGCTCCTCGCCGTCCTCGAACACCGCGGTCCCCTCGGCGTAGACGCCCGTCTTCAGGTCGACGGGTCGCCAGTCGCTCGCGACGAGTTCGGCGTCCAGCCAGTCGGCGATCTCGGCGGCGTTGCCGACCGTCGCGGAGAGCCCGACGAGCTGGATCTCCGGGGTGAGCCGGCGGAGCTTCGCGACGGTCACCTCCAGCGTCGGTCCGCGCCCGTCCTGGTCGAGCAGGTGTATCTCGTCGACGACCGCGCAGTCGACGGCTTCGATCCACTCGGCCCCGTTCCGGATCGCCGAGTCGACCTTCTCGCTGGTGGCGACGACGATGTCGTGCCTGGCGAGGTCCTCGTCGGTCGCGTCGAAGTCGCCCGTCGCGATGCCGACGCTCACGTCCGGCAGCTCTGCGAACTCGTCGTACTTCTCCGTCGCGAGCGCCCGCAGCGGGACGACGTACACCGCCGGTCCGTCGCTGGTGAGCATCGCGAGCTGGGCGACGAACGTCTTGCCCGAGGCGGTGGGGACGGCCGCGAGGACGCGTTCCCCCTCGCAGACTCCGGCCTCGACCGCCGCCTGCTGTGGCGGGTAGAGCTCCTCGACGCCCTGGGCCGCGAAGTGCTCGACGAAGCGCTCGGCCAGCGGCAGGTCCGCGACGTGCATCTACCACGGTGTTCGGCGGGATGGTATAAAAAGTGGAGCCGGAGCACGGACCGCACGGGCGGGCCGCCACCCCCGGCGTTCGGTACCTCCGGGACCGGTTTCTCGACGCATCTTCGTGCAATTATACATGTACATGTGTATTATTCGGGCTTGTTTCCGGAACAGTTTTATAGTGCAGATTTGTGGTTGGTCGTACGTGCATTATGGGTTCCAGTGACAGTGCGGCGGAGCAGTCGGGCTCTGGTGGTGGGTCCGGTCTGTTCGGCTTCGACGAGCACGGTACAGACCTCAGAACCGAGCTACTGGCGGGGCTGACGACGTTCCTGACGATGAGCTACATCATCGTCGTCAACCCGGCTATCCTCAGCATCGTCATCACCCCGGAGGAACTCGGGGTCGCGCCGGGGATGGAGTTCCAGCTGCTCGCCGTGACCACCATCATCTCCTCGGTCGCGGCGATGCTGGTGATGGCGTTCTACGCGAACCGACCCTTCGGGCTCGCCCCCGGGATGGGGCTGAACGCCTTCTTCGTCGCCGTCGTCCTGACGATTCCGTCGGTGACGTGGCAGGTCGCCCTCGCAGCCGTCTTCGTCGAGGGCCTGCTGTTCATCGCCTTGACGCTCGTCGGCCTGCGCGAGTACGTCATCAACCTCTTCCCCGACCCCGTGAAGTACGGCGTCGGGCCCGGTATCGGGCTGTTCCTCGCGCTCATCGGGCTCCAGCAGATGCGCATCATCGCCGGCGACATCGGTATCGTCGAGGCCCCGACCGACGCCGGGAACTTCGTGACGCTGAACCCGGTGCTCGCACAGGACGCCATCGCCATCGTCTCCATCGTCGGCGTGCTCCTGACGCTCGTGCTCTACGCCCGTGGCGTCAAGGGCTCCATCGTGGCGGGCATCCTCGGGACGAGCGTCATCAGCTACGTCGTCGCGGCCCTGGGCGTGACCGCCGACATCGGGTCGCTCCCGGTCGAGGGCGAGGGAATCAAGCTCGCCGCCGCGACGTCGAGCCTCGCACCCGGGGTCGGCGACCTCAGCTACTCCGTCGCGGACTACGACATCACCCCGCTGGTCGGCGCGTTCGTCGACGGGTTCGCGAACGTCGAGGCCGTGACGTTCGCGATGGTGATGTTCACGTTCTTCTTCGTCGACTTCTTCGACACCGCCGGCACGCTCGTCGGACTGTCCAACGCCGCGGACATGACCGACGAGAACGGCGAGGTCCCCGAAATCGAGAAGCCCCTGCTCGCCGACGCGGTCGGGACGACCGTCGGCGGCATCGTCGGCACCTCGACGGTGACGACGTACATCGAGTCCTCGACGGGTATCGAGGAGGGTGGCCGCACCGGGATGACGGCACTGGTCGTCGCCGGGCTGTTCCTGCTCGCGCTGGTCGCCATCCCGCTGCTCTCGGCGATCCCTTCGTTCGCACCGTACGTCGCGTTCGTCATCGTCGCGGTGTTCATGCTGCGCAACGTCACCGACATCGACTGGCAGGACAGCGCGAGCGCGATCACCGGCGGGCTGACCATCATGCTGATGCCGCTGACGACGTCCATCGCGACCGGGATCGCCGGCGGACTGCTCGCGTACCCGCTCGTCTCGGCGGCACAGGGCGAGTTCGAGGACGTCCGCCTCGGGCACTGGGCGCTCGCGGGGCTCGTCGTCGTCTACTACGTCGTCCGGACCGTCTACATCTGACTGGTCTGGCGGCCACGGCGCACACGACCGCCGTCCCTTTTATGCCGAGGCCCCAAGCGGTGACCAGCATGTCCAACCTCGAACTGTACGACCTCCCCGGCTGTCCGTTCTGCGCGAAGGTGAAGACCAAGCTCGACGAGCTCGGCCTCGAGTACGAGACCCACGAGGTACCGCGCTCGCACAGCCAGCGCACCGAGGTGAAGGCGGTCAGCGGTCAGACCGGCGTCCCGGTGCTCGTCGACCCCGACAACGGCGTCGAGGGGATGCCCGAGTCCGACGACATCGTCGCGTACCTCGAGGAGCACTACGCGTAGCGACTCCGTCACCGTCGGGAGAACGGTCGGCGCGACGACAATCTTCTTAAATCAACCGCACGTACGGACAGGTATGCCCGAGAAACCGAGTTCCGGCGAGATTCTGGGGGTCCCGTACAACTTCGAACGGCCGAGCCTCAGCCGCATGGTCTCCTCCTACTGGGAGCCCGGCGAGGGGATGCTCGTGAAGAAGCCCTTCGGCATCGGCTACACGCTGAACCTGGCGAACTGGCGCTCGTGGGTCGTCATCGCGATCGCCGGCGGCCTGCTCTGGCAGGAGCGCAACTCCGGCTCCGAGGCCGAGGAGGAGGAGGACGACGAGGCCGTCGAGGTCATCGTCGAGGACTAGTCAGCGGTCGACTTCTCCCATGATGGTGTCGAGGCTGCCCAGCGACGCGATCAGGTCCGCGACGTACTCGCCCTCGGCGATGGGGGGCAGCGCGGAGAGGTTCGAGAAGCACGGGCTCCGGATCTTGAACCGCGCGGGCGTGCCCGTGCCGTCCGAGCGCATGTAGATGCCGAGCTCGCCCTTCGCGCCCTCGACGGCGCGGTAGACCTCGGTGTCTGCCTCCGGTTTGAGGGTGCGGGGGACGTTCGACTGGATGGTTCGGTCCTCGTCGGGCCACTCCTCGAGGACGTCGACGCACTGCTCGATGATCCTCGCGCTCTCCTCGACCTCCCGCAGACGGACGAGCACGCGGGCGAAGTTGTCGCAGCCGTCCTCGGTGACGACGTCCCAGTCGAGCTCGTCGTAGTAGCCGTACGGGTCGTCACGGCGGAGGTCGTAGTCGACCCCGGAGCCGCGGGCGACGGGGCCGGTGCAGCCGTACTCCTTGGCCGTATCGGGGTCGAGGTGGCCGGTATCGACGCAGCGCAGCTGGAATATCTCGTTGCTCGTGAGCAGGTCGTGGTACTCCTCCAGGGCGGGCGGGAACGTCGCCAGCGTCTCGCGGACGTCCTCGAAGAACGCCTCGCGGGGTTCGGGGAGGTCCCAGGCGACGCCGCCGAGGCGGAAGTAGTTGAACATCATGCGCTGGCCGGTGAGCTGTTCGAGCAGCCCGAGTGCCTTCTCGCGGTCGCGGATGCCGTACTGGAAGACGGCGGTGAACTCGCCGAACACGTCGAGCGCGTACGTCGCGACGGCGAGCATGTGCGAGGCGATGCGGCAGAGCTCCGCGCCCATCGTCCGGATGACCTGCGCGTACTCCGGCACCTCGATGTCGGCCATGTCCTCGGCGGCGCGGGCGTAGGCCCACTCGTTCAGCAGCCCCGAGGAGGCCCAGTCCCAGCGGTCCGGGTACGGCATGATCTGGTGGCGGTAGGTGCCCTGCTGGCACAGCTGCTCCTGACAGCGGTGGATGAAGCCGATGTCCGGGTCCACGCCCACCACCGTCTCGCCGTCGAGGACGGTCTCGACGTGTAACACGCCGTGGGTCGCGGGGTGGTGCGGGCCGATGTTGAGAAAGAGCGTGTCCCCCTCGCGGCCGTCGTCCTGCAGGGGGTTGGCGTGTCCCTCCAGCGTGACAATCTGTGGCTGGTCCTGGTCGTAGTCGGTCGAGAGCGGGTGGCCCTGCCAGGTGTGTGGCAGCAGGATGCGGCGCAGGTCCGGGTGGTCGCCGTAGTCGATGCCGACGAGGTCGTACGCCTCGCGTTCGTGCCAGTTCGCCGTCTCGTACACCGGGGCGGCGGACTCGCTCCACGGGTCGTCGACGCTCGTCGGGACGACGACGCTCAGCTCGTCGGTCGGGTCGTCGTACCGCTTGAGGTGGTAGATGGTCTCGTAGCGGTCCTCGTACTGCTGGGCGGTGACACAGGAGCAGTGGTCGTAGCCCGCCTCCCGCTTGAGGTGGCCGAGGACGGTCTGGACCTCGTCCGGCCGGACGACGATGCCCGGCGCGTTCAGGTGCTCCTCGCGGTCGAGGACGTACTCGCCGACCAGCCCGTCGATGTCGGGCTCGCTGGCCTCCTCCGTCCGTACCAGCGCCTCGGTCTGCCCGCCGCTCACGAATCGACACCCCCTGTCTGCCTCGTCGGTCGCGCCATATCGGCTATCGTGCTCCGGGGAGCACGGTCCTTCGGTCGCAGTCGCTAGGGGATTTAAGTCAGAAGTCCGAACCCGTGGTCGATGAAGTACCTGCAGGTCACGCTCAGGCACTCGGCGGAGACCATCCATCCGATGCACGAGTTCGTCTGCGATCACGGCGGCTACGACGAGTACCACCTGGTCAACTGGAACTTCGCCACGCCCGACGCGAACACGCTCCTCTTCCACGTCCACGGCCCGCGCGAACCGTACGAGGCGACACTGCGGGAGGTCGAGGGCGTCCAGTCGTTCGAGGTCGCCCCCCTCGGTGACGACCGCTTCTACGTCTACGTCATGGACGACCCAGACGAGACAGGACAGGGGCTCATGGCGGCGTTCTCGCGACCGAGTATCGCCGCCGTCCCACCGCTGTCCTACCGGATGGACCGCTCGGTCTCCATCGGCGTCCTCGGCGAGCCCGACCGCCTCCGGGAGGTGTTCGAGGCGACGCCCGACGACATCCGGGTGGACATCGAGCGCGTCGGCGAGTACGCCGCGGACCCGGCCGCCGCGGGCGCTCGTCTCACCGACCGCCAGCGCGAGGCCGTCCGGGTGGCACAGGCTCTGGGCTACTACGAGGTGCCCCGCGAGGCGACAGTCGCCGACGTGGCGGACGAGCTCGACTGCTCGACGGGCACCGCCGCCGAACACCTCCAGAAGGCCGCCGCGGAACTGCTCGGTGACCTCGACTGCTGACGCTCCCATCGCCGCTCGCCCGCGACCGACGGCTCTTTGACCCACACACGCCGACGCTATCGCATGACGATCCGCTTCGTGACGAGCAACGAGGGGAAGGTCCGCGAGGCACGCGAGTACCTCACCGAGCCCGTCGAGCAGGTGAACTACGACTACACCGAGATCCAGAGCGACGACCTCGGCGACATCGCCGCCCACGGCGCGCGCGAGGCGTTCGAACACCTCGGCGGCGAGGGGTCGGTGCTGGTCGACGACGCTGGCCTGTTCTGCGACGCGTTCGACGGCTTCCCCGGCCCGTACTCCGCCTACGTGCAGGACACCGTGGGCGTGCAGGGTGTGCGCGACCTCGTCGCCACCGCCCCCGACGACCGTGCACGCTTCCGGACCGTCCTCGCGTACTGCGATGGCGACGAGGTCCACACGTTCGAGGGCGCGGTCCAGGGCCGCATCGTCGACCCGCGTGGCGACGGCGGCTTCGGCTACGACCCGATCTTCGAGCACGACGGGCAGACCATGGCCGAGATGAGCACCGCCGAGAAGAACGCCATCAGCCACCGTGGCCGCGCGCTGGCGAAGTTCGCGGACTGGCTCGCCGCCGAGCCAGCCGAGCGGAAGGGGCCACGGTAGTCCCCCATCCGCTCACCCGGCAGTTCAAGTACGAAGCCGGGGGCAGGGTCGGCGTGTACTGACGACCGGCCCCTGGTCGACCGAGGCTGGAGCGCGGCGCATCGCCGGGGGCAGTGGCGCGCCGCCTGTTCGCCATCGCGGTCCGTCCGACCGAAACCCGAAGGGTTACTCTCCCGGCGTCCCCCGTTGCCGACATGACACGTGACACCGCCCTCGTCACCGGTGCGTCAGGCGGCATCGGTCGCGAGCTCGCCCGCCAGTTCGCCCGCCACGGCCACGACGTCGTCGCCGTCGCCCGCCGCGAGGACGTCCTCGCCGAGGTCGCCGACGAGATAGAATCGCGCTACGCCGTCGACGTGACGCCGCTCCCGATGGACCTCGACCGGGACGGCGCGAGCCAGGAGCTGTACGACGCGGTCCACGAGCGCGACCTCGACGTCGGCATCCTGGTGAACAACGTCGGTATCGGGACGCACGGTCCCTTCGCCGACTCGGACCTCGACGAGGAGCGCACCCAGCTGCGGCTGAACGTCGTCACGCTCGTCGAGCTCACCCGGCTGTTCCTCGACGACTTCACCGAGCGCGACCGGGGGAGGATCCTCAACGTCGGCTCAACCGCCGGGTTCCAGCCCGGCCCGTTCATGACCGGCTACTACGCCAGCAAGGCGTACGTCAACTCCTTCACCGAGGCGCTCGCCGAGGAGCTCCGGGACACCGGTGTCTCCGCGACGGTCCTCGCCCCTGGCCCGGTCGATACCAACTTCCAGTCCCGTGCCGGCATGGGCCACTCCGCGGTCGGTTCGACGTACAAACAGCCCGTCGAGCAGGTCGCCAAGGCGGGCTACACCGGGGTGATGCGAGGCAAGGCCGTCGTCGTCCCGGGGCTGCCGATGAAGGCACTCTGGCTGCTGTCGCGGGTGACCCCGCGGCCGATCCTCCGGCGGGTCTCTCGGATGGTCAACGAGGAGCGGTAATCGGAAGTTCTATCCGAGCCACGTCCCGCGGTTACGGTGATGTCCTCCGACTCGATCGTCCAGCGACTCGGCCCCCATCAGGCTGCCCTGTTCGCCGCCACCGGAAGTGCCATCATGCTCCTCCTGGCGGCCGGAGTGCTCTTCGTGTCCAACTCCTCGTTGTACTGGGTCGTCCTCGCAGTCGCACCCGTGGACTTCGCACTCGTCTACGTCCTCCTGAAGCGAACCTTCGAACGGGCCTGATCAGGCCCGCGGGTCGCGGTCCGGTCCCGGGTACTCGTCACCGACGACGGCCTCGTACAGGCTCTCGGCGTCGAACAGCCGCGCGAACGCGTCCGGTGTCCGGACGCTGACCGCCATCCGTCGGTTCAGGTTCGCCCCGGCGTCGACGCTGCCGAGTCCCTCGTCGAAGCTGAGGAGGTGGGCGGCCTGCCCGCGGTACGCCGACGCGAGCCCGGGGTGGTCCGTCGCGGGGTGGTCGACGGGCTCGCGCTCGGCCTCGATGCGCTCGCGCCAGTCCGCCGCCAGCGACGCGTCCGTCAGCTCGGCGACGACCGTCTCGGCGTCGTCGAGCAGGTGGTCGCTGGCGACGAGGGTCACCCAGTCGTGTCGCCGGACGTGGTCCATGGCCGCGCGGCTCGCGCCGCCACAGCAGACGTCGGCGGCGAGCACGTCGGCGTCGGCGACGACGCGGGCGGCCGACTCAGCGCTCATCGTCGCCTCCGTCCTCCGCCGCCTCGTCGTCGTCGTCCCCCGCGGCCCGGTGCTCCGCGAGCGTCTCGCGCACCTCCGCGACAGTCACGTCGTAGCTCGCGGCCCGGTCGAACAGCTCGCCCCAGCTCATCGTGCGGCCCGCACGAGTTCGGCGAGTTCTGTCGTGGTGGCGTCGTCGACCGGCTGGAACGGTCGCCGGACGTGGCCGGCGGGCAGCGACCGCGACCGCATCGCGGCCTTCAGTCCGGGGATGCCGTAGCGAGCGGTGACCGCACGGTTCAGCTCGACCAGCGAACGGTTCAGGTCGCGTGCGCCGTCGGTGTCGCCGTCGGTGTGGCGGTCGTAGATCTCGCTCGCGAGTTCGGGGACGACGTTCGCCAGCGCGAGCACCCCGCCGTCCGCGCCGTGGTCGAGGCCAGCGGCGTAGATGCTCCCGCTCCCGACGAGCACGGAGAAGTCGGCGTCCCCGGTGAGGGAGACGGTCCGCTGGAGCCGTTCGAGGTTCCCGCTCGAGTCCTTGATGCCGCCGACGTTCGGGTGCGTCGAGAGCGCCTCGACGGTTCGCGGGTCGAGCGGCGTCTCGGTGTACTTCGGCACGCTGTAGAGGAATATGGGGATGGGGCTCTCGTCTGCGAGCCCGCGGTAGTAGGACGCGAGCGCGGCCTGGTCGTGCCGGAAGTAGTAGGGAGTGACCACGAGTGCGGCGTCGGCACCGGCCGCGGCGGCGGCCTCGGTGTCGGCGAGCGTCTCGCGGTAGCCCGGCTGGCCGGTGCCGGCGAGGACGGGCACGTCGCTCCGGTCGGCGACGACCTCGACGACGCGCCGGCGCTCCGTCGCGGTGAGCAGTGGTGCCTCGCTGTTCGACCCGCACGGGACGACGAAGTCGACGCCGGCGTCGGTGACCCGGTCGACGAGGTCGGAGAGCGCAGGTTCGTCTATCTCGCCCGTCTCGTCGAAGGGCGTCACGAGCGGCAGTCCGGTGCCTTCCATGCTCTGAGTGAGTCGGTGGGGCGACAAAAACGAACCGCTGGCGGGTATCGTCGCCACCGTGTGACGAACGTCTGACGTAACTTTAAGGCCGACCGAGGACACCCATCGGTAGGGCGCGCACGACGGCCTCGAACTCCCATCCTACGCGTCGCGCGCCCGGTAGCTGTCTCTCCCCCCTTTCCACTGTCGCGATCAGGCAGCGGTGAGCGCCTGCCGGACCGAATCCACGCCGGTCTGCTCGACGACGACCGCGAGCCGGTCACCGGCCTCGATCGACGTCGAGGGGAGCGGAATCGTGAGCGGGCCGTCGCTCGGCCCGTGGGCGTAGACGCGTGCCTGCTCGGGCAGGTCGACCTCGACGACGCGCTTGCCGACGAGCTGTGAGTCCTCGGGGATCTCGAAGACGGAGAACTGGAGGTTCTCGGTCACGTCCGCGAGGACGTTGAAGTCGCCGCCGAGCATCGCCGTCTTCGCGCCCGCAGCGCCGAGGCGCTCGGGGTAGATGACCTCGTCGACGTCGCTGGCGTACTTCTCGTAGATGTCCTCGCGGTAGTCCTCGTCGATGCGGAGGACGGTCCGCGCGCCGTTGTGCTTCCCGATCATGCAGGCGGTGAAGTTCGCGTTCAGGTCGGGCGTGAGCGCGGCGATGGCGTCGGCGTCGGCGATGCCGGCCTCCTCCAGGACGTCCTCGTCCTCGGCGTCGCCCTCGACGACGGTGAACCCGTCGTGGCGTGCGCGCTCGACGCGGTCGGGGTCGTTGTCGACGACGACGACGTCGTGGCCCTCCTCGCCGAGGATGCGGCAGGTTCTCGTTCCGACGCGACCGTATCCCACGATAACGAACTTCATGCTGGTGGGTACGCGAGCGGGGGGTAAAAAAGATAGTCCCGGGACAGCGTGGCGTCGTTCCACGGGCGTCTCGTCGACCGGTCCCGACCGTCGGGTGTGCTCGGGGAACTTGAACCCACTGCTCTGACAGGCTGAAACTGCCGTCCCCGTCCGATTTCCACCACGTAAGTTTATCTATGACCGTTTGTTAGACGAGGTCATGAGTGGCAATCGCACTCCAGCGACGGTGGACAGGCGCACGATCCTGCGGGCGGCAGGGGCAGCGGGCATCGGCGGGCTCGCTGGCTGTCTCGGTGGCGGTGGCGGCGAGGGAGGGGCGAACGAGCTGACGGTCGGGTTCGCCACGTCGACCTCGGGCCCGTTCTCGGTGTTCGGGCAGTCGGCCATCGACGGGGCGATGCTCGCGGTCGAGGACCTCGAGTCGGAACTCGACGTCAGCATCGACGTCGAGACCGGTGACACGCAGCTCGACCCACAGACCGGTGTCAGCCAGCTCCAGCGGATGGTCACCGAGGCGGACGCGGACTTCACGATGGGTGGTGTCTCCTCGAGTGCGGCACAGGCGATGGCGTCGTGGGCGAACGAGAACGAAGTCGTCTACATGCCGACGGGTGCACACGGCGACGGGCTGACCGGGGACGCGTGCGGGCCGTACACGTTCCGCCCGACGGCGTCGAACTCGATGCTCGCGGCGACCATCGGCGCGGAGATGGCCGAGGCCGCGGACAGCTGGTACCTCCTGTACTCCGACTACGCGTGGGGACAGACGGCACAGGAGGCGGTGACCCGTATCCTCGAGGACCAGGGCATCGAGGTCGTCGGCCGGTCGGCGACGCCGTTCCCGGCGGACGACTACTCGCCCTACCTGAACGAGGCGGACAACTCCGGGGCGGACGGCATCGGGATGCTCATCGCCGGGCTGGACCTCCGGAAGGCGGCGAACCAGCTGGTCTCCCAGGGGATGCAGGGCGACTACACCCTGGCGATGCACCAGCTGGAGGACGCGGTCTTCTGGGGACTCGACCGCGACTCCGCCGGTATCCTCGACACGGCCGGACAGGTCTGGGGGCCGGCGATCGACACCGACGCGAGCGTCGACTTCTGCGAGCGGGTCGCCGAGAGCTCCGAGACCGACCCGTACGTCCGGCACTTCCTGGGCTACCTCTCGATGGACCAGGCGGTGCGGGCGGCGGTGCGGGCGGACTCGACGAACGCAGACGACATGCGCGGGGCGCTGGAGGGCCACGAGGTCAGCTCCGTCGCCGCCGACATCAAGGGCGACGGGGCGGAGATGTACTGGCGCGAGGGCGACCACCAGCTCATCCAGCCGACCTACAGCGTCGAGGCACTCCCGGTCGGGGAGATGTCCGGCGACCCCTACAAGCGGTGGTTCCAGACCGTCAACACGTTCGAGGGGGACGACGTGGCGCGCTCGGTGTCCGAAACCGGTTGCTCGATGTAATCGATGAGTACGACGGAACTCACTCGGGAAGATCTCGCGACGGTCTCGCCGGGTTGGTGGGCTGTGGCGGTCCTGACCGTGGTCCTGCTCGCGCTCGCGTTCGCCGTCGAGCCCGGGCTGTTCATCGACCAGGCCATCGGCGGGCTGGTGTACGGGATGGTGCTCGTGCTCGTCACGCTCGGGCTGTCGCTCATCCTCGGGCTGATGGGCATCGTCAACTTCGCCCACGGCGCGTTCTTCATGCTCGGGGCGTACCTCTCGTACTCGGTCGTCGTCACGCTCGGACTGCCGTTCTGGGCGGCGCTGATACTCGCGCCGCTCGTCGTCGGCGTGGTCGGCGTCGTGCTGGAGATGACCGTGCTGCGGTACCTCTACGGCTCCGACCCCATCGTCAGCCTGCTCGCGACGTTCGGGCTGACGATGATGATCGAGGAGGTCATCCGGGCGTACTGGGGGACCGCGCCGCTCGAGATCTCCCGACCGGCGGTGCTCACGCGCGGGACCGACCTCGGGGTGACGACGGTGCCGACCTACCGGCTGTTCCTGGTGGGTGTGGCGGTCGTCACCATCCTGGCGGTGTACCTGCTCATCTCCCGCACCGACTTCGGGCTCACGGTCAGGGCCGGCGTGCAGGACGGCGAGATGACCGAGTTCGTCGGCGTGAACCTCCCGGTGCGCTTCACCGCGATGTTCTTCCTGGGGGCGGCGCTGGCCGGCTTCGCGGGCGTGCTCTACTCCGCCGAGACGGGGATGCGGACGACGATGGGAGAGACGTTCGTCATCCTCGCGTTCGTGGTCGTCGTCGTCGGTGGCGTCGGGAGCCTGTTCGGGAGCGTGGTGAGCGGCATCCTCATCGGCGTCTCGGCGTACCTCACGCCGGTCGTGCTCACCGCGCTCGCGGAGGTGACGAACCAGCCGTGGCTGGCGCTCCAGATACGTGACCTCGTCCCGTACCTGGTGATGATACTCATCCTGCTGTACCGGCCACGGGGGCTGTTCGGCGAGGAGGGGTTCCTCGAATGAGCGGCGAGACGGCGACCGGCGAGGGATCGACCGAGACGCTCGACCGCGCCCGGTCGCTGCTCTGGCGCTATCGGGTCCCGGTCGGTCTCGTCCTGGTCGTCCTGCTGTTGCGTCCGGTCATCTCGCACCCGCTCCTGCTCGGCTACGAGGCCATCGCGGCGACCATCCTCATCTGGATGGTGTTCGTCGCGGCGTTCAACCTCCTGTTCGGCTACGCGGGACTGCTCTCGTTCGGGCACGCGATGTTCCTCGGCTTCGGGATGTACGCCGCCGCCATCGGGGTCTCCGGTCGGGCCGGCGCACCCGAGCTGCCGTTCCCGGTCGCCGCGGCCATCGGCATCGCGGTCGCCGCGACGGTCGGCTACCTGCTCGGACGGCTCACCGTCGAGAAGGGCGAGATCTACTTCGCATTCCTCACGCTGGCGGTCGCGCAGGCGGTCGAGTTCACCGCGAACCGGAACCCGCTGAACCTGACCGGCGGCTCGAACGGGGTCACGCAGAACGTGCTGCCGTCGTGGGTCGAGTCGACCCGCGGCCAGCTCGTCGTGGTCCTCGGCGGCCTCGAGGTCGACTGGTACTGGTTCGTCTCGGTGGTGTTCCTCGTCGCGATGCTCGCGCTCTGGCAGATCGTCCGCTCGCCGTTCGGGCGGTCGCTCGTCGCCATCCGCGAGAACGACGACCTCGCGCGGGCGATGGGTATCGACACGAAGCGGTACAAGGTGCAGGCGTTCACCGTCAGCGCCGCGTTCTCGGCGCTCGCGGGGTCGGTGCTGATGGTCGACCGGTACGGCGCGTCGCAGGAGACCCTCAGCGTCATCACCAGCGGCGACACCGTCCTGATGGCCGTCCTCGGCGGGGTCCGGTACTTCTTCGGCCCCATCGCGGGCGTGTTCGTCTGGCAGTTCGCCGAGGAGTTCCTGAACGACTTCGAGGTGCTGCACCTCGGGGTCACGAGCGTCGACCTCTCGGGAGTGCTGACGCACTGGCACTTCTTCCTCGGCGCGCTGTTCGTCGTCATCGTCGTGGTCGCCCCGCTGGAGGGCATCTGGGGCTACCTCCGTGACTGGGCACGCGGGCTGTACGCCCGCCTCAAGGGGGTGGCCGAATGAGCGACGCCACCGGGCCGGAGGCGACCAGCTCCGTCGACCCGAGGCTCGATCCGGCCGACGCCGCGTTGGCGACCGAGGGGCTCCGCCGGACGTTCGGCGAGGTCACCGCGGTCGACCGTGTCTCGCTGGGCGTCGAGCGCGGCGAGCTCCGGGCCATCATCGGTCCGAACGGTGCGGGCAAGACGACGCTGTTCAACACCGTCATGGGGACGCTCCCGCCGACCGACGGCCGGGTGTACCTCGACGGCACGGACGTGACCGACCGCGACGAGCACGAGCGGCCACATCTCGGGCTCGCACGGTCGTTCCAGTCGAACGAGCTGTTCGAGGACCAGACCGTACTGGAGAACGTCCGCGTGGTCGTCCAGACGACCCGGCGGGGCGCGTTCAGCTTCGACCTGTTCCGCGACCACCGCTCGGTGGGGCGGGACCGCGCGCTCGAACTGCTCGACACGGTGGGGCTCGACGCGCCGCCGTCGACGCTCGCGAAGAACCTCTCCCACGGCGACCAGCGCCGGCTCGGTATCGCGATGGCGCTGGGGACCGACCCAGCGGTGCTGTTGCTCGACGAGCCCACGTCCGGGATGAGCCCGGGTGCGACGACGGCGACGGCGAACCTCATCGAGGAGATACGGGACGAGCTCGGGCTGACGGTGGTCCTCATCGAGCACGACATGGACGTCGTGCTCTCCATCTCGGACCGCATCTCGGTGCTGAACCGCGGCTCGCTCATCGCGACCGGGCCACCCGACGAGATACAGGCGAACGACGCGGTACAGGACGCGTACCTCGGCGGTATGCGGGAGGAACTATGAGTTCGGAACCCGAGGCACACACGACCACGGAGACGACGGAACCGACCAGCACACTGCTCGAAGTCGACGGCCTCGAGGCCGGCTACGACACCGGACAGGTGCTGTTCGACGTGGACCTCGCCATCGACGAGGGCGAGCTCGTCTCCCTGCTCGGGCGAAACGGCGCGGGGAAGACGACGACGATGCACGCCATCATGGGCGCGGACGAGCCGGCGGTGCTCGGCGGCGACGTCCGCTACCGGGACGAGTCCATCGTCGGCTGGCCGTCCCATCGGCGCGCGAACGCCGGCATCGCCATCGTCCCGGAGAAGCGGCGCTGTTTCCCGCGGCTCTCGGTCGTCGAGAACGTCCGGCTCGCCATCAACCACGCCGAGGCCCCGCTCGGGCTGGACGAGACGCTCGAGTTCTTCCCCGAGCTCGACGACATGCGACGGAAGGAGGCCCGGAACATGAGCGGTGGCGAACAGCAGATGCTCGCCATCGCCCGCGCGCTCGCGGCGAACCCGGACCTGATGCTGCTCGACGAGCCGTTCGAGGGGCTCGCGCCCTACATCGTCCGGCGCATCGAGGACATCGTCGCCGACATCAACGCGGAGAAGGGCGTGACGGTGTTCTTCGTCGAGCAGAACGTCGCGGCCGCCCTCGCCATCGCGGACCGTCACTACGTGCTCGACGAGGGCCGCATCGTCGACGAGGTGACGAGCGACCGCATCCGCGAGGACGAGGAGTTCCGTCAGCGATACCTCGGTGTGTGACCGTGTCCTCGACAGTGACAGTCGCAGACGACTTCCTGGACGCGCTTTCGGCCCTCGACGTGTCCCACGACCGGACGACGCTCGCCGACCTCGAGGCGACACTCGCCGACGCGGTCGACGAGCCGGCGGTCGGCGTCCCGCTGCACGTCGACGCCGACCTGCCCGACGCGGTCGCCACGACGTTCACGCCGAGCGAACTGCAGGACGCTGCGACGGGGGTCACGCCCGCCCGCCTCGGCATCGCGGAGTACGGGAGCGTCCTGATCCGGTCGAGCGCGGGCGGCGACGAGCCGGTGAGTCTCTCCCCCGAGCGCCACGTCGCGGTGCTCGCCGCCGAAGACGTCGTTGCGACGGGCCGCGACGCGGTGGACTGGCTGGCCGACGAGGTCGCCGCCGGCCGGGGCTCGCACGTGCTCGCGACCGGTGCCTCCGCGACCGCCGACATGGGCGGGCTCGTCGAGGGCGTCCACGGCCCGAACGAGGTCCACGTCGTGCTCGTCGAGGACGACGAGGAGGTGGGCGACGAATGAGCTCCGAACGCAAGCAGAAGGCGGCACACATCCGCCACCTGCTCGAGACGGAGGGACCGCTCATCGGGCCGAAGGTCAGCTCGAAGAACCGCGACCGCTACGCCGCGGCGGAGCGCTTCGAGGCGTGGGATGGTACCCGCGACGAGGCCCGCGCCATCAAGGAGGCGGCCATCGCGGACCTCCCCGAGCTGATCGAGCAGCTCCGCGAGTCCGTCGAGGCGAACGGCGGCACCGTCTACGTCGCCGACGACGCGGCCGACGCCAACCGCTACGTCACCGAGCTCTGCGAGGAGCAGGGCGCGGAGACGCTGGTGAAGTCGAAGTCGATGACGACGGAGGAACTCGAGCTGAACGACGCGCTCGAGGCCGCCGACGTCGACACCTACGAGACGGACCTCGGGGAGTTCGTGATACAGCTCGCCGACGAGTCGCCGAGCCACATCGTCGGGCCGGCGCTGCACAAGTCCCGCGAGGAGATCGCCGACCTGCTGAACGCGACGTTCGAGCCCGACGAACCGCTGGAGACGGCCGAGGAGATGACCCGGTTCGCCCGGGACTACCTCGGCGAGCGGATCCGCGAGGCCGACGTCGGCGTGACGGGCGCGAACTTCGTCTTCGCGGAGTCGGGTTCGATGGCGCTCGTGACCAACGAGGGCAACGCCCGGAAGTGCGCGGTGACGCCGGATACGCACGTTGCCGTCACGGGCATCGAGAAAATCCTGCCCTCCGTCGACGAGTTCGGTCCGTTCGTGGACCTCATCTCGAAGGCGGCGACCGGACAGGACATCTCCAGATACGTCTCCCTGTTCACGCCGCCGACCGCGTCGCCGACGCTCGACTTCGAGTCGGACGAGCCCATCGACTTCGGCGACCCGACCGCCGAAACCGACGACCCCGACGGCGACCGCGCGTTCCACCTCGTCCTGGTCGACAACGGCCGCACCGAGATGCGCGAGGACGACCAGCTCCGGGAGACGCTGTACTGCATCCGATGTGGCGCGTGCTCGAACTCCTGTGCGAACTTCCAGGCCGTCGGCGGCCACGGCTTCGGCGGCGAGACGTACTCCGGGGGCATCGCCACCGGCTGGGAGGCGGGCGTCCACGGTATGGAGAGTGCAGGGGAGTTCAACGACCTCTGCACCGGCTGTTCGCGCTGCGTCGACGCCTGCCCGGTGAAGATCGACATCCCGTGGATCAACACGGTCGTCCGCGACCGGCTGAACCGCGACGCCGACCCGGACACGTTCGACCACCTGGTCGACGGCCTCTCGCCGGACGAGGAGCCGTCCGGGCTCGCGCTGGACAAGCGCCTGTTCGGGAACTTCGAGCGGCTGGCGAAGCTCGGCAGCGCGACCGCGCCCGTCTCGAACTGGCTGGCCGACGCCGGCCCGGTGCGGGCCGGGATGGAACGCTTCCTCGGCGTCGACCGGCGGCGCGACCTGCCGCGGTTCCGGCGAGAGACGCTCGTCGACTGGTTCGACGACCGGGGGCCGCGTGTCTCGTCGGACGACGCCGACCGCGAAGCCGTCCTCTACCCCGACGCGTACACGAACTACGTGCTGGTCGACCGCGGGAAGGCGGCCGTCCGGGCGCTGGAGGCGCTCGACGTTCGGGTCCACGTGCCCCGCGTCCGGTCCTCCGGGCGCGCACCGCTCTCGCAGGGGATGATCTCGACCGCGGAGGACCACGCCCACCACGTCTACGCCGGGCTGGCCGAGCACATCGACGCCCGGCGCGACGTGGTGGTCGTCGAGCCGTCCGCGCTGGCGATGTTCGAGCGGGAGTACGAGCGCCTGCTGGCCCCGAAGTCGGCCGAGCGGCTCGCCGACGCGAGCTACGAGGTCATGGAGTACGTGTACGGTATGCTGGAGAACGGCGGCTCGCCCGACGCGCTGGCGACTCCGCCCGAGGCCGTCGCCTACCACAGCCACTGCCAGGGCCGCACCCTGGACCTCGAACCGTACACCGTCGCCGTGCTCGAGGCCTGCGGTGCGACGGTCCGCACCTCCGACGTGGAGTGCTGTGGCATGGCCGGGAGCTTCGGCTACAAGGAGGCCTACTACGAGCTGAGCATGGACGTCGGCGAGGAGCTCGCCGACCAGTTCGCCGACGAGCCGGTCGTCGCCGCCAGCGGCACCTCCTGTCAGGAACAGCTCGATGCGCTGCTCGGCGGCGAGGTGCCACACGCCGTCGAGTTGATCGCGCCCTGAGCGGATGAGACATCGGCAGCCGTGAGGCGACTGTTTTCCGGGTGGATCTCCGACAGCGCCGACCGGTCGGGCCCGTTCACGATGGTCACCGTCTCGCCCGTGACGTGCACGGAGAAGGCGTCGGCGAACTGGCCGTCGGGGACGACCCAGTGCCCGCCGTCGCGCCGGTCGGCGTCGTGGTACCGGAGCAGCTCCCTGTAGGTGTCGGCGAACTCACGAGCCTCGGCGTTCGAGTCCCACTCGATGCGCCAGACGTAGCCCGTCTCGTCGCCGTTGCGGTAGGCGTACAGGCGGTCGCCGCCCCAGCCGGCGCTGGGGGCGAGATCGTAGGTGAGCTCCGGGCCCGGGCCGTCCTGGCGGAGGAACGCCTCCCGCGTGACGAGGCTCCCGTCGCGGTCGTCGTACAGTGTGTAGGCGAACATCGTCGCGAGGCTCGCCTCGCCGAGGGTCCGACCGGACCGCTCGCCGGCGGTGACGCGCTCCCAGTCGTCGCTGCTGCGGTCCGGTACCGAGACGGCTTCTGGCTCGTCCGGGTCGGGCCCCCAGTGGATGACCTGCTCGCTCGACAGCGGCGGCTCCCGGTACAGCTCGGCGACGCCGTCCCAGCCAGCACGCTCGTACACGTCGGCGACCATCGACTCCCCGGCGGCGTACGGGAAGTACGACTGGAGGTAGATGCCGAGGTTCGGGCCGGCACGGTCGGCGGCTGCGTCGTCGTCACCGCTCCCGTCGTCGGCTCCGTCGCCGCTGCTCTCGTCGGTCCAGTCGCTCCGACGCAGGCAGTCCCACTCCTCGCCGCAGCGGGCCTCGTAGCGCCGCTCGGCGAAGTTCGCGTCGCCCTCGATGAGCGCCCGGAGCGCGACGACGCCGTCCTGCGAGATGTTCTGGGGGACGCGGGTCTGACGAAGCGGTCCACGGAACTGGTAGGCGTGGACGAGCTCGTGGCCCAGCGTCAGCTCCGCGAGTCTGGGCGTGTCGGAGTCCGAGATGACGACGATCCGGTCCTGCTGCGTGTCGTAGTAGCCCTGCACCGACGCCTCGCGAGTCGCCTCCTCCGCCTCGCCCGCGTCGGTCGTCTCGCCGACGACGAACAGCGCCTCGAGCTCGGCCGCCCGTTCGATGGCTGCGGCGCGCTGGGTGGCCGTGGGCGAGCCGTCCCCACCGCCGCCGGCACTGTACTCGGAACGGTCGATGACCTCGACGTGGACGGGCTCGTCGAACTCCACGTCCCTGACGACCTCGACGCGGGCCATCGCCCGGGCGACGACGGCCTCCAGCTCGGCCTCGGTCAGGCCGTCCTCGGGGTCCACGTCCAGCGACTCGTTGTGCCAGTAGCCGCGTTCCCAGCCCTGTACGTCGGTCGTGGGGTCGCCGACGGTCGGGTCCGCGGCGAGCGAGTCGTCCCCCTCGGGCGGGTCGGCCTCCTGTGCGCCCAGTGCGGTACAGCCGGCCAGCGCGACCAGCGACAGCGTGACGACGACGAGCAGCGAGGACCTGCGCATTCACCCGACGTTCGGACCGGCCGACCAAAAGCCGTGCGCCCGCGCTACGCGACCCTCGCCAGCACCTGCACCCAGCCGTCCTGGCTCGCGACCTCCTCGGCCTCGGTCGTGTCGACGCGTGTCGGCTCGAAGCCGGCGTCGACCAGCAGCGACGTCACGGCGTCGGCCGTGTGGCGCTCGAAGAACCGGCCGCCCGGGTCGAACCCGCTCTCGTCGCCGCGCTTCAGCGAGCAGTACAGGTGCCCCCCGTCGTCGAGCACCCGCGCGAACTCCGAGCACGTCGCGGGCACGTCCTCACGTGGCACGTGCAGCAGCGAGGCACAGGCCCAGACGCCGTCGAAGCTGCCGGATTCGAAGGGGAGGTGGCGCATGTCGCCGAGTGCGAACCCGGCGTCGGGGACGTTCTCCCGGGCACTGGCGAGGAAGGAGGGCGTCACGTCCAGCCCGGTCACGTCGCAGTCGCGCTCGACGAACGTCTCCGTGTCCGCACCGGGGCCACAGCCGACGTCCAGCACGCGGTCCCCGTCGAGCGCCTCGAAGAAGGGGCCGCCGAACCGTTCCGCGATGGACTCGGAACGGTACTTCTCGACGAAGCTGTCGTTGTGTTCCTCGTAGACGGCACGGGTTCGGGCGACTTCGTCCATGTCGTCGCCGTCTCGACGTCGGCCTATCAATCTTCGGCAGGTACTCGACATCCCCTGGCGGGGACTGCGACGACCGGGTGCGCCGCGGAACACCACCGGGCCGCCTCAGAACACCAGGCGCTCGAGCAGGCGACGCAGGAACCCCGGCCGTTCGGACTCCTTCGGGTACACCGTGACGGTCGTACACCGCGGCCTCGGGAACGTCCGTCCGCGGTCGAGCAGGCCGCTCCGGAGGCGGTGGTCGGCACCGCGACGGACGACGACGTCCGGGTCGTCACCCATCCCACCGTCCGTCCGGACGGGCGTCGACTCGACCGGCACCGAGAGCATCCCCGACAGCTCCGCCTGGTACGCCTCGACGGTCTCCCGGTACTGCTCGGGGCTGTCGCGGTCGACGGGGTACCACAGCGAGATCCGACCGTGGTTCGCCTCGGCGACGGCTTCGGCGACCGAAACCGCGAGGGGGGCGTACGGTCCGTCGGCCTCCGCGAGCGCGACCTGTCGGGGGCTGTCGTACCCCAGGTTGTCGACGAGCACCACGTCGCAGGGGGCGTGCCGGACGACCCAGTCGATCGGCTCGCCGAACAGGCGCGAGCGGAGCCGGAGCGGTTCGTGCTCGGTGAGGACGGTGTCGACCCCACGCTCCCTGGCGAGGTTGACGATGGCGTGTTTCGTGTCGTGGCTGACCACCTCGTCGGCCTCGATGGTGACGCCGACGTCGTCGGCGACACGCGACAGCCGCGTCTCGAAGGAGAGGTCGGCGGGCGACTGGACGGTGACCTCCTCGGTGAGTGGGGCCTGGTCGGGAACCTCCTGGAAGCGGACGGCGAGCACCCGGCCATCGTGCGGCCTGACGAGGTCGGCCGCGAGCGAGACGAGCGCACGCTCGCGCTCCGGCCCGATGTCCTTGGTGAGCGCGACGAGCACCTCGTGTGCGGGTTCGTCCGCGGCGTCGGCGACCTCCTCGAGTGCGCCCCGGCCGACCTGACGCCGGATAGCGTCGGTCGCGGTCCCCTCGCGGCTGACGCGCGGGCGGACGTAGACGAGGTACCAGACCAGACTGGCGAG
This sequence comes from Haloarchaeobius salinus, assembly GCF_024464185.1. Taxonomy (NCBI): domain Archaea; kingdom Methanobacteriati; phylum Methanobacteriota; class Halobacteria; order Halobacteriales; family Halorubellaceae; genus Haloarchaeobius; species Haloarchaeobius salinus. The sequence continues at coordinate 600,073 of NZ_JANHAU010000001.1, forward strand.
CGTGATGACGACGGCCCCGGCGAGGGGGACCGTTCCCATCTGGGTCAGCAGGCCGAACCCGGTGATGGTCCCGAATATCTGCATCCAGGGATACAGCGGGGACGTGAACTCGGGATCGTACTCGGCGGTCCCCTCGCGGAAGGCGACGACGGCCATGTTGATGAGTGCGAACACCAGTATCTGGAACGCACTCGCCAGTTTGGCGATGTCGAGGATCGGCACGAACGCGATGAGGACGAGCAACACCGCGCCGGTCAGGGTGATGGAGTTGACGGGCGTGCCGAAACGGTCGCTGATGCTCGCCATCGACGGCGGTGCCAGCTTGTCGCGGCTCATCGCGAACGGGTAGCGCGACGAGGAGAGGATACCGGCGTTCGCCGTCGAGACCAGCGCGAGGATGGCGGCGACGATGACGGCGAACACGCCGGCCGCCCCGAGGGTCGCCTCGGCCGCGACGGCGACCGGCGTGTCGGAGCCGGCGATGCTACCGGGGTCGGTGACCCCGACCATCACGGCGACGACGGCGACGTACAGGACCGTCGTGAACGCCAGCGAGCCGAGGATGCCGAGGGGGATGTTCCGGCCGGGGTCCTCGACCTCCTCGGCGATGCTCGCGACCTTCGTGACGCCGGCGTACGAGACGAACACCAGGCCGGTCACCGCGAGGAGCCCGCCGAGGCCCGCGTCGAAGAAGTTCGCGTAGTTGGCCGACTGGACCGCCGGGGCGCTCCCCGCGGTGAACCAGCCCAGCGCGGCGAGCATCACGACGACGATGACGAGCTGGAACAGCCCGGTCTGCTTCGCGCCGAGCAGGTTGATCAGGATGAGCACCGTCGCGAGGCCCAGGGCGACGGGCTTCAGCGGCAGGTCGAACAGCAACAGCAGGTAGGGGACGCCGCCGACCAGCGCGAGCGCACCCTTGAACGAGAGCGAGAACCACGTCCCGACGCCCGCGATGGTCCCGAGCAACGGCCCCATCCCGCGCTCGATGTAGATGTACGTCCCTCCCGCCTCCGGCATCGCGGTCGCCATCTCGGACTTCGAGAGCGCCGCCGGTACCACGAGCAGTCCCGCCAGCAGGTACGCGAGGATGACCAGGGGCCCGGCCCGTTCGAGCGCCAGCGCGGGCAGGATGAAGATGCCACTGCCGATCATCGCACCGATGCTGATGGCGAGGACCGAGGGTAGCCCGAGGTCTCGTTCGAGTTCCTTCACGACAGCTCACCCGGTGTGTTCGAACTGGCTCTCGCTACCACGTCGTGTGTGTCCCGGATGGAGGCCCACATTCTGTATCGCGTTATATCCCCAGTTCGGTGACGGAACAACATAAACTAGCCGATTCCGATAACAATCCGTCAAAGAATCGGCTGTAAATATCAACGAGTGTCTTTGCACTCGATACCGGACCCGGGGCCTCCCCCGCCCACCACTGCGTCTGCGAGGCCTGCCAAACGATAAGTAGCGCCATCGCAGAGGTATCGGACGGCAGATGAAACACGGGAAACTCGACTCGGTGGACAGGCAGATACTCTACTACCTCCAGCAGGACGCTCGACACACGTCCTCCAGCGACATCGCCGAGAAGATCGACATCTCACCGAGCACGGTCCGGACGCGCCTCAAAGAACTCGAGACGAGCGGCATCATCCGCGGCTACCACATCGACATCGACTACGACCTCGCGGGCTACCCGCTCTACACGAAGATAATCTGTACCGCGCCGGTACCGGAGCGCGACAGGCTCGCGAACCGTGCCCGCGAGGTCAACGGCGTGACGGCGGTCCGCGAGATCATGACCGGTCAACGGAACGTCTACGTCAACGCCATCGGGACGGACCACGACGACCTCAACCGCATCGGCCGCGACCTCGACGACCTCGGCCTCAAGATCGTCGACGAACAGCTAATCCGCGACGAGTACGTCTGTCCGTACCACGGCTTCCTCGGCGCTGACGAAGATGGACTGTCGGCCGATGGTGACGGCGAGCTGTGAGTCGGGGCTCGGTCACCGGCTGCGACCGCAGTCGTGAGACGTGGGGGTACCTGGGCCCCGAGCCCCCAGTCCTCCCCTGAGGCGGTCCGCCGCACGTAGCTCGCTGCCACACTTTGTTCCGACAACTGGAAGTTGAACATACTTCGGGTGTAGTGTCCGAATCGCCCACCTACATCCGACCGTACTCGAACCGGAATACGTACGAAGAAGCAAGCCTAGGCCGGGATTTGAACCCGGGCTCTCGTCCTTACCAAGGACGCGCTTTACCGCTAAGCTACCCAGGCACCGAAGTGCATCCTACCGTTGCTCGGTGTAGTTTTAATGGGTTTCGATTCGCCCCTACGAATCCGTCGCCGACTGGCGGACGTGGTCGTCGACCCCGCCTGCGGTCTCCTTCGCCGTCGCGCCGACGTTGAGGTCGGTCGCGGCGGGCAGCGCGTCGACCGCGGGGAGGGGTTCGCTCCCGTCGGTGGGCACGAGGCCGGTGAGCTGGGCGAACAGCTCGGTGGTGGGGGTGGCACCGACGGCGGTGGTGCCGGCCACGGCGGCGAGTTCGAACACGTCGCGTTCGAGGCTGGCGTCGAGGGCGGTCGTGTCGGCGTCGGGGTGGCGACGGTCGGTCTGGTCGCGCCCGAAGTCGCGGACGGTGTCGACGGCCTTGGCGGCGGCGTCGGTCCGTGCGAGGAGGTAGAAGCCGCGGGAGACGAGCACCGTGGCGGCCAGCGAGTCGAGGTTGGCCTGCGTGTGGTCGTCGGTTTCGGTCCAGGGCTCGTCGTGGGCGAGCGTGCGGGTGAGCCGGAGGCCGTCGTAGACGAGCTGGACGCCGGCGGCCCGGTCGACGACCGTCTCGACGTCGACATCCTCGTCGCAGGCGCGGGCGCAGCGGAGCGCCACCACGCCGGGGGCCATCGACGCGGCTGCCAGGCGGGTCGCGATGTCGTCGCGGAGCCGGTCGGGGTAGATGTCGGCGAGCGCCTCCTGGGCGGCGCGCCTGCACGTTGCGGCCTCGTCCATTGCCGTCGACTAGCGGGGGGAAAGGCAAAGACCTTTGGAAAGCGAAGACTCGCCAACGTATGATCGAGACGGCAGTCGACGGCGGGGTGACCCGGGTGACGCTCTCCCGGCCGGCCCGCCGCAACGCGTTCACGGAGGCCGGGCTGCGTGCGTTGCGGTCCGCGGTGACCGGGGCGGAGACGCCGGTGGTGTCCCTCTCGGGTGCGGGTGAGGCGTTCTCCGCGGGGGCGGACCTGACGGTGGTCAAGGAACTCGACCGCGAGGAGGCACGGGCGTTCGCACAGCTGGGCCAGTCAGTCGCGACGGCCATCGCGGAGTCCGAGGCGGTCGTCGTCGCAGGCATCGACGGGCCGGCCCGAGGTGGCGGGGTGGAGCTGGCGCTGGCCTGTGACGTCCGGGTCGCCACGCCGGAGGCGACGTTCGCGGAGACGGGCGTCTCGCTCGGACTGTTCGGTGCGTGGGGCGGGACGGCGAGGCTCCCGCGTATCGTCGGTGGGGGCGAGGCGATGGACCTCGCGCTCTCGGGGCGGACCGTCGACGCCGAGGAGGCGCTGCGGATGGGGCTGGTCTCCCGTGTCGTCGACCACCCGGCGACTGTGGCCGCGGAGATCGCCGAGAACAATCCGGCCGCACTGTCGGCAGTGAAACGGCGGATGCGCGACGACGCGGATCGGGCGGTCCAGCACGCCCGCGAGGCCGAGGCGTTCGCGGACCTCGTCGAGCGGAACGCGGCCGACCTCTCGTGGTGACGGCCGGAACTGACACTCCAGCTACCAAACCGCGCTTCAGCGAACGCTTTTGCGCCCGTCGTCACTGGCTGTTCTCATGACAGGAACTGCGGTCATCGCGGGCGTCGGACCGAAGATCGGCGAGGCAGTCGCACGCGAGCTCCACGACGCGGGCTACGACGTGGGGCTGTTCGCCCGCTCGGAGGCGTTCATCGCGGAACTGGCCGCGTACCTCGGGGAGGGTACACTCGCCGTTCCGACGGACGTGACCGACGAGGAGTCGGTCGAGGCCGGGATGGCGACGGTTCGGGAGGAGTTCGGCCCCGTCTCGGTACTCGTCCTGAACGCGACCGGTGGCGGCGGGCGGCCCGTCGGGCAGGCGAACGCGGAACGGCTCCGGGGGATCTTCGACGTGCGGGTCGCCGGGTCGCTGACCTGCGTCAACGCCGCGCTGGCTGACCTTCGGGAGACGGAGGGAACCGTCATCTTCAGCGGGACGACGTACGCCGACTCGCTCGTCCCGGAGCAGATCGAGTGGGGGGCGGTCGGCCCGGCGGCGCGGGGTCTCTCGGCGTCCCTGGCGACAGCGCTCGACGACGTACAGGTCACCTACGTCCGCATCGGGAGCCGGGTCGCCCCGGCCGGGCAGGTCGACGACGACGCCCTGAGCGCGGCCGAGGTCGCGGCGACGTACCGCGAGCTGGTCGAGCGCGACGTGGCGGTCACGCGGGAGCTGGACCTGCGCCAGCGGTAGTGCGTTTCGCGAGCGACGACACGGAAAATATGAGTACTCCCAGCCCGTGGTGGTGGGTGTGCACGAGTGCGACCACTGTTCGGAATCGTTCGAGGCGGAGGAGCCGTACCTCGAACACCTGCGAGACGAGCACGGCGACGACCTCGGCCCCATCGAGCAGCGCCGGGTCGATGCGCTGGACGACGGCGACGGGGGGCTCCCGACGTTCGTCTACGCCGCGGCAGCCGTGGTCGGCCTGGTCCTGCTCGGCGGGGTCGCCGTCGGGCTGCTCGGCGGGGGCGGCGGCGGTGCCGGGAGCGGGGTACTGAACGACAGCGCACCCCGGGAACCCATCGGCGTGGGAACGGTCCACGAGCACGGCGGGATGACCGTCACCATCGGCGGGCAGACGCTGGACTTCAGTCAGCAGCAGTACCAGCTGCAGGCCGACGCCTTCCACTACGAGAACGGCGACGGTTCGCGGTGGCACGTCCATGCCGACGGGGTCACCCTGGAGTACGGGCTGGAGTCGCTCGGTATCGAGGCCGCCCCCGACGCGCTCGCGTTCGACGGCGAGGTGTACCGGACGAGCGAGGGCGACACGGTCCGCTACGTGGTGAACGGGCAGTCCGTCGACCCGACGACGTACGAGCTACAGGAGGGCGACCAGGTCGAGGTCGTTGCAGAGAGCGGATAGCCCTACAGATCAGCAGGCTCCGGTGCGGGCGGCATCGACCGCTTGTGGGCGCTGTTCTCGTACAGCTCGCGGACCGTCTCGACGACACCCTCCTCGACACCGAGTTCGCGCGCGGTCGCCACCGTGGAGGCCCCGCCCTCGATGTGGAGCGCGATGACCGCGTCGACGACGTCGTAGCCGACGCCCATCTCGTCCGCGTCGGTCTGGTCCGCCCAGAGTTCGGCGGTGGCGGGCTTCTCGGCGAGTTCCTCCGGCGCGCCGAGGTGCCGTGCGAGCTGGCGGACCTGCTGCTTGTACAGGTTGCCGATGGGGTTGCAGTCGACCGCCTGGTCGCCGTACTTCGTGAAGTAGCCCGTCAGCGCCTCCGCCTTGTTCCCGGTGCCCAGCACCACGCGGTTCTCCTCGTTGGCGACGTAGTAGTTGAGGACCCCGCGGACGCGAGCGGCGGTGTTGCCCACGGCGACGGTGTCCTCCGCTGCGGCGGGGATCGAATCGACGATCTCGTCGACGATGCCGCCGATCTCGATCACGTCGTAGTCGATGCCGAGGTCCGCGGCGACGCGCTCTGCGTCGCTCATGTTCGCCTCGCTGGAGACGCGCGATGGCAGGACGAGCCCGTAGACGTCCTCCTGGCCGAGGGCTTCGACGGCCAGGTAGGCGGTCGTGGTGCTGTCGACGCCACCCGAGAGTCCGAGGACCGCCCCGTCGGCCCCCGCGTCCTCGACGACGCCCTGGATGAAGCTCACGATGTGGTCGCGCTGTGCGGTCAGTTCCTCGTCTCCGAACCGGAGGTCTATCATCGTCCGCCGGTAGGGCGTACAGGACCAATAACGTTCCTCGGGCGTCGCTGGAACTGGACGACCGTCCAGTCCGGTGAAGCGCTACGTTCAAGTGCCATCGGGAGGAAGGAAGTGATGGAATCACTGCGAGCGAGCGCCGTTGGTCCCGCGAACGGGATGGGGCCCGGTGCGAGCGAACGCGGTAGGCGAGCGCCGTTGGTCCCGCGAACGGAGTGAGTGGGACCTCGGCGCGAGCGAACGCAGTGAGCGAGCGCCGTTGGTCCAGTGGTAGGACAGTGGCTTCCCAAGCCACTAGCCCGGGTTCAATTCCCGGACGGCGCATGATCGTCTCGAACACAGTGAGAGACGTCATCGCCAGCGGGGATCGAACCGGGGAGGATACGCGTCGCGGCGCGAGCGGGGACTGTCTCGCCACCCTGCGGTCGGGTTCTCGAACAGCTCGTTCGTTCCGACTCGCTCAAGCCCTGATTGAACGCGAGAAATCCACGGTTGCGTGCCCGTGGCGAACGGTCATCCGGATCGGTTCGAAATCACCCCGTAACATCTTCTTGCGGTCCGGAACCACGTGACGGGACGGGGAATTGAAAGCGGCATTATCTGCGACCGGTCGCTTACACACCGTGTCGGGGTGAGGTAATCGGTGGTTAGCTATGTCATCCGGTATCAATGTTATGGCCGGGGAGTTGGAAGGCCGTGAGTCAGAACGTACAATCCGATACTGGGGGTATCGATCCACCTGCGGCGGGTGAGACGCAGCCGACGGGGGAGTCACTCGTGTTCGACGTGCTCTCCGATTCGACCGTGACGGACCGGTGGCCACAGCTCGCACGTGGCTACGCCGGGAACGACTTCGCGACGATCCGTGCCACCGTCGCGGTCGAGTGGGACGACATCGAGCACGAGGATCTCGACGTGGAGCCGGCGGACCTGCTCGACTGTGCGGAGGGTGACTGAGATGCGCTTCCCGACCATGGTCCGACTGGTGGTCGGCCTGACACTGTTCGCGCTGGCCGCGCTCGGCCTGGCGTGGTCGTTCGAGGGAACGATGTACGCGCTGGGGTCGGTCGGTATGCTCGCGGTCTGTCTGTTCACGGTCGCACTCGCGCTCGAACCGGAGCTCCGGGGTACGTACTGAGCCCGCACCGGCGTGGCGTCGTCGCACTGACGCCGTCGGTTTCTTCGTCCCGTCGGGGAGCGGCGGCTCGGGGGCACGAGCGAAGTGAGAACGGCGACCGGCTAGCCTACCGCGAGGGTGACGACCGATGGTCCGTCTGTTCGGTGATGGCGACGGTGGTGTCGGACTCGATCCAGGCGTCCAGGTTCTCGCGGTCGTAGATGATGAGTCCGTTGACCGTCTCGCGTCCGACGTACCGTTCGGAATCCGTATCTTCCATTCGAGTCGATACTGGATTCCGCCGCGCTGGGCTTATGTTTGCTGGCCGGGATGGCCACAACAGCTAAGCCCCGGACAGCGATTTCGCGCAGTTTCGGCAGTAGCGGTAGCGCGAGTCGGGCTCGTTCGACGCGCCGCAGTGCGGACAGCGTCGACCCCCGGTCTCGTCGGTGTCGCGGACCGACGTGTTCGCCACGACGCGGTCGACGCTCGCCGGGTCACCGCCGGCCGGGTCGGGCGTCGGGTCGTCGTCGACCTGCCGGCGGTAGTAGACGTACACGGCGAGCTGGAGTGCGGCGAACACGACGAGGTACCCGAGGGTCCAGTCCCAGACGTTCGCCATGCTGTGACATTGTGTGGCACGGAACTTATAGCGTTCGACGGCGGCGGGCGCGTCACGGCGGGCGAACGCGGTAGATCTCGTCGTCGGTCGGGTCGGGGTCGCCCCGGCCGTCCTGGTTGCTCGTCGTGAAGTAGAGGTGGTCGTCGGGACCGGTGAACGTCGTCCGGATCCGGCCGAGATCGCTGTACAACGTTCGCTGCTCGGGGTCGCCGTCGCCGAAGGTGACCTGTCGGAGATGCGTCCCCGTGAGCGCGCCGACGAAGAAGCTGTCCCGCCAGCGGTCGATGGGACCGGTGTAGTGGGTGATGCTCCCGGGGCCGATGAGTGGGTCCTGCCACGAGAGCACGGGGTCGACGAACCGGTCGTCGTCGGCAGCCCCGGCGACCTCGGGCCAGCCGTAGTTGCCGCCGCGTTCCAGACGGTTGAGCTCGTCGACCCGGTCGGGTGTGTTCTCGACGACGTAGACCGCGTCGTCGGCGAACGTGAGCCCACGCGGGTTACGGTGGCCGTATGTGTACACCAGGGAGTCGAACGGGTTGTCGGGATGGGCCTCGCCGTCCCGGGTGACCCGGAGCACCTTCCCGGCCAGCGAGACCCGAGACTGGGCGTTCTGGGGCTCGCCGGCGTCGCCCGTCGTGACCCAGAGCGCGCCCTCGGGACCGAACGCGATCCGGCCCCCGTTGCTCACGGTGTTGCCCGGTATCCCGTCGAGGACGACCGAATCCACCGCGAACTGCCGGCTGGCGTCGAGCCGGAGCACCCGGTTCCGTAGGCCGTTCTCGCCGTCGTACGTCTGGTAGACGTAGAGGTCCGTCGGTTCGGTGGGGTCGAACGCCAGCCCGAGCAGGCCGGCCTGCCCGTAGGCGGCCGTGTCTCCAGTCAGGTCCCCGACCGGCCCGAGGTCGTTCCCGGTCGCCCTGACCACTCGGCCGGGGCGCTCCGTGACGAAGAGGCTCCCGGTTTCGGGGTGGAACGACGCACCCCACGGCGTCTGGAGCCGCATCCGCACGCGTTCGAGGCGCAGGGGAGCGTCCTCGTCGATCGGCGTCTGCTCGCCGTCACCGGGCGGATCGAGACAGCCGGCGACGCCGCTGGCGAGGCCAACGCCGACCGTGGTGAGGAGGCGACGACGCTTCATCGTCCCGACCTTTCACACGACGGAGTAAAAACCTGTTACTTCGGTGGCGACAGGTCGCGGCCGAACTCGTCGAAGCTGTCGAGGTCGTCGGGCAGCCCGGTCGCGAGCTCGCGTTCGTCGCGTCGGTCGACGTTGGCGTCCTCGAGCGGGTCGGCGACGTCCTCCCAGCCCGGTTTGACGCGGACGCTCCTCGCGGGCTGGCCGACGGCGACGTGGTGGTCGGGCACGTCGCTGCCGACGATGCTCTTCGCGCCGACGACGGCGTTCTCGCCGACGCGACAGCCCGCCCGGACCATCGAGTCGTAGGTGACGCGGGCGTCGTCGTCGACGATGGTGTGGTAGTTCGACACCGCGGTCTGGTCGACGATGTCGTGGTCGTGGCTGTAGATGTGGGCGTCGTCGGAGATGGAGACGCGGTCGCCGATGGTCAGCTTCCCGCGGTCGTCGAGGTGGACGTCGTCGTGGACGACCCCGTTGTCGCCGACGCTGATGTTGTGCCCGTAGGTGAACGTGATACCCTTGAAGAACCGGCAGTTCTCCCCGCAGTCCTCGAACAGGTGCTCGGCGAGCATCGCCCGGAAGCGCAGTGCGAACGCGACGTTGTCGGCCATCGGCGTGGCGTCGAACTGCCGCCAGAGCCACTGGAGGTGCTTCGAACGCTCGAACACGTCCTCGTCCTTCTCGGCGTAGTACTCCGACTCGAGCGTCGTGTTGCATGGGTCGTAGCCCTGGAGCCGGACGCGCTCGGCCGGCGAGACCTCGGCGTCGTTCTGCCAGCGCTCGTAGGCATCGCGGTCCCCGTGCAGGTCGACCAGCGTCTCCTCGACGACCGTGCAGGTGTCCTCGTCGGACGAGAGGCGCTCGTCGACCTCGTCGATGAACGCGCGAACACCAGCCTCCGCGTCGGCCGGGAGCGAGACGTGCCGTTTCGTCATGGCTCCCCGTTCGGCGGGCAGCCGTATGGACCTTCGGTTGTCCGAACCCTGTACATCACCGGGACGGCGTGTGGTTCGGCGGGTCGCTCGCCGCCCGGTTGCGACCAGGTGCCGACGGCTGGAGACCGGTTGCAGCCGTCGGAGGTGTCCGCCGTCCGTTCGGTGCTCGACGAGCACGGGGTCGACTACCTGCTGTTCGAGGAGGACAGCGGCCGCGACGACGCGGTCGTCGTCGAGTTCCCGCTGCCGACGCAGGCCGTCGAGACCGTCCTCGACGACCTCCGGGAGACGACGGCGGTCGACGAGACCTACACGGTCGTCGCCAGCGCGGAGACGGTCTTCTCCGAGCACGACGACGAACTGGAGGAACGGTTCATCACGGGGGACGAGGAGGACGACAGCATCGCGACCGAGGAGATCCGTTCGACCGCGCTCGACCTCACACCCAGCCCGGCGACGTACTCCGCGATGACGGTGCTGAGCGTACTCGTCGCGACTGCGGGGCTGTTGCTCGACTCGCCCGCCATCGTGGTCGGCTCGATGGTCATCGCCCCGCTGGTCGGCTCGGCGCTCACCGCCAGCGTCGGGACGGTGCTGCTCGACCGGGAGATGATGATCGAGGGCTTCCGGACCCAGTTGCTGGGCCTCCTGCTCGCGGTGGTCGGTGCGACGCTGTTCAGTCTCGGCCTGAAGTCGGCCGCGTTCCTCCCGCCAGCGCTCGACGTGACGACGACCCAGCAGATCTCCCAGCGCATCTCGCCCGGGCTGCTCTCGGTCACGGTCGGCCTCTGTGCGGGCGCGGCCGGCGCGTTCGGGCTCGCGACCGGCGTCTCGGTGACGCTCGTCGGCGTGATGGTCGCGGCGGCGCTCATCCCGGCCGCGGCAGCCGTCGGCGTGGGCATCGCGTGGGGCGTCCCGGCGGTCGCCCTCGGCGCGTTCGTCCTGCTCGTGCTGAACGTCGTCTCCATCCACGTCTCGGGGGTCGCTGTCCTCTGGTACCTGGGCTACCGGCCCGGTGACGGCCGGACGCGGGCCAGCGACTCGGGAACGCGCGACGTGCTCGCCGACGGTGCACCGTCGATGAGCCGCGACCGGGTCCTCCCGGTGGTCGTTGTCGCGGTCGCCCTGCTCGCCGTCGTCGCCGTCTGTGGTGTGGTCGTCGCCGCACACGCCGGCTTCGAGCAGTCGGTCAACCAGGCGGTCGGCGAGACGCTCGAGGAGCCGCGCTACGAGGAGCTCGGGCTCGTCGTCGTACGTGCCCAGTTCGACGGGCGGCCGGTCGTCAGCGTCGTCGACGAGCAGCAGGTGACCGTCGTCGTCACACGGGACGCCGACGGGCAGTATCCGGCGTTGCACCGCACACTCGAGGCGCGTATCGAGGAACGGACCGGCAGAGAGGTCGCCGTCGTCGTCCAGTTCGTCGAGCGACAGACGGCGAGCGACCGGCGCGCTGGACACCCTCTCCCCGGTGGGGCATCCCCGACCCACGACAAGAGCTATCGGTCCGGCGGTTCGACCGTGGCGTATGTCGGACACCCTGTCCTCCCTCCGCGAGGCTGACGCCACCGCTGGCCGTGCAGCCATCGGCGCTGTCGCCGGTCGGTCGGCGCGACCGTCGCGTTCGGCACCGTCTCCGGCCCCCTCGCGATTGCCGGGGTTACGGCCGTCCTAACGCTCGTCCTCACCGCCGTCCTCGCACTCGTGCTCGAGGTCGACCTGACGGAGCCTGCGCCGAAGCTGCATTCCCGCGACCCGGGAACGAAACACACCCGCTAAGTGGGACCGTTCCCTAGCCGGAGGTATGCAGTACCGCGAACTCGGTGACTCGGACGTCGAGGTGTCGGAAATCGGCTTCGGCGCGTGGGTTGTCGGCACGGACTGGTGGGGCGACCGCACGGAGGAACAGGCGGTCGAGATGCTGCAGTACGCCCACGACCAGGGCATCACCTACTTCGACACCGGTGACGTGTACGGCCACGGCCGCAGCGAGGAGCTCGTCGGCGAGGCCCTCGGCGACCGACGCGACGAGGTGACCGTCGCCACGAAGGTCGGCTACGACTTCTACAACAACCCGCAGGCCGGCCACGGCGAACTCCCGAAAGAGATCACACCGGAGTGGATCCGCACCGCCACCGAGCGCAGTCTCGACCGCCTCGGCTTCGACCACGTCGACGTGCTCCAGCTCCACAACGCGAACGTCGACGAGGTCGACGCGGACGTGCTCGAGGTCCTCGACGAGCTCCGCGAGGAGGGCCTCGTCGACGCCGTCGGCTGGGCACTCGGCCCCTCTATCGGCTGGCTCGCCGAGGGCGACATGGCCATCGAGCAGGAGTTCGACTCGCTCCAGCTCGTCTGGAACGTGCTCGAACAGGAGGTCGGCGACCACTTCCTCGACACCATCGAGCGCACCGGTTCGTCGACGAGCCTCATCCCCCGCGTCCCGCACTCCTCCGGCCTGCTGAACGAGCAGGTCACGCCGGACACCGAGCTCGACGACGACGACCACCGCTCCTACCGGCCGGACGAGTGGTACGAGACGGGCTGGGAGAAGGTCGAGGCGCTGCGGTTCCTGGAGCGCGCCGACGAGGGAACCTCGTCGAGCTCCCGGACGTCGTCCGGGAACGCCGGCGAGCGCACGATGTCCCAGGCCAGTATCCGGTGGCTCCTCTCGCACGACCAGGTCGCGACGGTCACGCCGACGTTCCGCACGAAGGCGGACATCGACGAGTGGGCCGCCGCGAGCGAGGTCCCGCCCCTCTCCGAGGCGGAGGTCGCGCGCGTCGCCGAGCTGTACGCCGACGACTTCGGCATCGACCGCGACGACGGGATGGACGTGCTCCGCTCGTCGGTCGGGGGCGAGGACATCGACGCGGCGAACATCGACAAGCAGGCGACGTAGCTACCGCTCGCTAATCGGTCCATTCTCCTCGAAAACGGGCGATTACCTTTCTGTGTCGGGGTGCACGCTACTCCTGCTCTCGGTTTCGACGGCCGGACACCGTCGAGCGAGAGCGTGACCGATTCGGGTCCGCACGAACCCCCTGCCGCGCAGACTCCCCCCTCTGGCGCGGGCGGGGGGTGGTCGTCGTGTTCACCGCGAACACGAAACCGATACCCCTTTCTTTCCGATGGAGTGCCCCCGCCTGCGGGCGAATCCCCCCGCAGGATTTCACTTCCACTCCGCAGTCCCGACGAGGGGTGGCTGGCCGGTCAGGCCAGGAAGACGTGGCGCGGACGGTCCGCCAGCACGTCACGGCCCCAGTCGACGGTGTCCGAGAACGCGTCCGACCGGAAGAAGGCCATGGCGTCGTCCCGGGACTCCCAGCGCGAGGCGATGAACATGTCGTTCTCGTCCTCGCGGTTGGCGAGCAGGTCGGTGGTGATGTGGCCGTCCATGTCCGCGAGGAGGTCGCCGACGGTCTCGAACTTCTCGACGAAGTCCACGCGCTTCTCCGGCTTCGTGGTGTAGAACATCCCCATCGTCCCCCAGGTGTCGGCGTCGGCGTCGTCGCCGGCCTGCCGGACGATGCCGGGCAGGTCGGAGAGGAAGCCGCTTGCGGTGTCGGCGGCGGACTGGGTCTGCCAGATGCTCGCGACCGCCGCCGGGGCGTCGCCGTCGGACCCGTACACCGCGGTCTTCACGTGGGAGTCGTAGTGCTCGAAGTTCGAGCGCAGGCCCGCGACCTCGTCGAACAGCTCGTCGGGGTCGGCCTCGGAGTAGAGCACGACCGCGTAGACGTCCTCGCCGTGGGGCTGGCCGCCGTAGACGCCCTCCTCCTCGAGTGCGGAGCGCACGTCCGCGCCGTGGTCGGTGGCCGGACGCTCCTCCTCGTCGTGGTGGCCCCCTTCGCCGTGTGCGTCGCCGTGGTGGTGGCCGTCCTCGCCGTGACCGTGCGCGTCGCCGTGATGGTGAGCGCCCTCGTCGTGGTGGCCGCCCTCCGCGGCGGGGACGGTCTCGCCGGCCATGAACGCCGGGAGGTCGCTGGCCTCGAACCGGCGGCCGGTGTAGAACTGTCCGAACTCGGCGAACCGGGAGGTCGACGGGTCGAAGCGCATCTCGTACAGCAGGTCCTTCACGTCGGTCATGTCGTCGGCCCAGAGGGTGACGCCCCACTCGTGGTCGTCGAGGCCGACGCTGCCCGTGATCATCTGCTGGACCTTGCCGCCGTAGTCCCGGCCGATGTCGCCGTGGCTCGCCATGTGCTCGGCGCGCTCGTCGAACGGCATGTCGTACCAGTTGTCCTCGCCCGTCCGGCGCTTGGACATCGGGTAGAAGGAGAGGTAGTCCATCTCCGGTATCTCCGGGTGGAGTCGCGACTGGATGTACTTCGCCAGCCCGGAGTCGTCGTCGACCTCGCCCTCGAAGTACTCCCGGGCGCGCTCGGTGTAGCCCGAGGCCTCCGTGACCGAGACGTACGAGCCCGTCTGCTCGGTGAAGCCCGCGAACTCCGTCGACTCGAAGCCGCGTTCGAGCTGGTCCAGCTCGTCGAGCGTCGGACGCAGGTGCAGTACCATGAGGTCGGCCTTGTGGCCGAGGATGGTGTACACCGCCGTCCCGCCCGTCTCGGGGTCGCTGTGGGCGTCGAGGAATGCGATTCCCTCCCCGACGGCACGCTCGCGTGTCCGCTCCGGGGCGTCGCGCCACGCGTCCCAGTCCACGGTCCGGAAGTCGTGCAGTGCGTACCAGCCTTCCTCGGTCACCGGAGGTTCGCGTCGCTGCATGGCCGAGGCTTCGGAGCGGCCGGGTAAGGACGTGTTGATTCGTCCGAGGGAGGGGGCCGATGGCGGGACGCGACCGAGAAGCTGGCAAGCCATCCTCAGTATCGAAACCCTTTCACGTCCACCGCGGGTACCACGCGATAATGCGGAAAAGCGGTCCACCGAAGGGACTCATCGCCTATCTCGTGCTCGAGTTGCTCGCGGAGAAACCGCGGTACGGGTACGAGATCCTCAAGGAGATACGGGAGCTCAGCGGTGGCCACTGGGAACCATCCTACGGCTCGGTCTACCCCATCCTCTACAAGTTCGAGGACGAGGGCTGGGCCGAGCGCATCGAGCGGGAGGACGAACCGGACCGCAAGTACTTCGAACTGACCGACACGGGCTACGACGAACTCGACAGCCGCCGCGAGGACTCCGCGATGAAGGCCAAGGAGTTCGCCGACGTCATCCTCGGGTTCTACCACGTCTACGTCGCCTTCTCCTGCGACGACCGGTTCGAGGTCCCCGCCGTCGACGGCGAGTGGCGGTTCGACGACACGTTCTCGGCGTGGATCGTCGAGCAGATGATCCGCCACCACGAGCACTACTACAGCGACGAGTTCGACCGCATCGACGCCACGCCCGAGGAGTTCTACGAGGCCCACGGAATCGACAACGACGAGGAGTAGCTGGCCGTCGAATTTTACCTCTATTGGGCCTTGTTTAGACGCTGAGCAATAGCTCAGTTATTTCGCCAAAGATACCTTGGATCAGTTGCTCAGTTGAAGTTCCTATACCGCAACTGCGACAGCATTAAAGAGAACGAATAGGAGACCGGAACCAAGTAGGGCGCTCACGACCGTTCGTCGGGGGTGTTCATGACGGAACTTCCCAGCGAGACCATAGGGGACGCTGAGCCCAAGCGTTACCGCCAGAAACATACCGATATTTTGGATAAGCTCGACCCCGGCACCCGGATAGCCGCCGGGCGTCCCCATCGTCGCCAGAAATCCGACAAAGGTTGTAAGGGCGATACTAAGCGCCCCCCAGACGCCTAATAGGGTAACCTCCCACCAGACAACTGGTTCAGCGAATCGAACATACGCAACCAGCGAGATCACTAGCGGGAGCGCAAAGATAGCAAATAACTCGAGGTTCCCGCTCCGAAGCGGGGAACTCGGTATATTTGCGACTAAGAGAGCAATTCCGAGAACGACTAGTCCGATGAGTATACCCGATAATGTTCGGGTGTCAGGCGTTCGTGTGGAGGTAGCCATATTGAAAAAATTACTCTAAGATGATAAATATTTTGTGTAGGATGACCGACGTTAGAGAGTCGGTTCAAGATTTCTCACAGTTGCTTTCAGAACAAGTTCTCGAAACTGTTCGCAGCATGTTCGTGCCCGGAGAGTATCACCGTACTGCTGCTTGAGCCCGAAGAATACGTCCTCAATGATTGATCGCTGGTGATAGATGTCCTCGTCCTGTCAACCGTTGTGCACCATATCAAGCGGAGAGAACTCTGGGTGTTTGATCACTGGTCGAACGTCGGCCTCCCGAAGTTGTTCACGTAGGTCATCCCAGTCATATCCTTTGTCAGCGGTAACGCTCTCTAATCGGTTGAGGTTCCGCGTGAGTACTTGCCGCCCGACTTGGGTGTCGTGAGGTTGCTTCATCGAACAGTGAATATCTAAGACAGTACTGGTTTCGCAGTCTACCAACGCTGTTGCCTTGACTGATCGGAATGTGTAGTTTGTCCCGTTTGCGTAGTGGCGGCTAGCCGAATGGCGGTCGAAGCCAGTTGCGTCGATAGCCTGCACACCTCCAACGTCGTGAAGATCAGCAGAGAGTCGAAGAAGGGTTCGCCAGACCGCTATCTTGAGCTGCTGCTTTCGTGCGCAGACAGTCGTGAAGTCCGGCAACTCGTTCGGTTTAAGATTCAGTTTTGCGACTATTCCGTGCATCTCGTGGAGAGCATCGAGGAGCCGTCGATAGGGGAGATCGAGGTATCTGCGGAGACCGTGAATCACAACGATTACCCAGTCAGCGTAGCCACCGTCACCTTTCTTGACCGCTGGTGTAGGGTCGCCAGAGACAGCGCGTTTCGCCAGTGTTACGAGGCGATCTGTGAAGCGTGAGAGACGAGAGGGCACACTCCTCAAATCTGACGCAAAGGTCAGTTAGTTCACCGGTGTGAAGCCTCCCTCCAGCGTCTAAACAAGACCCCTCTATTGTAAACCGCCCGCCTGCGACATCGACCGATCAGCCGACAGGCGCGCGGCCCGCGAGCGTGTCGAGCGGAGGGCAGCGAGACGACGGAGGAGTCTCGCCAGGCCGCGGGTCGCACTCGTGCGAGTGGTCCACGACGGAGGGGTCGAACGTGCTGTCTACGGGACCAATCTGAGCGTCCAGAAACGATCAGCCGGCCAAAAACTGCGGTCCGACCACCAGCACGACGAAGCTGAGGAACATCGTCACGCCGATGGTCGTCGTCACCGCGCTCACGCGCCGGCGGGTCACCTCGAACGGGAGCCGCGAGAGGACGGCTTCGGTCGAGGTCCGGAGCAGATGGCCGCCGTCGAGCGGGAACGCGGGGATGCAGTTGAACGCGCCGAGCTGGACGTTGATCCAGCCGGTCCAGAACAGCGCGTTCGCGACCGCGAACAGCACGCCAGCACCGAGGAACTCGAGCGGCCCGGTGGCGACGAAGAAGTTCGATATCTCGCCGATGAAGCCCGCGAAGTTGTACGGGAAGTCGCCGCCGGGCATCACGGCCGCGATGGGGAGGACGAGCACGAACAGCACCTTCCCGACGAACGACTGGGCGAACGAGTTGAGCATCGACTGGTCGCCGCCGCCGAGGATGGCGAGGTACGCCTCGGCGGGGTAGTACTCCAGCCCCACGTCGTCGACGGTCACGCCGCTGGTGCCCTGGGCGAGCGGTGCGACGCCCAGGAAGCTGCTGCCGTCGTCCTGCGTGCCGAGCGTGACCTCGTGGACCGAGCGCTCCTCGCCGTCGTAGAGGACGACCTCGACGGTGTCACCCGGCGCTCTCGCATCGATGGCATCGCCGATGTCGCTGTAGGAGATGACTCGCGTGTCGCCGAACCGGGTGACGACGACGTTCTCACCGGCGGGTGCGCCCGCCTCGGCGAGCGGCTCGCCCTCGATGGGGCGGAGGTACGCCCCGGCGACGAACCGTCGCTCCTCGCCGTCTTCCGTCGTCACGGTCGTCTCGCCGGACGACACACGGATGGCGTCCTCGAACTCGGCGGCGGTCGAAACGGGCGTCCCGTTCACCGCCGTTATCGTGTCCCCGGCTTCGAGATCCGCGGGGCCGTCCTCCAGTGCGCCCGTCACGAGCACGCTCCGGTTCAGCGTCACCTGCCGGTCCTCGTTCACCGTCACCGTGAGCTGGCTGGCGTTCTGCTCGTCGACGATCTCCTGAAAGTGGCTGTTGTTCTCGACGGCCGTCCCGTCGACGGCGGTGATTCTGTCGCCGCCGTCGATGCCCGCGTCGGCCGCCGCGGAGCCGGGGAGCGCGCCGCCGACGAGCGCGCCGCTGGCGACGCCGATGGAGCCCGCGACCGGCCCGAACAGCAGCGCGAACGCCACCACGGTGATTGCGAAGTTGTTCGTCACACCCGCCGCGAACATCCGCGACTGCGCGCCGCGGTTCGCCTTCCGCCGGTCCTCCTCGTCCGGCTCGACGAAGGCCGCCACCGGCAGGATGGCGAGCAGGCCGATGCCCATCGACTCGATGTCGATGTCCTCGACCCGGCAGAGCAGGCCGTGGCCGCCCTCGTGGACGACCAGTCCGACCAGCAGCCCGAACAGGATGCCCGGGGTGGCCCGCGGCGGCAGGAAGTCGTTCACGCCCGGGATGACGAGCACGTTGCGGGGCTGATTCACCGCGCTCGGTGCCGGCGGGTTCTGGATCGTCAGGATAGCGCCCTGGAGGAGGAACAGGAACGCACCGAACATCACGACGAGCGCGATGCCGAGGCCGACGTTGGCCCAGGCTCGCCAGAACCGCTTCGGTCCAGCCAGCCAGTTCAGGAACTTCCGCCCCCGTTTCGTGTGGACCAGCAGGATCGGTCCCTGCGTCGAGACGTACGACGGGAGGAGGTTCTCCTTCTTGGCCGCCCAGACCAGCATCCAGTAGAGGACGAAGCCGGCGATACCCAGCCACAGGGTGGAGACCATTGCGAGATACTGAGGGAGGCGCGGGGAAATGCGTTTGGTTTGGCCGTATCGAACCGGCGGCGGGCAGGGGGCTCTGCTGCCACATCGATTCGGTCATCATCACGGGACCATGCAGTATCAGCCATCAGGGCTTTTGGTTCGCACTCGAACGGAATGCCATGAGAAGTGGTGACAAGACCGCGCTCCAGCGCGAGATACTGCTCACCTGGCATCGCAACCCGAACGCGACGAACAAGGAGATAGCGGAGGCGTGTGACTGCTCGGCCTCGTACGTGAGCCAGGTGAAGAACCGGTTCGATGACTACAACGAGTTCGAGGCGATGATGGACCGGCAGGACCGCGAACTCGAACGGATGTTCGGCGGTGACATCTTCGCTGGACAGGGCCAGCAGACCTCGGCGCGGTCAATGAATGCCCAACCGGCAAACTCGGCCGAGGGTGTCAACCTCGCCGAGGCGTGGGACGAGCTCCCTGACAACCCTGTGGGTCATCTTATGCGGGCGATTATCCTCATCGTTCTGCTGTACGTGTTGTACGAGGTACTCACTATCCTGGTCCTGTGAACGATGCTCTCTCGAGATTGAACTGCCGATTCCGAGAACAGTCAGAAATCTACAGATCTCGGCTCCCGCGACTGCCGGGGCTCGCTGCGTTCGAAAACCCGGCTACGGCCGTACAGAAAGGAGAATCCCGACGCGTCAGCGTTTCCGCCGCAGTCGCGCGACGACGAAGTCCCGGTCGAGCTTGCCGAGGAAGGTCCCGAGCTGCGGTCCCTGCTCCTCGTCGAAGAAGAGGCGGTAGCCGGCGGTGAACAGGCCGCCGATCTCCATGTCGTTGCGCTTGGCGGTCTCGTAGATCTCGCCCTGTATCTCCTCCCCGTCGTGGCCCTCGGCGACGAAGTCGGCGAGTTCGTCGAGCGCGTCCTCGGTGGCCGGGTCGAGGTCGACGTCGGGCATCTCGGCGCGCTTGAGCTCGTAGTTGAACTCGTTGTCGGTGCGTCGCGCCCAGTTCCGGGCGCGCTCGACGCGGGCGAGGGCGTCGTCGATGGTCTCCTGGTCGGCGTCGTCGGGGATGTGGCCCTCCTTGCGGGCGACCTGCTCGCGGAGGTCCGGGTCGTCGAACATCCCGAGAACCGCGGCGAACGTGAACGGGAGTCGGATGCGGTCGGGGTCGGTCTCGTCGACGACGAAGGGGTAGACGCGCTCGGCCCTGGCGGTCTCGTCCCCGGTGCCCTCGACCTCGCCGAAGTAGAGCTTCTCGAAGCGGTCGAACTCGTCGACGAGCTGATCGAGTCGCTCGATGGAGAAGTCCCGGGCCTTCTTCGGGTTCTTCGCGAAGAAGAACCGGACGACCTCGGGTTCGAGGAGTTCGAGCACGTCCTCGACGAGGACGACGTGGCCCTCGGAGGAGGAGAACGCCTTGCCGTCGAGCGTGAACCACTCGTACACCATCGGAACGGGCGGGGTGTTGCCGAGGACGTTCCGGGCGATGTCGTCGCCGGACGGCCAGGAGCCCTCGGCGTGGTCCTTGCCGAAGGGTTCGAAGTCGACGCCGAGGACGCGCCACTGTGCGGGCCACTCGAAGCGCCAGGGGAGCTTGCCCTCGCGCAGGGTGGCGGTTCCCTCGTGGCCACAGCCCGAGATGACGTTGTCGCCGGCCTCCATGTCGGTGCAGACGTAGTCGACCTCGCCCTCGTCGGGCCGGACCGCGGTGATGGTCTCGGTGACCTTGCCGCACTCGGCGCAGATGGGGTTGAACGGGACGTAGTCGGCGTCGACCTTGTCCTGGTACTTCGCGAGGACGGTCCGGGCGGTGTCCTGGTTCGCCAGCAGGAACCGGGTCACGTCCTCGAACTCGCCGTCCTCGTACAGTGCGGTGTTCGAGACGAGTTCGATGGGCACGCCGAGGGCGTCGGCGCTGGACTGGATGAGCGCGGAGAAGTGCGCGCCGTAGGAGTCACAGCAGCCGAAGGGGTCCGGGATGTCGGTGTAGGGCTTGCCCAGGTTCCGGCCGAGCGCGCCGGCGTTCACGTCGCCGAGGTCGACGAGTTCGCCGTCCAGGTTGGCGAGCTTCCGGGGGAGCTTCCGGAGCGGGTCGCGGTCGTCGGCGGTGAACACCTGCCGGACCTCGTGGCTGCGCTCTCGCAGGACCTCGGCGACGAAGTAGCCCCGCATCACCTCGTTCATGTTGCCGAAGTGCGGGACACCCGACGGGGAGATACCACCCTTGATGACGATGGGGTCGTCGGGCTCTCTGGCCTCGATGGCGTCGGCGATCTGGTCGGCCCAGAAGACGTGTCGGCGCTCGCCCCCGTCCTCTTCTTCGGCCTGGAGCGTGTACGGGCTGGTCGCCTCGTCGGCGCTCACCGGTCGCTCACCCCGGATTCGGTCGCGTCAGCGCGTGTCGATTGCATGGCTGTGCGTACCCGACTGGCGTGCTTAAGGGTTGTCAAGCAGAAGCAGCAGCGCCTACTCGGCCCAGTAGGTCAGTTCGTCGCCGGTGCCCTCGGGGATGACGTCGGTGCCGTCGTGGTCGCCGTAGCGGACCGCGGTGAGCACGCGTTCGGGGTCGTTGCCGTCGAGGACGATGGTGCGCATGCCCGAGCGCTGGATGACCTTCGCGGCGAGGAGGTCGACGGGTGCGGACGCACCGGCGTTCATCTCCAGCCCGGCGATGACGTCGACGAGGTCGTTCGCGGTGAGCTCCTCGTAGCGTTCCGCGCTGTCGTCCTCCTCGGGGTCGGCGGAGAAGACGCCGGGGACCGAGGTCGCGTAGACGAGCAGGTCGGCACCGACGTACTCCGCGAGAGCGGCGCTGACGGCGTCGGTGGTCTGTGCCGGGGCGACACCGCCCATGACGACCACGTCGCCGTTGCGCATCACTTCGCCGGCGGCCTCGTAGTCCTTCGCGGGCGCGGTCACCACGTTCTCGCCGAGTGCGGAGATGAGAAGCCGGGCGTTCAGCCGAGTGACGTCGATGCCGATCTGGTCGAGTTCGATCTCGTTGGCACCGAGGTCTCGCGCAGTGCCGATGTAGTCGCGGGCGACACCGCCGCCGCCGACGACGGCGGCGACCTGGCATCCGTCCGCGACGAGCTCGTTGACAACGTCCGCGTACGCGGCGACCCGGTCGGGGTCGAGTTCCGGCGCGAGGACGCTGCCGCCGACGGAGACGACTACCTTCATGCTACCGGCCAGTAGCCGATTGCGTCTCTTAAGGATTGCCAAGTGCCCGTCGGCGACACCTACAAGCGACTGCCGACTGACCACTCCGGTATGCACGTACTCGCAGTCGTCGGGGACGACGACGCCGGACGACGGGCGCTCCGCGACCGGTTCGTCGCCGCGTTCCCGGACGAGGGAACGGTCGCGACCGTCGAACGGTCGACGGAGTCGTCACCAGTCCCCGCCGACCGTCGCACCGACGGCGTCGACACCGCCGTCGCGGTCGGCTCGGGGGGCTGGCTCGCGACAGGGGACGACCGGGAGGTTCCGGGCCTCGTCGACGACCTCGCGCCGGACCACGACTACTGTGTCCTCGACGACGTCCCCGACGCGAGCGTCCCGGGCGTCGTCCTCGGCGACGCCGACTACGCGGGCGAGGTGCTCGCGAGCGGTGAGTCCGCGGACGACGTCGATGTCGAGTCGGTCGTCGCCGCGCTCCACGACCGGACCCCCCACGAGACGCTCGAATCGCTGGTCGAACGAGCCAAAAGCGCCCCCGGTGCGGAGTTCTCCGGCGCAATCGCCACGTTCACGGGCCGGGTCCGGGCGCGGGACGCCCCCGACGACGAGCGCACGACTCACCTCGAGTTCGAGACGTACGAGGGCGTCGCCGAGGAGCGTATGGCGGTCATCGAGACCGAACTCGAGGCGCGCGAGGGTGTCCACGAGGTCGTCATGCACCACCGAACGGGCGTCGTCGCCGCGGGGGAGGACATCGTGTTCGTCGTCGTCCTCGCCGGACACCGACCCGAGGCGTTCGCCACCGTCTCGGACGGAATCGACCGCCTCAAGGACGAGGTCCCTATCTTCAAGAAGGAGGCGACGACCGACGGCGAGTTCTGGGTCCACGAGCGAGAGCCCGGTGCTGAGTAAGCGCGCCTGACACGTTTCGGGTGTTGTTTTCGGGCGTCCTGGCGGGAAAACTGTTTTCTGACGTGCGTCAGACGACAACCGGCTCGAAAGAGTTAGCTACGGCTTTAAAACTTCTAACGCTCTCTGAAATACTCGATTGGCCTCTCAGAACTCGCATGAAATGTCTTCTTACCCCGATTTCACTCGAAATATATCAAAACAGCCCGAAGCAACTGCCCTTTATAACCTCTCCCGGTGGCTTGGGACGGATGAGGCGAACGCAACATGAGCGCTACACAGAACCCCTCCGCTGACAGCACGCCCGCCAACAAGGAGACGCGCCTGCAGGAGTACCTGCGGGAGAAGGCGACCGACGGCGAGATGTACTTCAAGTCGAAGTTCATCGCGGACGACGTCGGCCTCTCCCCGAAGGAGATCGGCGCGCTCATGGTCAAGCTCAAGGACTCGGCCACGGACCTCGAGATCGAGAAGTGGTCGTACACGAGCGCGACGACCTGGCGGGTCGAGCCCGTCTAGGTCGCAACGGTCCCCACACCCCGGCATCCCACACCACCACAACCAGACCGACCACACCACCCCGATCCCACCACCACCACCACTATCGCGGGCCGCACCGCGACCCTACACGGTTCCCCACAGCGTCGGCCCGTTGGTCCCCGACGCCTCACCCGCCACGCGCGACCCACCGTTCCGCCGTGGCTTTTTACGACGTGACGACTAACGCACTCCTACATGGCCGCCGACGAGCCGCCGTCACAGTCCGTCCCGGAGGCCGGTCCATCGCTCTCCGCTCTCGCCGACGAGTTCTACGTCGAAGACGTGCGACGAGACGGTGAGACGATCTACTACTACGGGACGCCGCTGCGAACCCCCGAGATGACGATGCGGAACGTCTGGGGTGCGTTCCACGAGGCCGGTTACGACGCCGAGCTGACGACCTCAGCCGGCCGATACGTCATCGTCGCGGAACCGACTACCCGCGGTCCCGACGGGATTCCCTGGACGAACGTACTGCTCTTTGTCGCGACGGTCGTCTCGACGCTGTACGTGGGAGCCCAATGGTTCTACGTCGACCCCGTCGCACACCCCGTCGAGGCGGTGCTGACGGCGTGGCCCTTTTCCGCGGCCGTCCTGTTCGTCCTCGGCACGCACGAGCTCGGTCACTACGTGATGAGCCGCTACCACGACGTCGACGCCTCCCTCCCGTACTTCCTGCCGTTCCCGACGCTCATCGGGACGATGGGTGCGGTCATCCGGATGCGCGGCCGGATGCCCGACCGGAAGGCGCTGTTCGACATCGGCGCGGCCGGCCCGCTGGCGGGACTGGTGGCGACTGTCCTCGTAACCGTCGTCGGGCTCTACCTCCCGCCGGTGGTCGCCCCGGAGAGCTTCGCTCCCGGTCCCGACGCGGTCACCATCCAGCTGCAGTTCCCGCCGCTCATCGAGGGTATCGCCTACCTGACGGGCCAGCAGCTCTCCTACGCCGACCCGACGGTGAACGCGCACCCGGTCGTCATCGGCGCGTGGGCCGGCGCGTTCGTCACCCTGCTGAACCTCATCCCGGTGGGTCAGCTCGACGGTGGCCACATCATGCGGGCGATGTTCGGCGAGTCCCACGACACCGTGGCGACGCTCGTCCCGGTCGGGCTGTTCTCGCTCGCGGGCTACCTGCACTTCGTCGAGCAGATCGCCTGGGACTCGGTGTTCATCTGGATCTTCTGGGGTGGCTTCGCCGCGTTCATCGCCGCCGCCGGCTCCGCGACGCCGGTCAGCGACGCGGAGAAACTGGGCCGCGGTCGGATGGCTCTCGGCGTGCTCACGTTCGCACTCGGCCTGCTCTGTTTCATGCCGGTGCCGGTCGCCATCGTGAGCTGACCTCGGAAGTTCACGAGTAGTGTACCCGTCGCAGCAGCATCGACGAGCAACGCTCCCGTCACACTGCCGTCCCAGCCAAACTCCCTCACGTCTCGTTCTACCACGACCCATTGCACGGATGCGAACGCTTTTGCACGCCCGCGGCCTGAGCGAGAAGTGATGTCTCCGACGACCCACGACCGGAGGTGGTACCGATGACGACAGAGCTGACCGAGATTACGGTGGTCGGAGGAGACAAGACCGGACTCATCGCACGCGTCACCTCGTTGCTGTTCGAGCGCGGCATCAACGTCGAGGACTTGGACCAGGCCGTCCGAGACGACATCTTCCGGATGACACTGCATGCCGACACCGCGGAGATGGTCTGCAAGGAGGAGACGCTGCGCGACGACCTGCACGACCTCGGCGACGAGCTGGGCGTCGACGTGCAGGTGCGGTTCCCCGCGGACCGCGAGACCCAGCAGATCGCCGTCCTCGCCACGAAGGAGAGCCACTGCCTGGAGCGGCTGTTCCAGGCGTGGGCCAGCGGCGACCTCGGCGCGGACATCTCGGTGGTCATCGCGAACCACGACGACCTCGAACCCCTCGCCGAGAAGTACGAGGTGCCGTTCCACGACGTGGGCGACGAGAAGGGGACGCCCGACGAGGGCGAGATCCTCGACCTCCTCGGGGAGTACGACGCCGACCTCATCGTCCTCGCGCGGTACATGCGTATCCTCAGCCCGGACGTCGTCTTCCGGTTCGAGGACCGCATCATCAACATCCACCCGAGCCTGCTGCCCGCCTTCCCGGGCGCGAAGGCCTACCGGCAGGCGCTGGAGGAGGGCGTCCGCATCGCCGGCGTCACCGCCCACTACGTGACGACGGACCTCGACCAGGGGCCAATCATCACCCAGCGGGCGTTCGACGTGCCCGACGACGCCGACATCGGGACGATGAAGGAGCGCGGTCAGCCCCTCGAAGCGGACGCGCTGCTCGAGGCGGTACGACTCCATCTCAACGGCGACGTGTCCGTCCACCGCGGCCGGACGAAGCTCCGGGAGCAGAGTGCGAGCTACCAGCTCGGGCTCTCCAGGGAGGCACGCGACGCGAACCCCGACCGGCCCGTGGACGGGCTCGGCGAGATCGTCGCCGGGTCGGCTGGTGAGGAGTCGGCCGACGACTGACTAGCCGTCCCAGTTCTCCAGACAGTCGTCGTCACAGAAGTGGCGATGCTCGACGTTGCCGTCCTCGACCCACGAGCGTACCCGGTGGTCGTCGCCGGTGACGGCCGCGCCGCAGACGGCACAGGCCGGGGCGTCCTCGGGGTCCACGTCGCCGATGTCGGATGTGGGGTCGACCATGGTCACCCCTCGCACGCCGAGGGGGTCAACACTCCCGACGACGGCAATTCTTCGGTCGCTGCTGTCTCGCTCCGTCACTCCACTGCCTCCGCCGGCCCGTCGCGCACGCCGATGCCCTTCGAGGCGAGGTGGCGGACCTGTCGCTTGGCGAAGCCCTCCTCGCGGGTGCCTCTCGTGGCGAGCACGTAGACCAGCGCGGTGCCCTCGGGGCGCATCGTCCGACCGGCGCGCTGTGCGCCCTGCCGGCGGGAGCCGCCGAGCCCGGAGACGACGACGGCGAGCTCGGCGTCCGGCAGGTCGATGCCCTCGTCGCCGACGCGGGAGACGACGAGCGTACGCCGGTCACCGCGCCGGAACTCCGCGAACAGCTCCCGGCGGCGCGCGTGGGGCGTCTCGCCGGAGATAAAGGGCACGTCGAGCGCCTCGGCGAGCTGCTCGCCGTGGTCCAGGTACTCGACGAAGACGAGCGCCTTCTTCTCGGGGTGCTCGGCGAGCAGGTGCTGGGTCTCGGTGACCTTCGCGGGGTTCATCGCGGCGAGCTGCCGACGGTGGTGCCCGGGTTCGGCGCTGGCGTGCTCGCTCTGTTTCTCGTCGTCTGCCCACGGCACGTAGCGGATGTGGACCTCGGGCTCCTGCACGTAGCCCGCCTCGAACAGTGCGTCCCAGTCGGTGCCGATGGGTGGACCGACGAGCGTGAAGATGTCCTCCTCGCGGTCGTCCTCGCGCACCGGCGTCGCGGTGAGCCCGAGGCGGTGCTTTGACTGCAGGTCCGCGGTCCGTCGGCGCACGTCCGAGGGGATGTGCTGGACCTCGTCGTAGACGACGAGGCCCCACTCGCGAGAGTCGAAGAGGCTCCGGTGGCGGTCCATCCCGGCGATCTGGTAGGTGGCGACCGTCACGGGGCGGATATCCTTCGTGCCGCCGTGGTACTCGCCGACCTGCTCGGGCGTGAGCGAGGTGTGGGTGAGAATCTCGTCGCGCCACTGTCCGGCGAGTTCGCGCGACGGGACGAGGATCAGCGTCTCGCCCTCGATCTCGCTCATCACGCCCATCGCGGCGACGGTCTTCCCGCTGCCCGGCGGGCCGACCATCACCCCGGACTTCGCCTCGATGAACCGGTCGACCCACGACTGCTGGTAGTCACGCAGTACGAGCCCGAGCTCCATCGGCAGCTCGTCGCCGCCCTCGAGGTCGCGTTCGTCCTGCACCGGGTAGCCCGCCTCGTACAGGTGGCGTTTCACCGTGGCTATCTGCTCCGCGGCGACCCACGCGGTCACGTCGTCGATGGGGGCCCGGATGCACTCGGCGGGCAGCTTCTCCAGCGCGACGTTTCCCATGAGGCTCTCGTTCGCGGCCTCGAGCACGACGTAGCCGTCCTCGTGTGTCCGGAGGACGAACTGGTTCGCGCGCTTCCACTGGTCCTCGACCCACGCCTCGAACTCGGGTGCGCGCTCGGGGAGCACCTGCCGCATCGTCCGTTCGAGCTTCTCGAACGTCTCGTAGGGGGCCTGCCAGATGTCCGCCTGGCGCACCTCGTAGAGGTAGCCGCCCGACCGCGTCGTGTCGATAAGGTGGGCGAACTGCGAGCACTGCGCCCGGGTGAACTGCTTCGGCTGGTCGACGACGAACTGCCGGCGCTCCGGGAAGAAGACGACCCGTTCGCGTTCGAGCATCGCGCCCCAGTCGCTCGGGTACCAGATGGTCGGCTCGATACCTGCGTCGGTGCGCTCGACCGCGCCCTGGGCCTCGAGGGCTTCGAGCCCCTGTGTCGCCGCCTCCTGTGTGCTGTCGAGGTGGCGCGCGAGCTGGTCGGCCGTGATGACCGGCCGGCCCTGCGCGTCGAGCGCGTCGTAGAACTCGTCGACGTCGATGGTGTGGTCGGCGTTCCGGGCTTCGGCTTGCTCCTCTGTCACTGTCGGTCACTAGGGTGGTCCGGGGGCAAGCGTGTTTCGAGTGCGGTCTCGGTTGGTGTGAGGAGCTGGCATACTGTCCGGACCTTTACGGGCGAGGGCCGGCGAGTCGTCGTATGGAACTCGTCGAAGCCACCGCCGCCGACCTCGATGCCCTCGTCGACCGCTGGTACGCCCTGGCGACGGCGATGGTGGGCCACGACGAACTGAACGAACTCGTCTACGCGGACGTGGAGGAGGTACCGGACGACGGCTTCCGTGCACACCTCGACGACGAGGCGGTCACCGACTACCTCGTCGTTCACGGGGACGAGACCATCGGCTTCGTCACCCTGCGCGAGGGCACCCACTCGTCCCGGGAGTACTCGCGGTACCTCCGCATCGTGAACCTCGCCATCGACGAGGCGCACCGGAACCGTGGTCACGGCGCGGCCGTCGTCGAACGTGTGAAACGACTCGCCCGCGACCGTGGCTGTGACCACCTGAAGGTCTCCTGCGAGTGGGGGAACGAGGGCGCGCGACGTTTCTACCGCGAGACGGGGTTCCGAGAGAAGCAGGTCGACTTCGCACAGCCACTGGAGTGAGCTACAGGACAGCGACCCGACTCAGAGCCGGCTGACGGCCCCGATGGCCGGGTCGAGGGGCGGCGCGTCGAACAGTTCGAGGTCGGTGTAGGCGTTCGCGCCGGCGGTGTAGAGGTCGCTGGCGACGGCGAGCACGTCGTCGTCGAGGGGTTCGGGCTGGACCTCACAGAGCGACTTCCAGTCGGCGACGTTCTCGGCCTTCGCGCGCTCCTTGGCCTCGGTGACCGACGCGACCCAGTCGGGCTGGGTGCGCTTGTGGTACTGCCGGATGACCTCCTTGGATATCTGGGTGCCCTCGTAGCTGAAGCGGTTCTCGTCGAACGTGCCGACCACGTCGGCGACGCGGATCTCGCCGTCGAAGTAGAGGCACTCGATCTTCCCGTCCTCGTGGGTCAACCCGCCGGACTCGGCCTGCTCGGTGACCACGCGGTTCACCTCGCGGGCGGTCCGTTCGAGTTCGTCGACGTCGGCGCGGCCGGCGATGTCGTCGGCCTCCGCGTGGGTGAGGTAGCGGTCGGACTCCTCGAACTTCGTGGAGAACTCGACGATTGGCTCCTCGAGGTCGACGACACCCTCGGGCCACTCGTCGCGGTCGAGGCCGTGGTCCGCGGGGTCGGTCCGGCTGCGGAGACTGGAGCCGACGGGGACGCGGTTCCGGAAGACGATCTCGAGGGGGACGAGGTAGTTCGAGCCCGCCTCGGCGTGGAAGCTCTCGTAGTCGTAGTCCCGGCCCTCGTGGGGGAGGTCGGGCACCTGCGTGAGGTCGATGGCCATCTCCCAGGGCGGCTGGTCGGCATCGCGCAGCCGCAGGGTGTCGCCGTTGCGGACGACGCCGCGGTAGTGCGTCGGGATGCCCTCGTCCTCCAGCAACTCGAAGTTGAACGCGCCCATCGAGCAGAGCGACGCGCCCTTGTTCGCGATGGTGTCGGGCATCTTCCCCCAGTCGAAGACGGAGTAGTCGTCGGTGAAGACGAACGCGCCACGGCCCAGCTCGTCGGCGGTCGCCGGCTCCTCGATGCGGAACTCCTTGACGCTCGTCACTGACGCTCCCTCCGCAGGCGAGTGCTCATACTCGAACGGGCGAAGCCGTCACTAAAGAAGGTTTCACTACGCGGTCGAGGGAGCGGGAACCGGGTGGCGACGACAGCCAATCAGCCGGCTGGCGCGCGGCTGGCGAGACCGCGAGCGCAGCGAGCGTGTCGAGCCATCCGCGCGAGGGATGAGTGAGGGAGCCTGCGACCGAGCGAATCGGTTGGGGAGGTTCGAGGTGCGGTGCTGTGCGGGGCGGGCCTTTCGAGGTGTCTGTCGCTCTCGTGACGTACCCCGTTCCGCGAAAATAGAACACGACGAACGGCCGGTTCCACTACCCTTTTGGGAGTCAAACGCGACTCCAACACAATGGCCGACTCGTCCGAGCACGCCGCGGCGGACCTGCCCACGGACGGCTTCGACTACGAGCACGTTCCCGAGACCGACCAGTCGTTCGAGAACGCACTCGCGAAGGCGCGGAACGGGGAGCGACTCACCGTCGCGGACGGCATCGAACTCATCACCACCGGCACCGACGTGGACGGCATCGACCAGTCCCGCAAGGAACTGGTACTGGAGGCTGCCGACCGTCGGCGCGCGGAGGTCGTCGGCGACGAGGTCACGTTCGTCGCCAACCTGAACAACAACGTCACGACGGCGTGCAACACCGGCTG
This sequence comes from Haloarchaeobius salinus, assembly GCF_024464185.1. NCBI lineage: Archaea > Methanobacteriati > Methanobacteriota > Halobacteria > Halobacteriales > Halorubellaceae > Haloarchaeobius > Haloarchaeobius salinus. The sequence continues at coordinate 630,266 of NZ_JANHAU010000001.1, forward strand.
TCTGTTCTGCAACTTCAAGGACACCGCCCACGCGTTCGAGGCGGACAGCGACGTCGAGCACGCCGGGTTCACGAAGACACCCGAGGAGTCCCGCGAGGTCGTCGAATCGATGCTCGACCGTGGCATCTACGAGGTCACCTCGGTCTCTGGCCTGCACCCGGCGTTCGCGCTGAACGAGGAGCACCACGAGGTCCTCCGGAACTCGGACTGGAAGGAGACGAACTACAAGCCGCCGGAGCAGTACAGCACGGACCCCGGCACCTACGTCGAGCAGATGGCGGCGATGTCGGTCGGCGACGTCCACCTGCACTCGATGACGCCGGAGGAGGCGTACCACGCCCGCCGCGGCACCGACTGGAGCTACGAGGAGATCTACGGCGAGCTGAAGGCGGCCGGGCTGGACTCCGTTCCGGGGACCGCCGCCGAGATTCTCGTCGACGAGGTGCGGGACGTCATCTGCCCCGGGAAGATACGGACCGACGACTGGCTGACGGCGATGGAGGCCGCCGCGAACGTCGGGCTGGGCCTCACCGCGACCATCATGTACGGCCACGTCGAGAACGAGGCCCACCGGGTGCTGCACCTCGACAGGGTCCGGGACCTGCAGGAGCGCGTCGACGGGGCCATCACGGAGTTCGTCCCGCTCTCCTTCATCCACCAGTCCACGCCGCTGTACGAGCACGGCGTCGTGGAGGGCGGTGCGAGCACCGACGAGGACGAGCTGATGATCGCCGTCTCCCGGCTCTACCTCGACAACGTCGACCACGTGCAGTCCTCGTGGGTGAAGTACGGCGACGAGCAGGGCCTGAAGATGCTCAACTGCGGCGCGGACGACTTCATGGGGACCATCCTCTCCGAGGAGATAACGAAGCGCGCGGGCGGTGAGTACGGCGAGTTCCGCTCGTTCGACCAGTACGTCGAGATGATACGGGCCATCGGCCGCACGCCGGTCGAGCGCTCGACGGACTACGAGCAGCGCCGTGTGGTCGACGGCGAGCCACCGTTCGGTCCTGAACTCGGCCCGCGTGCCGACGGGACCCCCCTGCTCCGCGAGGACGAGGGCACGCGGGCGTCGGGTGACGGACTGGCGGCCGACGACTGAACCGGACCCTTTTCGACCGCACCCGTGCTACCGCCTCGTATGAACACGCTCGCGCCGGCCGACGGCGAGGACCGCTACCGGCTGCCCCCGCATGCACACATCGTCGTCTACGAGCGCGAGGGCGGTCGCGGGCTCCTCACCGTCTACGACTGCGGCGCGGCACAGAAACCGCCCACGGCGCAGTTGCTCGGTGAACTCGGGAGCGTCCGCGCCGGTCACGAGGTGCAGTCGAACCCGACGGGCTACGTCGTGCGGATGCGCGAGGCCTCGGTCATCGAGCGCCAGGGGGATGGCCTCTGGGTCGTCAGGCCGGCGGAGTGAGTTCGCGGGCTGGTTCTCAGGGCCGGATGCGCCGCTGTCTGAGCAGCGTCCGGAGGTACCGCTCGCCGTGGGCCGTGATGCTGTACGAGCCGTCGGTCCGGGCGCGGACGTAGCCCGCGCTCTGGAGGCGATGGCAGAGGTGGTCGACGGTCGCCGGGTCGGCGTCGACCGCGCCCGTGAGCTCCGCGATGGGCATGGCGGACACGCCGTCGAGCGCGTGGAGGATAGCCAGGTCGGGCGGCTGGTTCGGCGTCGTGTCGCCGTCGGCCGTCGGCTGCTCGGTGTCGGTTGCGTGGGTCTCGTCCATCCCACCCGGTACCACGAACGGATTCGGCAAGAAGCTCACTAGGAGCCGTATCGAGCGCTCACGAGCGGTCTATAGCTCGACCGCCGCACCGTCGAGGACGCGCCGGTAGCGCCGACCAGCCGGGGTGTCACCGGCGAGTGCGTCGCGAACGGGGTCGTCGAGCCAGCCGTCGCCCGGCGCGGGCTCGCCGTCGAAGTCGTCGGAGCGGAGGTCC